>JAHEGI010000010.1 GCA_024639785.1 Cryomorphaceae bacterium
TACACCATCCGCTTGAGCGGCGAGCAAGGCGAAAGCAACCTCCGCGTGGTGCTTCAGTAAGTCGCCCCAATCGGAAACGATTATCCACAAGCCCCCGGCCAAGTGCCGGGGGCTTTTTTTTGCCCCGTACTTTTGACGGATGCAAAATGCGTTTCAAATCGGAGACCTGGTGACTTTCCTCGATGAAGTCGGGGAGGGGTGCGTGATTGCTGTGGATGGGAATCAAGTGCAAGTCCAGGTCGGTGATTTCTCTCGCTGGCATGACTTGGAGGAGCTCATACCACGCGACCGAGGCATGGATCACTTGTTGTCGAATGGCCCAGTCAAACAGAAAGACTTAGAGATTCAGGCGATAAATGAACCCGCACTGCCCTCCATGCAGGCGGCCAAGCTCGGAGCGCGAGAGGTAGATCTTCATTTGCACGAGCTCCCCCCGTTGCATATCGGGGCTACGGATCACGAAAAGTTACTCCATCAACTACACTATGCCCGAACTGCGATCACCCAAGCCAGGTCCTCAGGTGAGCGCAAACTGGTTTTGATTCATGGGAAAGGCACAGGGCGCTTGCGCCATGAACTAGAGCAAATGCTGCGAAAGGACCAAGGTCTGCGCTATTATGACGCTTCCTATCAACTCTTTGGACAAGGGGCTTTGGAGGTGGAAATTTTACGCAGGTAGAAATAGCCTACCTTTGCACTTGCGTACAGCCGGCCTTGTCGCCTTGATTTTCAAGGAGGAAAGTCCGGACAACACAGAGCACCGCGCTTCTTAACAGGAAGGCAGTTGACCCGCAAGGGGAGGCTGACAGCTAGTGCCACAGAGAGGGAAACCGCCACGAGGCATCGATCGAGCACCGTGGTAAGGGTGAAAAGGTGGGGTAAGAGCCCACCAGCAGTTTGGGCAACCGAGCTGGCTAGGTAAACCTCGCGGGTTGAAATGCCATGTAAACCGATGCTTGAGAGCGGCTCGCTCAATGTCGGAGGGTAGGCAGATGGAGCAAGTGGGTGACTGCTTGCCTAGATCAATGACAAGGACGTGCTTCGGCGCGGACAGAATCCGGCTTATACGGCTGTACGTTTTTTTATCACTCCGGCTCAGAAAAGCCACCTACCTTTGCACACTTAAATTTCCCTATGACTTTATTCAACACCCTCGGGCTCAACCAGCCTTTGCTTGACGCGATAGACGCTTTGGGCTTTACCGAAGCAACCCCGATTCAAGCGGAGACCATCCCTGCCTTATTGGCAGACGAGGGAAAGCGCGATATGATCGCTTTGGCCCAAACCGGTACCGGCAAGACGGCCGCCTTTGGACTTCCTATTTTACAAATTCTTGATAGCCAGCGCGGCGCGGAGCCTAAAAAGCCCAGCGTCCTCATTTTATCTCCAACTCGTGAACTCTGTGTTCAAATCGCGGGAGAGATGGAAAAGTATGCCGCAAATATGCGCCATATCCGCCTTCTCGCGGTCTACGGTGGCTCCAGCATTCGGACGCAGCAAACCGCCATGCGCAAGGGAATTGACATCCTTGTGGCTACGCCTGGGCGTATGATGGACTTAGCTCGTCGTGGAGATGTGCAGTTTGATGCCTTGCAAACGCTGGTGTTGGATGAATCCGACGAAATGCTGAACATGGGTTTCTTGGACGATGTTCGCGAAGTATTGGAACAAGCGCCTGACGGCATGAACACGTGGTTGTTCAGCGCGACGTTGCCCAAGCCCATTGAGAAGATCACGAAAGAATTCATGGAGGATCCTTTGCGTGTCCAAATTGGACAGCGCAATATGGCTTCCACCCAGGTAGAGCATTTTGCTTTTTTGACTACCCGTGAGAATCGCTACAAAGGGTTGCGCCGATTGATTGATAGCTCACCAGGGATGTACGCGATGATTTTCTGTACGACGAAAGTTGAAACCCAGGAGACCGCAGAATCGCTTATCGGAGATGGGTATACGGCGGCAGCCTTACACGGTGATCTTTCGCAGCAGCAACGTGATTTGGTCATGCATGCCTTCCGTACCAAGCAAGTGCGTCTATTGGTATGTACCGATGTGGCAGCGCGTGGTATTGATGTGAAGGAGATCAGCCACGTGATTCACCACCGACTTCCGAATGACCTAGAGAGTTACAATCACCGTTCAGGTCGCACTGGCCGTGCGGGCAACACGGGAATTTCTTGGGCGATGGTGACCAATGCTGAAGCGCGTAAGTTGACTGCGCTAGAGCGTGAAATTAAACGTGAAATCAAGCGGGCACAGTTTCCTTCTCGTAACGATGTCGTACTAGGTCAGTTGCAGCATTTTGCGCAGAAGGTTGCGGCACAATCCGAAGGAATGGAGCTCGTAGAAGAGCACGTGGCTTCACTTATGCCCCTTTTTGAAGGTCTTTCAACCAAGGAATTGGTTTCAAAGTTTTTGGCTGCAGAGTTTGACGTTTTATTCCGTCACTACGCAGAGCATGTCGACTTGGACTTGAATCGCAGTGAACGCAAACGCAATGATCGCCAGGATCGCTTTGAGCGTGATGGTGAAGATCGTGGGCCTCGCCACGCTGGCCGCGCGGATGAGCAGCGCTTCTGGATCAACCTGGGCGAGAAACATGGATTTACATGGCCATTGCTCAAGGATTTTGTCCGTGAGGTGGGCCGTTTAGGTGACTTTGATGTTCAAGGAGTCAACGTGGGCCCTGCCCACGGGTATTTCACGATTCCTTCGGGCCGTGCGGACGAAGTGCGTTCTGCCATGGAGAATTCTGAATTTAACGGAATCCGCGTGAAGCTAGATCCGGTAGAGCACCATGTGGGTCGCTATGATCGTCCTCGGGATGACAACGGAAGCCGTATGCGCGGCCGTGGAGGTCGTCCTGGCGGATTTAGTGGAGGGCGCCGAGATAACGCTCGGCCTCCAGGGCGGCCATACAACCGGTCCCCGCGGCGGTAATCGCCTGACGGTAGACCTTGTCTTGGACATCTCCCGCAGCAAACACGCCAGGTCGAACGGTTTCCGTTTTGCCTGGCGTTGTCTTTAAGTAGCCTGTTTCATCCATGACCAATTGGCCTTTGAATATATCCGTGTTGGGTTTGTGGCCAATGGCAACAAAAAATCCTTTGGCGGGAATGACCGACTCTTCGCCGCTAATGCGATCGCGGACTTTGACGCCTTCTACACTCTGACCGCCTTGGAGTTCTACGGTTTCAGTATTCCAGCGCACTTCAATGTTTGGGGTAGAGAGTACGCGGTTCTGCATGGCTTTGGAGGCGCGCATTTCGTCGCGACGCACCAATAATGTGACTTTCGGACAGAGTTTAGCCAAGTAGGTTGCCTCTTCGGCAGCGGTATCTCCACCGCCAACGATCACGACATCCATGCCTTTGTAGAAGAAGCCATCACACACGGCACAAGCACTCACGCCAAAGCCCATAAATTTCTCTTCGGACGGAAGTCCGAGGTATTGCGCTGAAGCGCCGGTACTGATGATCACGCTGCGCGCTTGGATTTCAGTGGTTTCGTCCACGGTTACATGATGCCAGCCGCCGACTTCTTCACTGAATTTTACCTGGGTAACCAAGCCCCACCGTACGTCGGTGCCGAAGCGCTCAGCCTGCTTTTTGAGGTCTTCCATCATCGCATTGCCGTCCACTCCGTCCGGATAGCCGGGGAAATTGTCTACTTCGGTGGTCGTAGTAAGCTGTCCGCCGGGCTGAAGGCCCACATACATGACGGGCTTGAGGTCAGCGCGTGAAGCGTAAATGGCGGCAGTGTATCCGGCGGGGCCAGAACCAATGATGAGGCATTCAATTTGTTCCATAGTGTGGCAAAAATAGGGCTTGGATCGGCTAGAAATGTGACTTTGAATGGACCTAAACTTTCTGGCTTTTGCATATCTTTGCCGCCCTCCTCGGGATGTAGCTCAGGTGGTAGAGTACACGTCTGGGGGGCGTGTGGTCGCACGTTCGAATCGTGTCATCCCGACCAAAGGACCCCTAAACCCGCACTGAGAAGTGCGGGTTTTTTATTGTTAATAGGCTTGCAGTAAGGCATTTGGCTATTTCGAGGCGGGTATATTGACCTTGAGTTTTTGATTCAAAGGACCTGGTTTAGCATGGTTTTCAAAGGGTTTTTTTCGCTGCTTTTTTGAGGGCTCGATAGAAAATGATTGATTTCCAACCGCGAGGAGTGATCGTCTGCCCATGGGCTCAAGATGCTCGTTGTTTAAACATTTACTTTATTCGATAATTAAATAATTGAAAATGAGCATTATAGATCAAAAATAGAATTTGTGAACATAGTTTTTAACAAGCCCTTGATTTATTCTATTCTATAAGTACTTTCATAAAGCGCAACAGCAGAACGGCAACGGCCACTGTTGGTCCGAGGGTGCGAAAGGGCCCGAGGATGTGTCTCAAAACCAGCAGACTAACTAGAGGTTAATGTACCAAAAGATCGCGAGCTGAACGAAAGTTAGACCTAGAAATAGGAATGTTTTGAGGGCTGAATGGAAGAGTCTCTGACTTGGCAACAGGAAAGAGAGGACGTAAGGGAGACCGCAAGGCGACCCCAGGACTTCGAAAGAAGGCCTGCTGAGAGCCCCGCAAGGGAGAATCAGAAGTAAAACCAGACAGCAAGTCCGAAGCGAAGCGAAAGTGAGGCTGAGGACAACCAAGTGTGGATTTCGGTCTATACTTGCCTGCAAAGGAAGCCTTAGCGACCGCAAGGAAGCCGAGGGGACCCCTGGATCGCCAGGCTAGCTGTGAACAACGGTTAGAGCGCAGAGCCACGAGGCAACTCGATTTTGGGATAGAAATCGGCTTCCTGAACCACCGCGGACAGGAGGTATGCCACGAGGCAAAAACCGGCTGAAACGGACGATGAAAGAGGCGTCACGAGTACAGAGTTAAATCTGGAAATTTCGGCGGGAGACCATCCCACGGGATGTCATACGCCAGGCAACTGGAGCGTGAAAGGGCGATGTCTACGGATGTCGCCCTTGTCTTTTGCTCAAAATTGGTTTATTCGAGTAGGTCGGCCATTTGCTGTCCTAGAACGGGGGCTAGGGCGACCCCCATGCCGCCCATGCGCGCAGCGACATAGCACTGGTCATTTTCTGCATGTACATAGGGCATTTTGCTGCCATTCGAAGAAAAAGCCATGATGCCGGCCCATCGCTCTTCGATATCGAAAGAGGAAGAAGGCAGCAAGACTTCTCGGGCGTAGCGTTCGAGATAATCCTGGACTTCATTGCTTATCCTGGCTTGATGGCTTTGCTCTGCTTGACGGAAAGCATTTCGGCCACCGCCCAAAAGCAGTCGATCCCCAATGTTTCTAAAATAGAGATACCCTGCATCCGCATGGTAGGTGCCTCGAAATGGGAGGCCTGGAATCGGGGAGGTAAGCAAGACCTGACCTCGCCCGGGAAGTACATCTAGGTGGGGTAGAAGTTCCGAGGCCCAGGCATTAGCCGCTACCACGACTTGACGAGCTTCAATTTCTCCATGCACGCTGGGTATTTTCCAAGTTTCGCCAATTCGTACCCATTCGGTTTTGGGAGGGACGTGTAGACCCTGGCACCACTGAGCGCCGAGCGAATGCACTTTGGCGCTGAGGGCCTGATGGGCTTTACCTGGATGAAGTCCTGCTTCATGCAAGATCTGAATGGTATATGGGAGCTTCGGGCCGATAGAGGAAGCGATTTGATAGACTCTTCCTGGAATCTCAGCCGCATGAGCGAGGGAATTCAAGTGATCTAAAGATGCCAAAACCGCCTGGTAGCTTTCTTTTTCCTGGTCTGAAAATACCTCATGTCCATGCTCCGGAGTCCAATCTATCGCCCGCGCATCAAAATGCGCCAACCAAGCTTGCAACCCTTGATATCTCCAGGAAAGGCGCTGTATGATTTCCGCTTCGCTTTCATGTTGTAAGTCATCCAACAGCTCGGTTGGGCTTCCAAAGCATGCGAAACCGGCATTTCGGGTGCTTGCTCCAGCCTGGCCATGTGGAAGCTGGTCGACCAACAGGACTTTTTTCCCGGGAGATTGCCGCAAATAATGGTAGGCAGTCCAAAGTCCAACCATGCCCGAACCGATGATCAAAACGTCAAAGGAGCCGAGGGTTCGATGACTTTCCCAGTGAGAAGGGCTGAACTTGAACATACTAGAGTCTAAATGGTTAAAATCTGAAAAGGATGCAAAATAGGGGCACTCTTTTTGCTAATAATTGAGAACTTTGCAACACTAAACGGAACGACTACATGCGAATAGAATTTTCTCCTGATGAATTTAAGGTGGCTTTGGCTACTTCGGTAGTGGTTTTTGGTTTTGATGGAGAAAACTTGAAAACGCTCGTGGCCAAAAAAGTGGGCAGTCCATTTGAGGGTGCATGGATTATTCCTTCTTCAGTCGTTCGAGCGGAGGAAGATCCAGCCTTTGTGGCTAAAGAGTTGCTCGCTCGAATCACGGGCAAGGATAATTGGTTACTCGAAAAGCTCAATGGCTTTGCTGAACCCTACCGAAATCCAGTAGGACGGGTTATCAATATTGCCTATTACTGTACAATTCGGTTGGATGATGCCTTAGAAAACAATCTCAAGAAAGAGGGGTATTCGTGGGTTTCAGTCAGCGATATTCCGCGAATGGCCTACGATCACAATGAAATCATGGAATATGCCAAGGAGCGATTAAAGCGCCGGGTGAAGCGTCGTCCGATAGGTTTCAGCCTCTTGCCCGCTGAATTCACTTTGAACAATATTCAACGTTTGTATGAATGTGCGCTAGGTAAGGCCTTTGACAAGCGCAATTTTCGTCGCAAACTCCTCAAGAGTCAACTCTTGCTAGAGACGGAAAACTTCATCCGTTCCTCAGAGCGGGCAAAACGGCCCTCTCGACTTTATAAGTTTAATGAGAAAAAATATCGTACCCTGACCCTGAAGGGCTACGACTTTGTCTATCAATAAGCGCCGTCGGCGCAAGAAAAAAGGGGCGCCCAACGGGCGCCCCTTTTGTTTTAGCAAACAAAATGCTTAGTGAATTCCCTTCATCAATTTGCGCAACAATGGAGTCAACGCAAACATGAGCAAAGCACCAGCCGCGGCGGTAATGGTCAAGAAGACGAAGAGGTTCATTCCTGGGAAAATCTTCTCGAGTAAAGACTCCATGATGCCCGCCATGTAGTTGGCCAAGGCCATAGAGGCAAACCAAAGACCCATCATGACGGAGACAATTTTAGGCGGAGCCAATTTGGTGATCATCGACAACCCAATAGGAGAGAGGCAAAGCTCACCGAAAGTGTGAAGAACGTAGACGCCAACCAACCACATGGGGCTAACCAAAGCGTCGCCTTCTGCAGCAAAGCTGGCCAAGGACATGACGACGAAGCCCAAAGAGAGCAAGGCGAGGCCTAAGCCAAATTTGGCGGGCGTAGATGGATTGCGGTTGCGCGTGGCCAAGGTGACCCAAAATGAGGCAAACACAGGTGCAAAGATGAAGATGGCCAGTGCGTTGATCGACTGAAATAGGGATGCTGCGACTTCGTAACCGAAGATGTTGCGATTCGTTTCTTCAGCGGCAAAGAGGTTGAAGGTGCCACCCGCTTGCTCAAAGCCACTCCAAAAGAAGATATTCGCTACCGCAAAAATCATGATGGCGCCCACGCGAGACCATTGCTCTGATCCACTTGTGCCATTGTAAATGACATACCCTAAGCCTAGCAGGCCGAGGACTCCCACGACTTGAATGATCGTGGTCATGGCGCTTTCATTAATCGCGGATTGAAGGGTCAAAAACCCATAGACTACAGCGAAGCTCGCGATAATGTACCCAGCGATGACGCCAAAATCTTTGCCCAGCAATCGGGCTTCACCCGTACGTCCAGGGGGCATGCCTTGTCCTTCGAGTTTGGATTCTTCGAAATAGAACCATACACAAGCGAGAAGCATGCCGATGCCTGCTGCACCAAAGCCATACTTCCAGCCCACTTGCTCACCCAAAGTGCCACAAATGATCGGAGCGAGGAATGCACCTAAGTTGATGCCCATATAGAAAATGGTAAACGCAGAATCCTTACGAGGATCATTGTCCTCATACAAGGTGCCGACAATCGTTGAAATATTTGGCTTGAAGAAGCCGTTGCCCACCATAAGCAAGCCTAAGCCCATATAAAATAAGAACTCACGCTGCGTAGGATCTTCCATGTATATATGGGAGGCAGCCAAGCCAAATTGCCCCAAAGCCATCAAAATACCTCCAGCGTAGATGGCGCGGCGTTGACCCAAAATTTTGTCTGCCAGCATACCGCCCACAATGGGTGTCAGGTAGACTAGGCCCGTGAAGATGCCGTAGATCTCAAGCGCTGAAGCTCGCTCAAGGCCAAAGCCGCCGTTGGCGTATTCAGTTGTTAGGTATAATACGAGCAGAGCGCGCATGCCATAATAGCTGAAGCGTTCCCACATCTCCGTAAAGAAGAGGGAATACAAGCCCCGTGGGTGCGTCATTTTTTCGGTCGTTGCCATGGTGAAAAAAGTAGTTGTAGTTGAACGTGTGTGTTTAGGTTCGGGAAGATAGTGGAAATTTGGTTTGGGAGGTAGGGAGCACGGGCTTCGCTCTTGCTTTGTTTGTTGGTTAGTTAGCTAGTTGGTTTGTTGGGCTGCGCTATGCACTGTAGCGATTCGCTTAAACGCTTAATCTCTTTTACCCTTTAACATGGTGGCGGACCTTCGCCGCGCGCCGGGACTTTCCGTTGTTTTGCCAACCTCTAGCTGTCAAGCCAACAAACGAACATACCAACGCACAAGCAAACAGCGCGAAGCGCCCTCACGCCAACAAACGAACATACCAACGCACAAGCAAACAGCGCGAAGCGCCCTCATGCCCTTAGAGGTTCTCCCTCCAAAACTTCGTCATCTTCGTGTAGAGGTGGATGCGGGTCATGCCTCCATAGATGCCGTGGTTTTTGTCGGGGTAGACCATGTATTCAAAGTCCTTGTTGTTTTGGATCAGCTCCTCCGCTAAGCGCATGCTGTTCTGAACGTGTACGTTGTCGTCACCCGTGCCGTGAATGAGCAGGTAGTTGCCTTTGAGCTTGCTGGCATGGCTTAACGGTGAATTTGCGTCATAGCCTTCGGCATTTTCGGCCGGAGTGCGCATGTAGCGTTCGGTGTAGATGTTGTCGTAGAAGCGCCAGTTGGTCACTGGAGCCACTGAGATGGCGGCTTTGAAGACGTCGGCGCCCTGCGTAATGCAATGGGCCGCCATGAAACCGCCATAACTCCAACCCCAAATGCCGATGCGGCTTCCGTCCACATTAGGGCGGAGGGCGAGGGCCTTGGCGGCGGCGATTTGGTCTTCCGTCTCGTATTTGCCCAATTGCAAGTAGGTGCACTTGGTGAAGTCGCGCCCTTGGCCGCCCGTTCCACGGTTGTCGACACAGACGATCCAGTACCCCTCGTTGGCGAGCATTTGGTACCAGAAGTAGTCACGGCCACCAAAGTTGTCGGTGACCTGCTGGCTGCCTGGGCCGCCGTAAAGGAACATAAGGATGGGGTACTTTTTGCTTGCGTCAAAGTTGGTGGGCTTCATCTCCCATGCGGGCAGGCGCTGGCCGTTGGTAGCCTCCAACGTAAAGAAGGTCTTGGGTGACAAGGTGTAGTCCTTCATGCGTTGCACCAGTTCGGCATTGTCCTCCAAGACCCGAATCTCCTTGCCCTTGCTGTCGTGCAGACTGATGCGCGCCGGAGTGTTGGCGTCCGAATGGTTGAGGATGTAGTTGGCGTAGGTGGTGCTAAAGGTGGCGCCGTTCCATCCGTCCGTAGCACTTAAAGCTTTGGCTTTCCCTCCCTTCAAGGAGCCGCGGTAGACCGTGCGGTTGGCGGGTGAAACGTCCGCAGCCTGGTAGTAGATGTGGCCGTTGGCTTCGTCGACGCCGTAGAGTTCGGTCACCTCAAAGGCGCCAGAGGTGAGTGCCGAAACCTTATTCTTGCTGGGGTTGACCAGGTAGACGTGGTTGTAGCCCGAGCGGTCGGACATCCAAACAAAGCGGCCGTCCTTCAAGAAGGTAAGGCTGTGATCCGCATCCGTGTAAGCGGGATCTGTTTCCAAGAAGACCTGTTGGGCCTTGGCGGTGCTGGGCACGTAAGCGACCAAGCGGAGGCTGTCCTGGTGGCGGTTGAGCAAGGATAGGTAGAGTTCGTTTTTGGGCGACCAATGGGTTCGGGGAACGTACTCGTAGGTTTGGCCTTGCGTGGCTTCAACGGTTTGTCCGGTTTGGGTGTCGTAGACCCAGATGGTCACGGCCGAATTGGCTTCACCTGCCTTGGGGTATTTGAAGACATAGGGCTCAGGGTAGAGCTCGGTGCCGTAAACATCCATGCTGAATTCGGTCACGCCGCGCTCGTCAAAGCGGTAGTAGGCTAGGTAGCGGCCGTCGGGAGACCAAGAAAGGGCCACGTGAAAGCCAAATTCCTCTTCGTACACCCAGTCGGGGGCGCCGTTGATGATGGCGTTCTTCACGCCGTCGGAGGTGACGCGCGTCTGGTTGCTGCCCGTCAAAGAGCGGTAGTAGACGTTGTTGTTGTGTACCCATGCAATGCGGTCGCCATCGGGGTTGAGTACGGGATTTTGTATGGCCTCCGGGCTGACCAAGGTGGTGGCGTCGCTCGTCAAATCGTAGACGTAGACCTTCGCCGTGTAGGAATGGCGGTAGATGGGCTGCATATCGTCCTCGATAATGACCTTCTTTTCGCCCGAGGTCCAGGTGTAGTTGCCCAAGGGGAGGCTGGCGCCAGAGGCATCCTTCGCGGCGTCATTAGCAACCAGTACGCCTTGGGATTCGCCCGTGGCAAAGTCAAATTTCTCAATGCCGTTCGACGTTTGGCGCGAGTAGTGCAAACCGTCCTCCATGGAGCGAAGGCCGTACACGCCCTTGGCCGAGAAGGCACGTGAGCGGAAGACATCATCAAATGTGACGGCTTGTTGGGCAGCCGCAGCAAAGCCCATAGAAAGAGCGAAAAGAAGGACAAACTTGCGCATAGGTAGGTTGTATTTTAGGAGGCAAATTTCAGAGATGTCCGAAGATACTTCAAGATGGCTTCCGTTGCTGCAGCAGATTCTGCCTGCAGAGCGCTTGCGTGTGGACGTTGAGAGCTTGGACGCCTACGCCCACGATGAAACAGAAGACTTGCACGTGCGTCCTCAGGTCGTTTGCGTGCCGGAAAATACCGCCGAAGTATCCGCCATTTTGAAGGTGGCTTATGCTCATGGCATTCCTGTGACGCCTGCAGCGGCTCGCACGGGCCTTTCTGGGGGTGCGATTCCCGTGCATGGGGGCATTTCCTTGAGCATGGAGCGCTTGAATAGAATCCTGGAGATCGATGCGGCCAACTTTCAAGCGGCCGTCGAGCCCGGCGTTATCAACCAAGTCTTTCACGAGGCCTGCAAGGAGCAGGGCTTGTTTTATCCGCCGGATCCGTCGAGCTGGGGTTCGAGTACGCTGGGTGGCAACGTGGCCTACAATGCGGGCGGACCCAAAGCTGTGAAGTACGGAGTGACTTCCGCCTATGTGCTGAACTTAGAAGTGGTCCTCCCGAATGGAGAGGTGCTATGGACGGGTGCCAACACCTTGAAGAATTCCACGGGCTACAATTTGACCCAGCTCTTTGTGGGCTCAGAAGGAACGCTGGGGGTGATTACCAAGATCGTTTTACGACTGATTCCCTATCCCAAGGTGAGTTTTACCCTATTGGCGCCTTTTGCCTCTGCGGAGGCGGCGTGTGCGGCGGTGGCCAAGATTTTCCAGGCGGGCGTGACGCCTTCGGGCCTGGAGTTCATGGAGCGCGACGCCATTGATTGGACGCTGAAGTATGTGGATGGGGTGAGCATTCCAACCGGACCAAACATCGAAGCCCACCTCCTCATGGAAGTAGACGGCTTTGACGAGGACGCCGTTTTGAAAGAAGCGGAGACCATGGCCGTCGTCGTTGAAGAGGCGGGCGCCTTAGAAGTATTGTTCGCTCAGAGCGCGGCAGAACGCGATGCGATTTGGAAACTGCGCCGCCGCGTGGGCGAGGCGGTGAAGAGCCATAGCATCTATAAAGAGGAGGATACCGTCGTTCCCCGGGCCAAATTACCGGAGCTCCTCCGTGCCGTCAAGCGCATTGGGGCGGAATTTGGCTTTCAATCCGTCTGCTACGGCCACGCGGGGGACGGAAACTTGCACGTCAACATTGTCAAAGGCGACATGTCGGATGAAGATTGGCAGGGGCCCAAGTTGCAGGAGGGAATTCGGACCCTATTCCGAGAGGTAGTCGCGATGGGTGGAACCATCAGCGGGGAACACGGCATCGGTTTGGTCCAGAAGGGCTACCTAGACTTGGCCTTCAGTGCGCCCGCACTAGACTTGCAGAGGCAAATCAAGGCGGTCGTAGATCCCACGGGCATTATGAATCCGGGCAAATTTTTCCCAGAGGCTTAAGCAGGGCTTAGGGCCGTTCGATGGGGTAGGCGACCTCGTTGCGTCGAATCACCTCCCAAGGCGAGTTGTAGCCATATACTTCCACGGGGCCCGCAAGTGGGTAGCCACGCTGGTCACACCAGGTCTTTAATTTTTGTCCAGCTTCCAGACGTTTCTCTTCGGAGAGGATGCCGCCAAAGCGGTAGACGGCTAGGATTCGGCTGGGTTCCTCTACGAAGTGCACGCTGGGATCGTTCGGCGCGGGCAGGTCTTCGCGGCGGCTTTCGGCGGACATAAAGAAGCGCATCGTTGGAGCGCTGTCTTCCATGATGAGCGAAACGGGAGCGGTCATTTCCATCGAGGTGCCGCTTTGATTTCCGCCAAATATGTAGCGGGCCAACGGACGAAACCCCTGGCGCATGGCGTCGTAATTGGCGGAAGAAACGTTGACTTCGGCCCAGAGGCTGGGCACATATTCACGCAGCTCGAAGGCGCCTTCCTTTTCGAGGACGCGGTAGTCGGGCTGTTCTAAATTCTTAGAAGATTGGTACGTGTATCCAAAAAAACCCATGGCCAATACGCCGATAGTGATGAGAACCCATTGCATTTTTTAAAAACAGCCAGAGCGCGCCAAATGTTTAAGACCGTGGATCTTGTGCGGGAGCAAACTTTGGCGCGGGCTGCTGCGGAAGTGGTTCGTTGAGCGCCTTGCGCATCCAATGCACGTCGTGCCACTGCCCAAATTTTTGACCTGCGGCGGCATACGTGGCGAAACTCTCGTATCCACAGGCTGCGTGCAGGGCGATACTGGCGGGGTTGGGTTGGGTGATGACGCCATAGGCCCAAAGGAAGCCGCGTTCCGCCAGTTGGGGGAGGAGGGCGTCATAGAGTTTTCGGCCTAAGCCCTGTCCGGGTTCACGCACGTACACAGAGGTCTCCACGGCCCATTGGTAAGCGATGCGTTCGCGGTGGGTGGTGCCGTAGGCGTAGCCGGCTATGCTCCCGTCTGTGGCTTCGGCCACTAAAAAAGGAAAGCGCCCGGCGATGGCCGCCAGGCGCTTTTCAAAGACTTCGAGGCTGGGAACCTCGTATTCAAAGGTGGCGCTAGAGGTAGCCACAACCGGACCGTAGATGCTCAGGATGCCGGCAGCATCCTCTGAACGGTAGGCCCGAAGAGTCATTAGTCCCGACGGCCTAAGTAGAGCATCACGTAGTAGAGCAACTGCGTCACTGCAGCGGCTGCCGCCACGAGGTAGGTGCGCGCGGCCCATTTCAATGCGTCTTCCGCCATACCGTGGTTGTGGGGGTTAGTGATGCCTGCTCCCTTGAGCCATACAAGCGCACGACGTGAAGCATCATACTCCACAGGCAGGGTGATCACCGCAAAACCGGCAATGACGGCTTGGGTTCCAATCAAGAGTAAAAGAATGCCATCATAGCCTAAGCCAAGTAGGCTCATTCCAAAGATGGAAGCGAAGAACACCACATTCATGATTTGGCTCGAGGCATTGACCACGGGAACCATTTTGCTGCGCATGGTCAACCAGGCATAACTGTTGGCATGTTGCACGGCATGGCCACATTCATGTGCGGCAATGGCGGCGGCAGCCACAGAGCGTCCTTCATAGACCTCTGGAGACAGATTAACCGTTTTGGTCGCAGGATTGTAATGATCCGTCAACTTGCCGGGAACCCCCGTGATGCGGACACTGTTCAGCCCATAGTGGTCGAGCATGGCTTGAGCTACCTCAGCGCCGGACATGCCGTTGTGCAGCATTTCCTGGCTGTACTTCTTGAAACGATTTTTGAGGCGAGCTTGAACAGCAAAGCCCAAAAGCATAAATGAGATGAGAATTACGAAAAACATAGGTCTGTTTGATTTGCTGTGGAAAAGTACAAATTCAATGCCGTAGAACATGCGCTGCCAAAATGTAGTTTTGGAACATGACAAAAGTGGCCAAACCCTTGATTTTAGTGACCAATGATGACGGAGTGACCGCTCCGGGCATCCGGTGCCTTATTCGCATCATGAATTCCCTGGGGGATGTGGTGGTTGTTGCACCCGATAGTCCGCAGAGTGGGATGGGTCATGCCATCACGATTCACGACACCCTGCGTTGCGAACCAAGTCAGCAGGATGCCGGTCCCCAGACCGAATACGCTTGCAGCGGAACGCCCGTAGATTGTGTAAAGTTGGCCGTCCATGAAATTTTGGACCGAACCCCGGATTTAATTGTTTCGGGGATCAATCATGGCAGTAATGCGAGCGTGAATGTGATCTACAGTGGCACAATGTCTGCCGCGGTTGAAGGCGCCATGCAGAAGGTGCCGTCCATTGGATTTAGCCTCTTAGATTACAGTTGGGAGGCGGACTTTACTGCCGCGGAACCGTTCATCAAACAAATTGCCGAATCTGTTTTGGCTAAAGGCTTACCGGCCGGGGTGTGCCTCAATGTCAACATTCCAAAAGCGAATGGAACGCCCTATGCTGGAGTAAAGGTCTGCCGTCAAACCATGGGCCATTGGGAAGAAGATTTCGATCGTCGCCTCGATCCGACGGGAAAACCATATTACTGGATGCGCGGGCACTTTGTTGATTCCGATGGTGGAGATGACAGTGATATTTGGGCGTTGAACCATCATTATCTGTCCGTCGTGCCTATCCAATTTGATTTAACGGCTCACCACAGCTTAGCGGCAGTGCATGGCGTACTAGGGGTATGAGTCCGGGACCACGCAGAAACCAATTAGAAGCATGGATGGGGGCCATCATTGCTGGGGGAACTCCCTGGTTCATCTGGGCGTATCTCCAAGCTACCTATCCGAATTTGCCACCCGTTGAGCAAATTGATCCAGACTTATGGGCATATTTGCTTAACCGCGTGCTGATTTTCTCCATCCTAATCGAATTCTCCTACGTAATCGTCGGTGTCATGCTCCAGCGTTATCAATTGGTCAAGATGATTTTGGTGATCTCAGCGTTGTATTCCCTCGTGGCATTGTATTATCGTTGGGAATGGCTGTGAAGAAGGTTTTTGTGCTGGCTGGCGAGGCTTCAGGTGATATCCTGGGGGCGGAATGGATTCGGGCAGCACAGGCACTTTCGCCGAATCTATCCTTCACCTACTGTGGTGGCCCGGCCATGCGCGAAGTGCTGGATGGTCAGCGCCCTGTGGTCCCCATGGAGTCCATGGCCTTTATGGGTTTCGCTGAAGTTCTACGACATCTCCCGGCCATTTGGCAAAATGATCAACACATCAAAGCGCATTTGAAGCGTGTATCCCCCGATATCATCTTATTTGTGGATTATCCGGGCTATAATTTGCGCCTTGCAGAGTGGATTCGGCGAGGGAATCTAGCCTCGAAGACTCCGCGGATGCTTCAGTTGGTCTGTCCTCAATTCTGGGCGTGGAAGGCAAAGCGGCTCCCACGCATTGTCCATGCCTACGATGCAGTCTATCCCTTGCTGCCCTTCGAATCGAATTTGCTTCAAATCGCTGGGGGAGTGGCGCCATATTTTGGGCATCCTGCGGCCCATCGAGTCGAGGCCGCTGTTCCAAACCCACAAGGGCCACTGGCCTTATTGCCCGGTAGCCGTGAACAAGAATGGTCCCAACATGTCAGCCTGTTTGCCCAGGTGGCGAAGGAAATGAACCGAGCGGCCTGTTGGTATCGGCCCTTGCATGTCTCCGACGCGGACTATCGGCGTATGCTAAGTCGCTTTGGGGTGGATGGCGTCCAAGCCAACGTTTGCACGGATGTGCCTTCCATGGGAGGGGTGAGCGCGGCCCTCGTGGCGAGCGGAACAGCGACCCTAGAGGTGGCCTTGCGTGCGATTCCCATGGTGGTGGCCTACCGGACGTCCGGAATTTCCTATGCCATAGGAAAACGGGTGATACGAGTCCCCTATATTTCGTTAGTGAATTTAATCTTGGATCGGCCAGCCGTGAAGGAGTGCATTCAGGATGAAGCCAATACAGAAAATCTTCGTTTAGCCCTGATACATGCCGAGTCCGATGGACAAAGCCAATCGCTGATGCAGGACCTGCGCCAGGCGATTGATCGTGGAAATCCAATGCCTCAAATGGCTGCACATGCACTGGCTTCGAACTAATTTTCCTCAACTTCTGCTGTGTCTTTGTCTGCTTCAAGGGGCGGCACAGGCTTCGGTGCCAGCAGTGCGAGTGCGCCTGTTTAGCCCGTACGCCATGCCCACGGCTTCTTTGGGCGGCGGCACGTTGGATCTCCAGATCTTTCGAGGTGCCGCGATCGATACGCTGGAAGTCAGTAATGTGAGTATCCGTTCCGAGTCCGGCCAAATTCAATTTAATGCGGAGGGACAATGGGAAACAGCAGACTCCTTGCGCGTGATCCCCAGAGAAACCATGTGGTTCACCGGTGCACGTGGCATCCGTCGGCGCATCCCGGGACTTGTGGTGCTTAGACCCAAAGGATCTGCCATTCTTGCCGTTGCCGTTCTAGCCATGGATGATTATCTCGTTGGCGTTGTTCATGCCGAACTCGGCGGGTTGACGCATCCAGAGCTTTGGGCGGCGCAATCTGCGGTCGCCCGAACTTGGTTTGCCCGAAATGCCCGAAAATTCTTTGAAGAAGGGGAGTGTTATGCCGTCACCGATGATGTTCAGTCTCAAGTGTTTCACGGTTGGCCGGCGGATGAAGCCCGCCTCGCCAAGCTCCAAGATGCCGTCGCGAAGACGAGTGGTTTGGTTCTGGTAGATGCTGAAGGAAAGTGTATTGAGGCCCTGTTTCATGCCAATTCGGGTGGTCAAACGATGCCTTCGGCTTGGTATTTTTCGCCACGCGGCCACCTTCAGAGTCAAGTGGACAGTTTTAGTCTTCACTGTCCTCAGACTTATTGGACCAAAAAGGTGGATAAAGAAGCCTACATCGCCCAGATGGCCAGATGGCTTAAGGCGTCATCAAGCGATAAGGCGTTTCGAATATTCATCTGCACCTACCAGCAACCAGAACGAGCGGAATATCTGAGTTATGGCGGGCAAAAAGTGAGATTGCGGCACGTGCGTGAGCACTTTAAGTTGCGTTCTACTTGGTTTTCGGTAGAAGATGGAGCGGGTACCTTGACGCTCCATGGGCGCGGGTATGGCCACGGCATTGGGATGTCTCAAGAGGGGGCGTGGGAGATGGCTAAACGCGGGTATCTCGCAGAAGAAATCACGGCTTTTTACTATCCAGGCACCCGACTGGTGCCCTGGGTCGAAGCGCGCTGGTAGCCCCTTCTAAGTGCGCAATCGTTTCCTGACGAGTAGGTAGGTAGGGCGACTTTTCTTGTGGGGGTGGAAATCATCGTTTCAGCCCTGGTGGGTGCTTGGATACATTCGGCATGGCCGCTTTCATGGACTTTTTCATTCTCGCACATCGCAGTGGGCGCTGTGCTCATTGCTTGGTGCGGGTGGCTGGGGCGCAGGTGTCTGCATCCAAGGATAATTCGAACGGGGCTTTTGATGTTGGCGACGGGGATTGCCATGCTCAGTGCCCCCAGGGTGAGTCAGCTCAAGAGCCCAAAGCGCTATGAGGGCAGGATGTGGACCGAAGATGGTCGCACGGCCGTGGATTCCACTGGGAAGACTTGGCGGTTAACGTCCAAGCAGGCACCCAATCGCATGATTCACGGTCTTTTCCGCTGTGAGCCCTGGCCGAAGCCTCTATTTGAAGGAGGATTTGACCCTCAAGAGGTTTGGAGACCTAAGGGATTCACGGGGCAAGCCCGGTATGTGCTCAAATTCAATGAGCGTGAAATCGCACCAAGCTTCGCCATACGGCTCCGCAGGCACTGGCGCGCATACATTGGTCAATTGAAGTGGTCGGAGCGCAGTCAATCCTTGGTGCATGCCCTCTTTTTAGGCGATGGGAAGGGGCTGGATAAGGACTTAAAAAGAGGTTTTCAAGCTTTGGGCTTGGCCCATGTATTGGCGGTGTCGGGATTTCATTTAGGTATGCTGTGGTTTGTAGGGCAGTGGTTCAACGCCTACGTTCCGTATAGATTCAAGAGGCTAGGGGACCTTACGCTCATCCTTGGGTTGTGGCTCTTTGTGGCATTCATTGGTTGGCCGACTTCCGCCATTCGAGCGGCCTGTATGCTGAGCCTCCTGTCCTTGCTGCGATGGCGCTCGGGCCGCCCAAAGCGCTTTTCTGCGTTAGCATGGACGGTCTGGCTCATGCTTATGTACCGGCCCGAATGGTGGCAGGATGTAGGTTTCCAGCTCTCTGTATTGGCTGTTGTCGGCATTCTTTGGGCGAGATTGCCTCAAGCCGATTGGCCCAAATACCTGCAGGGTCTGCCCTTATCCATTGTAGCTCAATGGGCGGTTCTGCCTTTTTGTTTGCTATATTTTCATCAATTCCCATGGTTCTTTCTGCCCGCAAATCTGCTTTGCGTCCCTGTTCTGCTGGCGCTCTATCCGTATACCATGCTGGCCATTGTACTTCGCGCTTTGGACGTAGGGATTCCCTTTCCCGAAGAAGTATTAGATGCCATGGCTTCCATCCCAGACGCGTGGCAATGGGGCCAGCGCTTTCCAGGTACGTGGGGTATGGTTGCGCTGATTTTGACGAGTGCCTTGGGAATTAATTCCTGGCGCCAACGGCATTGGCTGGGGGTCGTGGCAGCCGCAGCCGTGACGTTGGTTTTCATGGCGGAAAGTGGGCCAATGCAAGGACAAGGGGGCATATTGCTCACCCAAAATAGAGGCATGGCACTGCTTCAATGGCATGGAGATTCTGCTCGTGTTTTGGCCACGAAAGGGTTGGCCAAGCGTGACTATATCTGGAAGTTTTCTGTCAATAATTTACTCCAACAAAAAGGAGTTAAATACTTAATCGTAAAGGAGTTGAAGTACAAATCGTTTCCTGAGCATGTGCGAATTTGGGCCGATTCAAGTGCATCTCATTGGCCGGAACCTAAAAGCATCCGTTTCACATCTGAAAAACTCTGAATTATCCACCACACGACACCCGCCAACACCACTGGGGTGATACCATCCAGCATTCGGGCATCCTCATTGATTTCCGAGTTAAAGAGATCCGGCAACGCAGCGTCCGCATCGACATAAAACCATGTGCCCTCAAAGAAGAAGCCGTAGTGGCCAAAGAAGGGAAAGAAGAGCTGCTTTTGAAACCATCCGTCCGCCCCGTAGATCCAGTCACCGGCGATTACAAAAACCATCATCCCCATTAAAAGCTGCCAGAGCGCGATGCTTGCGGCGGACCAGCGCGTATAGGTGGACTGGCTCCATATGTAAACGAGCCCAAGGCTTAGAAATCCGACGCCCAAGCCCCCAAGCACGTAGCCATAGGCACTGCCAACAAAAAATAACAAGAAATATTCGAAGCCATGCGTCACATCCAATTCACCGTCGCAGGAAGCCACGGTCATGGGCAAGAATAGGAGGAGCGCCCAGGCGAACAGGCGGCGGGCTTCCCGTTTGCGTACTGGAGTCCATTCCATGGTTAAGCGTTTAAGGTTTCCCAGAGTTTGACCACGTCCGCCGCTTCGTGCGCATCGTGGACGCGGAGAATTTGGGCGCCTCGCTCCAGCGCATAGAGGTGAAGGGCGCTGGTGGCCGATAAAACCGTGTCGGGACTTCGGTCCAAATGCTTCCAGAGCATGCTCTTGCGCGACAATCCAATATAAAGCGGGGCGCCTATGTCATGTAAGGCTGGTAAGTCCCTCAAAACTCGGTAATTGGCCTCCAGAGTTTTGCCGAAACCTAAGCCGGGATCAAGAAGGACTTGCTCTACGCCCTGCTGGCGGAGCTCGTGCAAGTGCCTTTGAAAGTACTGCTGCATGTCAGCTATCACGTTTTCCTTTGTCAACGCAGATTCATGCATGGTACTTGGGCTCTGGCCCGCTGGGTAATGCGTGAGGATGTAAGGCGCTTTGGTTTGTGCAGCCACCGTCCAGATGCTCGGGTCTAGAGATCCTCCCGAGACATCATTAATTATGCTCGCTCCCTGCTGAAGCGCCCGAAAAGCAATTTCCCCCCGAAAGGTGTCAATGCTGACTGGGGTGTTGGGGAAGCGTTGGATGATGCGGTCTAAGGCGGGTTCTACGCGACGCCACTCTTCCTCCATACTCGGAATCTCCGCGCCAGGCCGCGTGCTGCAGCCGCCAAGGTCAAGCCATTGGGCCCCTGAGGCCAGGAGGGATTCAGCATGCGCTTCGGCCGCATCTGCTGAGGCAACGCGGCTTCCCGCGTAGAAGGAATCCGGTGTGCTGTTCAGTATGCCCACAATCACGGGTCGATCTGCGGTCCATGTTTGGCCCGAAACGCGAAGAGAAAAAGAGCGGAACATCGTACCTTTCACAACCTAAAGGTAATCATGGCAAATACAGCACACGAGTACGCGACAGTAATAGATATCTGTCGCCAGTTATTTCAGAAAAAGGCCCAAGATTATGGCACAGCATGGCGCATTTTACGTCTGCCGTCGCTCACGGATCAGATCTTCATTAAGGCAAATCGCTTGCGCTCCATTCAAATGGCTGGAACGCAGAAAGTAGCGGACCCTATGGAAGGCGAGTTCATTGGCATCGTCAATTATAGTATCATGGCACTCATCCAGATGGAAAAAGGAGTGGCTGACGAGCCCGACATGAGCGCAGATGAAGCCCTAGAGGCGTACAATCGGCACGCAGAAATCATCAAGAATCTGATGGAGGCCAAAAACCATGATTATGGCGAAGCTTGGCGCGACATGCGCATCGGCTCGTTGACGGACCTCATTCTTCAGAAGTTGCTTCGAGTGAAGCAAATTGAAGACAACCAGGGACATACCTTGGTAAGCGAGGGAATTGACGCCAACTACCAGGATATGGTCAATTACGCGGCCTTTGCCCTGATTAAACTGCATTTTCCGGCATGAAGAATTTACTCACACAGATTTCCCGCGTTCTCGTTGGGGGCTTATTTATTTTCAGTGGGGTCATCAAGATGAACGATCCCGTAGGCTTCGCTTTCAAATTGGAAGAATACTTCGGAGAGGATGTCTTGAATTTGCCCTTTTTGCAGCCCTGGGCTTTGCACTTGGCGGTGTTCTTGGTGGTGCTCGAGGTGATGCTCGGCGTCTTCTTGCTGCTGGGCTGTTTTAAACGCTTCACCCTTTGGAGCTTAGCTGGCATGATGGCCTTCTTTACTTTTTTGACTTTCTACAGCGCCTACTTCAACAAGGTAACCGACTGCGGTTGTTTTGGGGACGCCATTCCTTTGACGCCCTGGGAGAGTTTTAGCAAGGATGTGGTCCTGAGTGTCTTGATAGCGGTGCTCATTTGGGGCCAAACGCACATTCGTATTTGGCTTCCAATCCGAATTAACCAAGCTAAAATGGCCGGCACCCTGCTGTTTTGTGCCCTGTTCACTAACCACGTCCTGAGTCACGGGCCGGTGTGGGATTTCCGCGCCTACAAGCCTGGAACGGACGTTTTGGTGGCTATGAAGTCAGCCGAAGAACTCGGTCTGGAGGCTCCCAAGTATGAAACCTATTTCACCCTCTCGGCACCTGACGGCAGCCGGGTAGAAGTGTCTGGAACCGCATACATCGAGGAGAAGTGGTACGAACGGAGCGATTACAGCATTGTGGAAGACGGCACCTACAGCAAGAAAATTGCCGAGGGCTATGAACCGCCCATTCACGATTTTGCCATCGTGATCAACGGCGAAGACCGCACGGAGGAGTTTGTCGCCGCCCCGCAGGTCCTTTGGTTGATTGCGTATGACTTTTCCAAAGCGAACATGAAGGAGTTAGAGCGCTTAGTGGGCGAACTGAACATTCACGTCCAAAAGTCAAGCGTCAAGGTGGTGGGCATGACCTCTTCGAGTGATGAGGAGATTGCGGCCTTGGTCGCCAAAACGGGATGCCGCTTTCCCTGGGCGGTGATGGACGGGACGGCTTTGAAGACCGTTCAGCGCTCTAATCCTGGGGTGACCTTGCTCCAGGACGGCATCGTCCAAAAACACTGGCATTTTAACGATGCCATTTTCCTGAAAGACAGCAATTTAGTTTGGCCTGAATGACGCGTCGCTGGAAGTCCATCGCGCAATCCATTCTCGTCCTTTGGGGCGTTGCAACGCTCGTTTTTTTTCTTTTTCACGCGGTGGCCGGTGACCCCGCCCGCATGATGCTGGGCCAGGTGGAAGACCCTCAGGCGCTAGCCGCTTTGCGCGCCGAATATGGTCTAGACCAGCCACTCTTGGTTCAGTATGCTCAGTATCTCCAAGGGCTCGTTCCCTTGGGTGAAACAGAGCATGGGGGTTGGGGTTTACGATGGCCAGATTTACAAACCTCATATCAACAAAAAGGGCTCGCGGTCACCAGCATGCTCGCAGCGACGTTACCAAACACAGCGCTCTTGGCCTTTCTGGCCATGGGACTGGCCTTAGCGTTGGGCATTCCCCTCGGTCTATTCGCTGCGTTGCGTCAAGGTACGTGGGTGGATCGCGCCGTCGTATTCCTGTCGACCACGGGCATGGCGATGCCTAGTTTCTTCAGTGCGGTATTGATTGGCTGGATCTTCGGATTTGTATTGGCCCCTTGGACAGGATTGCCCATGACGGGGAATCTACTCGAGTTGGATGATTTTGGCGAATTCTACCGGATTCATTGGCAAAATGCCCTTCTGCCCGCAGTGACGCTAGGGGTTAGGCCCCTGGGCGTCATTGCCCAAATGATGCGCTCGTCCGCCTTGGAGGTGATGGCTCAGGATTATGTCCGGACCGCATATGCCAAAGGGCTCTCCCGCGCCCAAGTGATGCGCCGTCACGTCCTGCGAAACGCCCTTAATCCATTGGTGACCACGGTTTCAGGTTGGTTAGCAGGATTGTTTTCTGGAGCCGTTTTTGTAGAAGCCGTTTTCGGGTGGAATGGGACGGGCAAACTCATGGTAGATGCCTTGGAATCCCGAGACTTCCCTGTGGTCATGGGATGCGTTTTAGCACTCTCTGCGGTATTCGTTGTCATTCAATGGGCGGTTGAATGGGCCTATCGATGGATTGATCCACGGATGGTGAAGGAATAGCTCCCTCTTTGTATTGCCCACCCCATGGAAAGTCCCGAACTTTGCATGCAATCCTTCGCAGAATGAAATTCTTAATCAAAGCGCTATGAAACTACTTGCCGGAAACTGGAAAATGAACAACACGCTCGAAGAAGGAGCTGATTTGATGGAAGCATTAATCGAGGGATTATCTGCCGAAGCGGTCGGGGATGTGCGAGTGGTTGTTTCTCCTCCGTATTTGCAGTTGCCACAGACCGTGCACGCTTTGTGGGAGAATGCACACATCGCAGTCGCAGCTCAAAATGGTCATGCGGCCGATGGTGGAGCCTTTACTGGGGAGGTATCCATGGCCATGTTGCGCGATGCGGAGGTGGATGCGGTGATTATTGGTCACTCAGAGCGTCGTCAATATTTTGGCGAGACGGACCAAGATGTATCGGACAAAGTGAAATCTGCACTGAAGCATCAACTTATCCCCATTGTCTGTGTGGGTGAGGTGCTAGAACAACGTAAGGCAGGAACCTACTTGGCAGAAACCTGGGCGCAACTACATGCCGCATTCGCATCGGTGAAGCCGGAAGATATCAGCGATTGCGTGATCGCTTATGAGCCCGTTTGGGCCATTGGCACAGGAGAAGTGGCGAGTGCTGCCCAAGCGCAAGAGGTGCATGCGTACTTACGCGCTCAAATGGAAGCCACCTTTGGTGTTTCAGATATGCCTATCCTCTACGGTGGCAGTTGTAAGCCGTCCAATGCCGAGGAGATTTTTGCTCAAAAAGATGTAGATGGTGGGCTGATCGGCGGGGCGTCCCTTGTCGCCGCAGATTTTATCGAGCTCGTCCGCATCCTGAAGGCATCCTAAGTGAATTACGTAGAGCTCACCTTCACGTGCGACAGCCCGCTTACGGCGGAATTGTTGATGGCCGACCTAGACGCATTACCTATCGAGTCGGTCACTACGGAGGGGCAGGTACTTAAGGCGTATGTAGAAGAAAGCCGCTACGAAACCTATGGCCCTGAGGACTTTCCCTTGGCAAATGCGGTGGGCCAGGTTCAATGGACGGTGCGAGAAATTGCGCATCAAAATTGGAATGAAACGTGGGAGTCAAATTTCCCGCCCTTGGTTATTGGTCACGACGTCCTGATTCGTGCGCCCTTTCACACCGAACCCGACCCAGCGAACTTTCGCTATGTCATTCAAATGATCCCCAAGATGGCTTTCGGTACAGGCCACCATCCAACGACGTACCTGATGATGGAGGCGGTGCTGGAAGGCGAGAAAGCGGGTATTCTGGCTGGGGCCCGAATCCTGGACATGGGTTGTGGAACGGCCATTTTGGCGGTATTAGCCTTACAAGCTGGGGCCTCCACGGCGGTGGGCATTGAAATAGATCCTTTCGCCGCAGAAAATGCCCAAGAGATTTCTGAGCTTCATGGAATGCAAGAGCGTTTAGCCGTCTTCGCTGGGGATGCGCATCTACTTGCCAAGGACGCGCCGGCCGCTGGCCCCTACGATGTAGTGTATGCCAACATCAACCGAAATATCTTGTTGGCAGACATGGAGCACTATGCTTCGGTCATGGCTCCGAAAGGAATTTTATACCTCAGTGGATTCTATGCCGCGGATGTGCCGATTCTCTTAGAATGTGCAAAACGTTGTGGATATCAAAGCAAGGGGGAGGCCTCTAAAGATGGGTGGATGCGCCTTACTTTGGAGTATCAAGCCCATGCCCAAAACTGATCTATCCTCCCGCCTTTTCGGAAGCATCCGGACCTCTTTTTTTGTCACGCTCGTGTTGTTTTTTACGGGCGCTACGATGCTTCAGGCGCAATCCGTTCGTGACTTCGGAAAAGAGCCAGAGGAGTTTCACAAGGATTTCAGCAAACACCTGAACGAATTAGTCGGAAAAAAAGATGCAGAAGCCATTCTGCTGTCATTTAGCCCATATTTCTTGGACCCTACATGGGATGGCGATGCGTCGCAGCGAGATGCGTTCATGCGGGTGGCGCGGGAAATGTTGCGTCGCCGCGTGGTGAACTCGGAACCCTGGGTAGAGCTTATCCAGTTATTTCAATCGTGGTCTTGGCCGAGTGGCCGCTTTGAGCAGGGGCAGAGCGATCGCTTCTTTGTGGAGATGGAGCGCGAATTCAAGCGGGCCTCGCGCAAGGAAATGGAAACGTTTCTACATACCTATCATGGATTGACAGATGAGGCTAATCCGCTCGCATTGCGCCTTTACGACGACCGTCAACTCACCTGGTGGTATATGGACGGGCTCATGGAGGTTTCCCCAGCCAAAGCGGGTGACACGGCCGTATTTCGTCTGCTGGATGGTCGATTGCTGGGACGAATGAAACAAGACAGTGTCGAAATACAAGAAGTTGAACTCCTCTATAACCCTATAACTGGGAATATCAAGGCCTTAGGCGGTCGAGTCGAATGGTTGCGGGCAGGCTTTGGTCCGGGCGAACTCTATGCCGAATTCCCCCAATGGCAGGCGTCCTTGCGCAGTCCTGGCTTTGAAGTCGATTCGGTAACCCTCTTTACCTCCTCATTCATGAAGGAAGGGTCTATCGGCGAAGCGGTTCCGATTTTGTCTTTGGGTCATTTTGAAGACCGCTTGACCGGCAGAAATACAGCTGAAAACGCCATATATCCCCGCTTTGAAGCCTATGATACAGACATTGAAATCGATGATTTCTTTGAAGGAGTCGATTATCGCGGAGGGTTTTCCATCATCGGCCAACGCTTTTTTGCTTCCGGTACAGCCGAAGAAAAAGCACAGTTCACCTTTAGCTATGATAGTAGTCAGGTCGTTACGCTAAAGTCAGAACGGTTTGTAATCCGATCAGATGAGCTTCTGAGTCCCACGTCTGAGGTCACTATTAAATTGGGGGATTCGGATAGTATTTACCACCTTAAAAGTGAAGTTAAATATGATCCTATCGGGCAACTACTGCGAATAAATCGGCCCGATGAAGGGTTGGCGATGACCCCCTACGTGGATAGTTATCACAATCTGGTGATGACCTTAGACCAGATCCAATGGAAGGTGACGGAGCCGAGTATGTATCTCGGCGGTTTGAATATGGGGGCAGGCTCTCCGATGATATTGGAATCAGATCAATACTTCCGAAGTGCTCGCTATGCAGCCCTGCAAGGTTTGAGTTTAGAAAATCCCTTGGTCAAAGTGGATCAGGTCGGTATTTCCTACGGCAACAAGGACATCACACTTTATGATATGGCCGTGGGACTTGGAATGCCTTTGGAGCCATGTGGACGCTTCATGATGGAATTAGCCGTGCAAGGATTTGTCCACTATGATATAGAGAAGCAGCGCATTGATGTGCTGCCCAAAACCAGTGAGTATATCCTCAATCACGACAATCGCAGAGACTACGATGTGATTCGTTTTGTCTCAGATGTGGCGCAAGGGATGAATGCGCGCCTCTCCTTGCTCAGCTTTGATATGGAAGTTGTGGGTGTTCAGACCATAGCCCTGTCAGATAGCCAAAAGGTAGCCTTGTATCCCACTCAGCAAAAAGTGTTGATTCACCAAGGCTTAAATTTTGATTTTGATGGTCGAGTAGAAGCGGGGCGTTTCACTTTTTTTAGTCGGGAAAATAAGTTTAACTACGACTTGTTTCAGTTCAATATGCCGAGCATTGATTCCATGCGGTTCAAAGTTCCAAGTTTTGACCTAGCGCCAGATGGGACCAGGCCTTTAGTGCGTGTCCGAAATACCATCCAAGACATTTCAGGTGAGCTATGGATTGACTATCCGACCAACAAGTCGAGTTACTTGAGGTATCCCGAGTATCCAATTTTCAAATCAGCAGCCCCCGCCAAAATCTATTATGACAAGGCCTATGGGGGCGTATACAAGCGAAGCAACTTCTTTGTGAATATTGATCCGTTCACTATTGATTCCTTGGACAACACGTCGACTGAAGGTTTAGTCTTTGGAGGGAGTTTTACTTCCGCTGGAATTTTCCCAGTTAAGCGACAAGACATACGCGTTCAGCGAGACTATTCCCTTGGCTTCACCGAAGAAACTGAGCCCGAGGGTTGGCGAGCCTACCAAGGTGCAGGCAGTGTTCAAGGTACCGTGCAGCTTTCGATGGCTGGCTTGCGAGTTCAAGGGGATTTGCGCTATCAACAGTCCTCAGGGCATTCGGATGAATTTGTACTATTCCCTGATTCTGCTCGGGGTCGCGGACAGTACAACTTAACCGCGGTGGTAGGGGCTCCCAAAGGTTCGGGTCACCCTTCGGCCGTTGGTTCAGATGCCTCAATGCACTGGCTGCCCTACCAAAACACCTGGTGGTCCCAGAGCCTAAGTCAGTCTTTCGATACTTACCCAGAACGTCCGATGACGGCTGCGGGTAGACTTACCTATCAACCTGGGCGACTCGAAGCGAATGGTCTCTTGTCATTTGATGATGCCGAATTAGAGGGGAAGGTCCTTCGCATGCATGCACAATGGCTTGAATCCGGCAAGGCAGATTTCCGGGTTCGGTCAGCTCCCGATCAAGCCTGGGGCTTCGAGATGCATCAGGCTACGGCCATGGTGGACTTTCAACGCAATATCGGACACTTTGAGCTTCTGGGAGGCGATGCCACGCTGGGCTTCCCTCGCAATGAGTACGAAGCGGACATGAATCAGGCCGATTGGGACATTCGGAAAAAACTAATTTCTATCCAAAAGGGCAGTGGGGTAGAAGCACGGATGACCAGCACACGAGCGAGTCAAGAAGGTCTTAATTTCCTGGCTCAGCGCGCAGAATTCTTTTTAAGTCCAAGTATTCTCGAGGCCTACGGAGTGCCAAATATAGATGTTGCGGACAGTCGGGTTTTTCCTGACAGCGGTCGGGTCACGATCGAGGAGGCCGCGTACATGCGCCCACTTAATAATGCACAGCTTTTGGCATCTCGGATAGGGGGGTATCACCGTATCGAAAAAGCGGAATTCAAAATCCGAGGTAGAAATGATCTCTATGGATCAGGGGAATACCAATACAGTGACGAGCTAGGCAAGGTGTGGCCGATCCCGATGGGGCGTATTGATGTAGACAGTCTAGATCATGTTGTAGCCCAAGGCGAACTGCTGCCCGAGGCAGGCTTTCATTTGAGTCCATATTTCCAATACTATGGTATCGTGAATATGGAGTCCATTGATCCCATGCTGACGGTACGGGGTCGCATACACATTGTTACCTCTTGTCCAGCCTTAGAGACGGACTGGATCATGACGACGACTCAAATTGACCCGCTCGATATTGTGATTGATCTACCGGATCCAGATACTGCACGCCCAGCACACAAGGTATACAGCGGAATTTATCTAATGCAAGATTCTGCGAGTCCCTATACCGCCTTCATACGGCGAAACAATCCGTCTATTTCTGTGGAGCTTATCAGCGCTCGGGGAATTTTGTTTTATGATGCAGAGGCAGATGCCTATGTAGTGACTACACGACGTCGCCTCATGGATCCCAATGCGCCAGACAATCATCTCATATTTGATACAAAGCAGTGCACTGTTACCGGCAAGGGCCAGCTTTCTCTTGGGGCCAAGATGGGAAGAGTTAGTTTGGGTGCATATGGTCACATTGAACATGATCTGTACCGAAACAAACTAAGCGCTACTGCCGCGGTACTCCTGGACTTTGTGTTTCAGGATGACATTCTAAAAGCATTACCTCAGGAAATGGGGCCAGGTATGGGCGGATTGAGCACAGATTGGGCCAATGATTATCTCGCAGAGGGCCTGCATCGCCTAATGAATCAGCGCGAACAAGATCGCTTTTATGTGGCGTCTACAGACGAAAAGCTCCCTAAGGAATTGCGTCAAAGCATCTATTTTGATGAAGTGGATTTGCTTTGGGATAAAAACCTTCGCGCATTCAGAAGTCAAGGGGCTCTAGGGGTTGGCGGGGTTGCTGGAACGCCTGTGCACCGTTTTGTTGAAGGCGTTTTAGAGTTGCGAAAACGTCGTGGTGGAGATGAGTTTTCCTTGTACTTAAACCCGAACCTCGAGCATTACGTGTTTTATAAGCGTAATGTGCTCCGCTTCTACAGTACCGAGAAGTCGTACATGGATGCCATTCTATCTACAGATACCAAAAAAAGGAGTCTGCCAGCGAAAGAAGGGCTCCCATATTATACGTATATCACAACCACGCGCGGCAACATGAAGCGCTTCCTCGATGGGCTCGAAGAGGTTGTAGAAGAGGAGGATAGCAAATAGGTCAAATGCATATCCAAGGTCCAATCCGATAGCCTCAGGCAGCCGGGGTCTATTCCATGGTGCTCCTCGCACAAATAAATTGATTTAGCCTCTTTGCAAATGCTTTCGGAAGTGTATATTTGCAGCCTCATTCAACGAAGGCAGGCCCTTCTGCGAGATGGCCCCGTAGCTCAACTGAATAGAGCATCTGACTACGGATCAGAAGGTTTCAGGTTTGAATCCTGACGGGGTCACACTGAAAATCAAGCACTTACATCGAAAGACGTAGGTGCTTTTTTCATTATTTGCATACAATTTGCATACAAAATCGGACCAAAACGTTGAAATGAGTCCGCAAATGACGGCAAACAAACGGGTCTTTGGCCAGTGCAGCTGAGCCGTGATTTTGGTTTTGTTATGGTCGTTTGGGTGGTCGTCCTGGTCTCTTTTGGGGACTCCTCGGCTGATTGAGATTGTTCGCTTTTCGACACTTGCTGCGCCAAAATCTGCCGTTTGTCCCGTGAACTGCCTGTACCGTTCCGTACCAAATTGTACCAAAACACTCATTTTTAGGGTGTTGAAAACTAAAACTTATCAACATTTTCCACTTTTCACTGCGCAATATGCTGCACTTCGACGCAGGTAGTGAGAAGGCATCGCGCCTCATTTTGACCTTAACTTTTTGATTGCCTGCGACTTAATGGCATTGCACCATTGTTAATAGGGATTTGCTGTCCCATTTCGTACCTCATTCTTGGTGGTTTTTTGCTGTTACTTGTCCCCACTATGAATGCGATTACTTTACTCTCTTTGGACCAAGAAGTCCCTTGCCAAGACCTGTATGATAAATTGGATGAGTTGACCCGATTTCAGCCATCCCGACGATTTCAAGCGTTTGATTTCGGACACTTCAATGTGATCCCCGAATACTTTTTTCCCCATTGTGCTGAATTTGCCAAGCCACTGCTCATGGATGTTCTTCGCAAACGCTACGTCCACTTTCAGGAAGAGGCGGGTGAATTTGACTGTCAAGGATTGCAGCGGTGTATCGGCATGCTCTACGACGGCGACCCGGCCTGGCTCAGTGAATGGATTGTCGTGGCACGCGAGTTTTTCCATGACCGTGCGGATGACTTTGAGTTTACTGATCCTGAAGGTGCGACGGCCCCTGTGCCGGTGATTTGCCGCCGTGCTAGCTATAGTGAGATGGCATTTATTTACAAGGCCATGCTCGCTACTAAAATGGCGTGGACCATCCTCGCTCAAGAGCAGCCCTCCATCAACGCCCTTCTCACCACAACCCAGCGGACTTTAATGGAATTGGTCGAGGTACCCGAGAAATTACTGAGGGAGCTCAAGGACAGCATGCCTGAGTTGATGGAAGAAATTATGGAATCCCAGTTAGATGAAGATGATGAGCAGGGCGAGGAGTGCAACGACTCAAAAACTCTTGAAAACGCCGAGATGGCTATGGTCATGCACTTTCTGCTTCGCGAGGCAAATGTCAACCGATGTGACATGACCGCCGTCACTCGGCTCGCGATGGCCCTAAGCGGAAGGGGATACGACAACCTCTACAAGAAAATCCGCGATCCGTTTCAGGGTAAAAAGCGCTTGGTGCTGCAGCGCATGACGCGGATAAAGCCCTTATTGGAAGATCTCCAAAGTGATTCTATCATGCTGAGATTCAACAAAAAAATGCAAGAATTGAAAATATAGGGTGACCCATAGGGTACTCTGTGGGGTGACCCTTAGGGACAGGCACCCAAAACCTTTGCGCAGTAATCATAAAAACAACTGCCAAATGGACCCCATCATTCTCACCAGCAAAGAAGAACTTCAAGCGTTAATCCGCGAATCCTACCGGGCACTTCGCGAGGGCGAAGAGGCCGTGCCCACAATCATCACCATTGACCCGCAGCCGCTGCTGACCGTCGATGAAGCCGTCGAATACCTACGCATCTCAAAGAATACCCTCTACGGCTATACCTCCAAAGGGTGCATTCCCCACATCAAGCAGGGTAAGCGTGTGCTGTTTCGCAAGAGCCAACTCGACGCCTGGTTGGATGCCAAGCAACGCGGCACCGCGCAATGACCCGCACTCAACGCTCAGAGCTGCAGCATCTCATTTGCGCCATCGACACCGCGCTCGCTGCAGAATCATCACCAGAGGGCGGCGTCACACTTTCGAAGGAATCCCTGGTACGGCATCTAGACGTTTTGAAACGGATTCTGGAAGGCTCCAATGAGAAATCCCTAGGGGAGACGCCGCTTCGCCGTACCTTGCGGCACATTCTCAAGCACCACCCCGAGGTGAACACCGTCTTGGCGGTGTATCGATTTCGGGACGACCGTCCCGCGGGCTGTCCCTACTACCTGTCCCTTAACGCCTTGTACCACGGAACATGAAATCGCCCATCTTCACCGTGCGCACCGCCAACCGATGCATCGAAGACGCCAAGCAGGTACCCACGCCCATGATGCTCTTCGACGAACTTTGGTTTGAGCAGGAACTGTGCATCTTGTTTGCCGACACCAACGTGGGGAAGTCTCTGCTGGCCGTACAGGTCGCCCAGTCCATAGCCAGCGGGACGGTCATCCCCGGGTTTCAACTCGGCGTCCCGGGACAGGGGGTGCTGTACTATGACTTTGAATTCAACGACAAGCAGTTTGAGCAGCGCTACACCAATCCCCCTGGGATTTCCTTCACCTTCTCATCCAATTTGTACCGAATCGGCTACAATCCCGACTGCAAAGCACCACGAATACGAAGCCAAGACGTCTTTGCCGAAATCCGCAGCCACATTGAAAGCTACCGCTCCCGTGTGCTGATCATCGATAATCTATCCTACTTCGCGGGGAATTCGCTTGAAACCGCTCAGGAGGCCATTGACTTTATGCGCGAGATGAAATCCCTTAAAGAGGAATTTCGCCTATCAATCATGCTCTTAGCCCATACCCCCAAGCGCAACAAGAGTTTATCGATCAGCGAAGCAGACCTCGCCGGATCTGCCGGCTTGTCGCGCTTGGCCGACAGCCTTGTCGCCATCGGTAAAGGCTGCGAGTCCACCGACCAGCGCTACATCAAGCAGATCAAGGTGCGCTCGGCAATGCTCAACTATGGCGCCGAAAATGTTATTAAATGCCGGCTTGCCCCAAGAAATGGATTACTCGGCTTTGTGTTTGAAGGTTATTGCGAGGAGTCCGACTTACTGCGTGCCGCCGACCGTACCGACATCAACGAACAAGTCATGGGTCTGCACGCACAATACCCCGATCTCTCTCAAGCAGAAATTGCACGACAAGTTGGGGTCAATAAGATGCGCGTAAGCCGAATACTCGCACGAGAAGGCTCCAGTGATAACGCGTAACATGATGTTACGTTTTGGCCCGATCGTAACACGGTGTTACGCTCTGATGAGGCCCGTAATATTCTGATTATATGGCCACTACAGATTACAAGTAGTGCAAAATAATCTGAAATAGGGCGTAACGTAACATGTTACGTTATGTCTTGCAGCCCAAGTCCCTTTTGGCCGAACCCCGTAACCCATGATCGACTTGCAGGCCTCCCGTCATTCCAAAACGTGGTTCAGGAATTACTGAACAAATATGAAGCTTGCGGATAATGCTCCATGCGAAGCTAAAAGCCAGCTTGGGGGGGTAATTGATACCCAATTCTTACTACTATGGCTCAAGAATATCGTTTCTTAACACCTCAGGTCCCCAGAAAAATGCCATGCCCCATGACATGGAATCGATCCGTTACCTGGACCGCGTTTGGGAAGGCTACTTGGCAGGCTTTTCGCATGTTAGAGGCCATGTCCATCGTGACTTCCTTTACTAATTCGCGATCGTGTTTGGCAATGAGGTGCAGGACTTCAGCAATCTTTTCTGATCGCGTGTTAGCGACCATGACCACTAGCTTGCCCTTGCGCCCTTCGGTGTCCCTAGAGCTGATAAACGTGTACAATTCGCCTTGTGACAGACTAGATTCATCAATGGCGAGGTGTGGAGAAATGTTTTCAGGAAATACCATATACTCCTGTGCATGAGTCGATTGCTTCCAGCTCCCAAAGCCATCCTTCTGACGCAGGTAGCATTTCCTTGCTTTCTTGGGTTTCACCTTGTAGTAGTACGCTACCGTAGCAATTGGATCTAAGCGATTATCGACCTCTCTGTTTTAAAAAATCTGCCAATTCAGCGGTAAACGTGGTGCCTTCAGCAAGAAAGGTGAAGTCCCTAGTGATCTGTTCTCCAGTTACTTTATGGCGCCAGCGACGGCGGCGCAGCTCCAAGAACACGGGACGTCCACGAAGCGGAAAGTCTTGGATTCGCTTTGTAAAGAAACCTTTGCTTTCGTAGTCATCTCTGGAATAGCCCTGTGGCAATTCATTCTTCTCCTCGAAGACCACTTCGAGGTAGTCCTCGCCAGTTGGCTTATCGGTCTTGATTCCCGATTCAACAATTGAAAAGTACCTCAACAACTCCGCCGGAAAGACGTACTGTAGTGCGCTCGTGTCAACCTCAGACATTTTTCTTTTGAAGGTACCTCATTTACCCTCGCTCCCCATAAAAAGGACTTGACCCAAAGAAACCTTTGCTTTCGTAGTCATCTCTCGAATAGCCGTCCGGCAAATCATTCTTCTCCTCGAAGACCACTTCGAGGTAGTCCTCGCCAGTCGGCTTATCGGTCTTGATGCCCGATTGAACTATTGAAAAGTACTTCAGCAACTCCGCCGGAAAGACGTACTGTAATGCGCTCGTGTCAACCTCAGACATTTTTCCTTTGAAGGTACCTTAAACTCGGCTGCTCCCCACAAAAAGGACTTGACCCTTCTTCACGCCCGTGAGCTGCTGCGTGCCAAATTTTGCTTATTACTCACAACGGCCAATATTAATAATTTGGCAAATCTCCTTATATACTTCACAATCATTCTGAACCACAATATATCTAACTCCCTCCCAATCAAGACTGTAACAAATCTCACTATGCCGCCATTCATTTTTAGGAAACAACCTTGGGGGAGTTTCTATATAATCGAGCTTATTGCGATCTATTTCCATTTGATGAAATAGTAGCTCAATCATTGACACCAATTGCGCCTTTGAAACAACGATACTGTCTACCACGAAACTTTCACCATTCCGAACTTTATTATACAAAAATATATTTGTGTTATTTTTAGCATCTAGCCCACCATAATATGCGAATTCTTTTTCTAGACCGATGGGATCACGTAGAACGGAAATTCGAAAATTAATATCACATAAAAATTGATCACTGAAAAAAGTATTTTCATTCTGAGAACAAGATAACATGACTGAGATAGTAGTTAATACAATTAGTATATTGATTAATCTATAATACTTCATATTCATAATTATTATATTTTACAATCATATTCGTACTAGGTATAAAAATGTACATGTAATTAGGTGATTGTGTAGGGAATTTTGTGTGAAAAAACATGAAATTAGCACGATCACCTTTATTGTCCTCATTTGGAATTCCATATTGATCAAATCCAGATGGATATGCCGGCCAGCCGGAGTATTTATCATACGGACCTGGATGTGTATGCCAACTTTCACTTAAGTAGGTATTGGGAAGGAACGTTAAAACGTAAATTTCAATTTCTGAACTAATTGATATTGAGTTATTACTTTGATTTGTTGACACAACACAGAATGAAGTTTTTGTTTTATAATTATTAAATTTACTAAAACCATATTCAACATCGGAATTAGCAGCAAATTTGAAAAATTTCATGGCATTCATTGAATTGGTTGAGACAATATTTTGTCGTTTGCCATCATTCTTGTCTGTAATTAGGGTATTCTCTTGTACAAAACTTCCATTTGTGCCATAATAATAGCTACTCAAAGTTTTACCATTATCAGATAGTCTTACAATATCATCACCTGGTGCTTTTGTTATTGTGATTTTGCCAGTATTTTTTTCTACATCAATAATGTCATCGGATAAGCCACTTTTATCAACTCTATGAATTGGATTATTTGATGAAAATTGATATGGTATGAAAAAGATATTATGCCCTTCCATCGCTAAAGGATCCACACTCAACCACACTCCGATTTTATTTTGGTAGTACCTGGCGCCGTAATAGGCTAGTCCGGTTTCAGGGTCGAGTTCTTTGCCGTTAAAGCGGTAGGGGGAGCTGAAATTGAACGTATTGGCGTTCCATTGGTGCATTTCTTCTCCCCAGGGGGTGTAGACGAAGAATTCGTAGGCATAGCCGTCTTTTTCGGTTACTAGGTCCACATTGCCCAGGTAGTCCGGGTGGTACCAGAACAGAATTCGGTTGGTGATGTTCTCGGTGAGAGCGGTGCTGGTGGTGGAGGATGGCTGGAGTTCCGGATAAACGGATTCCATACGCGGTAAGGTTAGTGCCGTGGTATCCAATTCGGGTTGTTCCAGCGCGCGCAACACCTTCAATAGGTCCACAAGCGCTAGGTTTTGTGCGTTTGCCCGTGGGGAAGCCCCTTGAGCCTCCGCGCCACCATTCCCGTTGGGGTCGTAGTTAATGGAAATGTCCGTGGCCACGCGCTGCTGGTTCATGTAGTAGTGCTTTGACACGCGGTCACCCCCCATGAACCCCGTGACCACATAGAAGGGATTCACATAGACGGTATAGGGATCTAGGTTATTCACATCATCGATGACCTGGTCGTTGAGGTAGACCGTCGAAGTGATCAGCGAGGACTTCATTATGCGCTCCCCCTGGTGGTCGTAGATGTAGTGGTGCACCCCCTGTTGGTTCTTCACGCCCGTGAGCTGCTGCG
>JAHEGI010000018.1 GCA_024639785.1 Cryomorphaceae bacterium
ACGCACCAAAGGTTAATTCCTTCCAAACCCACTAATAGCAACAAAAAACCCCACCATCACTGGTAGGGTTTACTTGCTCCTCCTGCTGGACTCGAACCAGCGACCCTCTGATTAACAGTCAGATGCTCTAACCAACTGAGCTAAGGAGGAATTTTCCCTCGAAAAGGGCTGCAATAATACGAATAGACTGAAATTGGTGCAATAGGCAAGGGTATATTTGCCGGAGATATTCAAAAAACATCTGTTTCTATGAGCTTGTTAGTCGTTGGCACGGTCGCATTTGATGGTTTGGAAACCCCTTTTGGTGTGCGAGAGCGCATTCTAGGCGGATCGGCCACGTACATCGGTATGAGTGCCGGATATTTTGTGGACCGAATCAATCTGGTCTCCGTGGTAGGGGAGGATTTTCCACAAGCGCACATTGATCTGCTCAACGCCCACAAGGTGCATACTGAGGGCCTACAGGTGATCCAAGGTCAAAAAACCTTCTTTTGGAAGGGCAAATATCACTTGGATATGAATTCACGGGATACGCTGGATACCCAGCTGAATGTTTTAGAACATTTTGATCCCATTATTCCTGAGTCCTACAAGGATTGCCAGTATTTAATGCTCGGCAATTTGGTTCCAGCCATCCAAATGCGTGTGCTCGAGCAACTCCCAAACCGCCCAAAATTGGTGGTATTAGACACGATGAATTTGTGGATGGACGTGGCGCTTGAAGACCTCAAAAAGGTTCTCAAGAAAGTTGATGTTCTCACGATTAACGACGAGGAGGCACGCCAACTTTCGGGCGAACACAACCTGGTACAAGCGGCCAAAGCGATCCAAGGGATGGGCCCTCAAACCTTGATCATTAAAAAAGGCGAACACGGTGCGTTACTATTTGGCCCAGAAGGAAACATATTCTTTGCACCAGCCTTGCCTTTGGCTGAAGTTTTTGATCCCACGGGCGCGGGCGACACATTTGCAGGTGGCTTCATGGGCTATTTGGCCCAAACGGATGACATCTCCTTTGACAACATGAAGCGCGCATTGATGTATGCCGCCACAATGGCTTCTTTCTGTGTCGAGAAATTTGGACCCGAACGCCTGGAGCACATTTCGGATGCGGAGTTGGCCGAACGCCGAGCGCAGTTTACCCAACTGATTCACGTCCACTGAGCCCATGCGCGTAGACAGCTTTCTTTGGGCCGTCCGATTATTTAAAACGCGCAACCTCGCTGCGGATAGTATCAAGCTGGGCCGAGTGCATATTCAAGACCAACCGATCAAAGCTAGCCGAGTACTGAAGGCAGGGGACCATTTCACGCTGAAGTATACGGGCTTCCTTCGATCATTTAAAGTCCTGGACATCCCAAAAAGTCGCGTTGGAGCCGCCCTTGTTGAAAACTTTCTCTTAGAAACTACACAGAAAGAGGAGCTCGAAAAGCGCGAAATGATCCTTCTCGCCCGGAAACACCAGCGGAATCAAGGGCTTGGAAGACCTACCAAGCGTGATCGTCGCGATTTGGAAGACTGGATTTAGGCAAAAAACACCGCCGGTTTTTAGTTAATTACTCAAGTTTAACGCAGCCTTAAACTAGCCATATATGGTGGCTCGGATCTTCTGTGTTTTCTTTGTGTGAATCATCCTAAACTAACTATTGATGAAAAAACTTATGACCCTTGCTGGGGCCTTGTTGCTTGCCTTTGGAGCTCAAGCCCAAACCGCTGCTATGGACACGGTAGTAGAGCTCACTGAGCTTGAGATTGTGTCTTCGCGTTCGGACAACAAATCGCCCTTTGCGGTGACGACCTTGCCGAAGAAAGACATCGTGAACCGATTGGCTTCACGTGACCTCCCTAACGTTTTGAACACGGCTCCCTCTATCTATTCTACCAACCAAGGTGGTGGTGCGGGCGACTCTCGTTTGAACGTTCGTGGATTCAACCAACGTAACGTTGCGATCATGATCAACGGTGTGCCCGTGAATGACATGGAGAACGGTTGGGTATACTGGTCGAACTGGGACGGTGTGGGTGACGCTACGAGCAACATCCAGGTTCAGCGCGGTTTGTCTGGTGTGAACTTGGCTACTCCCTCTATCGGTGGAACCATCAACATCATTTCTGACCCTGCAGCTCGCACCAAAGGCGGTTACATCCGTCAGGAGTTGGGCAGCTGGAACTTCTTGAAGACGACGGTTGGTTTTAACTCTGGTATGATCGGCGAGAAATTGGCTGTATCTGGTACGTTGGTACGCAAGACCGGTGACGGCTTCTATCAAGGCACCTGGACGGATGCATACGCGTACTATTTCGGCGCGTCGTATCAAGCGTCTAAGAAGGACAAATTGGAATTGTACGCGATTGGTGCTCCCCAGCGCCACGGTCAAAACCTTTACCGTCAGAACGTAGGCCGTTACTCACGTGACTACGCATTGTCTTTGGATGGATATGACCCGAATGCAGCTGACCAGTTTTCTGAATTGGGCCGCAACTACAGCCAGAACTACAACACAGTAGATCCTTCCTACGCAGGCGAGCAGTACTACAACATGTACGGTGCTCGTCAGGGTGCTCGTTACAACTCAGGCTACATCAACGAGCGTGAGAACTACTTCCACAAGCCACAAGTGAACTTGAACTGGTATCACACCATCAACGACAACATGCGCTTGGGTAATATCTTCTACTTCTCTGGAGGTTCAGGTGGTGGCTCTGGCACCTTGGGTTCTGTAAAGAGCTCTTCTGCTTTGGGCTTTGCGCGTAACTGGGACGCTGAAATCGCTGAGAACGCGGACGCTACGGATGGCAGCCCTGCTTCTACCGGTATCTTGCGTAACTCTATCAACAATCAGTGGACCTTGGGTGCCATTTCTAAGTTGTACCACGAAGTGAACGACAACTTGACCTTGACCTACGGTTTGGACGTGCGTTCTGCACAGGTAGAGCACGCTCGTGAGGTGCGCGACTTGTTGGGCGGTGCCTACTACGTAGACAACAGCAGCGACTTCCGTGCTGCCGACTTCCAGGCGGGCTTGGGCGACAAAATCGCTTACCACAACACCACAACCATCAACTGGGCAGGTGCATACATTCAGGGCGACTACCGCGCTGATCGCTTGACCGCTAATGGTGTGGCTGGTTTCACAATGGCTTCGTACACCTTGACCGACCACTTCCGTGACAACGGCAACGGCGAAGAGTACTACGCTGAGAACAAGAACCTCCCTGGCATGCAAATCAAGGGTGGCGCGAAGTACGCGATCAACGACAACGTAAACGCATTCGCCAACTTGGGTTGGGTGAAGGCTACCCCTACGTTTGACAAGGCGATCAACGACGCTTCGGGTAAGGTTTACGAGCAGTCTTTTGCGGACAACGAGACCTTTAACTCTTACGAAGCTGGCTTGAACTGGAGTGCTCCCAACGGCAAATTGGCCTTGAGCGCGAGCTACTACTACACCTTGTGGTTGAACCGTACTAACAGCTTCTTCGTCTACTTGACGGACGGCTCTGAAGATGCGGTTTACTTGACCGGCATGAATGCTAAGCACAGCGGTTTGGAAATGGAAGCTGCCTTGAAGCCGATCAAAGGACTTCGCATCGACTTGAGCGCTTCTTTCGGCGACTGGACGATGATGGACGACGTTTCTGGTGAGTACACGGACTATTCTTCTGGTTCTCCTGTAACGACCCAAGTGAACTATTACTTGAAGGGCTTGCACGTAGGTGACGCTCCTCAGAACCAACAGGCGGTTGTGGTTCAGTACACGGGCGTTAAGAACTTGAACGCTACGTTGACCTACCGCAACTACTCTAAGTACTACGCAGATTGGAACGTATTCGGCCGTACTGATGCGTCTGACACGCAAGAGTCTTGGCAGGTGCCTTCGTTCAGCGTTATCGACTTGAACTTGAACTACCGTTTGCCCATCGACTTCAATGGTGTGACCATGGACGTCTTCGCACACGTGTTCAACTTGACCGATGCGGTGTACATCCAAGATGCTACGGACAACTCTCCTTACAATGCGTACGGCGACAAGACGCACTCTGCAGACGACGCAGAAGTGTTCTTGGGCTTGCCACGCAACTGGAACGGTGGTGTTCGCATCAACTTCTAAACGTTTAAAAGCGCTAAGCGCTTAAAACGGAAGCGCGCCCAGAGATGGGCGCGCTTTTTTTTGCAACGTTATTTTGAAAAAAGTGAAGGTTAGACGCCTGCCTGTGGGGCATAAAGACGCGTTCTAAGCGCTTATTTCTGAAAGGTGAGTAAGACAGCCCCTTTTTCTACCGCAGTCCCGGCAGCGGCCTCTACGGACTCGACCACCCCATCATGGGGCGCCTTAAGGGCATTTTCCATCTTCATGGCTTCCAAAACGATGAGTGTATCGCCTTTGGTAACCGTTTGACCCGCTTCGGCGTGCACAGAGAGGACCATCCCAGGCATAGGAGCCTTCAAATGGTCGGCGCCGGAAGAAGCTACCGCCCCCATTCCCATAGACTCTAATAACTCCTCGAGCGGGGATTGGCTATGCACTTCATAGGTGAAGCCGTCAATCCACCAGGTGGTCATTTTATTTGCCCGGTCTTCGGAAACGAGAAATGCGCGATGGACGTTAGATCCATTTTGAATCATGTATTCACGCCCGCCTAAGGCGCGAATGCTCACTTCCGGGAGGGAACTCTCCGGCACGATTTTGGTTCCGTTGACGCGGTGCTTCATTTCGGCATACAAGTTACGCAGGCATTGTACCTTCGCACACACGATTATGACCATACAGATTCTTCAATTTATTCTCAGCCTTTCATTGCTTGTAGTCTTGCATGAACTGGGACATTTTATTCCGGCCGTGGCGTTCAAAACGCGCGTTGAGAAATTCTACCTCTTTTTTGACCCATGGTTTTCATTGATTAAGACCAAAATTCGGGGTACCGAAGTGGGAATTGGTTGGTTGCCTTTAGGGGGGTATGTAAAAATTGCCGGCATGGTAGATGAATCCATGGACAGCGAGCAAATGAAACAGCCTGCACAACCTTGGGAGTTCCGCTCTAAGCCGGCATGGCAGCGCTTGATCATTCTCTTAGGTGGCGTCACGGTAAACTTCATCGTCGCGATCATTATTTATTCGGGCATGATGGCCTATTACGGCGAAAGCTACGTGGCCAATGATAGTCTGAAAGATGGGATTTGGGTAAATGACTTAGGTAGAGATTTGGGGCTTCAAACAGGAGACCGAATTTTGGCAGTGGATGATAAAATCCTGGAGAAATTTAATGAGGTCAACATTGAAATCCTCTTAGGTTCTGGGAAGGACTTGTCCATCCAACGCGGGAGTGAAGTTTTGACGCTCCCCATCACGACCGCTTTCGTAAAAAGTGCCATTGAAAGCCAGGCCCCCTGGATGTTTCCGCGTGTGCCCTACTATGTGAAGAGTTTTTCAGAGGACTCTCCTGCGATGATTGCGGGGCTTCAAGTTGGAGACCAAATCACAGGCCTAAACGGCCATAGCATGCCCTACTTTGATCAGTTTTTAGATTCTATTCCGGCCTATGCGGGCCAAACGGTTCAATTGCAATTCCTTCGAGCGGGTGAGGCCCAGGAGATTTCTTTTTCAGTAACAGATTCGGGACGCATGGGCGTCTATTGGCAAGACAACGTCGCGGATTTGTTTCCCTTAACGACGAAGAAATATTCCGGCGTCGATGCGGTGACAGAAGGCTATCATCAAGCGGTGAGTAAACTGGTTTACTACGTGAGACAGGTAAAGCTGATGTTCCAGCCCGAAACAGGCGCCTATAAGGAGGCCGGTGGCTTCTATACGATCATGAAGCAATATCCTACGGAGTGGGACTGGGAGCGTTTTTGGAATTTCACCGCTTTCTTGAGTTTGGCTTTGGGCTTTCTGAATGTGTTGCCCATCCCAGCGTTGGATGGCGGACATGCGACCTTCGTGATCATTGAAATGGTCACGGGCAAAGTGCCTAGCACGCGCGTAATGGAAGTGGCCCAAATGATTGGCTTCTTCTTGCTGCTCGGCTTGCTTTTGCTTGTCAATGGGAATGATGTGGTGAAAATGTTCCAATAATCACTCAACGAACAAGGATTCGGCCCCGAAGGGCCTAGGGTTGGAAGGTGGAGGATGGGTTTATTTTGACGCGAACGTCCCAACCCTCGTGCCTAAAAGGACTAGCCTAGGGCTACATCCAGGCACATCATCACGATAAAGCCCCCTATGAACCCCAAGGCCGCGACGTCTGTGTAGCGATCTCTTTGGGTCTCAGGAATAACCTCTTCGACGACGACATAAATCATGGCGCCCGCGGCAAAAGCGAGAGCAAAAGGGAGGACTGGCTGCATGTACATCACAGCAATAGCCCCTACGACCCCCGCTATGGGCTCCACGATGGCAGATAATTGGCCAAACCAAAAGCTGCGGAATCGAGAGACTCCCTTGCGTCGCAAAGGGAAGCTGACGGCAATTCCCTCCGGGAAATTTTGGATTCCAATACCAATGGTCAAAGCAATTGCGGCACCCAACGTGGCGCCGTCAATTCCAGCGGCATATGCGCCAAAAGCCACGCCGACAGCAAGTCCTTCGGGGATGTTGTGTAGTGTGATGGCGAGAACGAGTAGAGTTGTGGATTTCCAATCGGTCTCCACGCCTTCGGCTTCATTTTTATTGAAGTTGATGTGCAGGTGAGGCACGAATTTGTCTAGGCCAAATAGAAAAAGCGCACCGGCTCCAAATCCGATGGCGGGCGGTAGCCAAGGGAGGTAGCCCAAGGTTTCAGAAAGTTCAATAGAGGGAGCCAATAGACTCCAATAGCTTGCGGCAATCATGACGCCACCGGTGAATCCAAGCATGCCATCGAGTGCTTTCCTGGGCATCTCTTTGAACAAAAACACAAGCGCAGCGCCAGATGCCGTGAGCAGCCAGGTGAAGGTGGTAGCTAGGAAGGCAAGGAGGACGGGGTGTGTGTTTGCTAGTTGTTCCATAGGGGTTTCGTCGTATTCCGGCAATCAAAGTTAGGCATTTCTAACAATTTATATTCAAATTGAAAAACGCGAGGGAACGCTTGATGGCTTCTGAGTATCTTCGTGGTACATGGCCTCGTCGTTTGAATTGCTTTCTTCTAAGCGAATTTACTTCGCAAGTGACCTTCATTTGGGGGCGCCTAATACAGAGTCTTCTATCGAGCGTGAAAAACGCTTTGTTTCCTGGCTTGATTCTATTGCAAAAGATGCGCAGGCGCTCTATCTCGTCGGGGATTTATTTGATTTTTGGTTTGAGTACCGACACGCCGTGCCCAAAGGCTTTGTGCGAACCTTAGGGAAGCTCGCCGAGCTGCATGATCAAGGGGTAAAGCTCTACTTTCTCACGGGGAATCATGATTTGTGGGCCCGAGACTATTTATCAAAAGAAGTTGGTTTTGAAGTATTTACAAAACCCATAACGCATGTTTGGAACAATCAGCGATTCTATATCGGCCATGGGGATGGCTTAGGCCCGGGGGACCAAGGGTATAAGCTCTTGAAGCGCGTGTTCACGTTCAAACCTTTTCAATGGGCCTTTCGCTGGCTCCATCCAGATATAGGTATCGGATTGGCTTCCTGGCTATCCCGAGGTTCGCGCGCCCGCACAGGACAAGCAGATTATGCGATGAAAAATGTACAGGATGAGGCGTTGTACCAATACGCCCAAGTGCAACATGCAATCCACCCAGCGGACTACTGGATTTTTGGCCACCGGCATTATCCAGCACTCGAAGATCTTTCAGGCGGTCCAAGTGCTGCCAAATTCTGCAATTTGGGGGATTGGATTCAATGGAATTCTTGGGCCGTTTTTGATGGGGAGCACCTGGAGCTGCACCGAGGATTTGGGCAGTAAAAAACCCCCCACAGTCGAGCTGCAGGGGGTTGACTGAAATCGTTGGATGATATTACTTGGCCGCAGCGTAGCGATTGCTCACTTCGGTCCAGTTGACCACATCGAAAAAGGCACCCACATAATCTGGGCGACGGTTTTGATACTTCAAATAGTAGGCGTGCTCCCACACATCTAAACCTAAA
>JAHEGI010000017.1 GCA_024639785.1 Cryomorphaceae bacterium
TGCCTGTTCAAATCTATTACCACCAAGGTGGCCATGGTGGCCCCCCTCCCTTGGAGATGATGAATAAGTGGTTTACCCATTTTTTATGGGATGTCGAAAACGGTGTCGAGGAAGAACCCAAGGCCTGGATTGTGCGGGAAGGGGATATGCGCTCCGAGCCCACCCCGTATGCGGATTTCCCGAACCCTGACGCAGAACCCGTCGCCGTGCATCTGCGCAAAGGCGGTAGTGCCGTGGGGCGCTTGAGCTTGAAAAAGCCACGAGCTGGACGTGAACGTTTTGTGGATGACGTCGCGTATTCTGGGGCCGATTTAGCCAGAGCATCCGCATCCAGCCACAGACTGCTTTACGTTACACCTGTTTTAAAAGAGGCCGTTCACCTTTCAGGTCTAGCGACGGTACGTATTCGCTTGGCTTCGTCCAAACCCGCCACAAACCTTTCCGTTTGGTTAGTGTCTCTGCCCTGGGATTCCTCAGATCGAACGCCGATCTACCACAACATCATCACCCGAGGATGGGCCGATCCCCAAAACCATACAAGCTTGCGCAGCAGTGAGCCCCTAGAACCAGGCACGTATTACACCTTAAGATTTGATCTGCAACCGGACGACCAAGTCATTCCGGCTGGGCAACAAATTGGACTCATGATTTTTTCAAGTGACCAAGAGTTTACGCTGCACCCAGAGGCCGGTACCGAATTGACCATAGACTTAAAGAACACGGAACTCCTACTGCCCATTGTAGGGGGTAAAAAGGCGTTCAAGTCTGCGTGGTAAGGCCTGCCTTCAAGGAGTAGTCATCCCGTCGTAGACGACCACCTTTTTCCATAAGTGTTGGTAATTTTCAATAAAGGCCAGATGGATGGGGTGCGACTGGTAGGCATCCTGGGCTTCTACCGATGGGAATTGAATCATTTCGGACACGGACCAATCGCTGACAATCACATCACGCGCAAGCGTTGGAGCAGGGGTACACGTGACTAAAAAGAGGACCCCCGGGATGTCGCGTAGGGTTTCAAGCCCCTGAAGAAGGGCGGCCTGGTCTTCAACGGAATCCGGGTGCTCAAGCCAAAAGTACACTTGGTGGATGAGGATGCCTGGAGCGACATCGGGCGTTTCCGTTCTAGTGGTAAGCGCTTCCTGGGCGCTAGCGTGGAGGGAGCTAGCCAGGATGAAACAGAGGAGCAGGAGGTTTCGCATTCGGGTCGGTTGAAAGGTAAAAAATACGCAAAACGGCTGTGGAATACCTTTGCCGAATGAAAGAAAAGTGGATGAGCCGGCTGACCGCGGGAATCAGCATCGTCGCGGGAATGTCTTTATTTGGCTGGAGCGTCAAGCAAGTGAGCACGGGCCAATCGACCTGGCCTGAAGGCCTACAAGCGCCCCTTCGCGCCTTTGTGAGCTTTCTGGACGTGTTTGAAGCGGCCAGGGAAGAAGTGTCTGCCCTTCCGGAAACCTTTGTGAAGACGCCGGAGGGTTTTCAACCAGTGAATACATTGGAGGAGGATGTGGTCGTGTTGACCAGCTTCCACAATACCGAGGATACGCGCACCGTAGCCCTTCTCAATCTGCGCACCGGAGAAACGCTGAAAACCTGGACCATTGCGCAACTGGCCGTGCCTCAAGATCGCATTGTGCACAGCATCATGCTGCCGGACAGTTCGTTGATTTATGGGCTGGATTGGTATTCGGGCTTGATTCGGATCGATAAAAACAGCCAGCGAATTTGGCACCAAGACAGCATCATCCACCACCATGGAAAAAATTTGGCGGCAGACAGCACATTATGGGCCTGCAGCTATGAGAAGGAAGCCGGGAAGCCGTTGTACTACAGGCCCGTATTTAACACGGGAATGGGCCGCTTTCCCTACCTGGACAACCATATCACGCAAATTCATGCCTACACAGGGGAAGTTTTGTTCCACAAAAGTTTGACCGAAATCCTCATGGAAAACGGACTCACGCATGTGCTGGTCAAAAGTGAAACCCCTGGCGACCCCATTCACGTCAACGATATTGAACCGGTCCTGTACGACGGGCCCTTCTTCAAGCGCGGTGATCTGTTTATCAGTGCCCGGAATGGCTCCTGGATCATGCATTACCGCCCTTCAACCGGCAAAGTGATCCGCATGCTCGAGGGTCCTTTTTATAGCCAGCACGACGTAGACATTGAATCCGACAGCACGCTGACGGTCTTCAACAACAACTGCCTCCAGAATGAGCGCCCCACCCCGTCCAAATGGCCCATGAGCGATCAAGCGTTTGACGTTGGGTCCTTCAGCTCACAAGCCGTGCGCATCTACTTGAATCGACCCGGGTTTGAAGTGCTTGATCCATCCGTTTGGGAGGCCAACGAGATCTTCAGCTTTACCGAAGGTATCGTAGACCACCTCCCTGGGGGTGGGTACTTTGTGGAAGAGCAAAACAGCAGTGTGCTCTGGGTGATCAAAGACGGCCAAGTGCGGTATAAAAATGTTCTTCCGTCCCATCACCCGGGCTACCACCATTTGGCCAACTGGGCGCGAGTGATGCCTTAAGCGTTCTGGAGCTGCTTGTGCGAGCCGTCGCAGTTGGGCATGCGTTTAGACAAGCCGCAAATGCAGTCGTTCATGCCCTTGCCCTTTAGAATGCGGGGGCGGTATTTGGCAATGCGATCTGCGCGTGTGGCGGACTGTTTTGCGCCAGCGATAAAGAGGATGTAGGCCCTTTGCCGGCCGGGGGTCAGCGCGCCCCAAGCCTCGGCCAGCGGGGCATCTGTTTTAAATGCCTCGGTGAGCTCTTCCGGCACCTCGTAGTCGTCCACCGTTTTCATCTCCACTTTTAGGCCAGCACGTTCCGCATCCATGGCGTCCTGGATGTACTGCTGGAGCATTTTCCTGTCCTTCTGGATGGCCTCCAGCGAGGTGTATTTGATCCAGCGCCCTGCTTGGGTGTTTTCGCCCGGCTTGGTCAACACGCCTTCAGGATCAGGCAGCAAAGCCCCATTGAAAAAACTAATGGCACAGTGGTTTTTGAAGGCACCGAGTCCCACCAAATTGGTGCCGCGGTGCACATACACGGGCGTAGACCACTTGGTCGTCTCTTCCAGCTCCGTATCGCGAAGGATATCTACGAGGGCCGAAAGCTCTTCCTGCCAGCGGCCTTGGTCTTGGAGGTAGTCGTCTACGTGGGGATAGGTTTTGCGCATGGGGTTCTTATGTCTTGGAAAGATAATCCATCAAGGCAAGGTGCAAGGATTCGATCCGCTTTTTTTTGTGCGATTTGGCGGGATACACGAGTACGATTTGACGCTCTGCATGGGGACTTTCAATGGAAGACGTTTGCGTGGACTTTTGGTCTGCCGTCAGATAGCTCCGAGCCATGTCAGGTACAATAGTGAGCCCCCCTTGAACATCCACCAATCGCATCAGGGTTTCCAAACTTCCCGATTGATACTGCAACCCGGAGGTCTGTCCGCTTTTTTGGGGGTCACATAGGCCAAGTGCTTGATCGCGAAGGCAGTGCCCTTCCGCCAAAAGATACGTCGGCCAAGCCTGGAGGACTTTTGCAGGTACAGATCCATCAAACTGCTTGGGAGGATGGTAGACCCACAAGGCCTCATTCCACAGCGGTTGTACTTTCAAGTGGGTTAAACTATGGGCTACGGGCAGAGCCATTAATCCTACGTCTAGACGTTCCTGAAGCAAAGCCTCGAGGAGTTGCTCGGTGGGGAGTTCGGACACACGCAGTTGGACCTCCGGAAACTGGGCGTAAAAAGCGGGCAGCACGGTGGGCAAACAATACGGCGCAATGGTCGGTATAGCCGCCAGGCGAAGCGGACCTGAAACGGTCGATTGGGCGTCCTGCAGCCAGTCTTCCAAATCCTCAAAGCGACGCAAAATGGGCTGAACCAAGGGAAGGAACTGTTCGCCAAATGGGGTCAACTTCAACGGTCTACTGCTGCGCTGAACCAAAGCCCCTCCGCAGAGCTCCTCCAAGCGCTGAATTTGCATACTCAAGGCCGGTTGAGAGATGTTGAGGTGGTCTGCGGCACGCCCAAAACTCCCCTGTTGGATCAGCACCTCCAAAGAATGAAGCTGAATCCTCGATATAGATGATACCATAAGGCAAACTTATGCATTCATAATAATATTTGAATTTACTTATGGATGAAAGCAGGTATTTTTACGTTTGGAAAACCTACGCGCCCTTGACGCGTTTCTCATAGTCAACCCTCTAAACAGATACTCATGTCCCACGACGCTCATTCAGGCAAAACCTCCTACAACGTGAACAGTTCCGAGGCTAAATGCCCTTTCTCAGGCCATAACGCCCCTAAGGCGGCAGGCCGCGGCACGCGCAACCAAGATTGGTGGCCCAACCAACTGAACTTGAACATTCTTCGCCAGCACTCCTCCTTAAGCAACCCCATGGCGGCAGATTTTGACTACACCGCAGCCTTTGAGTCTCTTGATTACGAAGCGCTTAAGAAGGATTTGGTCGAGCTCATGAAGACGTCGCAGGATTGGTGGCCCGCAGATTTTGGCCACTACGGCCCCTTCTTTATCCGAATGGCCTGGCACTCGGCTGGAACCTACCGCACAGGCGACGGCCGTGGAGGTGCAGGCGCAGGGACTCAACGGTTTGCACCGCTGAACAGCTGGCCCGATAACGGCAACTTGGACAAAGCACGCCTGCTCTTGTGGCCCCTCAAGCAGAAGTACGGCCAGAAAATTTCATGGGCGGACTTGATGATTTTGGCCGGCAACGTGGGCCTAGAAGACATGGGCTTCAAGACCTTCGGATTTGGTGGCGGTCGCGCAGACGTTTGGGAACCCGAAGAGGACATCTACTGGGGTTCTGAAGGCGAGTGGCTCGCAGACAAACGCTACAGCGGTGAGCGCGACTTGGAAAATCCTTTGGCCGCCGTCCAAATGGGCCTCATCTACGTCAACCCCGAAGGTCCTAACGGCAACCCGGATCCCTTGGCAGCCGCTAAGGACATTCGCGAAACCTTTGCGCGCATGGCGATGAACGACGAGGAGACGGTTGCTTTGATTGCAGGAGGCCACACCTTCGGCAAAACACACGGCGCAGGCGATCCTGAAAAATACGTCGGCCCCGAGCCCGCCGGTGCTCCCATCGAAGAGCAGTCCATGGGCTGGAAAAACACCATGGGCAAAGGCCATTCCGAGGACACCATCACCTCTGGTTTGGAAGGCATTTGGACCACCACCCCTACGAAGTGGAGCAACAACTATTTTGAAAATCTCTTTGGCTACGAATGGGAACTCTTCAAGAGCCCGGCAGGCGCCCATCAATGGAAGCCCAAAGGCGATGCAGGCGCAGGAACGGTGCCTGACGCACACGTTGCCGGCAAAACCCACCAGCCCACCATGCTGACGACGGATTTGTCGTTGCGCTTTGACCCCGCCTACGCGAAGATTTCACGTCGTTTCTACGAGAATCCCGACGAATTTGCCGATGCCTTCGCACGCGCTTGGTTCAAGTTGACCCACCGCGATATGGGTCCTCGCAGCCTCTACAAAGGTCCTGAAGTGCCCGCAGAAGAGCTCATCTGGCAGGATCCCATTCCCGCGCTCACGCATGCGTTGGTGGATGCGGCCGATGTGAAATCCTTGAAAGGCCAAATCCTAGCTAGTGGCCTAAGCATCTCCCAATTAGTAGGTGCCGCATGGGCCTCTGCGTCCACCTTCCGCGGCTCCGACAAACGCGGCGGCGCCAACGGCGGCCGCGTGCGCTTGGCGCCCCAGCGCTATTGGGAAGCCAACAACCCCGCAGACTTGGGTAAAGTCCTCGACACCTTGGAGGGTATTCAAGCCTCGTTCAACGCCTCCGCTACCGGTGGAAAGGCCATCTCCATAGCGGATCTCATCGTCTTGGCCGGTTGTGCTGCCGTGGAAGCAGCGGCTGCCAAAGCGGGCCACAGCGTAGAGGTTCCCTTCACACCTGGCCGAACGGACGCCAGCGAAGCCCAAACCGACGTGGAGTCTTTCGCCTGGTTGGAGCCTCAAGCAGACGGTTTCCGCAACTACACCAAGCGTGCGTACTCCATCTCCGCCGAAGAAATGTTGGTGGATAAAGCCCAGTTGCTCACCTTGACGGCCCCCGAAATGACCGTTTTGGTTGGCGGCCTCCGTGTGCTCAACGCCAATACCAGCGGTTCTAAGCATGGTGTTTTCACGGCACAGCCCGAATCCCTCACCAACGACTTCTTCGTCAACCTCCTTGACCTCGGCACCACTTGGGCCGCCACCAGCGAACACAGCACTGCCTTCGAAGGGCGCGATCGCAAGACCGGCGAAGTCAAATGGACGGGCACGCGTGTGGACCTCATCTTTGGTTCCAACACCGAACTCCGCGCCATCGCCGAAATCTATGCTTGCGCCGACGGCCAAACGAAATTCCTTCAGGACTTCGTCGCCGCTTGGAACAAGGTGATGAATTTGGATCGATTTGATTTGAAGTGAGGTCCTTGGGCTTCGCCCTTCGGGGCAGAAGGGTAGAAGGGCAGAAGGGTAGAAGGGTTAAAGGGCTCTTTCACCGGCAATTACCCAAAGAACTCTCATCCTGCTAAAGTGAATGCAAAGGCCCAGCGCGCAAGCGCCGGGCCTTTTTTTATGGGTTCGGCCGCCGGTGGTGTTGATTCACACCAACAAACCAACGAACGAACCAACGAACGAACAGCGCGAAGCGCTTATCCCCCTTAAACCCTTAAACTCTTTCTCCCCACGAGATACCCCACATACGCCATCGGCAAGTACGCGAGGCCGAGGTCCGTGATGTTGAACCACATGGGGGCGGGGAGCATTCGGACCATGCTGATGCCGCCTGCGAGAAAGAGGAAGCCGAGTAGCATGGCGCGGGAAAATTGGCGTTCGGTCGCAAAGCGGCTGACCAAAACCGCGCTGAGGAAGGTCCCGAGCGCGTGAGCCAAAAAGGGCATCAAAAAATGTTTGGGTTCCATTAGCGGCATGGCGGCCAGCAATCCTGCTTCGGTCGTCAAATCCGCACCCGCTGGGGGCGCCACAAAATAGGAACTGTAGGTAATCAACAGCCCGTTGAGCAGCATGCCTGCGATGGCGGCGCCTAATGTGATGGCGATGTTTTTAACCGATGGATTCATTTTAAAGAGCATTCCTAATGCTCCAGTAAATTATGACTTCTTGCGAAAACGGTCAAGCCACCCTCCGCTGGAGGAGTTGGAGCCGTCACTTTTACTTCGTGCCCCGCCAGTGCCTGAATTATCATTGCCCCAATAGGTAGTTCCACGAGAAGATGATTTTGAACTCGACGATGAAGGCTTGGCACGAAACTCTGAATTCCCTTTTTCACTTAGTGGGTTATCTGAGCGCTGTGGTCGACCGCCAGACCCTTGAGGCTTGCGTTTGGCGCTGCTTCTGCTTGGGCGCGGAGTTCTGCCCGGTTCGCCTGTGGCATTTGTGTCTGATCTTTTCCCGCGAGAATTACGGCTGTCTGCTTGGCCTTCCGATCTCTCCTTACTTCCTCCAACGGAAGCCGAACGAGGCCCATTAGAACGGCCACGTGGATTGCTTGTGCGGGATGGACGACCTTGAGATGGGCGAGATTGGTTTGAACGGCGCTCTTCGCGAGGCTCAGGTTCAGAGGAGCCTTCAACTTTCGTTCCGGGCAAAAATGCATGATCTTTTTCTACCGGAATATCCATCTTAATCAGGCGCTGTATATCCTTCAAGTACGAGCGCTCGTCCGCATCTACAAAACTCCATGCTACGCCACTGTGGCCAGCCCGTCCAGTTCGTCCAATTCTGTGAACGTAAGTTTCGGGAATGTTGGGGATTTCAAAATTGATCACATGGGTGAGCTCATCGATGTCAATACCGCGAGCAGCAATGTCTGTGGCGACGAGAACACGCGTCTCACGAGATTTAAAGTTTTTCAGGGCGTTTTGACGCGCATTTTGGCTTTTGTTGCCATGAATAGCTTGGGCAGTAATATTTGCTCGAACTAAATCTTTGACTACTCGGTCAGCTCCATGTTTAGTGCGTGTGAAAACAAGCACAGAAGGGATTTCATTTGCTGAGTTTTCCAGAAGCTCTTTGAGCAGAAAGCGCTTAGTCTTTTGGTCAACAAAAAAGACTTTTTGCTGGACCGTTTCGGCGGTCGTAGAAACGGGAGCAACAGCAACGCGAACGGGATTATTCAGGAGTTGATCGCTAAGAACAACCACTTCTTTTGGCATTGTGGCCGAAAAGAATAGGGTTTGCCTTTTGGAAGGGAGTTTGGCAATGACTTTTTTAACATCATGGATGAAGCCCATGTCGAGCATGCGATCCGCTTCGTCCAGCACAAAATGCGTCAAGTGTCTGAGATCCACAAACCCCTGGTTCATCAAATCGAGTAAACGTCCTGGAGTAGCGGTTAAGAGATCTACTCCTCTGCGAAGCGTATCCGTTTGAGGCTTTTGACCTACCCCACCAAATATAACAGCATGACGCAAAGCAACATTAGCCCCGTAGGTGCCAATACTTTCATCAATTTGCAATGCCAATTCGCGGGTAGGAGTCAAAATAAGTACCCGAATCGGGCGCTTACCTGGATGATCCGCTACGGGCATCAGGTGTTGTAAGATAGGCAATGTAAATGCGGCAGTTTTGCCCGTGCCTGTTTGCGCAGTACCTAAAAGGTCACGCCCTTCAAGGGCGGATGGAATAGCTTGCGCTTGGATCGGAGTGGGGGTTTCGTACCCCTCGCGGGCCAACGCGTCCACCAAGGGGGCGGCGAGGCCAAGGTCTAAGAATGCTTTCAAGACTACAAAGGTACGATTTGTACGCTCAGCCTTCCAGCACACGAAAAATTACCAAATCCCCATCGTAGAATCTTGGGCCTCGGCGTAGGCTTGAAACACATACCGGATGGTTGATTCCGAGTAAATCTCATACACTTGACCTACTTCAAATCCTCTCTTTTTAGCCTCTTCAGTTAGGAAGGGGTATACTTTAAGCGCACCTAAAATAATGGACAAGTCATTTTTTCGCGGAAAGTCAACATAAAGAGCTTCACCTTCATAGATGGTAAGAACTTCTAAAGCACCGGGGTCAATGTTCCCCACGTAACTCAAGTCTCCTGAGGCCATCACAGCCCCTGAAAAGCTTTCTAAGCTATCCGCTTGGACGATCTCCGGATCGTTGAAGTATACGCCGATTAACGTATCGATGGGAAAGCCTAGTGAATCTGCAGCGCGCGCTGTTTTGTTGAAGGTGCTCCCAATTTCCTCATATGGACCGTAGTGATAATAGCCAGCTAGGGCATAACCCCCTTCAACTCCTGACTGAACTTCGAGCGTTCGGAAGAGTCCGAGGTAAACTAAAAACCCTACGGTAGCGGTGCTCAGAAGGATTACAAACAAGAGGAGCTTTTGTTTCATCAGACAAAAGTACATCGGATTTTGAGGGCTTTGCACCCTTCGCTAACTAGGGCAGAAATACCATATTGGATTACTCTTTAAACGGAAGCCCATCGCGTAACTTTGTGAATATGTTCGGATGGCTCAAATCAAAAAGTCCAGAGGAAAAACTGGAGATTTTATACAAGGAAAAATTGAAAGAGGCTTTTGACCTTTCTAAGGTGAATCGCGCGGCGGCAGATCTAAAAACAGCTGAAGCCGAAGCAATTGCTCAAGAATTGGAAGCGCTCAGAAAATTTAAGGATTCCAAATAGGTATGCGAAATATTCAGGGTGCCCGAATCACCGTTTACTGTGCGGGTTCAGCTAAAGTGAATCCTGTTTACTTGGCGGGAGCAGAGCGTTTGGCTAAAGCTTTTAATGAAGCCGGGGCAGAATTGGTCTTTGGCGGAGGTAAGACAGGTTTAATGGGCCACATAGCGACGCAAATCATTCAAGGTGGAGGGAAGGCGCATGGAGTGATGCCCCATTTTTTAAAAGACATTGAAATGAATCATCCCTTGGTGGAGGATTTCATTTTTGTGGACACCATGTCGGAACGAAAGCAACTTTTGCTGGCAAACACGGAAGGTCTTATTGCCTTGCCAGGTGGCTGTGGAACTTTAGAGGAATTGCTAGAGGCCATTACCCTCAAGCGTTTAGGGCAATACTTAAAGCCGATCATCATTGTCAATCAGGAAGGATTCTACACTCCTCAGCTTGAAATGCTAAAACGAATGGTTGATGAAGATTTCATGCGTCCTGAACACCTGAATCTGTGGACCGTTGTCTCTGACCCTGCGGAGGCGCTAGAAGCCATATGCCAAACATCAGATTGGGATGCGAATGCCCTCCAAATGGCGGTCAATAAGTAAGCTTATTGATTTCTTTACCTTGTGCCTTGGGAGGTAGCCTCAATTCCCCTACTTTTGCCTCTCTTGATTTAATCTGTTTAATCTAACCTCGCCCAAAAACCCATGAAAAAGGTTTTCACCCTGTTGCTCGTCGCAGGCGTATTGTTTAGCTCAAATGTGTTCGCTCAAGAAGCGACCGAAGCTGCTGCCACTGAAACGGTTGCTGCTGAAGAAACAGTTGTTGCTGACTCTAATGCTACTGCTGCTACCGATTCTACGGCTGTTACTGAAGAAGTAGCCGGAGAAGAAACTGCTGTTGAAGAAGAAGCAAGCTTCACCCAAGTGTTGAAGAAGCAGTTCATCGACGGTGGCCCCTTCTTTATGTCCTTCGTATTGTTGGCCCTCGTTTTGGGTCTTGCGTTGGTCATCGAGCGTATCATTTACTTGGCCATGTCAACTAGCAATAACGACAAGTTGTTAGAGGACGTAGAGGCAGCCTTGAACAATGGAGGTGTAGAAGCCGCCAAGGAAGTTTGCCGCAACACCCGCGGTCCAGTGGCATCAATTTTCTACAATGGCTTGGACAAGATGAATGAAGGCATTGACATGGTGGATAAGGCCATTGTCTCTGTTGGATCCGTAGAAAATGGCAAGCTTGAGCGTGGCGTTTCTTGGATCTCTCTTTTTATTGCCTTAGCTCCGATGTTGGGCTTCATGGGTACGGTAATCGGTATGATTGATGCGTTTGACGCGATTGAAGCTGCAGGTGACATTTCTCCATCCTTGGTAGCTGGAGGTATTAAAGTGGCCCTTTTGACTACGGTATTCGGTTTGATTACTGCAATGATTCTTCAGGTTTTCTACAACTTGATCATTGCGATGATTGACAACATCGTTAACAAAATGGAAGATGCATCTATTTCCTTCTTGGACATGGTTGCTGCCTATCAAGAAAAGAACAAGTAAAAACTAGCCAGATATGAAAAACGTGCGGGTAATTTCCATGGGAGCCGCCGTGCTGGCAGGTTTGGCAGGCGCGATTCCCACTTTGGGAATCTGGTTCTCGGGTTCAAATAGCATGGTGGGATCAGCTGTTGTAATCACAGTGGTTCTCGTCATCATTGCGGCCCTACTTGCCGTAGCAAGTTCAGTGAATGGCATGCTAATCAACCCAGCAAGTTTGCGCGGCGCAGCTGTTGGCCTGGGTTCATTGCTGGTCATTTTTGTTCTGAGCTACGTCTTGGCAGATGGTTCTGACTTTGCGATGTATGACAATGTAGATGAGTCCACAACCAAGTGGGTTTCAACGGGTTTAAACGCCTTCTATATCTGCTTCATCTTAGCGGTTGGTGCTGTCTTGTATTCTTCTTTGTCTCGTATTCGTAAATAAGCTTTTGGCCTCATGGCTAGAAATAAACGATCTATTCCGGAAATCAACGCAGGGTCGATGGCTGACATCGCCTTCTTGCTCTTGATCTTCTTCCTGGTCACAACGACTATGGACGTGGACAAGGGACTGATGGTGAAGTTACCAGCGTGGTCTGAAGAGCCACCACCCGATAACAATGAAATCCGAGAGAAGAACATTTTTGTGGTTCTTGTAAACTCAAACAATCAGCTTTTAGTTGAGGAAGAGTATATGGAGTTACCGGACCTTCGTGCAGCTACTAAGTTATTTATTGACAATAACGGAGACGGTACGTGCGAGGACTGTCGTGGTGCTCGGGACCCAAAGAGTTCAGAAAACCCTCAAAAGGCAATTATTTCATTGCAAAATGACCGTGGAACCAATTACGATATGTTTGTGAAGGTTCGTAACGAATTGCTCGGAGCATATTCTGAGTTGCGTAATGAATTGGCTGAGCGCAAGTACGGCCGAGCCTATGATTTGTTGAACGAAGAGGCGCAGGCAACCATTTCGGAAGTCTATCCTCAGTTCATTTCTGAAGCAGAACCTGTAAGTGTAGGAGGATAATGGCACAGATTCGTAAGAAAAAATCCAAGGAAACTCCCCCCGTTTCGACCGCTTCGCTGCCTGATATTGTATTCATGTTGCTATTCTTCTTCATGGTAACGACAACCATGCGAGAAGTGACCCTTTTAGTCCGCGTGAAGAAGCCAAAGGCGACGGAGATTCAGAAACTCGATCGCAAGGACCTAACGACCTATATCTACATGGGTGCTCCAAGGAACACGGAGTTATACGGTTCTGAGCCACGTATTCAGTTGGATGACCAATTAGGAAGCGTCGGAGATGTTCAGTCCTTTGTGATCCTGAAAAGGGAAGAAATCAATGAGGCAGAACGACCCAAGTTCACGGTGTCTATCAAGGCAGATATCGATGTAAAAATGGGTTTGATCTCTGATTTGAAGCAGGAATTGCGCAAGGCTCAAGCCTTAAAGATTAGTTATTCAACGAATCCAGCAGGTTCGCCTGAGGAGCTTTTCAAAACCTACTAATCACACCTTTGGTGTGAAGTAAAAACCCGGTCCATGAGACCGGGTTTTTTTTTACCTAAATCCTTAGAGAACGTCGTCGATAAATTCCAAAGGCTGCAGCCGCAGCGGCTAAGGTGTACATACCGGTTTGGAGCCAAGGGAGCGGAAGATCAAGGTCTCCATAGGCACCTGGACCAGCTTGGATAGTCCAGTTATAGGTCATTGCATTATGTAAAAGGTGTGCCAGCATAGACAGCCAAAGGCGGCCAGATAAGGCGTAGAGACTGCCTAAAATGACCCCAGCGCCTAAAAGAAATGGCCACTGTACAAAATTCATGTGCCCTAAGGCAAAAGCGATTGCACCACCAAGAATGGCCCATTGTGAGGTACGCCCTTGGTGCAGGAATCGTTGTATCACTCCACGGAAGAGAAGCTCTTCAGAGATTGCAGCAAGAAAGACAAAAACCAGAATGGAAGCGACGTGGTCAGCGCTATTTGGAAGAAAGAGCATACGCTCGACCATTTGAGCTCCTTGGTTTTGGGATTCGATTGCGGCCTGCATAAATCCCCAATCTTTAGACGCCGAAACCCACAGGGTGGTCAAGAGATTAAGTAAGGGCAAAGAAGCTGGAAGAATGCATAGAGCGAGCAGACTATCCACCCAAGTCCATTTCGATTTGGAGGGTTGGCGAATCCCATTCTTCTGTTGCCAACGTTGCAGAATAAATACGGCCGGAAGGACAAACATCAATGCCGTATAAAGCGCTTGACTCAAAAGTAAGGCCCGTCCTACGCCAGGTTCTTCCCGCAGAAGCAACGAAGGGAGGTCCATGACATAGCTTTTATAACCATAAAACTCAAGTCCTTTACTCGTAAAAATGCTTGCAAGGATCGTACCCCCCAAAAGGGCAAGGAGTAGAAAAAGAGCTTCTCTGCGAAGGTGGGGCATAGGATAGAAATGGAACTGGGTATAAACCTACAACTAGGAGGGCCCCCTTTACTAGGAAAGGGGTAATTTTGTCAAAAATTTGACGAATGGCCCGGATCGCGGATATTGAATTAGGTGACTTCCCATTGTTGCTTGCGCCTATGGAGGACGTAAGTGATCCACCATTCCGTGCTTTATGCAAGCAGCATGGGGCAGATTTGATGTATACCGAGTTCATTTCGTCGGAAGGCTTGATTCGCGATGCAGCCAAATCCGTGGCTAAGCTTGATATTTTCGAATACGAACGCCCAATTGGAATTCAAATATTTGGAGCTGAAATTGACTCGATGCGCGAAGCGGCCGCTATTTGCGAGGAGGCAAATCCAGATATCATTGATATCAACTATGGCTGCCCAGTCAAAAAGGTGGCATGTAAAGGAGCTGGGGCTGGGATCCTTCAGAATATTCCCAAGATGGTCAGTATGACCGCAGAAATTGTAAAAGCCGTCAATAAACCGGTCACCGTTAAAACACGTCTTGGATGGGATGATCAAAGCAAACACATTGTGGAGGTGGCCGAGAGACTTCAGGATGTGGGCATACAAGCGATCAGCATCCATGGACGGACGCGTAAGCAGATGTACAAAGGCGAAGCAGATTGGTCATTGATTGGAGAAGTCAAAAACAATTCACGAATGCACATCCCCGTATTTGGGAATGGCGATATTGACAGCCCAGAGAAGGCAATTATGATGCGGGATCAATATGGGGTGGATGGGGTCATGATTGGGCGTGCATCCATTGGCTATCCGTGGGTTTTTAACGAAATCAAACACTTCATGGCAACCGGAGAGCACCTGGCCGCACCAACATTGGAAGATCGAGTTGCTGCGGCTCGACGTCATTTGGAATTGGCGATCCAATGGAAGGGTGAAGGACTCGCCATTACAGAAACACGCCGGCATTATGGAAATTACTTCAGAGATTTTCCAAACTTTAAAGACTACCGGATGACCTTAGTCACTTCAAATGAAGTGGAGGAGCTCATGTCCACTTTTGATAAGATCATCCATGAATATGGACCTAGCCTAATGGAGGTTTAATTATTAGGAGCTTCGTAGCCCATCTAAAGGGCTGTTCAAACGTGCCGTGGCACCCCAACCAAGCAGGCCCCCGACGCACACAACAAACCCGAGTACAGTGATACATTGGCTGAGGTGAAATGAAACAGGATATGCCTCGACCACATATCCAGAGCCCAAACGCACCCATCCAAAAGCCGATTGCCCAGCAACTAGCGCGGCACCCAGCAGGCAACCAAGCATACCGCCGATGGCACTTACCCAAACGGCACTCCACCAGAAACTGCGCCGAACGTGCTGATTAGACATTCCCATTGCTCGAAGAATTGCCCGTTGATTGGTCTTCTCTAAGCCTAAAAGTACGGTGGCACTATATAAGCCAAGTGAAGCTAGTAGTACGATAAAAGCCAAAATTCCCGTGGTAATGAGGCCTTCACTTCGCATCACACGAAACAAGGCAGCTTCTTTGTCTTCGGGGCTTAGCGCGTCCAAATTTGAGGCTAAAGGGCCCAAGGTTGCGAGCACTTCGTCGACATCCCCTCCCCAAATTTGAATACCATCAATACGCGGATCTTGCGTCCATCCTTGCAACGTGTTTAAGTCAACCAATACGTGACTTTGATCAATTTGAGGATGAACAAAAAAGATGATTTCGGGTGAAATCACGTGCCGCTTGAAGGAGGAAGCTAAATCGAAACCTATCGACGTTCCAGGCCAAAGAAGTTCCATTCCCTCTCGACCAGAAAGCTGGAGAATGCCCATTTGTAAAGCCACGCCATACCCTAATGCGGCGGACTGAGGCATGGTAGGTTCTTGAATCGTCTGTGAGCTCAAAGAATCTAGCCAAGGGTGTGACGGCCAAAGTGGACGGGGCATCCCCACTAAAGTCACGAGCATTTCACGCTGAGCGTTCCTAAGCAAGGCTTTTTGCTCTTGGAAGGGAATCCATCGCAAAGCATGGTCCGCATCTAGGCGTTCAGCCATTTCCTTGGAAAGTTCAAAACGAGCACCCTCTGTATGGACCAAACTAACTTCGGGATGTACATTCTTATAGGTGGCCAGAACTAGCTCTTCAAGTCCATTAAATGCGGAAAGAACTAAAACCATAGCAGCCGTGCCCACCGCGACCCCGGCAGCTGCAGCGCGAGTAACAAAATGAGAGAGCGTGCGCCCCTTCAAGAAGCGTCCCCCAAGTCGAAATGGGTGGGACGGATTCACAGAAAAACTTATTTAAATGGGTTTTCTCCTCCTTCGCGAAGGAGGCGGTCAATGTTGGCTTCGTACTCCATAGAATCATCTAAATGGTAGTGTAAAGCGGGGATAATACGGAGCTGATTGCGCACTTTCTGGGCCAAAGCGGAACGCAAGCGTGCGGCCTGATCAACCGTAAAGTCCATGACAAGCTGAGAGCGGTCTGTCGGAAATACAGAGAGATAAACCCTGCATAGGCCTAGGTCAGGCGAAACGCGAACTTTACTCACCGTCACGAGCGTCCCTGGAAAGTCGCTGGCGGCCATTCCACGGAAGATTTCTGCGAGGTCTCGCTGCAACAAACTAGCAATTTTCTTTTGACGGGTGCTTTCCATAGGGCAAAAGTACGCCGGTACTGCCGATAAGGCAGTACTTTCGTGCCTATGACCCCTTTGCGACGGATTTTAGCTATGGCACGTGCTTTCCGCGGCGCTTTTACGGGGGCGGCACTATTTTATGTGCTGTACACCCTCGTGTCCCTGGTATCCCTTGGGATGATTATCCCTGTATTGGATGTCATTCTCGTGCCGGAGGGGGTGCAGGAAGCCAAACACTTTCCCGCGGGGTGGGGGGATATGAGCGCCCAAGACTGGATAGCCCACTATGTGGCACAGGCTGTTGGCCGCTATGGTTCCTTGGGAACGCTGTGGCGGGTATCCTTGGCGGCATTTGGACTGTTTATCCTAAAAAATGCCTTCCGCTACATCGCCTTGTGGCACATGGCCACGCTTCGGACCGGGATTACGGCCACGCTTCGTCAGGCGCTCCATCAAAAAGTGATGCATCTGAGCCCTGCTACGATGCAAGAAAGCCGGAAGGGCGATATTTTGGCTCGGTCCTCGACCGATGTCACAGAAGTTGAATGGGCTATTTTAACTGGGTTGGAGCTGCTTGCGCGCGAACCGCTTGTCATTTTTGGCTCACTGATTGTGTTGGTGGTGATGAGTGCCAAACTCACCCTGATCTTATTGGTAGTGGGTCCGCTTGCAGCGTGGCTCCTCAATAGAGTGAGTAAACATTTAAAACGGAAATCTTCCACCGCGCAGGACCGCCTAGGTCAGGTCTTGACTGCCTTGGAAGAGAGCATCAGTGGGCTGCGCATCCTTCAAGCATTTCAAGCGGAAGCCTACCAACAAAAGCGATTTGATCAGGTCAACCAAGGGGCCTTTGCCGCGACACGCGATGTCCATCGTCGAAGAGATATGGCGAGCCCTCTGTCAGAATTGATTGGCGTATTTGCCCTGTTGCTCATCCTATTTTTTGGAGGGCGCGAGGTCCTACTAGGCCACGGCCTCACTGGCTCAACCCTTGTGGCCTACCTGCTCTTCTTTTACCAACTCATACCCGCGTTCAAATCAGTATCTATGGCGCTTTACAATGTCCAAAAGGGCAATGCTGCAGCCGAGCGCCTATTCGCCGTCTTGGATCTCCCCGAAACCCTACGCGACCCCGACGTCACCGAAGCCTGGACCTGCCCCGACATTGGCCCGGAAACGCTTGAATTCCGCCACATCCACTTTACCTATCCTGGTGCCTCCCGCCCCGCGCTCCAAAACTTCAACCTGATGATTCAACGTGGCCAAACGGTCGCCCTCGTCGGCCCCTCCGGAGGCGGAAAATCCACGCTCATTCACTTAGCGCTGCGGGCCATGGACCCCGACCAAGGAGGCATTTTTTTGGAAGGCCATCCGGTGGCTCCCTATCGCGGGGACATGCGTGAGGCACATGAAATGGAGCGTCCACCCATGCCCTTGAAAGACTTGAGGGCCGCCATGGGATTAGTGACCCAAGACCCCATCCTCTTCCAAGGCACGGCCCTGGAAAATATTGCCTTGGGAGATACGTCTCCAGATTTGAATCGCGCGAAAAAGGCGGCTAAGGACGCCCAGGCCCTTTCCTTCATTGAGGACTTGCCAGGCGGATGGAGTCATATCCTGGCAGAGGGCGGGCAGTCCCTCTCGGGCGGCCAGCGTCAACGCATCGCATTGGCACGTGCACTCTACCGCAATGCGCCCATTTTGCTCCTGGATGAAGCGACATCTGCCTTGGATGCCGAAAATGAACGCCTCGTGCAGGAGGCCCTAGACGCAGCGAGTTCGAGCCGAACTACCCTGGTGGTGGCCCACCGTCTGGCTACAGTTCAGAAAGCCGATCGCATCCTCGTACTCGACCAAGGCCAAATTGTAGAGGATGGGAATCACCAGGAATTGCTCGCATTGGGAGGGTTGTATGCTGGTTTAGTGAGGACGCAGGAGGTGAAGGGGTAGAAGGGTAGTTTTTAGGATTCGTTTTAAACGATTAATCTCTTTTCTGTCCATTGAAAATTTGAGAACTTCACCGCGCGCCCCTACTTTAGCCAAGCCCCAAGCCAACAAACGAACGAACCAACAAACAAGCAAACAGAACGAAGTTCCCCGAAGCACATGAATTCCCCGTTTTTCGAACACATCGACCACCTCGGGATAGCCGTGGCCAATTTGGCGGAGGCGGAAGCCCGCTATACCGCGATGTTTGGCGTGGAGCCTTATAAGCGGGAAGAAGTCGAACGGGAAGGGGTGATGACGAGTTTTTTCCAGGTTGGGCCCAATAAAATTGAACTTTTGGAGGCAACCAAGGCGGATAGCCCCATTGCGAAGCATGTGGAAAAGAGGGGCGAAGGCCTGCACCACGTGGCCTATTTGGTGAAGGACATACGGGCCGAAATGGCGCGCCTCAAAGCGGAAGGATTTCAGCTGCTCAGCGAGGAGCCCAAGCCCGGGGCAGACGGTATGCTAGTGGCTTTTGTCCACCCTAAAACCGCGGGGGGGGTGCTCGTGGAGCTCTGCCAGCCCAATCATTAACCGATATTAGATAAACTGCTTCGCCTTCCAGCCGTGCTGGAGGGCTGCTTCGATATTGTCGGCGTTGTCGTCCAGAAAAAAGACACGTGCGGGATCTTTGACTCCGACGATACGGTCGACGGTTTTGTAAATGGCTATATCAGGTTTTCGAAGCTTTAGATCGTAGGAATAAAACACGTTTTCAAAGCATCGACTGAATTCCCCATAGGCGCGAAGTCCCATTCGCCGCTTGACTTCGTCGATGTGAATTCGGTTGGTGTTACTCAAAATATGAAGTCGATAGCGCTGCCCTAAATCTCGCAATTGCCCGAGTAGCCATGGTTGGAATTCGAGAAGTAGTGCATTCCAGGCAGCATCAAGGCTTTCATCGGAAGCGTTATACCGCAAATGCGCTCGAAAAGCCTGGCGAAATTCTGCTGGACTCAAGGCATCTGTTTCCACCGCGTGATAGGCGTTGTGCTTTTTGTACCCAATCTCACCTACGCTAAAACTGGGCCGAGCGCCGAGCGAAATAAAGGATTCTGCACTCAGGCGTGGTTCGATGTCGATGAGCACTTTCCCAAAATCTAAAACGATATGTTCAGCGTCGCCGGCCCATTCGGCGATTTCGTGCGCACGAAATCGCCGAATGGGGGGCAAGGCAGGAGGTAATTCAGGGTAGAATAGCGCCATAGGTTATTTAGGGAGCCCAGCGCGGAAGCAAGGGGAGGGCGGTAGACTCAATGCGCTCCACAAATTCGCGGTAGTCAGTTTCTAAGAATTGGGTAATCAGGTTGATCTCCTCTCGAGTGCGTTTCTCCCATGTGGCCTGCATGTTTAAAGTATTTGCACTTGGCTTTCCATGTAAGCTCCAGAGGTAACCACCAAATTGACCATTCACGGAGGCCCATGTTTCGGGCTGCTCAAAGTAGCCCTTCACATCTTCTTTGCCAAATAGGCGCAAACGATGCACTTCAATGTCTTTTTTGAGGGCTTTTAGATCTTCCATGATGGGCCCAACTTTGGCACTGTCTTCAGAGGCCTCCATGCGATCCTTCAAGATGCGCTCCAAGCCGCTCAATCCTTGGTTAGCCTCGTACAAAGCTGAAACGGCATCAGACATTTCTTGGTTGATCCCATAGAGACTTCGCTGAAAGTCAATTTGTGCAGCCCATTCAGCTTCTGGCATATTGATTCGAGGGTCGTCAATGACCTCTACGTTGGCTGTATCGCTCACCCCGTTCAAGGTAAAGACGGCCATGTAGGAGCCGGGAGCTACCGATGCGCCACGGGGATCGGATTTCTCGCGCTCTTCGTTGCGCTTACCCCAGCGGGGACGCTGCGTACCTTTTTCCGCAAGATCCCAAGTAAAGCGGTACAGGCCTTTGCGGTCGTCTTTGTCGAGCTTGCGTTCGATGTGGCGGATGACTTCGCCTTGCGCATTGTAGAGGTCGATGAGCAGGGGCTCTTTGGAGTCCTCAGGGACATCGAGGTTCAGCACAAAGCGCGCACCGCCGCCGCGGTTTTCTCCTTTGAAGTCCGCCCAGCCTTGGAAGCGAATGCCGTCCGAAACGCGGGTTTCCGCATGAATCGCCAAGGGCGCGTCGAAGGCGGTGAGCGTTCTGCCCTGTGCCGCACCGTTCACCATGGCGCGCAGGGGTCGGAGATCGTCTAGGACCCATGCGGAGCGGCCAAAGGTGCCCAAGACCAAATCCTGCTCACGCTCTTGAATGGCCAAATCTTGGACAGGCATAGTGGGAAGTCCCTTCCAGGCTTGCCACGTCTTGCCATAGTCGGTGCTCAGCTGAAGTCCCGTTTCCGTGCCGAGGTACAGGATGCTGGGTACCTCGTTGTCTTGGATCACGCTCAAGGTGTGGCCCGTCAAGCCTGCCTTAGCTACCAAATTGGTCCAGGTCTTTCCGTAGTCCTTGGTGTGGAAGAGGTAGGCGTTCCAATCGTTTTGGCGGTAGTTGTTGACCACCACAAAGGCTTCGCCCGCGTCATAGGCGGAAGCGTGGATGTGAGGCACCCAGGCCCCTTCGGGAAGTCCCTTAATCTTGGGGCTGCAATTGGTCCAAGTAGCGCCACCGTCTTTACTGACTTGAATGTTGCCGTCGTCCGTGCCGACCCAGAGGGTTTTGGGGTTTTTGGGCGATGGCGCGATGGTCAGAATACAGGTGTGGTTCTCCGCACCCGTCACGTCAAACGTGAGACCGCCGGACTCAAGGGCCTTTTGCTTATCGGGGTTGTTGGTGGTCAGGTCCGGGGAAATGATGGTCCACGTGCGGCCCTGGTCGGGGCTGTGATGCACGTACTGCGAGCCATAGTAGAGGCCGTCGACGTTGTTGGGGTCACCCGCAATCGCGGCATTCCAATGCCAGCGCAGCCATTCGCCGTCAGGGTGGACGGGTTTAATAGACTCGGTCATTCCGGTGAGCATGTCCACTCGGGCCAAAGAGCCTTCTTGCGCCATGGCGTAAGCGATTCGGGGATTGCTTGGGTGGGGAAGCACGTCAAAACCGTCGCCGAAGTAGAGCTCCTGCCATTCGTTGTTGCCGATACCCGTACCAATCCACGAGTAGGCCGGACCACGCCAAGACCCGTTGTCCTGCATGCCACCATAGACGTTGTAAGGCAATTGATTGTCGACACGAATGTGATAAAACTGTGCTACCGGGAGGTTCTCCACAAAGCGCCAGCTCGCACCGGCGTCCCATGAAATATTCAGTCCGCCATCATTGCCTTCAATTACATGCCCAGGACGACGTGGATTGAGCCAGATAGCATGATGGTCTGGGTGGACCTTAGAGTAGGGGGTCGTGATATCCCAGGTTTTTCCACCGTCCGTACTTTTAGAAACCAGAGTCCAAAGAGAGTAAAGGGTTTGGTCGTTGAAGGGATCAACAAAAAGATCTGAATAGTAAAAGGGGCGATTGCCAATATTCTCGTCTTCGCTGATTTTGAACCATTTGAATCCACCATCATTGGAGCCATACAGACCGTTCTTGGCTTTGTTCTCGACGAGTGCGTAAACTTTCTTAGGGTTGCTAGGAGCAATGGCAATGCCCATGCGCCCCAATTCACCCTCAGGCAAGCCATCCTCACTGGTGCGCTTGGTCCAGGTCTCGCCGCCGTCGAGAGTTACGTACATGCCGCTGCCTTCGCCACCACTTTTAAAGACCCATGGCCAGCGGCGGTATTCCCACATGGCACAAATGAGCTTGTTGGGATTGACGGGGTCCATGACCAAGTCAGCTGCGCCGGTGCGCTCGTTGTTGTAGAGCACCTTGGACCAGGTCTTGCCGCCGTCGGTGGTTTTGTAGACCCCTCGGTGAGGGCTATCTCCCCATGCTACTCCGATTGCAGCTACGTAGACCGTGTTGGGATTGCGTGGATCCACAACAATTCGGTGGATGTGCTTGGTCTCCTTCAATCCGACCAACTGGAAGGACTTTCCGCCATCTACAGATTTGAAGAGGCCGCCGCCGCTGGATTGAGAATTTCGGGGATTGCCTTCGCCGGTACCGACCCAAATCACATCGGGATTCGTGGGGTCCACTTTCACAGCGCCAATGCCTGCGGTGGGCTGATCATCCCAAATAGAGGTCCAACTCTGCCCAGCATTTTCACTAACCCAAACGCCGCCAGAGGCCGTTCCAATGTATATGTGGTTGTCGTTTAGAGGGTTTACATCAATAGAGGTGACCCTTCCGGACATACCTGCTGGACCAATATTGCGAAACTTCATTTGTTCCAGATTGGTCGCGGCTATGCTCTGAGCAAAGCTAGCCGTAGCAAAGGCCAGGGCTAAAATAGATAGGACTAACTTCTTCATAGTGGGAAGATAGTACCCAAAGTCCTTCAGTCTGCTACCTTATACTTTCGTGGGGTTGTGCCAAATTTCTTTTTGAATGCGGCAATGAAATGGCTCGGATTTGTGTAACCAATATCGAATGCGACCTCATTGACCGACTTTCCTCCCGCATCGAGCATACGTCGGGCGTGATTTAAGCGAGTATCCATCACGAATCCATAGACGGTATTGCCATATACTTCCTTAAACCCTGCCTTTAGACGGTATGGGTTCAATCCGGTCTCAACCGATAACTGGGCAATGGTAGGAGGGCTTTGCCAGCGGTCCAAAATGATCGATTTTGCTTCGCGAATTTTGCGAACGGTTTCTTCATCTTTCAAAAATGGACAGGCTACCACATTGGGCTCACTGGTATGAAAGTATAGCCCAAGCAACTCTAATATTTGGCCCAAATGGGCCACCCGTTGAGCGTTGGGACTAAGGCGTTCGTGAAAAAGACCTTCCAACAAAATTTGCATAGCCGCATCGACGCTACGCTGGTCATAAATCGGACGTTGCAAGTCCTTCTGGTTCAAAAAGGGAAGTTCCTGCGCATCCTGCCCATCGCGCATGAACAAGGTGTGCATTCGTGAAAAGGCCAAACGAATTCCGACCATCCGATGCCCTTTGGGCATGCTGGCCTGTGCCCGAAGCGCTTCTTTTGGATTAAAAATGAAAAAACTCTGTCCCTGGGGAAGTGGACGCATGTACATGGGACCAAACTGAAATGCGACATCCCCTTCCATGCTAAAAAACAAATGGATATGTTCGGGCTGCACATCGATTGGACAAGGCTTTTCATCCGCGCCCATCGTCAGCCGGAGCAGACCGATTCCTTCGTACAAGTCATGGAATGACAGAGCTTGACCTTTTGGGGCATTTCGAGCGTTTGAAAGAAGAGGCATTTACTGTATAATTATGCGCAAAATTAGGCACTTAGACTCGTCATAACGCCCCATGGTGCTAATTTGTTTTTATGGGCATTGTATTTCTAATAAGGGTATTTGAAAGCATGTGGAGCCTGTAATTTTGCCTTCAATGAAGCAATTACGTTTATACCGTACGATCCTCCGTGAGGAAGGTTGGGCCGCTCTTTCTAAAAAAGCAGGTCGCCCTGTAGCAATTGGCCTGTTCATGTTCTTTCTACTTAAAGGAATCGCTTGGCTCGTATTAGCCTATGGTGGCTTTGAGCTTTTGTTCTAAGGATTTATTGCCCAAAATAGAGCCGGCGGAAGTCCGCCGGGCGCAGTATTTTTGCCCACCTTGCAGGAGGCAATTCCTGCATTCGCGCCCATAGCTCAGCGGTTAGAGCAGGGGACTCATAATCCCTTGGTCGCAGGTTCAAATCCTGCTGGGCGCACTAAACCCCTCATCAGTAATGGTGGGGGTTTTTAGTTTGTAATATGTTGTAAATCAGAACGTAGGATTAACAATTGACTTTGTAGTCTAGTTAATAATAGGTCCAAGATAGCAAGTAGAAATTATGTTTTGAACTGGTAAATTGACTACTCGTGACTACTTGACCGCCATTTTTATAGTCGGTTGTTTGGGTGGGTTTCTTTGAGCGGGGGGCAACTATTATAGATATCTATTCCAAGTGATACACTTCCGTGTAAATGCGCACAAAATTGACCTAAACGCTTGACGCTAACCAATATGGTTTTGCTTCCTTTGAAAAAGGTTTGGTGTGAGGCCTATGGGCAGAATAGACCATAGCGTTTCACGGTTGTAGAGGAGTGTCCGCAAGGGCGCTCCTCTTTTTTGTCAGATTACTACAATTTTATTAACAATTATCTCTATTTCGCCCTCTACCATATATGTATTTATAACTAAATAAGGGGGAGGGCGGAATTGCAAATAGATGAAAATCAACAATATATGTTGATATCTTCTGCTTTGCTGCGGAATAGCCCAAATCTCTCCCTCCATAAGATCGAGCCGGGTTAAAATTTTCGCGAACGTTTTCATGAACCCGGAGCGTCGCATAAACCGAATCGAAGCGATTCTCCGGGTAGCGGAACCAAAACTTTTGGCCGGTCAAATATTCTCCTACCCATTCTTCCACCACGGCCGTATCCCCTTTTTGATGCGCGTAGGGCTTTTGGAAAAATACCCGAATGCCATCTCTCAATGGCATGCTCCACATGGAGTCGCGCCAGCCGTCCCAGCCCCGATAAAAACGCGCATCCTCGTGATCCATGTATGGAAAGGAGGCTGGAAACCCTTGGTCGATATACCAAGCAAGTCCGCTAGGGTTGCTTTGGCTTCCTAAGGAGTCCGAACGGCCCTCGTAGCGAGCGGATTCGGAGGGGGACGTTTGGCACGCTACCCAAGAACAAATACCAATGGAAAGGAGGAAAATTTGAGCGTACTTCACGAAGAAAAGGTACAACCTCGCGCCTATCTTTAAGCCTCAAACCCTTGCAATGAATCTAGAAGCTCTCAAATATCCGGTGGGGCCCTTTAAGCTACAGACCGACTACACCGAAGCGGATTTAGACGAATGGATGGCCACGCTATCCGACCTGCCGCAACAACTTCAAAACGCCGTCGACCGCATGTCGGACGAGCACCTTCAGGCCCCCTACCGCCCAGAAGGCTGGACCCGAACACAAGTCATTCACCATCTGGCAGACAGTCATATGAACTGCTTTGTCCGCTGCAAATTGGCTCTGACCGAACAAGACCCCATCGTGAAGCCATATGATGAACGCGCATGGGCCGCTACACCCGATGCAACCGACCTCAATGTAGGCGCCTCCTTGGATATCCTTCACGGACTGCACTACCGGTGGAACCAGTTTTGGTTGAGTTTGGGCCCCGAGGATTGGAACCGAGATTATTACCACCCCGAAAATCAACGGGATGTGACCCTTTCGGAAGCATTGCAATTCTACGCTTGGCACAGCCGCCATCATTTAGCGCATGTAACTTCCCAGTGGATAGGTGGCTAGAGCGCTCAGTTGCCTGTCGTTTTAAACGTTGATTCTCTTTTGTGATCCTCAGAAAACCCCGAACTTCACTGCGCGCCAGCACTTTGCCCGTAAAAAAGCACCCTTCTGCCCTTAAACCCTTCAACCCCTTCCCCCATGAAAAAGCACCTCATCTTCACCCTGCTCGGAGGAACTATCCTCTTCTTTTGGCAATTCTTGTCACACGCGGCACTCAACTTGCACGCGGACGCGCAGCAGTACACCCCAAAACAGACCGAAATCCTCGACGCCATCGCCGCCTCCGGCCTAGAGCCTGGGCAGTACATGCTCGGGCAACCGGGCCCAACGGACTCCCCTGAAGCTTGGGAAGCCGCCATGGAATCCTTGCAGGGCAAACCTTGGGGCCTCTTGAATTACCAGACGGTGGACCATTCGGACATGGTCATGCCTTTGGTGCGTGGCTACATCATTGCCTTCATTGTGGCGGCCTTGTTCTTCTGGCTGATTCGCAACATGTCGACGATGGACATGAAGAAGGGCCTTTTGGTGGGCGTTGCCGTAGGCATGATTTCTTACTTTTTGGAGCCGTATTCGGACTTCATTTGGTACAAGACGCCGGGTATTTTGGCACACCTGATGGACGGCATCATTCCTTGGGCTGTGATGGGTGCTATCGCGGGCCGAAATGCCAAAAACGCATAACATGAAACGGGCCCTCCTGATCGTCTTCGGCGTTTTCGCTGGGTCCCTCTGGGCACAGGAGGGGGCGAGACCGTCCCCTTCTTTAAGCCCGTATCCGCAGCGGCCGGACTATGCCGAAATTTCGGCTTGGGCCGCCCATCCCGCCATCGAATGGGGCAGCGGCAAGCGTTCACGCGCCACGGAGCGCTTGGACAAGCGTTTGGAAAATAAGTTCGGAGCCATTCCCATCGCGGTTCCGACTTTTTTCATTTACCCAACCCTTTACTTTGAGGGCAGCAGCTGGAATGCCGACTGCTTTGACGCGACCTACCGCCGAGAAATCAACGATTGGCCTCTCGCCAATCAGGCCAGTGTTTTCAACGGAGTGGGCCTGGTGTACGCCCCGCACTACCGCCAAATGATGTACCGGGGCTACTACCCGGAATCTGCACAAGAATACCAGGACGCCTTGGTGGCCTATGACACCGCCTTTGCCGATGTGAAGCACGCCTTTGAGGCCTTTATCGCGTTGAATCCGGAGGGCCGATACATTTTAGCTGGCCACAGTCAAGGCACGGGCCACGCCAAACGCCTCATGATGGAGGTCATCCTTCCAAACAAAGATTTACGCAAACGCCTGCTCGTGGCTTACCTCGTGGGCAACACGGTGACGGCTGAGGACATGGGCGACTTTCCGCTCTGCACGGACCCGACTCAAACGGACTGCTGGATGGGCTGGCGCAGCTACGGCAAGGACTTTTATCCGAAGAAATTTGGTCCCGAATACCCCGTGGTAAATCCCATCACGTGGTCAGATTCGCCCGCCCGAAGCCGTCGCTATCTGCACAAGGGTGCTCTGTATTCCAATGGGAAAGTGCTCTTAAGGCATGGCGTGAGTGCCCGAATTGATCAGGGTACCCTGCGCATTGAACGCTTGCGCGGCCCCCTTGGGTGGTTCTTCCGATGGGAAGATTACCACCGCGCGGACTACAACATGTTTTGGTTCAATATTCGGGAAAACCTTTACCAGCGCGTGCAAAGCGCCGAACTTTCCACCGAGTGGACCTCCGAGCCTTATATCGGATCCGAATTGGATTAATTCCAGAGAAACTTAAGCTGGGACTGGAAGGCGGTATCTACATCCTGTCGTTTGCTCTCCACTAATTCGAAAAAAGTGAATGCAAATAGCCATGAGGTCCATGCATCGGGATTGCCGTCAAAAGCATCCTGAGCAGAATTGCGCTCGAAGAATTGGTGAAGTGCAGTTAAGGATTTGAACCCTTCTTCCCACTGAGGCATGACCCAACCCGGCATCGCACCTAAATCTTGAAGCATCAGGATGGCGCGCTTTTCCTTGATGGAAGTTGGAATGGTCGACAATTGCAATAATTCGCTCATTAAGCGTTTCAAATAGGGCAACGCAGTCTGCACGAGCCGCTCTTCCCCAAAAAAGGAAGGATCACGCCAATGAATGGCTTCGGTATCGAGCAATTTTTCCATCATAGTCCTCTTTCTAACAAAGATTAGCAAGATTGGTTTTCGCTTGTACAGCATTTCTGACTTTGCTCGTACATTTGCCGTCCCCGGGCAATTAGCTCAGTTGGTTTAGAGCATCGCCTTGACAGGGCGGGGGTCACAGGTTCGAATCCTGTATTGCCCACCAAAGCACCCGGCGCTGAAAAGCGCCGGGTTTTTTTGTGCCCTTCCGATCTTTAGAGAATGACCTGGGACCTCGTTTTTCAAATCCTTCCATGGGCCCTTCCGGTGTTGGCGTTAGTTTGGATGGCGAGCTTGAAACCCACAAGCCGATTTGCCGAGAAATATGGCATCAATTTGAGGGCGGTCTACTGTCCAAGTTGTGGGAAGAAGCAATCGCGCGTTCGGTCACCCAAAAACTATGAAGAGGCTATGTTCGGGGGGAGCACCTGCTCGGCATGTGGAACTCGTATGAATAAGTACGGTCAGAAAAAAGACGGGTAGCGGTAAAACGCGGCAGGGATTCCCTTCGTAACATTGTGCTATGCAGAATCTCTATCCTCGCATTCGTCGGGTTCTCCTTAAAAATTTCATTCCAGAATTTTATTGGCCTAAAAGTGTTGACTTAGACGGGGTAACAGTGCCTGTTCGGGGGATGCCATTAAATTTTGGAACGAAATTTTGGCTAAAAAATGGCGAATACGAACAAGACGAAAGAGTGCTACTTGCGAAGGTTTTAAAGCCCGGGATGAAAGTGCTTGAGATGGGAGGTTCCATAGGTGTCTTGGCTCAGATTGTGTGTCAAAAGGTTGGTTCTAATGGACAAGTCATGAGCATAGAAGCTTCTGAACGACTTGTGGAAATTTCATCGACGATGTGGTCCCCGGTTGGCCATCTGAAAAGAGTCATAGGATTTGCATTTCCCGTGGAAAATGGAGATACTATATATGTTAGCGAGTTCCAAACAGAAGGCAGCGAATTGGACGGCCGAGGAACATGGGAACTTCGGGATTCCGGTGGTGGAAATGCCTGGGGCCTAAGAACTATCAGGTCAGAATTTGATTTTGACCCAGATGTACTTATTGTGGACATTGAAGGTGGAGAGACGATTTTGGATGTAGTAGATCCAAATTTTTCGGAAAGTATACAGAGTATAATCATGGAATTTCATCCTCATATCTATGGAATTAAAGGGAAAGAGAGTCTAGAAAATAAAATTGTGAAATCAGGATTTCAGGTTCATTCCCGGGCTGGACAATGCACCCTTTTTGTTAGGGTGTGACTAGGGTTTAAATGAACTGGTGGTATATCTTTTTTAGTTTTTGCCTGCCGTGCTGAAGAAGTCCCCAAAATTCTCTTTGGAATCGTTGATATACACTTAATTCTGAGTTACTAAGCATTCGATCATAGTCATCCACTTTTAGATTCTGAAATACATGTTCTTCTATTTTTAAAGGGTATGGAGGATACGAATGGTCATCAAACCACTTTAAAAATGTTGGCACGCGATTTTGATGTTCAAAGCCGGCAACATGCAGTAAGAATTGATCCAGGCTCGTTAACTGGAACATAGGTTCATCAAGAAATAAGTAGTTTGTGGCAGGGGATTCAGATAAATAGGAATTCAATTCATGCTGTTCATATGGGAATGCCCACGAAAACTTCGAGTCCTTTAGCCAAATGGTTTCCAACATGTTTTTGACTTCCTTCGAGTTTCTAACTATAAAAAATCCTGCGCAAAATTTGTTGGAATGAAATGGTTTATCTAACCAACCAATCAACTGCAATCCTTGGTTATTAAATTCGGCAAAAACTTCGTCCCAAGACCGATCATGATCATAAAAAATACAGTCACTATCAATCCACACGACAAAATCATAGCCGAGTTTTAGGGTTTTGTGCACGGCTAGAATCTTTATCCAAGTGGGAGCTCTATGCTCACTAACTTGGCGAGAGTAACCTTGCCAAACCCCCCAAGGTCTTTTTGGGAGAGCATATTTTTCATACCTAAAATCCCAACCTTTCTTATCACAGAATCGCCGGTTTATTTCATAGGCCAAACTTGAATAGCTAGCTTTTGAATTAACACCCGTTACTACCGGGCGATCATCCCCCATCACTACACAAATTCTTGATGACGTCATCATGGTATAAATGTAGCGGTATAACCATTAATCAGTGAGCCTTTTGGGGATATATCATCCATTCCCTTCGTAACATTGTGCTATGCCCCGCATCATCCACGCTATTTCCGGCCCACGCAACATCAGTACGGCTTTGCTTTATGCATTTGCGCAGCGTCCGGGTTGCCAAGTGGTGGATGAACCCTTTTATGGGCCCTTTTTAGAGCGCACAGGCTTGGACCATCCGGGCCGCGCGGAGACCTTAGAAACCGTTCCCCAAAATCCTGAAGCAGCAGCCGAAGCGATGCGCAGTCTCTTTGAAGCGCACCCGGGAGAGATTTATCTGAAAAACATGGCCCACCACATGGTGGAAATGCCCTGGGACTGGGCGTCGGAGGCGGCGCATATTTTTTGGATTCGGCATCCGCGGAAAGTCATTCGGTCCTTTGCCAAAGTGTGGCCACAGGTGACGCTGGAAGATATAGGCATCCAAGAGCAAGTGGCGCAGTGGGCCAAAATTCAGGCTTTTGCAGGCGCCAAAATCTTGGTGGACAGCGATGAAATGCTGGCGAATCCAGCGGAAACCTTCCCAAAGATTTGTGCAGCACTGGGCATACCCTTCCATGCGGAAATGCTTCGTTGGCCTGCGGGCCCCAAGCCCTACGATGGCCCTTGGTGGCCGCATTGGTACAGCCAGGTGCATGCGAGTACGGGATTCGGTCCGGCGAATGCGCTAGGGGAGCCTTTATCAGGCCGATATGCGGACGTCGAAGCCGAAGCGCTGCCCTATTATGAAACTTTATACCAACACCGTTTAGCTCTTTGATATGCTACAATCCTACGACCCCCGAAATGCAGAAATCCTCGTTTGGGTAGGCGATGGCCTGGTGCCGCGCGACCAAGCAAAAGTGTCCGTGTTTGACAGCTCCGTTCAGGGCGGCGATGCCGTTTGGGAAGGGATGCGCGTCTACCAGGAGGGCGTGTTTTGCTTGGACCGTCATTTGGATAGATTGATGGATTCGGCCCAAGCGATGGCCTTTGCCAACATTCCCAGTCGCGAATTCATCACGGATGCGATTAAGGCGACCTTGAAAGCGAATGGGATGACACACGATACGCACATTCGGCTCACGCTGACGCGCGGCGAAAAAATTACTTCGGGCATGGATCCACGCCTGAACCAGAAAGGCTGCACCTTGATTGTGCTGGCCGAATGGAAGCCGCCGGTCTACGACAACGCCAAAGGGGTGCGCATCGTGACCTCGGCCATCCGTCGAAACAGCCCGATGCATGTGGATTCAAAAATCCACCACAACAATTTGATCAATAACATTTTGGCCAAGATTCAGGCCAACCATGCCGGCGTGGACGATGCCTTGATGCTCGATAATCTGGGCTTTATCGCCGAGATGAACGGCACCAATATTTTCATGGTGAAGGACGGGGTGCTGCTCACACCGCATGCCGATGCCTGCCTGCATGGAATTACCCGAGCGCTCGTGATCGAGCTCGCCGCAGAGCTGGGCATTCGCTGTGTGGAACGCAACCTGAGCTTGACCGAACTCTATGCCGCCGACGAGGCCTTTGGAACCGGCTCCATGGGCGAATTGACCCCCGTGGTGGAAGTTGATGGCCGCGTGATCCACAACCGCCGCGGCTCAACGATTACACAGCAGCTGACGGAGGCTTTTCACCACTTGGCGGGCCGATACAGTAGCCCCTTGTAGCGTTACAATAGGGTATCTTCTTGACGAAGGATTACTTGACGGATAGAGTCCACTTGGTTTTTGGTTGCCACCATCAGCTCTTCCAACACAGCCAAATCCACATCGGCAAGTTTGTTGATGTACAGGCAGCCCGCTCCAGTTTTGTGCTTGCCCAATCGGTTCAAATACGAAG
>JAHEGI010000005.1 GCA_024639785.1 Cryomorphaceae bacterium
ACCTCGATGTCGGCTCGTCACATCCTGGGGCTGGAGAAGGTCCCAAGGGTTGGGCTGTTCGCCCATTAAAGTGGCACGCGAGCTGGGTTCAGAACGTCGCGAGACAGTTCGGTCTCTATCTACTATGGGCGTTAGAAATTTGAGGGGAGCTGACATTAGTACGAGAGGACCGTGTCGGACGCACCTCTAGTGTACCTGTTGTGGCGCCAGCTGCATCGCAGGGTAGCTATGTGCGGTTGGGATAAGCACTGAAAGCATATAAGTGCGAAGCCCACCTCAAGATGAGATTTCTCTTAAGGGTCGTTCAAGATGAGGACGTTGATAGGCTATAGGTGTAAAGGCAGTAATGTCACAGCCGAGTAGTACTAATTACCCGTGGATTTTTCATCCAGATTGTTTTATGTTGCTTCCGATATGCCAAATTACCTTGTTAAAACTTGGTGGTTATTGCGTCGGGGATCACCTCTTCCCATTCCGAACAGAGTCGTTAAGCCCGATTGCGCCGATGGTACTGGTTAACCCCGGGAGAGTAGGTCGCCGCCAAACCTTTATAAAAGCCCCACCGATATGGTGGGGCTTTTTTTATTTCCGTAATTTTGACCATGCGACTACGCCTCTTTCTATCAGTGTTTATCGGGCTTTGGGGTAGTTTATCCTGCTACGGGCAGGATGCACCTGAAGAGGCTTCCGCAACACCCGACTCAGTCGTAGTCATGGTATCTGACTTTTTTGGCAACGAACCGGATAGTAGTGCCGTACCCAAAGGGCAATTTGTGGAGAAGTGGTTCAGAATCCTCAGCTATGGGGGCTATTGGAACTTAGAAACGGAGTTACCGGCTGTTCATTATCGAAATTACATGAGTCGGACAGTGGTCCTGAAGGACTTAACGATAGGGACATTAGGGGCGACCCAGTTTCAAATTGGTGTTCCGCAGGGAACCTGGTTCAGCGATTTCAATGCTGTGAAACAAGAGGGCTATCCCACTTATTTTAGGAAGGGCCCTATTCCCAGTGTAGAGTGGACCTACCAGAGCAGTCAGGGCCGTGGGCAGTATTTTGAATTAAATGCAACAGCGCCACAATCGGCCTACAAACATTGGAATGTTCATTACGGACGTTTGCAAGCACAAGGTCAGCTGTACAATGAACGCTACGGGGCGGATCAACTTATCGTGATGCATGAAGCACGCGACAGTGCGAATACATGGGAGTTTAAAGGAAGTTTAAGTGCTATCCAAGGCACACGGAATGAAACGGGCGGGGTAGAAGATCCCAGTGTTCTGACGGAATCCACCGTTTTTATTTCGAATCGAGCCCTCGTACCGACGCGTTGGACATCGGCAGAATCCCATGCTACGGAAATTAGTGGCTGGGCGACCCTTATGCTCCATTCCAAATGGTTGATCGCCTATACTGGTGAGGAAAAGATGCGAAGTTTTCAGGGACCCATCAACGGCTTCTTGGACACACTCTCGTCACGATCCCATGAAGTATCACTGGGCCGCTTATACGGTTACCGGGGCTATAGTTCGGTACGTGTGGGGCTTCTTCATCGCGGGCAATACGTCAACGATTCGAATCGTTCTTTTGGCGTTACGTGGGACCCGTATGTACAGTTCACTAGGCAGTCGTCGGAAGTAAAGTACCACGTGGCTTCAGGCAATTATGTAGTGGCTTTAAATCGTGTCCTGTATACGCCCATTACGTTGAGCGCAGAACGTAAGTACGCGCCCTTTTGGTCGGGTCAGGAAGTGCTTCAACCTTCCAGCATGTCCGTGTCCATACCTATGCGGCTTAAAGAGACACGGCTCAACCTCCAGTACCATAGATTCAGCGAGCGGAATCTTTTGGTGGCACAAAGCGCGACGGATGTTGGGGTGTGGACGGCGACTCCTGCCAGTCAATTCGTGTGGGCCACTTGGACGGGCCCTTGGTCTTTAGACCCTACAGGGAAGGACGCCCATTTGAAGTTTACAGCCAATTTCACGTGGACTTCAGCGCCTGAGCTTATGATGCCTCCATTAATATTGAAGGCGGCTTGGGACCGTCAGTGGAACATCAATCCGAACACGCAATTTTTCATAGCACTGGAGGCCATTGGCTGGGCGGGTTCCTGGGCGCGTCCTGTGTATGTGGCCGAACGCGGGCAGTTCGCCTATTCGCCCAACTCGGGCAGCATCGCGCCCAACGGGATTGTGACGCCGCTTGCGGGCATTCGGTTCAAGAAAGAGGCCGAATTCTTGGTGAAATTCCAGAACGCGAACCAAGGATGGATACCTAATACCATCTTTTTGGCGGAAAACTACCCAGTAGCTGCAGCCGCTGTCCTCTTTGAAGGACGCTGGCGCATGTTCAACTAAGTTTTTTTATGGAAAAACCCTAGAATACGGGGTAGTCGTCGTCCATGGGGTCGACTTTGCCTCCTTGAAAGGCGTCGTTAGCCGCAGCATTCATTTTAGATTCGAAGACGGTCGGCATGCCACCTGCTGCACCATGATGGTCGAGGTCGGAAAACTTCGCCATGGCACCTTCGAATTTGAGACGAATATTCTCAAGCGAACCATTTCTATGTTTGGCTACAATTAATTCAGCTTGACCATCGCAGGGAGTGCCGTCGTCATCCCATTCGTGAATTTGGTAATATTCTGGGCGGTAAATGAAGGAGACAATATCAGCGTCTTGTTCGATGGCACCAGATTCACGCAAGTCGGAAAGTAAGGGACGTTTACTTCCTCCACGGGTCTCTACGGCACGGCTCAATTGGGATAGCGCAATGACGGGGATTTCTAATTCCTTTGCGATACTCTTAAGTGAGCGTGATATGGTCGAAATTTCTTGTTCTCGGTTTCCACCGGATTTACTTGCGCCCGCCGTCATCAATTGTAAGTAGTCGATGACGATGATCCCTACTTTATGCTGGGCTACCAGGCGTCGACATTTGGCTCGAAGGTCAAATACAGACAATCCAGGGGTATCATCAATGTAGATTGGGGCGTCCTCGAGGCGCTTGACTTTGGAGGTCAGCTGTTGCCATTCGGTGGTATCGAGATTGCCTTTTCGTAATTTTTCCGCGCCAATGCCCGTTTCGGAAGAAATTAGTCGGGTAATGAGCTGGACAGATGACATCTCCAATGAGAAGACACCGACAGGGATTTGATGATCTATGGCCATATTTCTGGCCATCGAAAGGACGAGGGCCGTCTTACCCATACCTGGGCGGGCGGCAATGATGATCAAATCGGATTTTTGCCAGCCCGAAGTGACGCGATCCACACCTGAAAAGCCGGAGGGTACGCCTGAGAGCCCCTCGCGCTTGGAGATTTCTTCGATCCGGCTCACGGCTTGCTTGACAAGCTCATAAGAGCCCTCATAATTCTTTTTCAAGTTGCCTTGCGAGACATTGAACAGATTTTGCTCTGCTTTGTCAAGCAATTCTAAGACGTCGTTGGTTTCGTCGTACGCTTCTTCGATCATCTCGTTGGAGATGCGGATGAGCTCGCGTTGGATATGCTTTTGAACGACGATGCGCGCATGAAATTCGATATGCGCGGAAGATGAAACCCGCGTAGATAAACCGATAAGCTTGGCTTCACCACCTATTTTATCCAGCTTGCCCTCTTTGCGCAAGCGCTGGGCAACGGTGAGGATATCAATGGGCTCAGACTCGCCAAATAGGTGGGTAACAGCATCAAAAATGTGCTGATGTGCCTCGACATAAAAGGATTCAGCCGCGAGGATGTCCACCACCTTAGAGAGCGCATCTCGGTCGATGAGTAATGCTCCTAATACCGCCTCCTCCAGTTCGACCGCTTGCGGTGGAATGCGCCCGACGCCACCCATGGAAAGGGTAGGGTTGTCGCGTCGATTGCGTGCTGGATTGGATGCGATGGACTCCATGAGCTTAGGAGGCAGATTCTTCGTAAACCCCCATGCCGCAGAATTTTTCGATGCGTTCTGCGACGAGTTGGTCGCTTGGAAGATCTTTTAATTCGCGATACATGCGCAGAATTTCAGCACTCAGGGTTTGGAACATTCCTTCCGGGTCCCGATGAGCGCCCCCAGCAGGTTCTTCAATGATCCCGTCAATCAAGCCGTTTTTCAGCATGTCATTGGCGGTGAGTTTGAGTGCTTCTGCGGCTGTTTCCTTGAAGTCCCAGCTGCGCCACAAAATGGACGAGCAGGATTCGGGGCTAATGACGGAATACCAAGTGTTTTCAAGCATCATGACGCGATCACCAACGCCAATGCCCAATGCGCCACCGGAGGCTCCTTCTCCAATAATGATGCAGATCACGGGGACTTTGAGGCGTGCCATTTCCAAGATGTTACGGGCAATCGCTTCGCCCTGACCTCGCTCTTCTGCTTCTAGGCCTGGAAATGCGCCTGGAGTGTCAATTAGCGTCACAATTGGGCGACCAAATTTCTCGGCTTGCTTCATTAAACGAAGCGCCTTGCGATAACCTTCGGGGTTGGCCATTCCAAAATTGCGTAGCTGCCGCATTTTGGTGTTGACGCCTTTCTGCTGACCGATGAAGAGAAAACTCTCGCCTTCAATAGCCCCCCAGCCACCGACCATCGCTTTGTCATCTTTGACATGGCGGTCGCCGTGCATTTCAATGAATTCACCCCCCGTCATCGCCTCAATGTAGGCCATGGTGTACGGGCGGCCCGTATGGCGGCTTAATTGTACGCGCTGCCAAGGGCTTAAGGAGGCTTTAAGTTCAGCCTGAGCTTCTGCCAATTTGGCTTCGAGTTCGACCAAGCTATCCTTCATGTCCACTCCGCTTTCAGCTTGGAGGGCATGGGCTTTGGCAATCTGCTCATCAAGTTCCCGAATCGGGGCTTCAAAATCGAGGTAATCCATAATTTTTGGGCAAGGGTTCAAACTTACACATTCCACGGGGGACATCCCGGTGCTTGTGGAAAACTTAGCGTGCTTTTCGTCGCTTTCGACGCTTCACATAGGCATCGGCCAACAGCATGGCCAAGATCATTCCAACGCCTACATAAAATCCAGGGGTCATCGCTTCGGAATCTCCGAACAACAGGAGGGCAATGAGAATTCCATAGACAGGCTCCATGGCAATAGTGAGCATCACGGTAAAAGGAGAGAGATAGCGCATAATGCGAACGGATTGCACAAAGGCAAAGGCAGTACAAAACGTGGCGAGTAGGACCAGATAAAACCAATCACTGCCGACAGGGGACAGGATGGATGGGATGAATTGCCCTCGACTCCACAAGAAAACACTCAGCAAGAGCACCCCGAGACTCATTTCCCAAAAGGAAATGTCTAGCGGAGGCATCCGTTTGACGATGCGTCCATTCATCACGGAGAAAAGGGCGCTGAGTACGGAAGAGAGTAGGGCGACGGCAATGGCGATGTTTTGGCCTTCGACAGAACCAAAAAGCAGGAGCATTCCCGCTACCACTCCACCGCCAAGTAGGATCTCGGCGGGCAGAATTCGGCGCTTAAAAAAGAGCGGCTCCAAGATGGAAGTAAAGAAGGGCCCGGTGCTCAGGCAAGCCAAGGTGAGGGAAATGTTAGATAGTTTGATCGCATGATAAAATGTAATCCAGTGGATGACGATAATCGCTGAATTCAAGATCAAGGGCAGAACTAAATCCTTGGGGGGCAAGGTGAACTTTTTTCGGGTGAGCAGCGCATAGAGGAGCATAAAGCCCGAGGCGAAAAAAATGCGATACCAAACCAAAGGCAAGGCGTCGATGCTAATGAGTCTTCCGAGGGCCCCCGTGAATCCCCAGATTAAGACAATAAAGTGCATCCAGAGGTGGTGCACCCATAGAGGGGAATCATCCGTTGGTCGAATTAAAGACATGGCCTGTTATTTAGCGGCGCGAAAATAGAGGAAGCCTCCGAGGAGGGCAAAGAGCAAATTGGGTAACCAAACGGCCAGCCAGGGCCCAATGGATGGTGAGCTGACAAAAATGTTACTCAATTGCATCACAAAGATGTAAGTCACGGCAAGCAGAAGCCCCAAGGCAATCTGAGCACCGATGCCCCCACGGCGTTTTTCAGAGGCGAGGCTTACGGCGATAAACACCAAAATAAAGGCGGAGAATGGATAGGCCGTTCGACGATGCCATTCCATTTCGTGGTAAATGACCGCCTCGGATCCACTTAGACGTTCTTGTTTGAGAAAGGTCCAAAGTGCGGGGGAGGCCATCGTCGCTGTGCTGCGCAAGTCAGGAGCGATGGTTCGTGGTCCAAAATTGAATGCGGTGTCAAGGCGTCTTCCCTGAGACAAACGTTGTTTCCCTTGGTCGTCCCAACTGCGGAGCATCCAGTTGTCCAATTGCCATTTTTGACGAAGGGTGTCAAAACGGACAAAGTCGCATTGGAGTTTTTCACGCATGCGGAGTTCATCGAAGACCTCATAGGTGAAGTGGTAACCGCCTAGGCGCTCGGGGCTCCATGTTTCGACGTAAACAAAGTGGCCGGGTAGTACTTGGCGGTGAATATTGATCGGCCGAGAAGGGCTGATGTCTTTCACATAGGTGTCTTCGAAGTGAATCCGTCGAATATTTGTGCTCGGAATGATAAAATGGCTCAAGAGGGCGGTGACTAAAAAGACCACGGCCGCCCCATAGAGATAGGGTTTCATGAGCCGAGGAAAGCTAACCCCTCCGGTTAATGCCGCGATAATTTCGGTTTGGTCGGCCATTCGAGCCGTGAAGAAAATGGTCGACAAGAAGACGATGAGCCCACTGAATGTGGTGCCATAAAACGCAATGAAGTTGACGTAATAATCCCCTAAAATGACATCCAAGGTGGCGCCTTGGCTAATGAAATTGTCGAGTTTTTGGCTGATGTCAAAAACGACCGCAATCAGCATGACGAGCCCAAGAAACAGGCCATAATTCCCCAGGAATTTGAGGAAAATATAGCGTTCCAGGCGGTTCATCATGGCTTAGAGGCGGTTTTGAACCCGTGGGAGCATGTGGGCTTTCCACGTGCTGAAATCTCCGGCGAGGATATGTTCTCGAGCCGATTCGACGAGCCAGAGATAGAAGCGTAGATTGTGAATGCTCGCAATCTGCTTGCCTAGGGCTTCATCTGCTTTGAATAGATGGTGGAGATAGGCTTTGCTGTACCGTTGATCGACGGAGGCATCTCCATCTGGATCAAGGGGGCTGAAGTCATCGCGCCACTTGGCGTTGCGCAGATTAATGATTCCATTTTGCGTAAAAAGTTGCCCATTTCGAGCGTTGCGCGTGGGCATGACACAGTCAAACATGTCTACTCCTAACGCTATGTTTTCGAGAATATTGGCTGGGGTGCCTACGCCCATGAGGTAGCGCGGCTTGTCCGTTGGGAGAATCCGGCAGACTTCATCAGCCATCGCATACATTTCTTCTGCGGGTTCGCCGACCGAAAGGCCGCCGATGGCATTGCCCCATGCGTTTTTGGAAGCGATGAACTCGGCGGACTCTTGCCGCAAGTCCGAATAGGTACTTCCTTGGACAATGGGAAAGAGGGCTTGTGCATAGCCATACAGCGGATCTGTCTGTTCCCAACGCTGGATGCAGCGATCTAGCCAACGGTGGGTCCGTTGCATGGCTTCCCGGGCGTAAGACTTTTCGCAAGGGTAATCGGTGCATTCATCAAAGGCCATCACGATGTCTGCGCCAATTTGCCGTTGAACATCCATAACGGATTCGGGGGTGAACAAATGGCGGCTCCCATCGATGTGGGATTGGAATTTAACGCCTTCTTCCGTGATTTTTCGGATGGCTTGTAAGCTGTGGACTTGAAAACCGCCACTATCCGTGAGCATAGGTCCATCCCACGTGGTAAAAGCGTGTAGGCCTCCCGCTTGTTGCATGACCTCCATTCCTGGACGCAAATACAAGTGATAGGTATTGCCCAGGACGATGTGCGCGCGAATATCTTCTTTCAATTCATGCGGATGAACTCCTTTGACCGTGCCCAATGTTCCTACGGGCATGAAAATAGGCGTAGGGACTTGGCCATGGGCGGTTTGTAGGCTTCCGGCACGGGCTGAACTGCCCGAATCGCGGGCGACGACATCAAATTGCATCAGGCAAAATTAGGCCTTTCCTTTGGACTACTTTTGTGCCGATATGGGCAATGCACTCTTTTTGGAAATGGGCGCGCTTTCGGCGCAGACAATGGCCGCGATGACCCTCATTTTCTGGATTTCTCTCGCTGTTTTGGGCCTCGGTGTCTTGGCGGCGTGGCGCTTGTATTTGCCCTGGTTTACATGGAATCGTGCGAGCGGGAAGGGCTTGGACCCGGTAGATTGCAGTTTGATGATTGTGGGTCGCAATGACCCGGAGGGATTTGAACGTTGGATTCAAAGTGCATTTAGCCAGCTTCCTGGCGCGGAAATTCTCGCGGTGGACAACCAGAGTGAAGATGAAACGGCCAATGTATTAGAGGCCTTAAGGCGCCAATACCCCACGCTCATCGTGGTGACCTTGCCCGCCTCGGAACGATTTTGGAGTACCCGCAAACTTGCGCTCACCTTAGCCGTCAAAGCCGCGCATCGGAAATACAGCCTCTGGGTGGACACCCGGTGTGAGCTACCCTCGGATCTTCCGCAATGGCAGAAAGTTCTCAGTGATCCACTGCGTCGTGGAAAAGCCATCGCGGCCTTTGCCCCCGTCATGGCATCTAGGGACGCTTCTTATCGGGCCAAGTCGGAAGCTCTCGCGTCAAATGCGTGGGCACATATTCGGGCTCGACCGCTGTTCCCTGGAGTGAAGCGATCGGCTACTACAGGCATGGTACCGGTCAATTTTGCTTTTGAAACGGCGAAATTCTTTGAAATCAAGGGCTATTTGACGAGCATGCACCTCGATGGTGGGGAGGCAGAATTTTTATTGAATGACTTAGCCCAAATTGGTCCGGTCGTCGCGGTGGCACAACCTGGCGCATTTCTTCGCCGTCCATGGTTGCCCCAAAGTGACCATAAAATGCGCGCACACCGTAGTTCGGTGGAACGTTGGGCAGTAGCCCGCTATGGACTCTTACTGGCATTAACCGATGTTGTGGCTCTGGCCGCCATGGTCCACATGGGGTTGTTGTGGATGCATATGGATGATTTTAACATGACTCAGCCTAGTCCGCAAATCCGATTTGTCGGGAGTCAAATTCAAGCACTATTGGGAGTATATGCCTTTTTACAGCTGTCTTTCATGGTCTACACGTTTCAATGGGCAAAGCGCATGGAATCGGGTTGGTGGGTAGGAATATCCATCCCTGTCTATTTGCGTATGCGCCTGTTGGCCAAAGCACTCACCTTTTGGAAAAAATGAGCCATTCTGAGCATTGGGCTAAGCCCTTCCCTTTTTTAAGCCCTGAAGCCATCGCGCAGATGGAAATGTTGCCGCCCTTGTACGAAGAGTGGAATGCGCAGATTAATGTGATTTCAAGAAAAGATCAGGAGGGGATCTGGGAACGCCACATTCTCCATTCCTTATGTCTTGGAGGTATCATGCCGCATCGTCCGGGACTCCATGTGCTGGATATAGGCACAGGGGGGGGATTTCCAGGTATCCCCTTGGCCATTGCCTTTCCGTCAATTCACTTCACTCTGGCAGATTCCATTGGAAAGAAAATCAAAGTCGTTCAGGCGATTGTCGATGCCTTAGGGCTAAAAAATGTGACCGCCGTTCATGAGCGGGCTGAGCGATTAAAAGGTCCCTTTGATGTCGTCGTCACGCGGGCAGTGGCCCCGGCAGCCACCCTGCGATCCTGGGTGAGGCATAGCTGGACAAAAAATCCAAATGCCGCTTTATATGCGCTCAAAGGCGGAGACTTGAGCGAGGAATTGAAGGGGATGAAAGCGAAGTTATTCCCTTTGTCCGACATTTTGGAAGGCGAGTTCTACACGACCAAGTATGTCGTTCGCATCCCGGCAAAGTAAAGAAGTCGAAAAAAATGAATGCAAAAGGGAGCCGCGTTGCGGCTCCCTTTTTTGTGCGGTTCTGGGATAAATTAACCCATGAACGGATAGCGGTAGTCGCTTGGGGGATCTAAGGTCTCCTTGATTGTACGTGGTGAAGCCCAGCGAAGAAGGTTAAGCACTGAACCCGCTTTGTCGTTGGTTCCAGATCCACGCGCACCGCCAAAAGGCTGTTGACCAACGACTGCGCCCGTAGGCTTGTCATTGACATAGAAATTTCCAGCGGCAAAGGCCAACGCTTTGGTCGCTTCATCCACCGCGTGGCGGTCCGTCGCAAACACAGCGCCTGTCAAGGCATATTCTGACGTCGCATTGACGAGTGCCAAAGTCTCTGACCAATCGGCATCTGCATAGACGTAAATCGTCAAGACCGGCCCAAAGATCTCCTCGCACATGGTGCGGAATGCAGGATTGGAAGTCAGAATGACGGTGGGTTCAATGAAGTAGCCCTTGGATTTGTCATAGCCTCCGCCTGCAATGATCTCAGCATCTGATTGTGTTTTGGCATAGTCGATGAACCCTGCAATTTTATCAAAAGCCCGCTCATCAATGACGGCCGTAATAAAATTTTTCAAGTCGCCAGGGCTCCCCATGGAGAAGCTAGCGATATCCGCGAGGAGATATTTTTTGACCTCAGGCCACATGCTTTCAGGTACATAGGCGCGCGAGGCGGCGGAACACTTCTGTCCTTGGAATTCAAAGGCGCCTCGAGTGAGACCGGTGGCCACTTGCTTTGCTTGAGCGGACGGGTGTGCGATGACAAAATCTTTCCCGCCTGTTTCCCCAACGATGCGTGGATAGGCCTTGTACTGATGGATATTGGTGCCAATTTCTTTCCACAAGTGCTTGAAAACGGCCGTGGATCCGGTGAAGTGCAATCCAGCGAATTCAGGATGTTTAAACACCACCTCGCCAAACTCAGGGCCATCCATATAGACCATGTTGATGACCCCATCGGGTAACCCGGCTTGGCGGAAGATTTCCATCACCACCCACGCGGAGTAGATTTGACTGTCGGCGGGCTTCCACACGACTACATTGCCCATAAGTGCTGCTGAAGCGGGAAGATTTCCTGCGATGGCGGTAAAGTTGAACGGTGTAATGGCTACGACGAAGCCTTCCAAAGCGCGGTATTCCATTCGGTTCCAGATCCCAGGGGAGCTGATAGGTTGCTCGGCATAGATTTTCTCCATGAAGTGGGCATTGAATCGCAAGAAGTCTGCAAATTCACACGCAGCATCAATTTCAGCCTGGAAGGCGGTTTTGGATTGGGCGAGCATCGTGGCCGCATTGATGGTGGCTCGGTAAGGTCCTGCAACCAAGTCCGCTGCGCGCAAGAAAATAGCCGCACGCTCGTTCCAGGGCATGGAACTCCAGGCAGCATGTGCGGATAATGCCGCGTCCACGGCTGCTTGAGCATGCCCCGCATTTCCATAGTGGTAGTGGCCAATCTTATGCTGATGGTCATGCGGTGGTCGGCAATCGCGGAGATCACCGGTGCGTACTTCCTGACCATTGATGAACTGCGGAATGTCTACGACCTCATTGTACATGCGCTGATAGGTTGCAATCAACTTCTCGCGTGGCTCCGTACCGGGGGCATAGGAGTAGATGGGTTCGTTGATGGGGCTGGGGATTTGAAACATTCCGTTGGACATGGCTATAGATATCGTTTAATTCAGGGTTGATTCGTTCAAAGGTCGGCATCCGCGGTCGGTTCGCGAAGTATTTCAATGATTTCTCCGGTTCGAGTGAGGCGCAATCCCGTCAAACCTCCGCCACGCCAAGCTCCGGTGTCAATTCCCCAGGCGTGGGATTCAGAGAAATAGCGAGGCTGGTGATCTTCTTGAACTACATGTCCAAAAATTTGGAGCTTGCCCACATCTTTCAAAGCAGAACGATTATGGAGTACGCCTCGGGAGGAATCCGCATTAAAAGGGTCACGGGCATGAAGCGATACGCCGGCGTGGGTGATTAAGACATAGGGGTTTTCCCATTTGAGTGGCCATTGGCCCATCCAATGAAGCATGCGCTTGTAGGGGATTCCACGCTTGAGCATATCCCGCTTGAGTTTTTCTAGGTAGGGCAACGTCTCATTCTGACGATAGGATTCCGAAGCCATATGCTCATGGTTGCCACGAAGTAAAAAAACCGAGTAGGGGAATTCTTTTTGGAGCTTTCGAAGGTACTTGACCGTCTTGGCGCTATGCCGGCCTTTGTTGATGACATCGCCCACAAGAATGAGGAATTCATCCTGCTGGGTCCAATGGTTTTTGACAAAGGCTTTCAGCGTGTGAACGCAGCCATGGACATCACCTACGACGAGGAGATTCATGGAAGCTCCGTTTACGCGTTGAGCATCACCGGCATGACCAACATCAAGACTTCCTCGCCTTGATCTAGTCCGCCTTCAGGGAGGAGAATGCCCGCGCGGTTGGGAGCAGAGAGCTCTACCGCGACGTCATCGGATTCCAAGTTGCCAAGCATTTCACCAATGAAGCGGCTGTTGAATCCAATTTCCATATCAGATCCTTCATAATTGCAACCGAGGCGCTCATGGGCCTTGTTGGCAAAATCGAGATCTTCGGCAGAAATATGCAGTTCATTGCCCGCCACTTTCAGGCGTATTTGGTGGGTCGTCTTGTTGGAGAAGATGGAAACGCGCTTGACCGAACTCAAGAAAGCGCCTCGATCTACGACCAAGCGGTTGGGATTGTTCTTGGGAATGACGGCTTCAAAATTGGGGTACTTCCCATCGATTAAGCGGCAAACCAACGTGACACCATCATAGCTAAACTGTGCGTTTTGCTCGTTGTAGGCCAATTCTACTTCATTGTCTCCGGTGCCCAGGGTTGCTTTAAGCAGGTTTAAGGGCTTTTTGGGAAGAATGAATTCGGCAGTAGCGGGTGCGTTATAATCGCTGCGGCGATATCGGACCAATTTGTGAGCGTCCGTTGCGACGAAGGTCAAGCCATCTCCTGTAAACTGGAAGAACACCCCACTCATGACTGGACGCAAATCGTCATTTCCTGCCGCAAACAAGGTTTTGTGAATGGCCGTAGAGAGCACATGGGCGGGCACGTGGACGCGATCTGCACCATCAAGGGATGCCGCTTTAGGGTATTCCGCCGCATCGACATAGGCGAGGGCATACTTTCCAAAATCGCTACTCACCTCCAGGGCATGATTCGCCGGATTGAGCGTGAAAGTGAGTGGCTGCTCGGGAAAGCTCTTTACGGTATCGAGCAACATGCGGGCAGGAATGGCGGCGGTCGCCGTTTCAGAGGAGTCCACAGCCAACGTAGTCGTCATGGTCGTCTCCAAATCAGAGGCGGTAATCGTCAAATGGCCCGGGTGCAATTGAACTAAAAAATGATCCAAGATGGGCAACGTATTGTTGCTTTGGATAACCCCGCTCACGGTCTGGAGGGCGCGCAAAAGCTGGCCGCTAGATACAATAAACTTCATACTGCAAAGTAATTATTCAGGGCTCAAGCCCTGGCCGTTTTTTGGCAGAAATGCCTGAAAACTTTTCAACACATGTTGAAGACCGTATCGCTGTGCCAAGACAAATCGGCCGTCACTTAAAACCGCATAAAATCGATCGGGATCCCATTGCTGCGGATTGCCATCACCGTCCAAAATATCCGGACCACCCGGAACATGGTATAAGCGCATGTCTGCCGAGTTACCACCAACATAGGTGACGGTCACCAAGGCGACTGGAATGCTCTTATTAATCGAATCACGCTTACCCCAGACGACATCACTTGGAATGATCATGCCTTCATATTGCGCTTGCTGTATGGCTTTAAACAGCGCTTGACTGGCCATGGGGTCAGCGGCCGTTCCTGCGCCCGTACCGAGGACCAAGGTGTATTGGTTGCCTGTGCGCTGCAGTTCGAATAATCCGGTATCCGGGTACACCAAGGAAACCCGGCTGATTTCTTCGGGATTTGGCCATAATTCTCTGGTTCGCCATAAGTCTTCCCGCAAGAAGAAGCGGCTAGATAAGTACCCGTTGAACCCAGGCATATACGTAGCTACCGGTTTTTCATAGCCATCCATGAGCATGTAGGTGCCCAACATGTCGGGAGTTTCAGTGCCGACTATAAAGGATTTGACGAGGGTTTCACCTTGATAAATTTCAACGCGTTTTCCATAGGTCGCCATGGCAGATAGAATCGTTTGCTCAGCGGCGGCTTGCGGGAAATTGCGCAGTCGAATGCGGTATAAGGTTTCCAAAATCACCTCAATGGCATCATGGCGTGCGATGTACTGTGCGTTGACCAACCATTGGATTCCTTTGCGTTCAAGGGTGACGGTGTCTGGGCTTTTGTCCCAAATCACAATTTTAGTCACAGCAGCGGTGTCGGGAACGGCAAAGTCATAGAGTGCCTCGTCGACGCCGTCATGGGCCACTACTTCCCGCACAAGAACTCCTGCGATGGTCAAGATGACGGCTCCGGCAAGGATATACGACCAACGAATTTTCATACCAGCGTTTTTTTTGTAAAATGACGGCGACGGAGCATGCGATAGAGTGCGCCTAAAGCCAGCACTAGCCCGAGCGGTGCCAGGGCATTCCCCCATTGCCACGCGAGCCGATGTTCATTGGCACGTGGACTATCCAAGAGCCGTAAGGTGACATTCCGCCCGCGGACGGCAATTAAACCGGTACCATCCAGTAGATAATCCACGGCATTTAACAAGAAATCGGCATTGCCAAACTGTTGGCCAGTAAATTGATCAAAACCCAAGGGCAATGGAGCGCCTCGCGGGATATCCGCACGCACCACATTGCGTTGATTTTTCATAAAGTCCCCATCGGCTAAAACGAGCAGTTTAGCATCGGTAGCCGCAGCTTTAGGTGGGGCCACCTCTGTTTTTGGGGCGATGCGATGGGCATAGAATGATGGGAATGCTCCTTCGAGCAATACCGCAGTGGCGAGGTGTCCATCCGTGAATTGACGTTGGTCAGGCTCCGTGTAGAGGGTAGAGAGTCCCACGCTACCTGGGGTGGGTTGACGTCGGGTATAGGGGGAAGTCAGCAATAGGGCTGTTTTCCTCACCCCGGGTGCGCGCACGGTATCGATTGACGTTGCAAATTCCATGCGTACGGCATTAAGATTTCGCGCGATGGGATGGTCTGTTTGAGGCAAAAACAGAGGGAAATACACCCAAGGGCGAACCGACCGACGGTCATTCACTCCGGCGCAGACCATGTCTTGGACCAAGGAGGTTGTTAAGCGGGCACCATAATTGAAAATTTGGTCTCCCAGCCCAAGGGCGTCCAAAATGGGATAAGCCAAAAATTCAGGGGCGTAGCTCAACGAATCCATTTCAGCATACACGGCATCGATCATGAAGATGCCGCGGCCATTATTCATGAAATATTGGTCAATGAGCCACCGATCGAGATCCGAAAAGCTCGCTCGGGGTTTGGCTAGGACAATCAGATCATAGCTATTGAGTTTGCGCACTTGCATGCCCAAATCAACCTGCCCAGTGAGGCTATCTACCGGAAATTCTCGCAGATTAAATCGCTCCACATCATAGGCCTTGGCCACAGCCATCTCCCACGAAGCGGTTTCAATAGGCGAAAGTTCTCCATGGCCATCGAGTAGTGCGATGCTTGGTCGATGGGTGCTGGTCAAGCCTTTCAACGCGCTGGCGAGCGTGTATTCCAAATTTTGGATGGAGGCATTAATTTGTGCCTCAGGTGCCGTGGCAAATTGTTCCAAAAGCAAGGAAATGCTCCACTCGCGATCCCGATAGGTCGCGATGGCTCCTGGAAAAATTTGCTGTTGTTTGACGCCATCGGCTTCTTGGACTTCGATTTGAATGGCGTTCAATCCCGCATTGCGAAGCTGCTGATAGGTGTCGCGGCGCGCTTGGGGATCGGGATTCTCTGAAGGGTTGATAAAGACGTATTGAATGTTGCCATTGCGCGCACGGAATTCGTCGAGCATGCGGCGGGTTTCTTCCCGCAATCGTTGAAATCCAGAGGGGAAGTCCCCATCGAGATACAAGCTGATCAACATGGGATCCTCTACCGCATCGATGAGTTCCAAGGTGCTTTCATTCAGGCTAAAGCGCTGATCCTCGGTCAGGTCAATTCGGAAGAAGGCCATTTGGCTGACGGCCAATACGCCCACCACCAATGCCGTAAGGCCGAACCACTGAAGTAGGTCCCTGCGACGCGCGCTCACCAGTTCCGGCTTTGAAGGGCAGTGCGTGCTGCGCCTAATGAAACAATACTGAGGCCGACGAAATACAAAACATCTCGGCTATCCACCACTCCACGGCTGATGGAAGTGTAGTGTTCGCTGATACCTAAATTGAGCACGAGGAGGCTCTGAGATTTAAACAGCTGAAAGGCAGCTAACTGATCAAACCCCGCGTAAAAAATGAGGCAGAGCAGCATGCCAAGAACAAAAGCCACAATGGGATTGTCCGTCATCGCGCTTGTGAGTAACGAAAGGCTGAGGTAGGTGCTTGCCAAAAATAATAGACCCAAATAGCTGCCCAGGGTACTGCCGAAATCCAGGTTCCCGATGGGATTGCCTAGCTGATATAGGGACAGGGCATAAATCACGGTGGGAAGCAGGGCGAGTAGTACGAGCATCATTCCGGCCAACCACTTGCCCAGAACAATTTGCCATTCACTCAAGGGTTTAGTCAACAGCCACTCCAATGTGCCACTGCGACGCTCCTCGGCGAGCATACGCATGGCGATGGCAGGAAGTAGAAACAAAAACACCCATGGAGAGAGCATAAATAGCCCATCTAGCTGCGCATAGCCGCTGTCCAGCAAGTTGAAAGGTCCCGACATGAGCCACAAAAACGCCGCATTCATGCCTAAATACACGCATAGAATCAAAACCCCGGTCGAGGACTGAAAAAATGCGTTGAATTCTTTTTTGGCTAAGGCCCACATAGGTTTAGAAGGGAATTTGAGTCGTTGTCCAGGCTTCGGCTTTTGCGGAAAACCAGGGTTTGACCGTGGGCCAAATTTCGGCAAATAATGACGAATCCCGGTATGCATCGAGGTCCTTTTCTGAAGACCAGCGGCTGACGGTAAAATAATGGCCGGGAGGGCCTAGGTGAAGTTCGACCTCATGGCATCCGGGTTGTGCTTCAATCCGTGCCATGCGAGGAATCACGAAGGCCTCAAAATCGGCACATCGGTCCATTGAAATCTGGAGGTGGACAATTCTGGAAATCACTTTCTCTGGAGTTCAATCGGGTCATGAACGTGCATGCCTAATAGACTTGCCGCGGTGTTGATTCCATTCGCGCCGGGTTGACTAACCCCTAATTCAAGGTAGCCAAAGCGATTAATGCGTGTATAGAGCTCACCGGCTTCCTGAATTTCGTGGGCTTCTTGGATATGCCGAGTTACCCGACGGCCTCGCGCCAGAGCCACAAAAGGACGGTTGCCATGCCAAGTTTGAAGCCATTCACGGCTCGCATTCGTGACCAATTGCCCGAAGTGATCAATGTATTGCACATGGACCATCGCAGTTTCGGGGTTTTTAACCTCGGGGTGAGGCGGGTGTAAATGCTGCCAGTCACTTAGGCTCGGGCCGAGCATCGATAAGGCTCCGCGATTTAGGAGGTGTGCTGCAGCTGCAGCCAATAAAGATTCTACTTCTTGGAGCTCCAGTCGATTTTTTAAATCCAACTGAACCAATTGACTTGGCTTGAGGTCGGGACGAATCAAGGATAGCCCACCGTGATTAAGGCCGAGAAAGAAGTGGCCATCCAGTTCCATTGCCATGGGCTTTCCCATGCTTAGGTCCATACTGTCGACCAGCACAAGGTGAATGCTTCCCTTGGGGAAATGGGGGTACGCCGAACGCAATACATAGCCCGCTTCCATATGGTCTCGCGGCGGGATGCCATGGCTGATATCCACGATGGGGGCAGCAATTTTGGATCGCAACATTTCCCCATAGACGCGTCCACGCACGACGGCCGTGTCTGGATCATTCCAGCCATAGTCAGAAGTGAGGGTCACGAGGGGCATACATCGTACTTTTGGATACCTTAAAAGTACTTGCTTCGGCCCACTTACCCGGTATGGAACGAATTGTCCACATAGAAAACATGGATCCCCAGATCCTCTTTGGAGCAAATAATGCCCGAATGAGGCAGCTCAAAGACTATTTCCCCAAGCTGAAAGTCACAGCCCGCGGGGAAATGATCAAATGGGAAGGCACAGAAAGTGATGTGACCATCTTTGAAGAAAAGTTGGATTTAATCTTCCGACATATCGAACGATTCAATGTGTTGTCCGAAGCTCAACTAGAGCGTATTGTCTTGGATGACAAGCCAAGTATTCTCAAAAACCTCAACGGCCACAATGATGTCATCGTGAATGGGGTGGGCGGCTTACTGATTAAAGCGCGCACAGCTAATCAACGAAAAATGGTCGAAGCGGTTGATCACAATGATCTGGTCTTCGCCATGGGCCCTGCAGGCACGGGAAAAACGTATACGGCGGTAGCACTGGCTGTTCGAGCCCTGAAGAACAAAGCCGTGCGTCGGGTCGTGCTCACTCGACCTGCGGTGGAAGCGGGAGAGAGTTTGGGCTTTTTGCCGGGAGACATGAAAGAAAAGCTGGACCCCTACATGCAACCCTTGTATGACGCATTGCGGGATATGATTCCCGCGGAGCGACTCGCACAATTTCTGGAAAATGGAACGATAGAAATCGCCCCCCTGGCATTCATGCGGGGCAGGACCTTGGACCGTTCTTTTGTCATTTTGGATGAGGCACAGAATACGACGCCCAATCAAATGAAAATGTTCCTAACACGCATGGGGCCATCGTCTCAGTTCATTGTGACGGGTGATCCATCGCAAATTGACTTGCCCACGAAACAGGCGAGTGGATTGCCGCATGCGCTCAAAACCTTAACCGATGTCGAGGGAATTGCTCACATCACATTAGATGGCCGCGATGTCGTCCGTCACCCTTTAGTTCGTAAAATCATCGCCGCCTACGACGGTCAATAAATCACCTATGTCGACGCTCACTCATTCTGAATTTGAATTTCCTGGCCAAAAAGCCGTCTATCACGGGAAAGTTCGAGATGTATATACGCTTGAAAACGACCTGCTCGTCATGGTGGCGTCGGATCGAATTTCAGCATTTGATGTGGTCCTTCCGAAGGGCATTCCGCACAAAGGACAGGTGCTCAACCAGATGGCGGAGCATTTTTTGACAGCGACCCAGGACATTGTTCCCAACTGGCGGACGGCAAGTCCAGACCCTGTGGTGACCGTGGGTCAGCGTGCCGAAGCCTTCAAGGTAGAGATGGTCATTCGAGGCTATTTAAGTGGTCACGCAGCGCGCACCTATGCGAGTGGAGAGCGGATGCTTTGTGGCGTACGCATGCCAGAGGGCTTGAAAGAAAGTGATGCCTTTCTGGAAGCACTCATTACACCCACCACAAAGGAGGCTCTCGGAGCGCATGACGAAGACATCAGCCGTGAGGAGATCCTACGCCAAGGCATTGTGTCTGAAGAGGACTATATCCAGCTCGAGGCGCATACCCGAGCGCTGTTTGCTCGTGGACAGGCTATGGCGGCTGAGCGCGGTTTGATTTTGGTGGATACGAAGTACGAATTCGGCAAATTGGCCTCGGGTCAAATTGTCCTTATTGATGAAATCCATACGCCCGATTCTTCCCGCTATTTTTTGGCCGAGGGGTACGCGGAGCGCCAAGCCTCGGGGGAGGCCCAACAGCAGTTATCCAAAGAATTCGTCCGTCAGTTTCTCATTGCCAATGGCTTTCAAGGGAAAGAGGGACAGCCTATCCCGGAATTAACGGATGCATGGGCCCAATCGGTCTCTGAACGCTATATCCAACTCTTTGAATTAGTGACAGGCAAAACCTTTATTCCTGCCGATCAAGGAGACATTCCTGGCCGCATTCAAACGAATGTGGAACAGTTCTTGTCTTCGTTGAAGCATGCATAAGCGTTTACTCTTTCTTTTAGCCGCGATACTGGCACCACTCTGGGCCTCTGCACAGCTCTATTCCTATGGTTTGACGGCGGGTGCACACGTAGCGCAGGTGGAGGTGGACCCCTTTTCCATCGATCCCAACCAGCCACTAGAGACCGTTTCGTTTACGGCTACGGGCGGCTATCATGCGGGTATCTACGCACGTCTGGGCGCAGGCTTGATCTACCTGCAGCCACAAATCTGGTATACCGAGCTCAACCAAGACATTACCTATTCGGATGGCAGTGGGGCTACAACCACGGTGCCCTGGACGCTGCGACGCTTGGATGTGCCCCTCGAGGTGGGGGTGAAGATGGGACCCCTGTTGATCTTGGCGGCTCCTGTGTGGTCCCTGCCAATTGCGCAGGTCTCCAACGTTCAAACAATTACGGTGGCATCCGGCACCTGGGGCGGCCAAGTAGGGGTGGGCGTAAAGTTTGGACCTGTTCAGCTTACGGCGCGTTACGAAGGAAGCCTAGCTCCTTTTGCGGATCAAATCCAAATTGGCGGTGCCAGCTACGCGACAGATGGGCGAATTTCACAGCTCATCACGAGTGTGAGCTTGAAACTCTAGCGTTCAACTAAACTTTTTGACTTGCTTCAATCGTCCTGCCCAAAAGGCATCGGCGACGAGGCTCTGTAGATAGGTGCCGCCCACGCCCTGTTCAAAGCGCGTAAGCTTCTTTTTGAGTAAGCCAAAATCTTGGGTTTCCGAAGCGAGTTCCGCGGTCGTATACCCGAGGCATTGATGGTTTTCAATCAGAAATACGGTGTGAATTCCCGGTTTTCTGCCTTTGTCGAGCAGAATCATTTGTTCCTCAGGCCACGTGACGGCATAGATCTGCTCCTCCGTGAGGGGTAGTTCGAGCGAGCCTCCAAAATCTTGAGCCGTCTTCCCTTCAAATTCAAAAGCCCGGAGGGCCTTATTGATGGTTGCCTCATGCTTGGGTAGGGCGACTTCATGGGATGGCCGTCCCAGGCGAAGTGCCAGGCGTGCTAACATCTTGCTTCCTGCGAGGGCATCGGCCACTTGCAAGCTAGGTCGGTCACGTCGAATTCCACGTAAGTCCCAGAGCAAACTATCATCGCCGGGGACCACGAAGAGTCCCAGTCGAAGGCTGTATTTGTCTTTGGGGTTGTTGTACTTGGGTTGCAGTTTCTTCAGGGCCAGGTGCTCGAGAATTTCGGCTAAGAGCAAACTGCCTGTTTCTTCCACGCGGAGGGAGCGGACTTCTTCCTGTAAGGCGAGCGCTTTTTCATTGGTGGAGAGGAAGTGTCGGTCAATTCGGACCCGGAGCTGATCACTTTTGCCGATATAAATCACTTCTCCATGTTCATTGAAGAGGTAATAGATGCCCGTGGTTTTGACGAGCGGTTCGATCTGTTTGCTGAATGGATGCCGGCCAGTGGCTGCGGGTTGCTTGAGGTAGACCCCTTCGATATACTTCTCCCGATCTTTTTCTAAGAGAATCTCCAGGAGTTTCACAGTCGCCCGCGCATCCCCATCTGCACGGTGACGCTTCGCGTTGGTGATGCCCAATTCTTCGCACAACGTGGCTAGGCCATATGCAGGCAGTCCAGGAATGAACTTCTCCGACAACGGGATGGTATCCAGTACCGTGCGCTGGTAATCGTAGCCTAAACGGGCAAATTCTTCGCGTAAAACACGGTAATCAAACGGGGCGTTGTGTGCGACGAAAACAGCCCCTTCGGTCATTTGTACAATGCGTTTGGCGATTTCATGAAAGCGCGGAGCACCTTGTACATCCCGTTGCTTAATGCCCGTAAGTTTTTGGACAAACGGTGGAATGGCCACCTCTGGATTGACCAAAGAGATGAACTGATCCACGATGTCCTTGCCATCATAGAGGAAAATGGCCACCTCAATAATGCGCTCTTCACTGGGTTTGCCCCCGGTGGCTTCCAAATCTATAACTGCGTACATGCTCAGTAGTTACGTGCTCCAAAAATGGCAGTTCCCACACGGACCATGCTGGAGCCACATGCAATGGCCAAAGAATAATCGCCGGACATTCCCATGCTGAGTTGGTCAAAGTGGACGGGCATCGTTTTTTGGTAGAGGTTAAATAGCTTCGCCAAGCCGTCAAATTCGCGCTTCACTTGGGCTTGATCATGGGTGAAGGTCGCCATGCCCATCAACCCGCGGAGGCGGATATGCGGAAAGTCCGCTTCCAATTCCGGACGGAGCCAACCATCGAGTTCCTCTGTCGAAAAACCAAATTTGCTGTCTTCCTCGGCGATATGGACTTGAATGAGGGCATCAACTATTCGGTCCGCCTTGGCGGCTTCTTTTTCGAGAGCTGCCAGCACTTTGATGCGATCTACCCCGTGGACCATGTGCACAAAGCCGATGAAATCCTTGATTTTATTGGTTTGAACATGCCCAATCATGTGCCATTCAATGTCTTTAGGTAAGCGCTCTGCTTTGCCTTTGAGATCTTGCACCCGGTTTTCGCCAAAAGCACGATGGCCTGTGGCATAGGCATCGAGGATGGCATCGTCGGGCTGCGTTTTGCTGACAGCAACTAAAGTGACCTGACTGGGCAGCTGTCCTTTGATCTGGAGTAGTCGTTGGCTTACTTCCATGCGTAAAGCGTAATTCCAGAGCGAAGCTTTGGCTCAATGTAGGTGCTTTTCGGCGGTAAGGCTCGGCCTGAATCGGCCTCTTCAGTCACGCGTGACCAGTGCGGAGCGGGAAGTACAAAAACCACTTCATGTCCTTTGCGATTCGCTTCGAGTTCTTCGAGGGGCATGGTGCCTGGCTCGTATCGAACGCGCGCATCATTGCGCTCATCTTCCACTTTCCAAATAGGGGCAAGGATGTGCGTATAGACCCAGGAACTTTCGGGAAAGGAAAGGCTCTCCGCAGGGATTTGCCACCACCCGGAGCGATCTAAAGCATAGAGGCCTGTTTTGGGAAGCCCATCCGGACGGCCGTCCAAAGGGCGCGCAGATAACGGTGATTTCCAGTCGACATCCAGCTTGTTTTGAACGAAGCGATGGAAGGGTGCAATGCGCATTTGGGAGGGCGATAAGATATAGGCCATCACGCCATCCGTTACGTCTAATAAACTCGAAGAAGCAAGTCGATGATGGCCGTCGGCTACATAAAATGCAGGCATTTGACCTGCTATGTCTTGAAGGGTTTGAGCCGCATCGCTCGGGAGGATCCATAATTTGTGAACGGCTCCATCGGCAGTGGCAAACTCGGTCTCAGGTCGTTCTTGACAGAGGGTTGTCATGAGCTCATCCCAGCCGGAATGCTCTGGGCGGGCGAGCAAGACGGGCTCGGCATGAAAGCCTACCGTGCGGAGATAGCGCGCAAAGAGCTTTTCTCGTTTGGCAATGGTATTCTCGTGCTTGATAATTTGGCCCTCACGGTAGTCATCCAAAGAAATGAGGCCAAGTACTCCCGTGAAGGTGTGGCCATCCCATTGTTGCTCGTATATGTAGAGCTGGGCTTGAGGGTCTGCCTGGAGGTGCCCTTCCTTGAGAAAGGACTCATACCCTTCACGGACCGGACTGAATCGATTGGCCTTAGATTCTCCGCGACGATGCAGTACATGAAGCAGGGAATAGGGATTGGTGTCGAGTTTCTGGGCCAGTTCCTCTTCCGAGTACGTCATGTACGATCGGGTGCTCACCAGAGCGGCGAGTGCCCGAGGTGGACGAATTGCGGCAAAAGATAGAAGCCGAGGCATGCGCGGACTTAGGCCTGAGCCAGAATTTGTTCAGCTAGTTCAACGCCAATTCGGCCCTGTGCTTCTTCCGTTGCAGCGCCAATGTGTGGGCTCAGGGAAATTTTCTCGTGCATCAACACCTGCATAGCGGGCGTAGGCTCATTGACAAAAACATCCAATGCTGCCGCCGCGATTGGGCCGTCGTTGAGGGCATCCAGGAGGGCTACTTCATTGACCACGCCACCACGTGCAGCGTTCACGAGGAAGGATCCGGGTTTCATCGAGGCTAATTCTTTGGCGCCCAGAACTTCGGATTTGCCACCAATATGTACTGTGACAATGTCGGATTGGCGCAACAACTCTTCTAAAGACAACATGCGCGCTTCACTGCGAAGACTTTGGCCATCGGCAAAGTGGATGTCGTAATGGGCATCCGTCACATGCGGATCGTGTGCGACAACATGCATACCCAAACCATAGGCCATTCGCGCAACGGCTCGACCGATGCGGCCAAAGCCTAGAATACCAATTGTTTTTCCGCGCAATTCCTGGCCTTTGGCATAGGCTTTTTTCAAATCGTTGAAACGCGTTTCTCCCTCTAGTGGCATCATGCGGTTGGCGTCATACAAGAAGCGCAACATGCCGCCCAGATGGGCAAAAACCAATTCAGCTACGCTTTCAGAACTTGCTGCCGGGGTATTGAAGACGAGGCGTCCTTGCTCCCGAGCATAATCTACGTCGATGTTGTCCATCCCAACGCCACCGCGGCCAATCATGCGCAAACCAGGGCAGGCATCAATCAATTCTTTGCGTGCGGTCGTGGCAGAACGAACGAGTAATACCTCAACTTGACGTTCATTGATATAAGCAGCTAATTGTTCTTGAGCCACTTTCGTGGTGAGCACGGTGTGACCAGCGCGTTCGAGCACATCGATGCCCGCTTGGGCCATACCGTCGTTTGCGAGAATATTCATGGATTGGATTTAAATCGTTTTTTCAAGATGTTGCATCACGTCCACCAGCACTTGAACGCTCTCTAGAGGGAGGGCGTTGTACATCGAGGCGCGATAACCGCCAACCGAACGGTGTCCATTGATCCCCACAACCCCTGCTTCTTTCCACAGGGCGTTGAACTGTTCGCTGTGCGCTTCATCATGAAGAAGGAAGCAGGCATTCATATTGGAGCGATCGGCGGTGGCTGCCGTGCCATGGAATAGGCTATTGCGGTCGATTTCCCCATAGAGAAGGGCGGCCTTAGCGTCATTGTGTTTTTCCATGGCCGCAAGACCTCCTTGAGCCTTCATCCAGCGCAAGGTGAGCAACGAGGTATACACGCTGAAAACGGGCGGGGTATTGAACATAGATTCCCCGTCGATGTGCGTTTGATAGTCGAGCATGCTTGGGATTGGACGACCGCTGTTGCCTAGTAGCGACTTTTTAACGGCAACCAACGTGGCACCTGCGGGGCCGAGATTCTTTTGAGCTCCGGCATAGATGAGATCAAACTGCTGGAAGTCCAAGTTGCGGCTAAAAATGTCGGAAGACATATCGCAAATCATCGGCACGGAAGAGTTGGGAAAATCCTTCATCTGAGTCCCAACAATCGTATTGTTACTCGTACAATGGAAATAATCTAGATCACTGCCGATGAGATAATCCTTGGGGATGTAGCTAAAATTCTTGTCAGCAGAGCTGCCAAGGACCTCCACCTCGCCGAAAAGCTTCGCCTCCGCGGCGGCCTTTTTTGCCCAGGTGCCGGTGACAGTATATCCTGCCTTTCCGCCGACTCGGAGCAAATTGTAGGGTACCATGGCGAACTGCATACTCGCTCCACCTTGAAGAAAGAGCACTTCGTATTCTTCATTCAGGCCCATCAATTCTTTACTGAGGGCGATGGCCTCATCCATCACGGCGACGAATTTCTTGTCGCGGTGGCTGATTTCAATCAGGGAAAGATCCATTCCGGCGAAATTCTCGACGGCCGCTGCGGCTCCTTGAAGCACCTCGGGCGCGAGGATACATGGGCCAGCGGAAAAGTTATGTTTTTTCATGAGCTAAAATTCCAAAAGGATGGAGGTGAAATGAGGGAGTAAAGGTACCAAACAGGAGCTGGTCGTCCCAATGAATACCGCTTCATTTTGAGCCTTTTTCAACAGCTTTCATGGTCCATTTTCCCCGATCAAAATACAAGCGATCTTGAGCCAGCGTGGGGCCATAAAAGCGAAAATCGCCCGGCAGTCCGTTGCGCATAGGGGCGAGCTCATCTATGAGGAAGGAATCACCTCCTTTTTCGACTCGAATAGAGGCCGAAACGGAAGGGCTGTACCGGAGGATTAGTCGCTTCGGTGGGCGGGTGAAATGTTCTCCGCCAAAGTCTGTGACACTAAACACGGCGGCACCGAAATATAATGGGAGGGAGGCCTTGCCATTTCGGACCGTGCTGCGCCCCACAACCCATGGTTCTATCCACTTTGCTTGAGCCTCTTGGCCATGAGGGCGGAATATCAGCGCCATGTACCGAGTCCGTTGGCGGTATTTGGTTGCTTCGATGTGATAAATCAAACCGCCAAACCAATCATCTGGCTCGGTGGGACGATAGGCATCTAGGTTCTGGGAACTTGCATGAAGGACCCGATGTGCTGCGCCTGAGTTGATGACCGCATGTACATGCCCAAAATAGGCGTATGCCCCTTGGCTCAAGGGGACTGCAAAGCTGTAGGCAACCAATTTCTTATCCGAAGAGACCGTGCGAAGCACGCCGGAAGGCAAGGAGTGGCTACGAAATAATTCGAGGGGCTCATTGGAGCCTTCCAGGGCTACCGTGAGTAGAGAATCTAAACGCCGGCCATGAGCCAACCGAAGTTCGGCGGTACTATCTTCCCGAAAACGGCAAGCTTCTGCCGCGGCAACCCAGGCGCTATCGATGCTCGGAAGAGAAGAAAAGCCCCGCGCGGCCGCTTCAGTGCAAGCTGAGAGTATAAGGGCGACCGCGAGGGCTCTAAGCATTTCGTTATTCGGCGTGAAGGAATGCCTTTTTCTGAAGAAGGGCCGACTCCGTCTCGACGTGATCCTCGTCCGTAACACAGCAGTCTACAGGGCACACTTCGGCGCATTGAGGCGTTTCATGAAAGCCCTGGCATTCCGTGCATTTATCCGTGACGATGTAGTAATAGTCAAAGCTCACCGGCTCTTGCGCTTTTTCCGCGTCGGTTTCCATTCCGGAAGTGGAAACAAGTCCACCGCTTAGCGCGGTGCCGTCGCCAAAGCGCCATTCCATGCCGCCTTCATAAATCGCATTGTTTGGGCATTCCGGTTCGCATGCTCCGCAATTAATACACTCGTCTGTAATGATGATGGCCATGAGCTCGTGGTTACTTTTGCACAAAGATACAGACCTGCTCATGGATAGCCGTTTACAGCATTTAGAAAAACTCGCCCCCGCATTAGAACGCCTATCCAAGGATGAAGCGCTCCTGCTGCAGACGAAAGCCAAGAACCCCTGGTTTACGCCTGATTTTTCCATCCAAGCCTTGGTGGGCTGGCAGCAGGCCTTGCGTCCTGAGTCCTTGGCAGAATGGGCGAGTCAAATGGGCAGCCCAGGTCCGAAAAATAGCCGCATCCTTGGAGTGCTATGTGCCGGGAATCTTCCCTTGGTAGGACTTCATGATATCTTGATGGGCTATTTAGCAGGCTGGTCGATCCATTACAAACCATCTTCCGAGGACAACGTGCTCTTGCCGGCGGTCGTGGAAGCACTAAAGGCCTTGGATTCGGAGGCAGTTATTGAATCGGTAGAGCGCCTTCAAGGCATTGATGCCTTGTTAGCCACGGGAAGCAGCAATACCATGCGCTACTTTGAACATTATTTCCGCCATATTCCGCATGTCCTACGTGGTTCACGCACTTCCGTCGCCGTATTGACAGGAAAGGAGAGTGACGCCGAATTGGAGGCGCTCGCCAAGGATACCTTCATGTATTTTGGCCGCGGTTGTCGCTCCATCACCCATTTCCTTCTGCCTTTGGAGTATGATGTCCAGCGACTCTTTGCCAGCTGGCTGCCCTGGGGGCATTTGGGCCAACATGCAAAATATGGAAGTAACTATGACTACCATCGGGCGCTCTTCATGCTCAATAAGGAAGCTTTTTTAGAAAATAATTTTGTGCTACTTAGAGAGCATCCTGAGCTGAAGCCCCCTGTGTCCGTTCTTCACTACCAACGCTACACCGATTCAGTTGATGCCCAGCAGCGCTTGGCTGCCTTGGAAAATCAAATTCAGTGCGTTCAATCGTCGGAAGGGCCCACTCCTTTTGGGAAAGGACAAGAACCGGAACTCTGGGATTTTGCAGATGGAGTGAACACCTATGCCTTTCTTCGGGAGCAGAAATAGGTCCCTTTAGCCTTCGTTAAGGCCGTTCGAGCGCCCCTGCATCAGGAGTACTCCCCCGAACCAGGCCAAGGGCATCTTGGGGCACGCGAAGCGCTGGACCCATCAACCCAATATTCAAGGCGGCCGATGCCGAATCCAGTTGAAAATTCCTCGAATCCACCATTACGAACTGAGGATTCGTATTAAACTGGCACTGGTTGAAGAAATTCATGTCCTGCACATCATAGGTAGCCGGAATGGGGTTGACTTTCAATTTTAGCAGGCATCCTTCGAAGTAGTAGTTGAAGGCCGCCTGATTTCCATAGCCCAGGCCCACTTCGGATTCTTGATTCCCCGTGATGATGCAATTCCCAAAATGGGCCTCATTCAATGCGCGATACCGGTAGGTTCCTGTGCCATCGTCATAGCGATTAAACAAGCCAATCGTCGGAGTGGAACGCGCGGCAGGGAATTGGTTGTGAAAGGTGCAATGATCGGCAGATACACGTCCCCCCAAAGCATACAGTCCATAGAGTCCCGCATGGGCGATGACCGTGTTTTCGAGCCGGACATGTCCAAAGCCGCTGTAAATGGTTGCTCGACTGAAGTCAGTGAAGAGTGAATTCTGGATCAAAACATTCGCAGGATCTCCTTCGGCCACGGAATCACACCGTATGCCCATACTGCCATTTTTCATCCACGTATGATTGACTGAAAGGGTTGCGCCACGTTGGACAAAAATCCCTCCCAGAAGACCGCCCCACTGCCCTGCGATATCGTCGTAAAAAGGTTCGAGTCGATCGCCTTCAATTTGAATAGGGTTGGCATAGCTGCCCGCATTGGCGGCATCGAAGGTGGCACTGCCGCCCGAGGCGATCCAAAGGCCGGATTGGGCATGGAAGTGGATGCGCGCGCCCGCAGCGACATCTAAGGTGGCCCCACTGTCGACCACAACGTAGCCATAGATTACATGGGGTTTATCATCGGTCCAAACGGCTTGGGAAGGGAGGATGGAATAGGGAATGCGGATGTCGGCGAATGGCGGCGACTGCGGAATGATGAGCACCTTGTTAGGATAATGGAAATGTGCATCCCAAGCCAAGGAAACCAGGTCAACGGATTGAGTGATGTTCTTATTCTGGACAACCAAAGAATCCGTGAACAGCATTTCGACCGCTCCGGCAGGGGCGGTTACTTCGACAAAAATCCATAGGCTGTCACCTGCTGGTAGGATCAGGTCGCGTACGTCGGGCCCCGCTTGGCCATCGATATTAAATCGGAAAGGACTCTCGGCGCCGCGTCCTAAGGATACGCGATCGAGCAAGATGGCTTCGTTGCTGGGATTGATTAACCGAAAAGATCGAGTAGAGCTACCTACCGTGGAGAAAACAGTATCCAAATACACGGTATCCGTTGAAAAGCGAAGCTCAACCCCGTTCTTTGCCACCACATCGCTAGGCTGGCATCCTTGGCTCCCGAAAAGAAGAAGCAAGGCGCTAAAAACAAGCGAAATAAAAATGCGATGTGTTTTCAATTCATTCTTTACCTTTGCGCCCCGCTAAACCGGAAACCGGGCCAAATCTCGGTTGATAAAATTAGAAGCGATGAAAAACGAAATTCACCCTAGCAACTACCGTGTTTGTGCTTTCAAAGATATGAGCACAGGCGACGTAACCCTCATCCGCAGCTGCGCACCAACCAAAGAAATGTTGGATGTTGATGGCACGGAATACCCATTGGTAAAGATGGAAGTATCTTCTTACTCTCACCCTTACTACACTGGAAAGCAAAAATTGCTGGATACGGCCGGTCGTGTGGACAAGTTCCGCAACCGTTACGCCAAGTTCTCCAAGTAATTGGGCTAACTTCGGGTCATGGACTTGGTATTCCACGACGGACCCGAACATGCTACGCTGAAGCCGCTCACCTGGACGCGTCCGGTGGCCGACTTGCGTATTGGCATCCTCACTATTGCAGAAAAGTGGTCACGCCGATTGGCGTCGACCACTTTTTCTTTTTCTACCCAGGCCCATTTGCAGGCGAAGTTTCCTTTAAGCGAAGGAGATCTGCACGTGCGTGGGGGGCTTTTGCCGAATGAAGCCCTCCTTCAAGCCATTCATGCGCTTCAAGATGGCCAAAGGCTCATGGCGGGAGATCAATGGCTTGCTCATCGTCAAGGTGATGCCGCGGTGGAGTTCCAAGGAAGCTTCCAATTGCTTCAGTTCCCCGAGCAAATTTTTGCATGGAATGGCCCTGAGTTAGAGGCAGATTTTGATCTGCTTACCGCAGGACGCACATCCCAAGCAATTTCTTCGACCAACACCGTGATTGGCGAACGCATCTTTTTAGAGCCAGGAGCCAAAGTTGAAGCCTGCATTCTCAATTCGACCACGGGACCGATATACCTCGCGGCGGATTCTGAAATTATGGAAGGATCCATCGTACGAGGTGGCTTAGCCTTGGGCGAGCATAGCCAATTGAAACTAGGCACGAAGGTGTATGGTCCGACGACCGTGGGCCCGCATTCCAAAGTGGGTGGTGAAGTCAATAATTCGGTTATCTGGGGATATAGTAATAAAGGTCATGATGGCTTTTTGGGCAATGCGGTCCTGGGTCAATGGTGTAACATCGGCGCGGACAGCAACAACTCCAACCTCAAAAACAACTACGATGAGGTCAAGCGATGGTCCTATGTGAGTAAGCGTTTTGAACGCACGGGGATGCAGTTTTGCGGTCTCATCATGGGAGATCATAGCAAATGCGGAATCAACACCATGTTCAATACGGGAACCGTGGTAGGCGTCAACTGCAATATTTATGGAGCAGGCTTTCCACGAAACTTTGTGGCGGACTTTAGTTGGGGTGGTCCACAGGGAATCACCGAATATAGCATGGTTAAAGCCTTGGCGACGGCGAGCCGCGTCATGGAGCGTCGAGGGATTGCCTTAGACGCGGTGGAATCGGACATCTTGTCAGCCATTTTTGCCCAAACGGCAGAATTTCGCGGTGGCACGGCTCTTGCCGATTAAGCCCCACCATGGAAAGGCCTTCATTCTCACTTTTGTCCGAAGACACGGACTTTATTCCCTTAATTACCAACGAGGAAGACAATAGTATCCCGGAAAGCGATTTGCTGGAGGATATCGCGTTGTTGCCCTTGCGCAACACCGTACAGTTCCCCGGAGTGGTTTCCCCCATCACGGCGGGTCGGGACAAAAGCATCAAGTTGGTTCAAGATGCCCAAAAGGGCAAGAAGCTATTTGGCGTTTTGGCGCAGAAAAATCCCGATACGGAAGAACCTGGGGAGGAAGATCTCCATCGCATCGGTACGCTCGTCCAAATGGTCAAGAGTTTCCGAATGCCGGATGGAAACATTACGGCGATCCTTCAGGGAAAGCGTCGTTTCCGTATTCTCGAGATCATCGAAACGGAGCCCTATTTACGGGCAAAAGTGGAATACCTCAGCGAAGAGAGCTTGCCTGATGACACGGAGTTTACGGCCTTGATTCAACATATCCGAGAAATGGCCCTGGAAATCATCCAGGATTCGCCCAATATCCCAACGGAAGCGCAAATAGCCGTGAAGAATATTGAATCGGATACCTTTTTGATCCACTTTATCGCGAGCAATATGAGCTTGGACGTGGAGAAGAAGCAAGCCATTCTTGAAGAAGACAACTTGGTCAAGCGGACCAATGCCGTGCTCAAACATTTGAGCTATGAAAAGCATTTGTTAGAGGTCAAAAATGATATTGCCAACCGCGTAAGGACCGAATTTGACCAGCAGCAACGCGAATACTTCCTGCAACAGCAGATGAAGACTATTCAGGAGGAATTAGGTGGTGTCAGCAACGAAGCAGAACTTGAGGCTATGCGCGAACGCGCGGCCAAAAAGGCCTGGCCTGAAGAAGCCTCCAAGCAATTTGCCAAAGAAATACAGCGCCTGCAGCGAATGAATCCGCAGGTCCCTGATTATGGCATTCAGCGCAATTATCTGGAACTCATGCTGGACTTGCCTTGGGATACCCTGTCTACGCAGCCGATACAATTGGGTAAAGCGCGCAAAGTGTTGGACCGGGATCACTTTGGCTTGGAAAAGGTCAAAGAGCGCCTGCTCGAGCACTTGGCGGTACTTCAGTTGAAAGGGGACATGAAAAGTCCCATTCTATGTTTGTATGGACCTCCTGGGGTTGGTAAGACCTCCCTTGGGAAATCTGTAGCCGAAGCGCTTGGGCGAGAGTATGTGCGGATGTCCCTCGGTGGATTGCGCGATGAATCGGAAATTCGAGGTCACCGAAAAACGTACATAGGTGCGATGCCGGGTAGAATCTTGCAACTCCTTAAAAAGGCAGGGACGTCCAATCCCGTCTTTGTGTTGGATGAAATTGACAAGTTGGGCATGGGCTACCAGGGCGATCCCTCCAGCGCCTTGCTCGAAGTCTTAGATCCCGAACAGAACAAAACCTTCTATGACAATTTCTTGGAGATGGGCTATGACCTCTCTAAGGTGCTCTTTATCGCAACGGCCAACAACATTGCCGCAGTGCAGCCTGCCTTGCGCGACCGGATGGAGCTGATTGAAGTCAATGGCTACACGGTGGAGGAAAAGGAGCAAATTGGAAAAAAATACTTGCTGCCAAAGCAACTGCAAGAACATGGCTTGAAAAAAAATGCCCTCAGCTTGACGAAGCCTCAGTGGAATTTCCTGATTGACCGCTACACGCGCGAGTCAGGGGTGCGGACGCTGGACCGGCATATGGCCAAGGTGGCCCGAAAGGCGGCCTTAGCTATGGCTGAAGGGAAGGAAATTCAGAGCGATCTGAGCCAGGATCTTCTCCAGGAATGGTTGGGCACGCCTCGCTTTGATCGCGACCGATATCAAGGAAATGAAGTTGCTGGGGTCGTTACAGGCTTGGCATGGACCCCGGTGGGTGGAGATATCCTCTTCATCGAGACGACCATCGCTCCAGGGACGGGCAAATTGAGTATCACCGGCAACTTGGGTGATGTCATGAAGGAATCCGCGACCATCGCCATGGCCTATCTAAAAGCCAATGCGGCCGCTTATCACTTATCTCCCGATCTGTTTACCAAATGGGACGTGCACATTCACGTTCCCGAAGGGGCGATTCCCAAGGATGGTCCTTCAGCCGGAATTGCATTATTGACGGCACTGACCTCTTTGTTTACCCAGCGCAAGGTGAAGAAGGCCCTCGCACTCAGTGGTGAAATCACCCTTCGCGGCAAGGTGCTTCCTGTGGGCGGTATTCGCGAGAAAATTTTAGCAGCCAAGCGCTCTGGAATTAAAAACATCCTCCTTTGCCAGGACAATGAAAAGGACATCCACGAGATTCCATCGCGCTATTTGACCGGCTTGAACATCCAGTATGTTCGTGAAATGTCAGAGGTTATCGACCTAGCTGTGAGTGATCAAAAGGTGAAGCATGCCAAGGATTTGCGTCCCACGACCTAAATTCCCCCTGTGATTCGCCGTCTAACTCTTCTTTGTTTGATGCTGACAGGTTCAGCGATCTATGCTCAGGAAGCTGCTCAAAGTGGCTGGGCGCACCTGGCACAAGGGGGCTCAGGACGTCTAGTGGGTTTGGGCTGGGATGCCCTAGCGCATCCGGGCGATGTAGGATTTTCTGCATTTAATCCAGCACTTCTTCAGCGAGAACATCGAGGAGAATTGAGCCTGACATCGCAAGCCTCCTTGGGCGGCTATGGCAGTGCTTCACTGAGCTATGGTCTGCCTTTGGGTCGGCGGAAGGACGAGCCGCTAAAGCCCTTGCTTGTGCGTGATGCCCAGCGCGGATGGCGAGTAGCATCGGCCCCCCAATGGTCCTTTGCGATTGGATTGGATTATGGAAGCACGGGAGTATTAGACGAGCGGGATGAAGCCGGCGAGTGGATCGGTACGTTTACGGCCGGCCACGTGAGTCCGCGATTTGCCAGCGCGGCCCATTGGAAGTCTTTTACGGCGGGGATAGGAGGCAAGTGGTCCATGATGAATTTTGGTCCGTATACGGCACAGGCTTTGGCCCTGGATGCGGGCGTGCTTTGGACGGTAGATTCCGGTCGAACTTCCGTGGGATTGGTACTGCGAAACGCGGGACGAAGTATTGAATACTTTGCAGCTAGTCCTGACGCCTTGCCTTTAGATGTGCAATTCGTGCTGTCCCAAAAACTGCGTCATGCTCCATTTCGCTGGAATCTGACGTACAGCCATCTCGAAACGTGGGATTTGCGCTACACGGATCCTCAGCTTATTACAAAAGATCCACTCAGTGGTGAAGTTACCGTGCGACAAATTTCGATTTGGAATAATGCACTTCGTCACGTGCATCCGAGTGTAGAGGCGCAATTGGGTGGCCGAATTTTCATTCAAGTCGGCTATGACGTGCGTCGCCAGATGGAGATGCGATTGCCGAGTCGACGAAGCAATCCAGGCCTTAGTTTTGGCTTCAGTTTACAGACGCGCAAGATGTCCTTTCAATATGGCTCCGCCGTATACCATGTCGCGGGTCGTTTAAATCAATTTACCGTCCTCCGACGTTTTTAGCCCTTCCCATGATCATTGCTATAGATGGATTCTCCTCCACCGGAAAAAGTACGGTTGCCAAACGATTAGCGGCTGCCCTAGACTTCATTTATGTGGATACGGGAGCCATGTACCGAATGGTGGCATTGACCGCGGTTCGAAATGGCTTGGTGAAAGATGGGGTCCTCCATGAATCCGCTTTATTGGATTTGCTCCCAGGATTGACTTTGGGTTTCAGCCGAGGGGAGCACGGAGAGAATCTCGCCGTGCTCAACGGAGAAATTGTGGAAGCAGACATTCGAAGTATGGAGATCAACCGCATTGTATCCCGGGTGTCTTCGATCCCTGCGGTGCGCAGACAGCTCGTTGCGCAACAGCAGCGAATGGGTTTGGGTCAAAGCTTGGTGATGGATGGCCGAGACATTGGAACGGTCGTTTTCCCGCATGCAGAGCTAAAGATTTTCATGACGGCCGATGCAGACATCCGTGCCGGACGGCGCTTGGAAGAATTACGAGCCAAAGGCGATCATCTGGTCAGCCTCCAAGAAGTTAAAAGCAATCTCCTTCAACGGGATGCGGAAGATCAGGCCCGGTTGGATTCGCCCTTATTGAAGGCATCGGACGCCCGGGAACTGGATAATTCACACATCAGCCCGGATGAGGTTTTTCAAACCGCATGGAACTGGGCTAAAGAAAAAATGTAAAAGTTCATCGGGCCTGGTACCCTAGGCCAATAGATAGTTTTAGTTCCGCGAAGGAATCCGGGCGATGACGGTTTCGCCACCCCTAGGCTTGTCGCCAATTTTGACGCAGACCTCTGCATCCAAGGGCAAATAAATGTCCATACGCGAGCCAAATCGAATAAATCCGAATTCGTCTCCTGCTTGGTATTCTTGGCCAGGCTGGCAATACAACGCGATTCGACGCGCTACGGCGCCAGCTATCTGACGAAAGAGAACGGGTCCGGTTGCAGCATCATCCACGACGACTGTGGTTCGCTCATTGAGTGTGGAGCTCTTCGGATGCCATGCCACAAGGTATTTGCCAGGATGGTACTTGGCATAGGTGACCTTTCCTGCGATGGGCACGCGATTGACATGCACATTTAAGGGCGACATAAAGATGGAAATCATCTTGCGTTGGTCATGAAAACACTCCGTTTCTTCAATTTCTTCGATGAGGACTACTTTTCCGTCAGCGGGAGCAATGACCTCCCCGGATGCGGCCACGGTATGGCGAGCTGGGTTTCGGAAAAACTGCAGAACGAGCACATACAATACGAGGGCAAGGACCAAATAGGCCTGCGTTAGCCAGTTAATCTGAACCCATTGATCTAGGGCGAGGTATGGAAGGCCCAAGACGATGAGGGCAATAAAAAGGGAGCTGCGTCCTTCGCGGTGAATCATGCGATAAGAATGTAAGATTGAAATAGAGCAAGCACGATAATGGTCAACAAAAAGCTATCAAATCGGTCCAAGAACCCGCCGTGTCCCGGCAGAAATACCCCAGAGTCCTTGACGTCGGCTAAGCGTTTAAACTTAGATCCTAGGAGGTCACCCACTGGAGCGGTGAACACCACGACTAAGGGAAAAAGCCACGCATAGCGGGGCCAGGTACTTGGTTCGAGATACGAAGAAATCGGACCGTCCATTTGGACGAGATATGCAGAGCCAATGAGCAGGGTGAATACGGCGCCCGAAATGGCCCCTTCCCACGTTTTTTTGGGAGAGAGGAGGGGGGCTAGTGGCGTTCGGCCAACCAAGCGACCGCCGACGTAGGCCATCGAGTCACTAAGCCAAATCAACAAAAAAGCTGAAAAGAGGATGAAGCCACTGGTGTCTTCCCATGTATCAATGATTTGATAGGTCGACCAGCCAGCTAGAAAGGTATACGCGAGGCCCAGGCCGCGTTGCTGAACGCTGAGCTTGGACATTTGGATAAACTCCCATGCCACGCCCAAGAGGGGAAGGCTGAGAATATAAGGGGACCAAGGGCGGCCATTGCAAATCCAAAAGATTGCGAGCGCATAGACGGCTCCCCAAAGGCTGCGCTGCATCATGAGTTTTCCGGGAATAATGGATCCTCCAAGAGAAAGAAGTACAGGTGGCGACCTTTGTTTGGATCCACTTTGGCCTGCATGACGCTTTCATCCATCTTTCCCTTGAGGGTAATAATAGCTCGCGGACGTTGTTCGCGGTGCGATTTGTTGATGGCGGCCATGCCGTCCGAAAGACTATTGACGACTTGGGAGACGCGGGCAAAAACGATGTGAATGCTCGGCAGTTGGGCAAATTTTAGCCCGGCCGTTTGCAAATCTGAAATCATGATACCGCCCGTTTGGGCAATGGCCGCATGACAGCTCGAAGCCATGGCGGTTGCTTCCAAGGGGTTGTCCTTGACGACCGTCAATCCGGCGTCTTGAAACCAAGGAATTAATCCTGATTCAGGAACAAAAAACTGATTTTGGCCACATTCCTTGGCCGCCGCCGCCAAGTTGCTCACAATTTCTTCCGGGCTACCACAGTAGACAAATAGACCCCCGCCGTCAGTGAACTTTTTGACAAAGAGCAAGTCGACTGGATCGTCAGCCTTGGCAAGATACTTTCCAGCGTTCTCAGCTCCCTCAGAAACAGAATGTTCTGGGGCGCCACTGAGAATGGAGAGAAGTTTTCCGAAGAGTCCGGCCATAGGTCCTAAAATTCCCCGGAAAATTAGTGAATCTTAGTCGTTTCCTTGTGGGATTTCTGGATTCTCTTCCGTCAAATTTTCAGCGTCCTCCTCGGCAGCGATCGGGTCGGCTGAGGGCACCGTCGGGGCGGCCTCTTGTGGAGTTTCACTCACCGTTTCGATGTCACTTTCAAGGTCTGTGGTCGCATTTTCTTTGGCGCTGTCCAGGGCGGCTTGCACTTTTTCCTCCGCGGTCAACCAGGGGCGCTTTCCGAAAATCCCTTCCAAATTCTCTTTGAAAATGACTTCATGCTTCAAAAGTTCTTCGGCTAGGCTGCTCAACTTGTCCTTGTTCTCGCGCAAAATCTGCTTGGCACGCGCGTACTGACCTTCGATGATGGTGGAAATCTCCTCATCAATGAGTTGGGCTGTTTTTTCGCTGTAGGGCTTATCAAACTGATACTCACTTTGACCACTCGAATCATAGTAGGTAATGTTGCCTAGCTTCTCGTTGAGGCCGTAGATCGTGACCATCGCTCGTGCTTGCTTGGTGACTTTTTCTAAATCACTCAAAGCCCCGGTGGTGATCCGTCCAAACATGACTTCCTCGGCCGCTCGCCCGCCCATGGTCGCGCACATTTCGTCCAACATTTGGTCTGTTGAATTCAACTGACGCTCCTCTGGAAGATACCATGCAGCACCGAGTGAGCGTCCTCGGGGCACGATGGTAACTTTTACCAAGGGGGAGGCATGCTCAAGTAACCAACTCACCGTGGCGTGGCCTGCCTCGTGGTAGGCGATGACTTTCTTCTCCTCAGGCGTGATGATTTTATTCTTCTTTTCAAGTCCGCCAATAATGCGATCTACCGCGTCGAGGAAATCTTGTTTTTCTACCGCTTGTTTGTCCTTTCGGGCAGCGACAAGCGCAGCTTCGTTACACACGTTGGCGATGTCAGCACCTGAGAATCCAGGGGTTTGTCGAGCTAGGAACTCGACGTCAACATCTTCCCCTAGCTTGAGGGGTTTAAGATGGACTTCAAAAATCTCTTTTCGCTCGGTGAATTCAGGCAAGTCCACATAGATTACCCGATCAAATCGTCCTGCACGCATGAGGGCGCGGTCCAAAATGTCAGCGCGGTTCGTTGCGGCCATGACAATGACATGCTCATTTGTGCCAAAGCCATCCATCTCTGTCAAGAGCTGGTTCAAGGTGTTCTCGCGTTCGTCATTTCCGCCGCCAAAAGCATTTTTACCCCGCGCACGACCAATGGCGTCGATTTCATCGATGAAGATGATCGCAGGAGATTTTTCCTTGGCTTGTTTGAATAAGTCGCGTACCCGGCTGGCACCCACCCCCACAAACATTTCGACAAAATCAGACCCGCTGAGCGAGAAGAATGGGACTTTGGCTTCTCCCGCAACGGCCTTGGCCAAAAGGGTTTTACCTGTTCCCGGAGGGCCACTTAAAAGGACTCCCTTGGGGATTTTACCACCCAGGTTGGTGTATTTTTTTGGGTTCTTGAGGAAGTCGACGACTTCAAGTACCTCGTCCTTAGCGCCTTCCATGCCAGCGACATTTTTGAAGGTGACACGGACTTCCGCGTCGGCATCGAATACTTGAGCGCGGGATTTTCCAATGTTAAAGATTTGGCCACCGGGTCCACCAGCCCCACCGCCACCCATGCGGCGCATCATGAAGAACCAGAAGACTGCGATTAAGGCAAAAGGAATGATCCATGAAAGAATCTCGGTCCAGTAATTGGGCTCGTCTTTGTATTCCACATTCAATTGCCCATTGGAGGCAACCCATTCTGGGTGGCTCCCGTAGAATTGGTTAAGATTTTCATTGAAAATGTCGGCAGGCATTTCGAAATGAAAATGCGGACCACTGTTGGGGGCATCGTTGAATCCTGACGTAGCGAGGTCCTTGTAGGCTTCATTCTTGGCCAGGGTGTCGGGCTGAATGTAGAGATAGACCTCTTTTTTATTGACCACTTTGACTTTGTCAATGTGGCCTGCCTGGACTTTACTTGTCAGGTCATTAAAGTTGGACTCCTGCGCCGTGGCGCTGTAATTGGCAGAAACAAAATTCAATGCCAACAGGCTACCGAATACAGCGAGGTAGATCCAGTTTAAACTGAACTTAGGCATATTGCCTTTTTTCTGGGGAGGTTTTTGACTCATCGTTTAAATATCAGCTCGGGATTGCCGTAATGTGGGCATCTCCCCATAATCCTTCAATGTCATAAAACTCACGGGCTTCCCGCTGGAAAACATGGACAACCACATGGACATAATCCATTAAAATCCACTCTGACTCCTGCGCACCCTCGATGTGCCATGGACGTTCTTCGCATTGGTCGCGCAATCGCTTTTCCACGGAGCCCGCCAAAGCAGATACCTGGGTGGAAGATTGTGCTTCGGTAATGATGAAGTAATCACAGACGGCATTTTCAAGATGCTTCAAGTCCAATACGACTGTATTTTCGCCTTTCACATCAGAAATGCCTTCTAAGGTTTCAAGAACAATGGGTGGGAATGCGTTTTTCATTCAGGGGATTCGCCTTTATTCGGCGTTTTTAATGGACAGAATACTAAACAACAAAGATGCCATCCAAGTTCTCTTCGATCTACCTTCCGTCGTGAAGGAATCTTTTTTGACCGAAATTGCCCCCAAATGTACATCAAGCGCCTGCATTACAAGGAGATAGACTCTACCCATGCCTTTGCGAAACGCGAAGAGAAGTCCCTGGATGCCCGTGATTGGACTGCCATTTCGGCAGACAATCAGTCGCAGGGCCGCGGCCAAGGGGCGAATGGGTGGCAGGATGTTGCCGGACACGCCTTCTTGTGCACCCTGTTGAGTCCGGAAAAAAACTGGTCTGCGGAGGAAGTCATGCAGCGCCATTTGGCTACCGCCGTAGTAGTTTGCGAGCACTTGAGTCCTTTGGCTGAACATCCCCTGGGGATAAAATGGCCCAATGACATCTACCTACAAGGAAAGAAGTTGGCTGGAATCTTGACAGAAGCGCTCTGGGAGGGATCGCATTGCCGTCGCTATATCGGGAGTATGGGGGTCAATTTGACCTCTGCTCCTGAAGGCTGTGCCTATCTCGGAACGGAACTCTCCGTCGAAACTATCCGCGCCGCGGTGCTGCAGGCATGGGCGGAAACCCTGGACCATGGGATGCAAGATGCCGTGGATCGGTTTAATGCGCTGTTAATTCATCGCGGAATGGGGCGATGGAGACGTATCCATTCGGAAGAAGTCCAAACATTGCACTGTTTGGGGGTAGATCGTTTTGGTCGAATTGGGTTGGAGGATGCCCAAGGGCTATGCCATTGGTACCACCACGGTGAAATCCAGTGGGTTTCAGAACGAACGTAATGTCTGAGAAACTCGGGCCGAAAATCGAGCGCTATTTGCCCCAGCTTTCGGGATCTTGGCGCCATTGGGCCAAGGTCTTGGCTTCCTGAGCATTTAGGGTGTTTCGCCCTTCAGCTACCTGTAATAGATGGGCGTAATCACTTAACGTGAATAGGCTACAGTTTTTTTCGGTAAAGGCATCTACCGCTTTTTGGAAGCCATAGGTGAAAATGGCTCCCATACCCAAAACATTTGCCCCTACTTCGCGCAGTGCATCGACGGCTTGGAGTGAGCTCATTCCTGTGGAGACCAGATCTTCGATGACGACCACGCGGGCATTGTTGGCGAGCTGGCCTTCAATAAGATTTTGACGGCCATGGCCCTTTGCCGATGCGCGAACGTAGACCATGGGAAGGTTCAACTCTTGAGCCACCAGTGCGGCCAAGGCAATTGCTCCGGTGGCGACTCCAGCGATCACCTCGACGGTAGGATGTTGTGTCTTAATGGTTTGGGCCATCTGTTCGCGCAAATAGGTGCGAACGGTCGGATGCGAGAGGGTGACCCGATTGTCACAATAGATCGGAGACAGAATACCTGACGCCCAGGTGAAAGGTTGATCAGGACGAAGTTCAATCGCCTTAATTTGCAGTAATAATTCGGCGAGACGTTTGGCCGTATCTGACTCATTTACCATGACGCAAAAGTACAACGATATTTCGCTGACTGCAGCCGGAGGCTGGGTGGAAAATGGCTTTGGCGAAGTCCTTTGGATTTATCGCTTGAAGACCTGGGATTTACCTAAAGGAAAGTTGGAAAAGGGCGAAAACATTGAGGATTGCGCCGTGCGGGAGGTTGAAGAAGAATGCGGGCTTTCGGGACTCCAGCTAGGGGTTAAGTTGACCGAAACCCGGCATGAATATGACCAAAATGGACAGCATTTTGTCAAGACAACGCACTGGTACCACATGACAGTGCCTGGTCGCCCGAAACTGTCTCCACAAACCGAAGAGGGGATTGAGTGGGTTCGATGGGTCGAACGCCATGAATGGGAGAATCAACTGAAAGAGAGTTACGCCACGATACAGGAGGTGGCGGCTGCAGCGATGCAGCGAGGAATCTAGGGATTCAATCGAACAGCATTCGGGACGAAGCGTCGATAGTCGCCGTTATTTTTGATCACATCTCGAACAATGCTGGACGAAATGAAGGCCCAACGCGCAGAAGTCAATAAAAAGACGGTCTCCAACTCGGGCATCATTTCGCGATTGGCCTGAGCGATCGCCTTTTCAAATTCGAAATCGGCTGGGTTCCGCAATCCTCTGAGAAGGAAATTAGCGCCTGATGTCTTGGCAAAATCCACTGTAAGACCTTGGTAGGATACCACCCGAATGTTGGGGTGATCGGTGAAGGTTTCCTTCATCCACTCCATGCGCTGCGCAAGCGGAAATAGATAGTGTTTTTCCGCATTTTCCCCCACGGCTAAAATAATCTCGTCAAAGAGGGGAATCGCTCGTTCCACGATATTGACGTGGCCCAAGGTGATGGGGTCAAAAGATCCCGGGAAAAGTGCGATTCGAGGCATCAGATAGGGCTTGTTGAGCGACCAAGGTAGTAAATTCTGTGAGGGAGGTGCCCCGAGCCCCTAGCTGTTTGGGTAGGATGCTTTCGGCGCTCATGCCTGGAACCGTGTTGATTTCAATGAGGACCGGCAGGCCCTCCGCGGGGAGGATGAAGTCGGCACGACAGAAGCCGGTTAGGCCCAATCCTTCATATACTCGCTTGGTCAAAAGTTCAATGTGTCGAGCAGATTCTTCAGAAATGCGGGCTGGTGTAATTTCTTCAGACAACCCTTCATATTTCGCAGCGAAATCAAAAAAGGCCTTTTTGGGGACAATCTCTGTGATGCCTAAGGTTTCGACTCGATTGTTTAGTCGAACAACGCCACAGCCTACCTCAATGCCCAAAACGCCTTGTTCAATGACTATGGCCTGGTCTTCTACCGCGGCAGCTTCTAAGGCGGCACCCAGCTCCTCTGGAGAGGTGATTCGACTCACGCCATAGCTGGATCCGCTGCGGCAGGGCTTGACAAATAAGGGATACTCCATGAGTTCTAACGCTGGAAAAAGGCTTTCCGCAGGCACCCCGGCAGAGGTCCAAATGGCCGGAGCAACGGGGACTCCGAGGCGGGTGACCACCCCATTGGTCCATGCCTTGTGAAAAGTCAGTGCAGACGCGGCAGGACTGCACGAAGTATAGGGGATCCCAAGGGCCTCCCAAGTGATGGCTAAGGTGCCATCTTCGCCCGGATGGCCGTGAATGAGGTTGAAAATGAGATCAATCTTTTGGCTGGAACCTTGATGTAAAATATGCATCTGACTGGGGTCGAATCCCACCGGTTCACCGTGTTCGTCTTGGGCCGTCCAACCTTCTTTGGACAAGGTCAGTCCATAGGCCTCAAACAAAGAGCGATCCAGGGCGCGAAAAACCGCTTCACCACTCTTGACGGAAATCCCATATTCACTGGAATATCCCCCCATAACTACAGCAACTCGTGTACGCATATCTCAAAGATAGCGGGTGGTGCAAAGCAGTTGGCTATTTTTGCAGGAGATGAAACTGATTTTATTTCTCAAAAGCAAGACTTTTTGGATGAATGCTTTGTTGGCACTCATCTTCTTTTCCGTCTTAGGCCTGAGCGCCAATTGGATCCTCAAAGGGATTACAGGACACGGCCAAGTGCAGGTGGTTCCTGATTTGACGGGCCTAAGCTTTGAGGAAGCCCAAGAGCGCATTTCTAACAGCGGGCTCGTAGTCGAAGTACTGGATTCCACGGTGTATTTTGCCAAAATGGACCCAGGAACAGTGGTGGATCAATATCCCATGCCTGGAGCCACGGCAAAAGCGGGTCGTATTATTGAATTGACAATCAACCGCCGCCGACCCGGTCGTGTCGCCCTGCCGATGCTTGTAGAGCGCACGCTTCAACGCGCAGAGTTAGATCTTACTTCGCGCGGATTGCGGGTAGGTCGGATCACCTATGTGCCCGATTTGGCAGAAGGATTAGTCCTCTCAGTGAGTGCCGGAGGCGTCACTTTGGCGGAAGGAAGTCAAGTTCGGAAGGGGACTGCGGTTGATTTAGTCGTAGGCAAGCGCTCAGGACCACCCACCCATGCCGTTCCAAATCTTTTGGGCATGCGCTTTGGCGAGGCCAAGGCCATTTTACAGCTCAGCGGCTTGCGCATTGAATGGGTAGAAGGCGATACGTCGAACGCTGCTTTGGTTGTTCACCTCCAACTCCCCGAGGATTCGCAAGGAAGCTTTGTGACGCATAAAAATGGGATAGTGCGCGTTTGGATAGGTGAGGAGCACCTCCTTCAAGCCAATGATGAACAGTAAATTATCCTATATAAAGATGGTTCTCGCGGTCAGTATGACCTCTGCGAGCTTCCTCGCCATGGCCCAGCAACCTGCCGAGGCGTGGTTCATGCCGCGCAGCGGTGCCGCGCAGCCTGCCTCCGTGCTTCACAAGACCTCCGACACCCTCTTGCCGCCATTTGTGGATGGATTTTCCCATCGCTTGAATGCGGGCTGGACTTCTTCCGGTGTGGTGTCAGCGAGCAATTGGTCGGTCGACCCCTTGTCGATTGGGGCTGCGGTTTTCGACGGCATTGCCGCAGATGGGCAGGCCTACCGCCCGGGTGTGTTGGGCAATGATTCCTTGACGGATGCCTTGGTGTCGCCTTTCTTCAATTTGACGGGGCAGACCAATGGAGTGCTCAGCTTTTACCTACAGCAAGGCGGCCAGGGCGATCCCACCGAATCCACCGATTCTTTGATCGTTCACTTTTGGAACCCCGCGGCCAGCGCATGGGAACATGGGTGGGGCCTTCGCGGAGGCGCCAACACGGGCCGCTGGCATGCGCAGTCCATAGCACTTCCAGCCCATTTGAATGGGCTTTCGGGAGTTCGTTTTCGCATTGCCCGTTATGGTTCACCGGCGGGTGCGTTTGATCACTTCTTAATAGACTACCTGGAGTTTGGCATGGGCCGGAACCTAGGGGACACCTTGCTTTTTGATCCGGCTTGGTCTCGCGTACCCTCCAGCCTCATCCAAGGATTTTCTGAACTGCCCTGGTGGCATTATTCCGCATTTTTACTGGAAAAGGATAGCCTTTCGACGGCGTATCGACGGAATGGGCCTGCGCCTGTCGGCGGATGGCAGTTGAATTTGGGTAAATATGTGTGGAAAGATGGCCTAGGGTCCGTCTTAGCGAGTCGTTCATCGGTGCCCGTTGTCACGACGTTGAACCATGATGTAAGCACACCGTATCCATTTGCACTGACCAAACCCGGGGTGAGTATGACCGGTCCTTCAGACTTTCACTTCACTGGATGGTTTGATGGTGAAAATGTCGGGGAATTGCAAAATGACTCCCTGTATATCCGTCAGCATTTTGGCGATCGCTACGGTTTGGATGATGCTAGTGCTGAACGAAGCTACGGGGTAACCCAAGGGAGCCTACCGCAAATGGCTCAGTTGTTTACTTTCTTGCAAGCAGATAGTCTGCGCGGACTGGATCTCTCTTTCGTGCCCGCTGGGTTTGATTGGTCGGGGATGCGCTTCCAATTGGCCGTTTGGGAGGTGGATACGGCAGGATTGCCCGGCAATGTGTTGTATGTGACAGATTCAAGTTATGTCCCAGAGTTAGCCTACGCGGGAAGCCCCTTCCGCCACTATGTGTTGGATACCTCCGCTATCTATGTGCCGAAAGAGGTCTATCTCGGATTCATACAAACGACAGGTCCAGCCTTGACCGTCGGCTTGGATTTACAGCGAAACTCGGTAAAAGCCTATGGGGATTATGCGGGTTGGTATCCTTCGTTGCTCCCTGGCACTTTGATGATGCGGCCCTTTTTTAGAGGACTTCCAGCTGATTTATCTGAGTCCACTCTCTCGGTTCCAACACCCCTTTACCCCAACCCAGCAAGTCAGTATGTACGGGGCCCCGCAAGCGCTCATGCGGTGCGGGTATACAGTTCTTTGGGACAAGAAATTTCGCGTTTCGACGCACACGAAGGATGGGAACTTCCCGTCGCTGATTGGCCCGCAGGCATGTATATATTTCAGTATGCAGAAGGCCATCGCTATTCATTGATCATCCAACCCTAATGCGTGGAGATGTAGCCGAATCCTGGGAAGGAGACGAAGAAGAGCTCTATGAGCATTTTCGATTTGTATCAGAGCCGGGGCAGCAATTGCTTCGGGTAGATAAGTTTTTGTTCAATTTCATGACGCATACCTCGCGCAACCGCATCCAGAAGGCTGCGGATGCCGGGGCTATTCGCGTCAATGCGCAACCGGTAAAAAGCAATTACCGCGTGAAGCCAGGCGACGTGGTGACCTTGGTTCTCGCTCAACCGCCTAAGCAAATAGAGCTATTCGCTCAAGATTTGGATCTGAATGTGGTTCACCGAGATTCAGATGTGGTCGTGGTGAATAAACCGGCAGGTATGGTGGTCCATCCGAGCTATGGTCACTATTCAGGGACCTTGATTAACGGATTGTTGCACTTGTTTGAGAATTTGCCGGATGGCGATAAGAGCGAACGCCCGGGGCTAGTTCACCGGATAGATAAAGACACTTCTGGGTTGTTGGTTATTGCCCGAAATGAATATGCCATGGCCTTTTTGGCGAAGCAATTTGCGGACCACAGCACGGAGCGCGAATACCACGCGCTGGCTTTGGGCAACCTGGCAGAAGACGAGGGAACCATTACGGGGCACATCGGGCGCAGCTTGAAGGATCGCAAGGTGATGACCGTTTTCGAAGATGGTAAATACGGGAAGCACGCCGTCACGCATTACCGTGTATTGGAGCGCTTTGGGTTTGCCACCTTGGTTGCTTGCCGACTGGAGACGGGGCGTACGCATCAAATTCGCGCCCACTTCAAGCATATCGGCCACCCGTTATTTGGCGATGAAACGTACGGAGGTCTCGAAATGCCTGATAAGCCGGGCTGGCCCAAATTCAAAGAGTTCATGGTGAATAATTTGAAAATCTGTCCACGTCAAGCCCTTCATGCCCGGATGCTCGGTTTTGAGCATCCCACTAAAAAAGGAGAGCGACTTCGATTTGAAGCCGCTCTGCCGGAGGATATGGAAACGGTTATTGAGCGTTTCCGAAATTATGTGGCCGTGCACCTAGCCTAAGTGCACTCGGGTTTAGACGTATAAATCTTCATAGCCCGAGGCATACATAGCAAGGATAGGCTTGCGACGTAGCTTCATGGTCGGCGTCAAATGACCGGCGGGAATGGTCCATTGGTCGGAGGTAATCAAGATCTTTTTAACCGATTCCCATTTGCCGAATTGGGCATTTTTGGCCTCGACTTCACGTAGGATGCGCGCAACGACTAGGGGGTTTTTCACCATCTCTTCGGCAGTGGTCCAAGCAATGTCCTTGCGCTGGCACCAGCTCTTGAGGTAGTCAAATTGGGGCTGAAGGATAAGTACCGGGAATTTGCGGTTTTCACCGGCAACCATGCATTGCTCAACGAAGGCACTTTCCTTGTACACGTTTTCCATGTTTTGGGGAGCGATGTATTTACCCCCTGCTGTTTTGAAGATTTCCTTTTTGCGGTCTGTGATGCGGAGATACCCTCCTGAGAGAATTTCGCCGATATCTCCAGTGCGGAACCAACCGTCTTCGGTCATGACTTCCGCGGTCAAGTCGGGACGACCATAGTAGCCCATCATGATGTTTGGTCCTTTCGCCAAGATTTCGCCATCGCTATCGAGCTTTAGCTCTACACCTTCAATGGGCGTTCCCACCGTTCCTAGCTTGTGGCCTTGGCCGGTAGGTAAATTGACCGAAAGCACGGGCGACGTTTCCGTCAAACCGTAGCCTTCTTGGATGTTGATGCCGGCACCGGCAAAAATGCGCGCCAAACGTGGATTCAAAGCTGCGGCGCCTGACGCCACGGCTTCGGTCTTGCCGCCTAAGGCTTCTTGCCACTTGGAGAAGATGAGTTTGCGTGCCAGTTTGAGCTGAGCATAGTAGAGTGGGGATTTTCCGCTGTGCTCGTACTTCTCAGCAAGGCCCACCGCCCAGAAGAATAGGGCACGCTTGATTCCAGTCAATTCTTTGCCTTTATCCATGATGCGGTCAAAGACCTTTTCGAGCAAACGTGGGACCGCCGTAAATACTTCGGGATGAATTTCGCGAAGATTATCTCCGATGGTCTCCAAGCTCTCCGCATAATAGGTTCCGACGCCGGTGGTCATGTAGATATACACGAGAACACGCTCGTAGCTATGACACAGAGGAAGGAAACTGAGGGATTTTGCCCCAGGGCCCACGGGGAGTCGCTGGGCAGAGGCTAGGGCATTGCTCGATACATTTCGGTGGCTTAGCATGACACCCTTGGGCGTACCGGTCGTGCCGCTTGTATAGATTAACGTCGCCAACTCTTCCGGCTTGACGGCAGCCATTCGGGCCGCTAATTCGGGCCGATTAGCCTCATCGGCCAAGGCAAAAACCTCGTCCCAATGCGCACAGCCATCGACCGGTACAAAGGAATAGATTTCCTGAAGGCTGGGCACTTCGCTCTGAATGGCTTTGACCTTTTCAAAAAGCTCTGCATCGCTCAAAAAGCAATATTTGACTTCGGCATCGTTGAAAATGAACTTGTAATCTTCCGAAGAAATGGTGGGATATACCGGGACATCAATGGCCGCAGCGGAGAGGATCCCCTGGTCGCAAATGTTCCATTCTGTCCGATTATTGGTGGAAATAATGGCAATTTTCTCGCCTGGTTTAACCCCTAAGGCGATCAGTCCTAGGGCAAGTCTTTCTGACTTGGCGATGTAGTCGGCCGTCGAAAGGGATTCCCATTGACCGTTGATTTTGGTGTTCAGGGCGTCCGGACGGGGATGCTGCTCTAGAGCGTAATAGGCAAAGTCAAATAAGCGCGTTGGCGTCATGCGTAGTATGTTTATTTGTTCGAGTTCAATCCGTAAACGAGTGTTCCATGCACCCATGTCTGAAGTACTGGCATGGAGGGAATGTCATCTATTGGACAGGCCGTAAGGTCTTTCGTAAAGATGGTAAAATTTGCCCAAAATCCGATTTTAACCGCACCTAATTCTTCTTCTTGAAAGGCTGCATAGGCAGCGTCTCGCGTCATGCCCTTTAAAGCCTGGGCTCGGGTTAGGGAATTTTCCATTTGAAATCCATCCGCAGGGTGGCCATCCAACGCCTTGCGGGCAGACGCAGCATACAGTGTGTAAAGCGGATTAACTTCTTCTACCGGAAAGTCGGTGCCGAGGGGGAGAATGCCACCTGCCGCCTGCCGCAGTTCGGCATAGGCGTAGGCATCCGACATGCGGTGGCTGCCAAGGCGCTCAACGGCCCAATCCATATCGGACGTGGCATGCGTCGGTTGAACCGAAGGAAGGAGAGCTTGCGGGCCTCCGAAGCGCATTCGGTCCGAAGCGCTCACAATCTGAGCATGCTCGATACGCCAGCGGCTGCCTTCCTGCGCAAACTCCTGGTAGAGGTCCAGCATAAAGTGGTTGGCCGAATCGCCAATGGCATGGGTGTTCATCTGCCATCCCATAGCCGCCACTTCCTTCGCAGCGTCTTGCATGTACGCATAACTCCGAATTTGCAGGCCGAAATGGTCGTGGCGGTCGTGGTAGGGCTGGCGCAGCAGAGCCCCACGGCTACCCAGGGCGCCGTCGGAGTAAAACTTGAAACTATGCACGTCGAGGCGTTCCGTTTTGAGGGGGCCGCGGGCTTTCCATTCGAGGAGGGCCTCGGGGCTTTCCGATACCATTACATAGAGTGGAATCGTCAGCTGCCCGTCTTGCTGGAGGCGGTGGATGAGGTCAATGTCTTCCGTGGGCAGGCCGGCGTCATGGACGGAAGTAAGCCCCAAGGAATAGCAGCGGGCTTGTGCGGCAAGGAGGGCTTCGATGCGCTCTTCCTCACTAGGCTGGGCGATTTGGAGGAGGCTTTCCGCGTTGTCAATCAGGACGCCGCTGGGCTGGCCTTGGGCGTCGAGGAGGACTTCGCCGCCCTCGATGCGGCTGTCGCCGGTGATGCCGGAGCGCGCCAAAGCCACGCGGTTGGCGACCACGGCATGGCCGTCAATGCGGCTGAGCACGATGGGTTTGTCTGTGAGGCCTTCAAGTTCGTTGGCGGTGGGGTAGGCAGCGCCGGGCCAGTCGTTTTGGTCCCAGCCGCGGCCGCGAATAACCTCGGCATCAGGGTGTTCGGCGATGAAGATTTGGACGCGTTCAACGCATTCGGACCAGGACGTGGCGCCCCATAAATTGACCGAATTCATCGCCAAGCCCTGGCCTAAAAAGTGGGCATGCGCATCGATAAAGCCCGGGTAGAGATAGGCCCCCTGTAGATCCACTGTGTCGATTGCGCTGGGAATGTCATTTTGGCCTTCCTCAAAGGGGGTAATGCTCAAAATTTTACCATCGCGAACCGCCACGTGGCCATAGACGTAGTAGAGGCTATCGCCCTCAAATTGGGCAATGTGTGCATTCATCAGGGTAGTATCCGCCAAGAAGGAGGGACCGCAGCCCGCGATACTCACAATGAGCAGTGTAAAAAAGGCGTACAAATGTGCTTTCATGCCCGAAAGGTAGGAAGGGAGGGTCGTACCTTTGTGACAAAGAATTGCACATGGACTCTGCTGCCCTTACTACGGTTGAAACCGCCAAAGAATTAGGCCTCCTTCCCGAGGAATTTGACAAGATTTGCGAGGTGTTGGGCCGAACGCCCAATTTTACTGAGTTGTCTGTTTACTCGGTGATGTGGTCCGAACACTGTTCGTATAAAAACTCTATTGTTTGGCTGAAGACGCTACCCAAAGAGGGCCCGCACATGCTGGCCAAGGCAGGCGAAGAAAACGCTGGTTTGGTCGATATCGGCGAGGGACTGGCCTGTGCGTTCAAAATTGAATCCCACAACCACCCTTCCGCCGTGGAGCCTTATCAGGGAGCAGCCACCGGCGTGGGAGGGATTAACCGAGACATTTTCACCATGGGTGCGCGCCCCATTGCGCAATTGAATAGCCTCCGATTTGGCGACCCAACCACAGATCGAACCAAGTGGTTAGTGAAAGGGGTGGTCAAGGGCATTGGAAACTACGGCAACTCCTTCGGCATCCCCACGGTGGGCGGCGAGGTCTATTTTGATAAGTGCTACGAGCAAAACCCCTTGGTCAATGCCTTCTCCGCAGGCATCGTTGAGGTGGGTGGTCAAATTTCGGCAAAGGCCCAAGGGGTAGGCAACGCAGTCTACATTGTGGGCTCCTCTACGGGCCGAGACGGTATTCACGGGGCCGCTTTTGCATCTAAGGATCTCAGTGAAGACTCCGCGAATGACATTCCATCCGTTCAGGTGGGTGATCCCTTTCAAGAGAAATTGCTCTTGGAGGCCACGATGGAACTGGCCAAAATTGGTGCTGTGAAAGGCATGCAAGACATGGGCGCAGCCGGAATTACCTGTTCAACAAGCGAAATGTCGGCCGGCGGTGGCGTGGGCATGGACATCGACCTAGACAAAGTTCCTACACGTCAAGACGGCATGGAGCCCTGGGAGATTCTGTTGTCTGAATCGCAGGAGCGCATGCTCGTGGTCGTCGACAAAGGCCGTGAGGCAGAGGTGGAAGCCATTTTTGAGAAATGGGACATCCACTGTGAGCCGATCGGAATCGTCACAGAAGGGCCCTACGTGCGCTACTTCTGGCACGGAGAAAAGCTGGCCGAAATCCCAGCTGAGTCTCTTGTGCTTGGTGGCGGTGCACCCATCTACCATCGAGAAACCCGTGAACCTGCGTACTACGCCGAATACCAGAACTTTGACATGGACCTCGTGCCATGCCCAGAGGACCTTCTTTCTGTGGCGAAAGAGCTGGTTCGCCTGCCAAACATTGCTTCCAAGCACTGGGTATACGACCAATACGACTCCATGGTCGGAACCAAAAATCGTTCTACCAACGAAGCGAGCGATGCAGCCATTGTCAACGTGAAAGGCTCCAAGCGCGCCATTGCCATGACCGTAGATTGCAATAGCCGCTACGTTCATGCCGACCCTGAAGTGGGCACCATGATTGCCGTGGCAGAAAACGCCCGAAACATCGTCTGTTCCGGCGGCGTTCCCTCGGCCATCACCAACTGCTTGAATTTTGGCAATCCCTACAATCCTGAAGTGTACTGGCAATTTGTCGGCGCCATCAAGGGTATGGGCAAAGCCTGTGAGAAGTTTGCGACCCCAGTGACGGGAGGTAACGTCAGCTTCTACAACCAAACGCAAATCGGCAACCGTATCGAGCCGGTCTTCCCCACGCCTACCATCGCGATGATTGGTTTGGTCGAGGACACAAAGCACGTGACGACCATTCCGTTCAAAGCCAAAGGCGACTTGATCTACATGCTGGGCACCTCACGCGATGATATTTCGTCCAGCCAGTACTTGGTCCATCACCATGGCATTGAGGCTTCTCCTGTACCCTTCTTCTCCTTGGAGGAAGAGTACGCCAACCAAGAGCAACTCAAGGAACTCATTCGCAAGGGCGTCATTGCCTCTGCGCATGATGTAACGGAGGGCGGGTTGTTCATCGCACTCTTGGAATCCGCTATGCAGGGCGACTTGGGCTTTGACATCACCACGGATGTAGAAATTCGTCCCGATGCCTACCTCTTTGGGGAGAGCCAAAGCCGAATTGTGGTTTCTGTCACGCCCGAAAACGAAGAGTCCTTCATTGACCTCATGATGCTCAATGGCGTGGAATTTGACCTCTTAGGCCATGTCACCAAAGGCGCCATCCGCGTCGACGACGAGGATTGGGGCACGGTGAGCGACTACGCGAAGCCCTACCAGAACGCATTGGGCGAGGTGCTTGAGGGCTAGGGCTAAAGGGTTAAAGGGTTTAAGGGGTAAAGGGGTCTTTTGTCCTTTGTCTTTCCTGAATGCTTGAGTCCGTATCTATCGAATGCCTACTTTTTTCGGTACCTTCCTAGGTAGAAATGGCTTCCAGGTATGTACGAATCAATCTGCTTTGGGCAGTAGCTGTCGTGATTTTGTGCGTCTCCAAGTTGCAAGGCCAAGTAAATTATCAGCAGTTTAAGGACCTACATTCGACGTGCAGCCGTATGGATTCTGCGTCGGTAATGAAGGATTTTGTCGCGTTAGATACGTTACGGAATCTAGGAATCTCCGGACATGAAGATCTGTTTTTAGAAGATCTTGGCATGAATTATTACTATCAATTTCTCTTGTTTAAACGGCAGGCGGATCTCGATAGCTGTATTTCCGTAAGTCGTTTGGGCTGGGAGTCCTATGAGAGCAGTCGCTCTTTATGGATACTGGCGTTTAACCTCATCCAATCAGGCCAATTTGAGGAGGGAATTACCTATTTGGAAACCTATGTGGCACGCATGACGGACCAAGGTATTCCTGTGGATTATGAACAGGTTTACCGCTTGTACAAGAAGGCGTACAAGGGTTGAAGGGTAGAAGGGTAGAAGGGTTAAAGGGTCCTTTTGCTCCCTGTTTTGCCCGGATTCCTGAATCGCTACCTTCCTTTCTGCATTAGCGCAGCGTTGCGCCTACGCCGTCTTCTGCAGCCTTCAAGAATTTGGCCATGGCGCCATCCACCTGTGCATCTTGAAGGGTCTTGTTGGGATCCAAAAAGGTGAAGCGCATGCCGTAGGACAACTTCCCTTCGGGCAGGTTCTTCCCTTGGTAGACGTCAAAGAGCTCAATGCTTTGTAGGGTTTTCTCTTTGACTTGGCGGAGGCAGCTGTAGAGCTCTCCGTAGCTGAGGGTAGCGTTGACAATGAGGGCCAAGTCGCGGGTGACTTTGGGGAATTTGGACGGTTCGCGGTAAGCGATTTTCACGCGAGAGGCTGCTTTGACAAAGCGGTCCCAATCGATGCGCGCCGCCAAAACCGGTTGCTTGAGATCCGATTGCTGGAGGGCCCAGTCGTCTACCCAGCCCAAGGAGGCCAGTGGCTGACCGCCCACGGTGAGTAGAATACCGCCAGCAAACTCGCCGCCTTCGGCGTCCATGCCTTGCTCTTCGACGTTCAAACCAAAGCGCTGGCAAAGCCCTAAGACTAGGCCTTTGAGGGCGAAGAAGTTAATTTTTGCTTCGCCGGTCATCCAGTGTGGACCGGGGTAACTCCCGGCGAGCCAAAGGCCAAGGGCATTGCGCTCAGACAGGCCGTCAGCAGATTTGTGGTAGGTTCGGCCAAATTCAAATAGGGCCACATCGGCATTCTGGCGTTTGGCATTGTAGCTCACGGCATCCAGGCCTCCGAGCATCAAGCTGGGGCGCATGACGCCCAAATCCTGACTCAAGGGGTTCAAGACGGGTACAACGCTATCCGAAGCGATGCTAGGGTGCTTTTCGTAGGCTTGCGCGCGCGTCAGCGAGTTGTTCATGATTTCGAACAAGCCCTGGCCGACCAGATAATCTGCGGCTTTGCGGCGAAGCATTTCGGGGCTAATGCGTTCTTCGTGGGCCACATGCAAACGCATGGCGGGCGGGAAGGAAATGGCATTGAAGCCGTAAATGCGCAAAATTTCTTCGGCGATGTCCGCTTCGCGGGTCACATCCCAGCGGTAGGCGGGCACGGATAGGGTCCAGGCGCTGCCCGATTCGGCGGTCACGTGGATGTCCAGCGACTGAAGAATGCTGCGCATACGGTCCACAGGAATGGCTTCGCCGATGCTGGCTTGGATGCGCTGCGTGTCGATGTGGACGACGCGGTCGTCAAAGGGGGCGTCAGCGGACTCAAAGGCGTCGTAGCCCGTGACTTTGGCATCTGGGAAGATGCTTTGGATCAAGGTCCAGGCCAATTCCAAAGCTTCGGTGCCGAGGCTAGGATCAACGCCGCGCTCATAGCGAAAAGAGGCGTCGGTATTGAGGCCGTGGCGCTTGGCGCCTTTACGGATCACGACGGGGTCAAACCAGGCAGATTCCAAGACAATGGACGTGGTATCGGCTTGTACGCCAGATTTTAAGCCGCCAAATACGCCGGCCATAGCCATGGCGTCCGAAGCGTTGGCAATGACGAGGTCGTCGGCGTGTAAGGTTCGCGCTACACTGTCCAAGGTGGTAAAGGCCTCGCCCGACTTCGCGCGGCGCACAACAATGGCGTTGCCTTGAATGGCGCGGCTATCAAAGGCGTGCAAGGGGTGGCCAACGCTGTGCAATACGTAGTTGGTGATGTCCACTAGGGCATTGATGGGCTTAGCGCCGATGGTCTTGAGGCGGCGCTGTAGCCATTCGGGAGAGGGGACGGCAGCGACGCCTTCCACCTTGAGGGCGAAGTAGCGGGGACAGGCGCCTGGGTCTTGGATGTCCAGAGTGAGGCCGGAACCTACGCTGGGCCATTCGCTAAGCATGGGCGGGCTCCACAGGACCTCTTCATCGTGGCGCAGCATGGCGGCGCGCAGGTCGCGGGCAACTCCCATGTGACTCATGGCGTCCATGCGGTTGGGGGTGAGGCCAATTTCGAGGGCCGTATCGCTTTCCAATCCGAGGTGTTCGCTCAAAGGCTGGCCGACTACCGCAGCGGGGTCTAGGACTAAAATGCCGTCGTGGGATTGACCCAGGCCCAATTCGTCTTCGGCGCAAATCATGCCTTCCGAAACTTGGCCGCGGATTTTGCCTTTTTTGATGGTCAAGCCCTCTTCGGAGCCTTTGGGATACAGCGTGCAGCCGACGGTGGCGACGGGTACTTTTTGGCCTACGGCGACATTGGGGGCGCCGCAGACGATTTCAAGGGGCTGCTCGCCACCGATGGAAACGGTGGTACAGTTGAGGCGATCCGCATCGGGGTGTTTAACGACCGTCAGCACTTCGCCTACGACTACGCCGCGAAGGCCGCCGGGAACGGCGTCTACTTCGTGAACTTTTTCAACTTCCAGACCGGTGGCGGTGAGGAGTTCGGCCATGCGTGTAGCGCTAATGGCTACAGGTAAGTAGTCGTGGAGCCAGTCCTTTGAAATCTGCATAGGCACAAAAATACGGCCTTCGCCGCAGCCATCCTACGGCTGCTTTGTCAAGAATGCACCCCAGAAATGACCGGAAAAAGTGGCTTTGAAGTAGATTTTCGGTTTAGACAAAACCAAAAATGAAGAGGGCATAGATTATAAAGCGCAAAAAACGCACAGAAGACACCCACAGGAACCAACGAAATCGAAACTCTACGACCCCTGCCACGGTGCAAACGGGGGGAAAGGGGAGGGGGGTCAATGCCGCCAAAAAGATCAGTAGGCCTCCAAAGCGTTTGATTTGAATAAAGTGCTTCGCGAAGCGCACATCGACTAAGTTTTTGATTTTTGGCAACCGATGTAGCTGCTGGCCGATGAGATAACTGAGCAGCCCTCCCCCATACGACACCGTGGCAAGGAGTCCGACCATGGCCCATTTGTAGGTAAAAGTCGAGGCCCAGAGGATAAAAAAGTCGGGAGGAAGGATGCCCAGTACAATCTCTGAAAGACCCATGATGATCACCACCAAGGGCCAGGGCAATTGATGCGTGACCCATTGAGCGATTGATTCTAAATCCACCAAATACGTATTCACTGCCCAGAGAACGACGATGAATCCGAGGAGCCCTAGTCCCAATTTTCGAAAACCCTCGAGTAAAAAACGATAGCCTCCAGTCACCCGGTAAAATCGGTGGGTGATATGCACGGATCGCCAAAAAGGACGGATTTTGGGAGGACGGATTTTCATGGATTCACATGGGCATAAAGCGTGCCAAGCTAGGCAATAACACCCCAGGCCATTTTGTTTCGGGCGTAATCGGTAAAACGCAATCGGAGGCCGGCATGTTCTGGCGAATGTAAGCCTGGATCGGATTCCACGATGGCTCGGGCTTTTTCCCTGGCCCACTCGATGAGTTTTTGATCCTGACCCAAGTTGGCCACCTTGTAGTCGAGCATGCCACTTTGCCGCGTGCCCATGACATCTCCGGGTCCACGAAGCTGCAGGTCCACGTCCGCAATTTCGAAGCCATCACTGCTGCGAACCATGGTTTCGATGCGCACCTTTCCATCGTCACTTAGCTTATCTCCCGTCATCAGGATGCAATAGGATTGTTCGGCCCCCCGGCCCACGCGCCCTCGAAGTTGGTGGAGTTGACTTAGGCCAAAACGCTCGGCATTTTCGATGACCATGACGGAGGCATTTGGCACGTTGACCCCTACTTCAATGACCGTGGTGGCCACCATGAGGTGGGTTTCACCTCGCACAAAACGCCCCATTTCCCATGCTTTATCTTCTGCCTTCATCCGGCCGTGGACGATGCTGATTTCATATTGGGGTCGAGGAAAATCTCGGCAAATACTCTCATAGCCATCCATGAGATCCTTGTAGTCCATCTTCTGACTTTCCTCAATCAGCGGATAGACAATGTAGACTTGTCGGCCTCGGGCAATTTCCTCTTTGAGGAAGCCCCACACTTTTAAGCGATTGTGATCCGTGCGATGCACGGTTTGGATAGCTTGGCGTCCCGGAGGTAATTCATCAATCACACTGAGGTCCAAATCGCCATAGAGACTCATGGCCAAGGTTCTAGGAATAGGAGTAGCGGTCATCACGAGGATGTGCGGGGCGGGATCATTTTTAGCCCGCAATTTGGCACGTTGAGCGACGCCAAAGCGATGTTGCTCGTCAATGATAGCTAGGCCTAAATTTTTGAACTGCACGGGGTCCTCCAGTAAAGCATGTGTCCCTACTAAGAGATGCAGTTCACCCGATGCCAAATCCTTCAGTATGGGCTTTCTTTCGGACGCTTTGACAGATCCGGTGAGTAAGGCAATGCGCACGTTTAATGCCGCGGCGAATTCCGAAAGACTGGCAAAGTGCTGCTGGGCTAAAATTTCTGTAGGTGCCATAAGACACCCTTGATAGCCGTTGTCAAGGGCCATCAATAACGCCATGAAGGCCACCATCGTTTTTCCAGATCCGACATCGCCTTGGATGAGGCGATTCATGTGCATGCCACTCGCGGTGTCTTTTCGAATTTCTTTCAGCACTCTTTTCTGAGCACCGGTCAATTCAAAGGGAAGATGCTCTTCATAAAATGCCAAAAATCGACTGCCCACGGCACTGAAGACAAGTCCGCCCCGATGTGCTGAATAGCTGCGTCGTTTGTAGGCGAATACCAATTGGTCCAAAAATATCTCCTCGAAAGCTAAACGGGCCCGGGCGGCAGCGAGGCGCTCAGGACTTTTTGGAAAGTGCATTTCGCGCAGTGCGTCGAGGTGAGTTGGCCAACCCGCCCCGCGCCACAAGGCATCCGGCAACCAATCTTGGCCTTGGGATGGCAAATCGCTGATGAGCGCTTGAACCAGCTTGCTCAGGCCTCTCGAATGCAGGCCCATGCTCGATAATTTCTCTGTGGTCGAATACACGGGATACAGCCCTTGAGCGGGGCTTTGCTGAAAGGAGGCCAGAGTTTCCAGTTCGGGATGGGCCATGTTTTTTCGGCCGGAGAACTCAGTCACTCGACCAAATGCCACATACTGCACTCCCACTTGGAGACTTTTTTCAACCCAGCGTATGCCTTTGAACCACACCAAGTCGATGTGACCGTCGGGACCAACAAGCTGCGCCGTGAGTCTTTTTTTTGCACCCACTCCTTGAGATTGGACTTGGCTCAGTTGTCCTTGAATCTGAATTTCCGCTGGGCCAGGAAGTGCTTGCCCTGGAGTATAGAGCATGGAACGATCGATGTAGCGAAATGGATAGTGCTCCAGTAGGTCCCCGAAACTGCGGATACTCAGCTCTGCGGCCAACGCTTGTGCGCGCTGCGGACCTACCCCTTTTAGGTAGGTCATTGAAGTATCCGGAGTCCACGAGGCCATGCTCAAATTTAGGGTTAACTTCAAGGCCATCATGGATCGATCGCGCACCACCCCATCAGAAGCTGGCCTACTCCTTGGCGATGGGTTGCTTTTAGCCTTGTCTTTTCTGGCTTTTGCCCGTGTGCTATTCGGTGATCTGCGCACTGAAAATCCCGTGTATTACGATCAATATGTGACGCTTTTCGCGATGGTGATGCTCTTGTGGCTGACCCTTTCTTTGGGCATGAGGAGCCATCGACTGCCTGCGGGGATCGAAGTGCGCACCGTGCTTTCCAGGTTTTATCGTTTGATTTTAATCCATGCTGCACTGATTGCCGTATGGGGCGTCTCCTTGAAGACCTCCACCTTTTATTCTCGGACCTTTTTAGCGCTGTTTTTATCGTCCTATCTAGTATTTGGGACGCTATTCCGAATGCTGTGGGTATACGCACTGCGACGTAGATATCGGCTAGGAAAGGGTTTACGTCGTGTGGCCACAGTCGGTGAACAGGGTCCGTGGGCAAGGGTTCGAGCGGAGTTGGATCGCCATCCTGAATATGGTTACCGGTGGCACTCCGAGAACGAGAAATTAGCGTCCGTCGACCCAGCGGCCATTGATGAAATTTGGGTGGCGCCGGATTTGGCCGTGGCCGCTTTGGAATGGGCAGATGCACGTGGTTTGAGAGTACGAATTGTTCCCGATCTAGGTCTGCTTGGAGCGCAACGCACCCGCATTTTACCCCTGGGCGATCTCCCTATCTTAGAATTACGACCTGAACCTCTCAGTCAAGGACTCCGCGCCTGGCTCAAGCGCTTCTTGGATCTCTTGGGCGCAGCGCTCGGATGTATGCTTTTACTGTCATGGTTGACCCCGCTGCTAGCCCTCTTTTTGGCCCCTCAGGGGGGACTCTTTTACCGCCAAACCCGCTTCGGGTGGGGGGGTAAACCTTTTCAAATTTGGAAATTTCGGACCATGGTGCCCGAAGCGGACGGCACCCGACAGGCCACGGCCGGGGACGATCGAATCACCCCCTTGGGGCGCTGGCTTCGCGCTACCCATTTGGATGAGTTGCCCCAGCTTTGGAATGTCCTCCAGGGCCACATGAGCCTAGTGGGCCCGCGGCCGCACATGACGTCTGACCACGAAGCCTACGGGCAGGCCATTCGCGCCTACGGCATTCGCCATTGGGTAAAGCCGGGCATGACAGGGCTAGCCCAAGCCCGCGGGCTGGTAGGCGAAAAGGACGCGGATTCTATGCAGGCGCGCCTGCAAGCAGACCTCTACTACGTGGAAAACTGGTCCTTCCTTCTCGATTTGAAAATTATCGCAGCGACCCTATTGGGATTGAAGCGCTGGGTGTGATGCCCGCTGCGCCGCGACTGCGGTCAGGCAACTAAAAGGCTTGGCACTCTGACATAGGCAGAAATACCCCATTATCCCGGTACCGAATCTGAAAGAAGGAAGGCCGCATCAAGGATTCGCTTGGAAAGGCCTACCCTCTAAGACGTCCAGCCACGTCGGCATAGGCTTGCGTGACGACGGGCCAGGTGTAGTGGGTGGATTCGGCGGTGAAGGTGGGGAGGTGTTCCGCGTTATGCCAGGCGCTTGCCAGCTCCGAAGGGATGGTGAAGTAGGAGGCGTTAGGACCGAGCACCGCACGATTGAATACATTGTCATGGGCGGAAATTCGGCAACCCGCAGCCATGGCCTGAAGGAGGCCTGGATTGGTGCCCCCCGCGGAATGGCCGTGCACATAGAGGCGGCAACCTTGACGGAGCGCCTGGGTATACGTGGGATCAAAATTGGCCTCAAGCCGAATGAAATTGGGATGGGCGCCAAATAGTTTGAGGAGGGTCTGGGCGTAGGCGTTGGTCCAATTGCCGAGGACGGCCACAGGGCCTTCGTTTAGGAGGGCATCGAGGGCGAGGTCCACGTTGTTTTCGGGCACCAAACGGCAAAGGAGGAGCGCGTAGCTGCCCGCGGTCAGGCCGCTTTCTTTTAGCGTTTGGGTGAGCGCTTCAGGATTCAAGGGCGTGGGCGCTTCCACCCCGTAGGCAATTTCTTCGATGGGAAGTTGGTAGGCTTGGAGGTGGGTACTGATACCCGGATTGTCGGAAACCAGGACCTGAGCGCCCTGGGTAGCCCAGGCTTCGGCGCGGCGCAGGTAAGCCCGTACGGCCGGAGAATATTTGCCGCGCATCCATTCAAGCCCATCCATGTGCACAGCCAAGGGGCTGCGGCCGCGCCAGAAGGCCCACCGAAGCCAAGGCCCGCTGCTAGTCGTTCCAAGGGCAAAGTGGGCGTCGGGTTGCCAGGGTTTGAGGGTGCGAAGGCTGATCCAGTCGTAGACAAATTGGCCGGGGGAACCCATCCAGGACTCGGGGTCCAGGTGCCGGGCACGCTGGATACCGGGGTAGTGGTAGTCGCGCTCTGGATGGGCCGATGAGGTACTAATCCACACGCGGTGGCCCTGATCCGCCAGTCCGCGTCCGACATGATCCACCATTTCTTCATACCCACCGTAGCGGTTGGGCATGCCGCGCGAACCCGTGAAGGCAATGAAATGGCCGGATTGGGCGTATCCATGGACGATGGCGGTGGCGGCTGCCTCCCAGGTGAAGGCCTCCTGGGGAAGGGGGAGGGCAGTATGGGCTGCGAGGACGGCTTCCGCCAACGCGTGGGCATGAGGCGAAGCGGTTCGGACATAGGGGGCCAAAAGACTCGCCGATTCGGCCGCAGAAGAAAGAACCACTTCACAGCCTGCATGGAGGCCTTCGAGGGCCGTCAGTCCAAAGGTTTCAAAAAGGGAAGGGACCAACACCCCGGTGCTGGCTGCGAGGACCTCGGGGACTTCCGAAGGCGCTAGGGCGGGACGTAATTCAACGTCTACGCCTAGGACTTGGGCGCGGTCTAGGGCGGCGAGGAGTTTCTTGAAATATCTGCGATGGTTGGGTGCAGCATCCCCAAACAAGGTTAGCGGCGCATCAAAGCCCCGGCCTTTGAGCAAAATCCAGGCTTCGACGGCGGCTATTTGATTTTTTAGGCCCTCCACGCGGCCTAAAACCACCCAGCCACGGCGCTCCGACGCAGTAGGCGCCACGGTCAGGTGATCACGGCCTAAGGCGACGGTTCGCACGCTCGTACCCAAGCCAGTGGCTTTTCGAATGCGCGCCGTTTCCGTGTCCGTGCTGGCAAAGAGTACGTCGGCGGACCAGGCTATTTTTTGAAGGGGCTGGCGCAGGAAAAGGAGGCCTAAGGCCGGCCATCGGTCGCCGCTGAGGAGGGCTCGGCCCAGCATTTTGACAAATTCTACCCATGGAGTAGGGAGGATTCGAAGGAGCAAAGAGCGCTTGCGGTCGTAGGCGCTGTAATCGACCCAAACAGTAGAAATGGCCCACTTGAGGTGAGGGTGGGCCTTTCGGGCTGCGTAGCAGGGGTACTGGTCCGCAAGTCGACCCAGGTTGATGGAGTGAAGGACGTCCCAAGATTCGGATTTCAGGGCACGTTGGAGATCCGCTGTTTCCGTGACTAATTGGGCCTGGTGGCCCTGGGCTTGGAGCGCTTGAAGGGTTTGGGTCACATGCACCGTGTCGCCACCGGGTTGGCGGTGTAGCGTTCGGCGGGCAAAAAAGAGGACCTTCACGCTCTAAATGTACTGCGGCTCTGCCGTACCTTCGGGAAGCAATCCAATAAAACCTCCAGGTCATGGCAATTCCAAAATTTCTCGTTGGCGACAACACCGATCATCCTGAAAACGTCTACATCATACATACCGAATATCCCCGTTTTGTCATGGATTTGGACAGTGATGAAGTGGAATGGCTGGACGATATCGAAGGCGAAGATGAAACCGAATTGACCGACGAAATGTCCAAGCTCCTCGACGAAGCAAACATCTTTTACATTCGTGAGGTGGAGCGCTACGAGGCGATGGAAGAGTAATGCGATGGGATTTTCAGTGGCGAGAGAATATTCCTCTAGCCCTGCCGGTCATCGTTGGCCAAATAGGTCACATTGCTGCCAGTGTAGCTGATTCCATGATGGTAGGCGCCTTAGGGACCATCCCTTTAGCCGCCGTTTCTTTAGCCAGTTCGATAGCCTCGGTGCCGCTCGTTTTCGGCATTGGCGTCGCGTATGGATTGACTCCAATGGTCGCCCATGCGTTTGGTCAGGCGCGCCCCTTCAAAGCGGTTCGATTGCTCAAAAATGCAACGGTGGTCAATGCCGCGACCAGTGCCTTGATGTTTCTGTTTGCGCTCGGCTTGTTTTGGGGCGTTCAGTATACCGGGCAAGAAGCATCGGTTGTCGATGAAGCACGAATCTATTTATGGATCGTCATGGCCTCGTACTTGCCGTTCATGTTGTTCATGTCGGCAAAGCAATACTTGGAAGGGATGGGGGATACCAAAACCCCCATGCGCATATCCCTCTATGGCAATTTGGGAAACATTGGCCTAAACGCCCTGCTGATCTATGGATGGTTCTTTTTTCCAGCGTGGGGAATTGTTGGGGCGGGGGTGGCCACATTGATTGCTCGGATATACATGATGACCGCTGCGTGGTGGTTTGTATTGCGCAGAGGGAAGGCAGATCCTGCCGATTGGCTGGCCGCCAAAGTGACGAAATTGCCGATTCGGGCCCTGCTCAAGATTGGCATTCCTTCGGGCTTTCAGTACATTTTTGAAGTGAGTGCCTTCGCGGCTTCGGCTTGGATTATTGGCACTTTTGGGGCGAAGCCCTTAGCTGCGCACCAAGTGGCCATCAGTTTAGCTTCGATTTCCTACATGGCAGCGACAGGTTTGGGTGCTGCCGCGACGATCCGGATTGGTCAGAATATGGGCCGAAAAGATGTGGCGGGAGCAAAGGCGGCAGGCACTAGCCTGTTTGGAATCACGGTGCTCTTCATGGCCCTGACCGGCTTGACCTTTTTCTTCTTTCGGAACCACCTGCCTTGGGCCTACACACAGGATGCCGAAGTGGTTGCAGGTGCCGCAGCGCTCCTCATTGTGGCGACAATTTTTCAAATATCCGATGGAGTGCAAGCCACCGCTTTGGGGGCCCTGCGAGGGATTCAAGATGTTCGGGTTCCCACCGCGATCACCTTTGTTGCCTATTACATGGTTGCCTTGCCGCTGGAATGGTATTTTGGACATACCCTAGGTTGGGGTGCCGTAGGTGTTTGGTCCGCGTTAGCCATTGGATTGACGATAAGCGCTATTTGGTTGACGCTTCGATTTTATCTCGGCATGGAGCGCAGGAAGCTTTCGCGTCCTCCGTCCGTTTGATCTATGCGAAGCGCTCGGCTTCTTCGGCGCTGACAGGATTTCCACCTAAAATATGCAGTCGCTCCACCACATTGCGGAGTTGACGAACATTCCCTGACCAATTCATGGTCTTTAAGTGATCCATTGCGCCCGGGCTGAATGTTTTGTGCCCTTCATCCGCTAACTGATCCAAGAAGTGCTCCACCAAAGTGGGAATATCCTCGCGACGTTCATTGAGGGCAGGAACCTCGATGACAATGACACTAAGACGGTGGTAGAGGTCTTCTCTGAAGCGCCCGGCAGCAATTTCCTCTTTGAGGTTTTTATTTGTGGCCGCGAGCACCCGAACATTGACCGCAATGGATTTACCTGCGCCTACGGGAGTGATTTGATTTTCTTGCAAGGCCCGGAGCACTTTGGCCTGAGCCGAAAGGCTCATATCCCCAATTTCATCGAGAAACAAGGTGCCCCCATCGGCTAGTTCAAATTGGCCTTTACGGTCCTTGATCGCAGAGGTGAAAGATCCCTTGACGTGTCCAAATAATTCAGATTCAATCAGCTCCGAGGGGATGGCCGCACAATTCACCTCAATAAAGGCTTGTTTGGATCGAGCGGATAGCTGATGGATTTGATTGGCCACAATTTCCTTTCCAGATCCATTTGGGCCCATGATGAGCACTCGGGCGTCAGTGGGTGCGACTTTTCGAATAATTGCGCGCACAGATTCCAGGGCAGAAGACCCACCGACCATCATAAAACGCTTGTCTACTTTTTTGCGTAGCCGGACATTTTCTTGCAGCAATTTCTTGCGATCCAGTGCCTGGCGGATCGTTGTAAGCAGCCGATTCAAATCAGGTGGCTTAGCAATATAGTCGTATGCGCCTTTGCGGATGCACCCGACAGCCGTATCCAAATCCCCATGGCCAGAAATCATGACAAAGGGGGTATCGCCATAGTGTTCCATGGCAAAGTCAAGTACCTCGAGTCCGTCTTTCTTGGGCATCTTAATATCACAGAGCACGAGGTCAAAGGTGGATTCTGTCAGGGCCTGAACAGCCTGCTCTCCATCTTCAGCCTCCGCAATGACGTGCGCTGAATTCTCATTCGCGAGAATATTTCGCAACACATTGCGAATGGCTTTTTCGTCTTCTACAACCAGGATGCGCGCCATGGACATTGGGGTTCTTGGAGGCTGCTCCACACCCCTTCTTTAAGGGCATATCCGCTGAGCAGCATCGTATTTGGGTTTAATCGATCTAAAATAAGCTGAATTTGCAAGGCGCTCACTTGGAGAGTGTCCGCCCGCATTTCTAGCATACCAGGCATCAAAAGCCGTACCGCTTTTGATGATTCTATCAAGTGATGGAGTTGTTCAGGGAGTTCTGTCAAGTCAAAGGTGGCCCGAAAAGCGCCTAGATCCAATGCGGGTCTCTCGTGTGCGCCGGCAACCACGTTAAATAGAGTGTCAAAACTTCCAGAAGAACCGATGAGGCAACGACAAGGAACGTGGTTCAGCCATTTCCAAAGCGGGGCCAGTACCTCGTTCATGTGCGCGTTGATGCGACGGGCATCTTCAGCGGTCATCGGGTCTGAGGGCTGAAATTTTTCTACGAGGCGGGTGACTCCCAAAGCGAAGGACTCGGCATAGAGGACTTCGGTACCATCGAGTAAGATGAATTCTGTGCTGCCGCCGCCTATGTCCATGATGAGGCGAACCTCATCGCGTTCGGGCCAAGCCTGGGCCACACCTGCTGCAATAAAACGCGCCTCTTGGTCGCCATCTATAATGTTTACCGGGATGCCTGTTTCGCGCTCGATTCGTGCCGCCACGTCTGCTCCATTGTGGGTACTGCGCATAGCTGAGGTGGCGAAAGCATAGCCTCGAGTGGCACCCACTTCTTGCGCCCAGGCCTTGTGTTGGTGCATGGCAGCGATTGCGCGTTCTTCGGCATCCGGGGCAATTTCATCCGCACGCAACCCCCCTGCGCCTAACTTCACGGGGAGTTTCTCGCTTCGGAGCACCTGGCCCAAGGCATCACGAACAAGCAGATTGAAGGTGTTCGTGCCGAGATCAAAAATGGCTAGGATGTCGCCTGATTCCGAATCCATACGTCCATTTGAGGGAATGCAATGGTGATATTCTGCTCGCGGAAGGCGGCATCAATCGCAAAGCGCAATTCGGATTTCGTAAACTCAATTCGAAAGAGATTGCTACTATGAAAGTTGGCTCGAAAGAGGAGGGAGCTATCGCCAAAATCTCGGAATTGCACACTTGGTTCAGGATCTACATCAATGTCTGCCGTGCGAGACATGCAGTCTAGAAGAACCTTTTCGACCAAGCGAGTATCCGTGCCATAGGCAACGCCAACCTCTACATGAAATCGGGTGGCAGCATGCTGGTGACTCCAGTTAATCACCCCTTGGTTAGTCAATTGGCTATTGGGTAAAATGACCGCTATATCATCGCGAGACATGACCTTTGTGGTTCGGAGCCCTACTTCTTTCACTTTTCCAACAAGCCCATCAATTTCGATAATGTCGCCTGCGGTAACGCTGCGTTCCGTGAGAAGGATAATGCCCGAGATAAAGTCCTTAAATGTGTCTTGCAAGCCCAAGCCCAAGCCCACAAATAAGGCCGTGGAGTAGGCTAAGATGACCGTGACTTCCACGTCACAGTAGTCTAGAGTGAATAGGATGGTGATGATCCAAATCACGTAATTGACAAGCTGGCGCAGGGCATAGGCGGTACCTCGGTCCACCCGGCGTTGCTTCACCGCACGGTTAAAGGCTTGTCTGATCAGGAAGGTGAAGGTTCTCGCCAAGGTTAGGATGAAGAAAACCTCCAATAAATTGAAGACAGTAATTGACATCGTGCCATAACTGACGATGACAAAATCCAGAATTTCTTTCATGGTCATGGTCTAAAGTTACGGCTTCATTCGGATCCACTTCCAGAGATCGGCATAGGTCACCTTCTTGCCATAGGAAAGGATGCCAATGCGGTAGATGCGCCCGGCTAACCACGTGGTAAAGAGAAAGCCTAAGACAAGGAGTCCCATGCTCAGAGCGATTTGGCCCGGGGGCACCCCAAACGGCAAGCGAATCATCATCGCAATGGGAGACGAGAAGGGAATAACCGAAAGCCAGAAGGCCAAGGGGCCGTTGGGATTATCGATGATGGAAGTGGCTAATACAAAGGTCAAGACCAAAGGCATGGTCAAGGGAAGCATAAACTGTTGAGTATCCGTTTCGCTGTCTACAGCTGCGCCTACCGCCGCAAATAAGGCCCCATAAAGTAGGTAGCCACCTAAAAAGTACACCAGGAAGGAGCTAACGAGGAGCGGCAAATTCAGGGCTTTGAAGGTGCCAGTGATTTCTGAGGGAATGGGCGAACTGGCCATGCCGGGGTTGGCGGCGAGTTCTGCGGCATCGGGACTGAGCAAGCCTGTGGCAGAAACGACAAAGAGAATGACTCCGGTTAGTACCACCCAGATTAAGAACTGTAATAAGCCCACAGCGGCAATACCTAAGATTTTACCCAGCATGAGTTGGGTAGGCTTCACCGAGGAAACTATGACTTCGATGATGCGCGATGTTTTCTCCTCGATCACCCCGCGCATAATTTGGGCGGCATACAAGAAGGTAAAGATGTAGATGAAGAAGCCTGCCCCAAAGCCGATGGCCATCTTTAGGCCTACCGCACTTTCTTCGGCGCCATCTTCGGTGAGGTCCATGGTTCGAATCGACACTTGAGTTTGTGCCTGCGTCACCACCGAAGGATCGACACCGTGCATTTTGAGTTTCTCCTCGGTAGCCGCATTGGCCAAGTTGTTTTCGAGGTCGCCCACGATTTCTAAACTGACATCGTTCTTGTTGTACAAGCGCGTGTTGCGCAGGATGAAATCAGGGTCGGAATTCTCCGATGGAGGGAGGTAGAGCAGGCCGTCGAACTCATCGCGGTTCTTTAGCGCTTCCACCGCTTGGTCTTCACTAAACTCATCAGGGTTGAGGTAATCTAATTGGGCTTTGCCCACATGATCAGTCCCCACGAGAAGGAATGAGTGGTCCACCACCAGGAGACGCTGGTCTGGCGATTCCGTGTATTCATTCAGCAAGGCGGGCCCCACGATGAGGGCTCCAAAAAACAAGGGCCCCAAAAGGGTCATTAGCAAAAAGGTGCGCTTCCGGACTCGTGATAAAAACTCGCGCTGTGCAACGATGGTAAATGGGCTCATGCTTGGACGCTTTGAATGAAAATATCGTTCATGCTCGGAAGCACTTCTTCGAAAGAAATGGGGTCACATTGGGTGGCTAGATGCTGCATCAGGACGCCGGCCATGGGCTCAGATGCCTGCATGGTAATCGATTGATGACCACTTCGCGAATCTGATTGAATGGCGCCAAGAGATACCCCATCGGGTACTTGGAATGCGTTAGTGTCGCCGCGGAACACGAGCCGGTAGGTGTTCGAGCGGTGAGCCTCTCGAATATCCTGTACCCGTCCGTCGAGGACTTTTTTGCCATGGTTAAGCAAGGCAATGTGGCTACAGAGTTCCTCCACGCTTTCCATTCGGTGGGTGGATAGCAGAATCGTGGCCCCTTCGCGGTGTAGGCGGAGCATTTCATCCCGAATTAACGTCGCATTTACCGGGTCGAACCCACTAAATGGCTCGTCAAATATGAGCACTTTGGGTTCGTGTAACACCGTGGTGATAAACTGAATCTTCTGAGCTTGACCCTTAGAGAGTTCCTCGACTTTCTTGTCCCACCATGACTGGAGGTCCCAACGAATGAACCAATCTTTCAACTTTCGCTTGGCTTCCTCGGCGGACATGCCTTTGAGTTGCGCGAGATAAATCGCTTGTTCGCCCACCTTCATCTTCTTGTAAAGACCGCGTTCCTCGGGTAAGTAGCCGATGCTTCGGGCATGCGCCGCCGTCATGGTTTCACCATCAAAGAGTAACTCGCCTTGGTCCGCTTCAAAGATTTGATTGACCATGCGCAAGAAGGTCGTTTTTCCCGCCCCATTAGGGCCAAGCAGGCCATAAATACTGCCTTTTGGAATGGCTAAATCAAGCGAGTCGAGGGCGGTAAAATTTTGGTAGCGTTTACTGAGGCCGCGGGCTTCAAGAATCTGGGGCATTTGATCAAATTAGGGCTCCAGATGTGGTTCTGGACGGAGTTCATTCAAAGTTACAAAAGCCAGGTCCACTGTGGGGATATTCTCCACGACCAGACTAATACGGGGTCCTTTTTGTTTCATTCGGTACCGGGAGGGTTGGCTTTGCAGTTTGCTTAGGAAGTTGACCAGGACTTCTTGCGGAGGGGCGTCATGTGCCTCTTCAGGAAAGTAGCATAGCAGTTTGCCCGCCTTCAACACGATTTTGTCAAATCCCATAGCCTGTCCTAGCCAGCGCAGTCGGAGCGAAGTCATAAGGCGCTCCGCCTGAGGCGGAAGGGCTCCAAATCGATCTTCTAAACCTCCGATGTATGTGCGCAACGCGGCTTCATCTTTCAAGTCATTGAGTTCGCGATAAATGCGCAACCGTTCCTCGACAAAATTGATATATGCATCGGGGAGCAGCAACTCTAGGTCCGTATCCAGCTGACATTCACGCTCGCTCGGATCCCAACCGCCGCGTTGATCGGCATAGAGTTCCTTGAATTCATTCTTTTTGAGTTCATCTACGGCCTCACTCAATAGTTTTTGATAGGTATCAAAGCCCAAATCATTGATGAATCCCGATTGTTCCGCTCCGAGCAAATCCCCGGCACCGCGAATTTCCAGGTCGCGCAAGGCGATTTTGAAACCACTTCCCAAGTCTGAAAACTGCTCAAGCGCTTGAAGGCGCTTTCGAGACTCTTCGGGGAGCCCCGCGAGTGGGGGTGCAATCAAATAGCAGAAAGCTTTGCGGTTGGAGCGACCCACCCGTCCGCGCATTTGGTGGAGGTCACTCAATCCAAACATGTGGGCCTGGTGAATGATCATGGTGTTCGCATTCGGAACATCAAGTCCGCTTTCCACAATGGTGGTACTCACCAAAATATCATAGGATCCAGCCATAAAATCGAGCAAGATTTTCTCCAAATCTTGGCCTTTCATTTGGCCATGTCCGATAGCAATGCGCGCATCTGGAATAAGGCGCTGGATCATGCCCGCGACCTCCTGAATATTCTCCACGCGATTGTGGATGAAAAAAGCCTGTCCTCCTCGGCTCATTTCATAAGCCAAGGCATCCCGAATCCCAGATTCATTGAAGCCCATCACATGGGTTTCGATGGGTTGACGATTCGGCGGGGGGGTAGTCATGACGCTCAAATCTCGAGCGGCCATGAGTGAAAATTGCAAGGTCCGCGGAATGGGGGTCGCAGTCAAAGTGAGCGTGTCCACGTTGACTTTGAGTGTTTTGAGCTTGTCCTTTACGTTGACCCCAAACTTTTGCTCCTCGTCAATTATAAGCAAGCCCAGGTCTTTAAATTGGAGCTCTTTACTGACGAGTTTGTGCGTGCCAATCAGGATGTCAATGGAGCCATTTGCGAGACCTTCCGCGATGGCTTTCACGTCCTTGGCGCTGCGGGAGCGATTGATGTACTCCACCCGCGCAGGAAAGCCTTCTAGCCGTTGGCTAAACGTCTGAAAATGCTGAAACGCCAAGATGGTCGTGGGTACTAAGACGGCCACCTGCTTGCTGTCAGCTACCGCTTTGAAGGCGGCGCGGACGGCAAGTTCAGTTTTTCCAAACCCAACATCGCCGCAAATCAATCGATCCATGGCAATCGGATTTTCCATATCCGATTTGATATCTGCCGTTGCTTTTTCTTGGTCTGGAGTATCCTCATAATGGAATGAAGCCTCCAGTTCATGCTGCAAATAGCTATCCGGAGAGAAGCCAAAACCCTTTGCCTCTTTGCGTTTCGCATACAGCTGAATGAGGTCATACGCCAGTTGTTTGACGCGCGTTTTGGTCTTCTTTTTGAGACTTTGCCACGCGGGAGAACCAAGCTTATTCAAGACCGGGGTAGCCCCTTCCTTTCCGTTGAACTTAGCAATTTTGTGCAAGCTATGGATGCTGACATAGAGGATGTCCGAATCCTTGTAGACCAGCTTAATGGCTTCTTGAATTTTACCTTGAACATCAATTTTTTGAAGCCCTCCAAACTTGCCAATCCCATGGTCAATATGGGTAACATAGTCTCCGACTTGCAGCGCATTGAGTTCTTTTAACGTAATGGCTTGGGCCTTATCCAGGCCATCCCGTAGGCGGAAGCGTTGATAACGCTCAAAAATTTCATGGTCTGAATAAATCACCCTACCCGCTTGCGGGTCCTCCCATCCCGCGTGCAAAGCGGATTCCACCCAGTGAATAGGTAGGCTTTCATCTCCGCTTAAATCGTGGATAATACTGGCCAGTCGCTTTTGCTGTTGCGCTAGGCTGCACATAATCCACAGTTCCCGATCTGCGCGTTGTTGTGCTTGTAGATGCTCCAGGAGTAGTGTGAAGTTCTTGCCAAAGGCCGGTTGGGGAAGACTCTGCCACGCACTTTGTGCCGTCGCAATTCCCTCACTTAGATAGGTTTTGTGCTGAAGGAGCTGAACGAGATGGGATCCCGAAGAATACAGGGCATGAGGTTCCATAGGACGAATCCCCCCTTCAAAGGCTACATAGGCCGCTTCGGCCAAGGCATATCCCTGGTCTAGCTTTTCTTGTAAAAAAGCAGCGTCCTCAATCCAAAGCAAGGCATCTTCACCCGCATATTCGATAAGTGATTCGCGAATCTCTTTGCGGACCTTGTCCTCGACGTTTGGAACGAGGGTCATCGCTTCAACGCGGCCATCACTTAATTGGCTGTCCACCTCGAAAGAGCGAATGTCATCCACTTCATTTCCAAAAAACTCGATGCGATGAGGCTGCGCGTGCGCAAAGGAAAAAACATCCACGATACCCCCTCTTACCGCAAATTGACCGGGCTTTTCTACAAAGTCTACCCGTTCAAAACGCATGTCAAACAGACTCTCGTTGAAAAAATCTAAATCGAGCTTGTCTCCTTTGGCGACGCGGAGCGATTTGCTGCCGAAGGACTTGCGCGTCACGACTTTTTCGGCCAGAGCCTCAGGATAGGTTACGATGATGCAGCGCTCCCGTTGTAGCCGTTCGAGCGCTTCGGCGCGCAGGCCAATGTTGGCGTTGTCTACCTGATCTCGGTCAGCATAGGGCTTTCGGTAGGAATCTGGAAAGAAAAATGCCTTGCCAGGGCCTAAGAGTTTCTCCAGGTCATTCAGGAAATAGGCTGCATCTTCCTTGTCGGAGCGCACAAGAATCATGGGTCGTTGGAGCGCTTCCCAGGCGAGCGCAGCAATGACGGCTTTTAGCGATCCCCGAACGCCCGAAAGCCCCACGGGGGAATCCGTAGGGGGGGCAGACCATGCACGAAGCAGGGCATGAAGCCGCGCATCTGCGCGGTAGGCATCAAGAAGTGCTCTCATTCATTGGCTTCCGACCGCAAAAATGATTCGGCCTCTAGGACCATGGCGGTAGAGCCTGCAAAGTAAGGGACTCGCTGATGAAGTTCGGTTGGTTTCAAGCTTAAAATTCGCTCGAAGCCATCGGTTGCACGCCCGCCAGCTTGCTCAACAATAAAAGCGAGCGGATTGCATTCGTATAGCAAGCGCAATTTGCCTTTGGGGCTGGTGGTTCCGGTCGGATAAATGTAAATACCCCCTTTAATCATGTTCCGATGTAGATCGCTGACGAGCGAACCAATATATCGGCTGGTGTAGGGCCGGTTGGAGGCAGGGTCAAGCTCTTGGCAAAACTTGAGATAGCGTTTCACGCCACTCGGGAAGTGCACATAATTTCCTTCGTTGATCGAATAGATCTGTCCCCGTTCTGGAAAGCGCATATTGGGATGGGATAGGCAAAATGTCCCAATACTTGGGTCCAAGGTGAAGCCATTCACCCCATGTCCAGTGGTGAAAACCAGCATGGTGCTCGAGCCATAAATGACATAGCCGGCAGCCACCTGCTGATCCCCAGGCTGTAAAAAGTCTTCCAGAGTGACGGGCGTTCCGACTGGAGAAATTCGGCGGTAAATGCTGAAAATGGTGCCAATAGAAACATTCACATCGACATTGCTTGAGCCATCCAATGGGTCGATCAACACGACATATTTGCTCTCGTTATGCAAGTCGTCATCAAAGACAATGAAGTCTTCAAGTTCTTCAGACGCGACACCGCAGACCTCACCCATGCTCCGCAACGTGCGAATAAAGGTGTCATTGGCAAAGACATCCAACTTCATTTGATGCTCCCCCTGAATATTGTCAGAACCGGCTAAGCCGAGTATATCTGCTAATCCAGCTTTGTTGATTTCGCGGTTAACCACCTTGGCCGCCAAGCGAATAGAAGAAAGGAGTTGTGAGAGTTCACCGGTAGCATAGGGAAACTTCTCCTGGTTTTCGACCAGGAACTCGCCCAAGGTCGTGGGTCGATGTGTGCGCATAAAGAGGAAATCAAGGGTTGCCCTAAAGATACAGGAAGGTGCTACTTTTGACATCGTGAAGGCACAATTCAATGATGTTTCGGTCCGTTGGGCAGAAGAAAAGGATCTAAAAGGGGTTATGGCGCTCATTCAAGAGCTAGCCATTTTTGAAAAGGCCCCGTTAGAGGTCACTTTAAGTTTGACGCAATTCACCGAAGATTTTCACGCGGGACATTTTGTTTGCGTCCTTGCCGAGGAGGAGAAACATGGCGTGCTGGGTATCGCCCTGTGCCACCGCCGGTATTCCACCTGGAAAGGCTTAACGGCACATCTGGAGGATTTGGTGGTTCGAGAAGCCTTCCGTGGAGCTGGCCTCGGCCGAAGACTGTTAGAAGCCTCCATGCAATGGGCAGAGTCCATAGGGGCTCAACGACTGCATTGGGAAGTCTTGGATTGGAACCAACCGGCCATTGATTTTTATGAAGGTCTCGGAGCGCAAGTGCTTCGTGATTGGTATCCATGCCGATTGACGGCGGAAGATTTGGCTACCTTTTCTTATCGTTATCCTCGTTTTATACCCTTGAAAGGATGAGCTCCTGGTCCGTCTTCAAATTTGGTGGTGCCTCAGTCAAGGATGCCGCCGCATTGCGCAACGCCGTACACGTCGTCCAACAGTATGGACCTTCTCCTTTGCTGGTCATTGTTTCTGCAATGGGCAAGAGCACTAATGCCCTAGAATCTTATCTGCAGTGGCAGGAGAATGGGGAGCATTCCAAAGCAGAGGCGGGATTGTCTGAGTTAAAGCATTTCCATCAGTCGATGGCGGAAGAAGTGGGAATCTGGACGCCGGATCTAGCCCAAGTTTTAGACGAGGAATGGCGGCGAATCAGCCAGATTGATCCGCAATGGACCTATGGCCGTCGCTATGATGCAACGGTTTCAGCGGGAGAAATCATTTCCTCCCACCTGTTGACAGCGGCTTTGCACGCCGCCGGCGTGCCTGCACAATGGCTTGATGCCCGCCTTTTGGTCAAAACCAATTCGGATCACCGACGCGCCATTGTGGATTGGGAAGCCACGGAAGCGGCGATCAGCGCCCGCTTGACAGAGCGCCCAGGAATGTATGTAAGCCAGGGTTTTATTGCTTCTGGGCCGGCCGAGCAAATCACGACCCTTGGTCGCGAAGGCTCCGACTATTCGGCGGCCATTTTCGCCTATGCACTGCACGCTTCCGAATTAACCATCTGGAAAGACGTACCCGGAGTCCTCAGCGGAGATCCAAAGTTTTTTAGCGATGTGGTACTCCTGGAGGAAATCCCCTACCGCACCGCGATTGAACTGGCTTTTTATGGGGCCTCTGTAATCCATCCAAAGACGATTCAGCCACTCCAAGGTCGCGGGATCGTCTTGCATGTGCGCTCCTTCCTGCAACCTGAGCAGGCCGCCAGTCGCATTGCGGAAGTCGCTTTATTGCGGCCCGAAGTGCCATGCTGGATTCGCAAAGCCCAACAAGTACTCATTACCGTGGGAACGCGGGATTTGAGCTTCCTGTCGGAAGGGCATTTAGCGGAGGTGTATCGCATATTTTCGGACCTCGGACTGCTTGTGAATCTGGCGCAACATGCCGCGGTGTCATCGCGTTTTTGCGTGACCGCGGACCGAGTGACGGTCCCCAAGGCCATCGAGGCACTTCGGGCAAATTACCGGGTAGATTGCGTAGAGAATTTAACCTTGTTCACGGTACATCGCCCCGATGCTCAAGCGAGAGGATGGCTAGCTCAACAAGGCGAAGTCATTCTCGATCAGCGAAGTGGTTACGTGGATCAAGTGGTAGTCAAGGAAACATTGGCCTAACATGAGGCGGTTACATTTGCGCCGATGAATGCCGCCCCACACCCGAAAAAACTCTTAAACCAAGACGAAGTTCGTCACTTTTTGGGCTGGCCTACATGGACCAATGGGCTGATTTGGCTCCTGTTTTTTGTTTTGGGATGGCATCGCTTGAATCGCGTGTATCAACGACATGCCCATCGGCATGGGATGGACTTTGTGCGGGCGATCATTCATTCCCGAGGAATTAAACTCCGGTATTTTGAATCAGATTTAGACCGCATTCCTCGCTCCGGAGGGGCCTTACTAGTGGCCAATCACCCCTTGGGCGCGGTGGACGGCCTGTTGCTCCTTGATTTAGTTCACTCGATTCGGCCTGATGTAAAAATCATGGCCAATGGGCTCTTACAACGGATCGAGCCTTTGAAGCCATATCTCATAGGCGTGACGCCCTTTGAAGGCCGTCATGCGCGGCCGTTTCAATCCGGCAAGGGATTGCTGATGGCCAAAAACCACGTGGAAACAGGAGGGATTTTGCTATTTTTTCCCGCCGGCGAAGTATCACATTTTAATTGGAAACAGGGCAAAATCCAAGATCGTCCTTGGCCAAAATCATCGCTGCGTTTTTTGTCCGAAGTCAAAGCCCCGTGTTTGCCGATTGACGTGCATGCCAGTTTGTCAACTCCATTCTATCTCTTGGGCCAAATTCATCCCTATCTCTATTCCGCCTTATTGCCTGGGGAGGCCGTGCGAAAGCGATGGTTTTATCCGGTAGATATCCGAATAGGAAAGCCCATGCACAAGCGTAGCGCAATGGAGCCTTTGGCCTTTGCGCATATTTTGGAGCACCACCGCCGTCAACTTCGCGCCAATCCACCCAAAGAAAAAACTGCGCGGATTTTTCCTATTCGTGTTCGGAAAGCTATGCCCATCGCCATGCCCGGTGCTCCGTCCGCGTGGGAGCAGGAGATTGAGGCCTTGGATCGCTTGGGCAAGTCCTTGACTCGTTCGAGTCAACTCGAAGTGTATTTGGCTCATGCGAAGGAGATCCCAATGATCCTCCTAGAAATAGGCCGTTTGCGCGAACTGACTTTTAGGCAAGTGGGCGAGGGCAGTGGACTAGCGCGCGATTTGGATCGATTTGATGCCTCCTACCAGCATCTTATCCTTTGGGATCATGGGGCCAAACAGATTTTGGGAGCCTACCGTTTGGGATTTGGACCAGACTTGGTTGAAACAGCCCGACTCCGCGGTTTTTATCTGAGAGACTTCTTCAAGTTTAAAAAGGAAGCCATTCCCTTTCTAACCCAATGCCTCGAAATGGGCCGTGCCTTCGTCATCCCCGAGGCGCAACAAAAGCCCTTGCCTTTATTTCTCTTGTGGAAAGGCATTGTGCATGTTTTGGTGCGCCACTCCGATCGACTGCGATATGTGGTAGGAAGCGTATCCATTTCAAACAGCTACTCCAAGCATAGCCAAGCAGTCATGCTCGCATTTGTGAAGCATCACTTTGCGGATCGGAAGTGGTCGCCGTATATCAAATCGCGAAAGAAGTTCAAGCTTCGATTGCGGAAGGAGGATCGCACGTTTATTGAATCAAGCAGCCCGGCTGATGTGCAGCAATTTGATCGGATGATAAGTGATATGGAGCCGCAAGGCTTGCGGATGCCCGTATTGATTAAGCGCTACGTCGGCCAAAATGCGCGCGTCATCGCCTTTAATCGGGATCCCGATTTTAACACGGTCGATGCCTTGATGTATATGGATGTGCTGGATTTGCCCGAAGCCACGCTTCAGCCCGTGTTGGAGGAGTTGAAGGCATTAAATCCTTTACCAGGTGTAGAAGGAGTAGATCAAGCCCAGACGTAAGCCCGTGATTCGGTCCCACGAACCGTCGTCAGCGGTATGCCATCCTTCCAATCGATCCCCAGGTACCACGGTCGTGTAATATTCAACCGTACTTGATATATGCTCGCTGTGTCGAGTTTTGAAGCCAAGTCCTCCACCCATGGTGGCGCTCAGATTCGTGCCTGGATCAAAGGTGATATTGGTGGGATAGGCTACATCTTCCATGTAGGTAGATTGACTAAAGCAAGCGCCTAAAGTCCCGAAGAGGTAGGGGGTCATGCCATTGCGCTTCCAATATTTCCCATACGGGAGGAGGTGATAGGTGATTCGGCCCGCAGAAGTGACATAGGAGGTGTTGAGATCCACGCCTGTATAAATCCCTTTGTGGTTGGCGTTGGAGGCATACAGCGTTCCATAGTCGAGTTCGGCGCCAAATCCCCAACGTGAGCCCGTATAAAAGCTGAATTCCACGCCACCGGCAGGTCGTGCTTCTTGAAGCATCGCATTGATATCTCCACTTGCAAAATCACCTATGTGATTCGAGCTGCCCACGTGGACATTTAAGTTTAATGACTGTAAGGAGCGTTGTCCCATGGCGGGAAGTGCCAATGCAAGGAGGAGGACAGGGAGGATGTATCTCATGACGCTAATGTATTCTGCGGCGGGTAGAAAAAGAAACGGGGAGCACAATTGCTCCCCGTAAAGGTAAGGTGACAGAGCAGATCTTAGTTCTGCGCCAAAGTAGCTCCCCAGGTCACATCGTGCATCCGGGTTGTTTTGGTCAACTGCCCATGCTCGTCATAGACGCGAATCATGGCGAGTTCCCCATTCAGACGATAAAAAACTCGGCCGATATACTTGCCCTGGCTCATTTGGCCTTGGACAGTAACTGCGGTGGTTTCATCGATGGATTCATTCAATAGGAAGGCGCCTTCACGAATTCCCTCTGGAGTCACATGAAAATAGTTGCCGGAAGGTTCCGTCACTTTAATCAAGTTGGCATCCACCAACTGGTAGGTTGTTGTTCCTTGTTCGGGGCGCATGTCCTGGGCTTGAGAGATGGTCATCAGCCCGGTGCTCAACAGCGCCACGAGAAAAATCTTTGCTTTCATGGCGTCCGTTTTAAGGATTAATTAAGTCAAAGTTAACAAAAAATTTACATTACGCAAATTCATGTAAAATTTTCCTTAATAAAATGGCACCCATTTTGGGAAAAGACTGCACGGACCAACCGGCAATATGGGGGGTAATCAGGACATTGGGGTCGTGAATAAAATCGTCCCACCACGCGGGGAGCTTCTCGAGTCCTTCGAGTGAGCGTTTTTCCATGTCCACGACATCGAGCGCCGCCGCGCGTAGTTGCCCGGATTGAATTGCCCGCCAAACATCTTCGGTTCGAATGACGCCGCCCCGGCTTGTATTGATGAGAATGGGCCGCTTGACACATTGCGCCAAGAGATCGGATTGCACAAAGGCCTCTGTTTCTTTCGTCAGCGGGAGGTGTATGCTGAGTACATCACTGGAGCGTAGCAATTCCTCGAGGGAACTTTCGATGACCTCGTCTGGCGCGTAGTCCGTTTTGTATTTGTCATAGGCGAGGACACGAACATCGAAGCCTTTCAACCGTTGGGCAAATGCGGAGCCCATATGGCCAAAACCAATGATGCCCACGGTGGCGCCTTCTAGTTCCCAGCCCGTATTTGGGGCGCGATTCCAGGCACCTTGGAGTACTTCTCGGTTCGAAGCAATGATGCGGTGGGTGAGCGCCAAAAGCATGCCTATGGCGTGTTCGCCAAGGGAAGTGCGATTGCCTTCGGGCGCACTAAATAGTTGAATGTCTCGCGCTTTCGCCGCTTCTTGATCGATGTTTTCTACGCCGGAGCCCAGGCGACCGATCCATTTCAATTTAGGAGCGCGGTCTAAGAGCTCCGCGGTGACGCGAATTCGGCTTCGGAGCAAAAGCCCTTCCGCTACGGCCAACGCTGATCCAAGATCCTCTTCGGCGCGATGGTATTCACGCAGGATCGTGTACCCAGCAGATTCAAGGCCAGATTCTAAGCCAGCATCGGTGGAATCAATGGCAAGAACGCACTTCACAGCAAAGCGTTAGCAATCGCGAAGTAAATGCTCAGCCCCAACACATCATTCGTTGTGGTAATGAAAGGACCGGTGGCAAGGGCCGGATCGACTCCATAGTGATCGAGCACCCAGGGAATAGCCGTGCCGAAAAGGCTGGCAAATAGAATTACGGCCAAGAGTGAGCCTCCCACGGTGGTGGCAAAGAGCAAGCCGTGCCCCATACCCCAGCTGTATAAAACGATCACCAGTGCACAGATTAAGCCATTGAAGAGCCCCACACCTAATTCACGACCCAAACGGGTCCATAGATTTTTCTGCAACGTGGAATTGGCTATGGCTTGGACTACAATGGCGGAAGATTGTACGCCCACATTGCCGCCCATGGCTGCAATCAGCGGCATAAAGAAGGCAATCTGGGGGATTAAGATCAGCTCACTTTCATTCCGAGCGATCACGGTGGAAGTCAAGACTCCTCCGAGAAGACCAACCAAAAGCCAGGGCAGTCGAGCCCGCGTGGTGTCAAAAAGTCCATCGGCGTTGGTGACCTCATCGGACAGACCCGACATCAACTGGTAATTGCTGTCCGCTTCATCTTGAATGACATCCACGACGTCATCTAGGGTAATGCGTCCTAGGAGCCGGCCCAATTCATCCACAACGGGAATGACGAAGAGGTCATACTTCTTCATGATGCGCGCTACTTCTTGATCCTCAGTGGTGGAGGTCACGGAGCGGGCTTTGCGCTCAAACACTTCGGAAATCGGGGTACGCGTGCTCGTGGTCAGCAGTTTCTTGAGCGAAAGGGAGCCCAGAAGGACTTCGTTGTCATCGACGACATAGACGGCGTGAACGACATCGACATCCTCCGCTTGGCGACGCATTTCGCGCACACAACGGAGCACAGTCCAATTCTCGTTTACTTTGACGAGCTCCGTGGCCATCAAGGCTCCGGCCGTGCCTTCGGCATGCGTCAACAGATCGGCCAGATCCTTGGCTAAGTCAAGGTCCTCCAAATTGGAAAGGACTTCGCGCTTTTTGGCTTCAGGTAATTCGGAAATCAAATCCGCGGCATCGTCCGTGTCCATGTTGTCCACGACGACTTGCGCAATTTCTTTACCGGTAAAATTTTCCAGGATTTCTCCGCGGCGATCTTCGTCGAAATAGACAATGACATCGGAAAAGCGCTCGGAGCCTAAGGTTTGCATCAGCTCCAGCGCTTGGTCAGCGTCGAGGCTTTGGGCAATTTCGGCCACGTCGGCCGCGTGTAAATCGAGTAATAGGCTTTCTAGCCCGGCGAAGTTTTTATCCTCCAGGTGTTGGCGCAGGGCCTTGATGTAGTCCGGGGTGATCTGGAACGCCATGGGTCATACTTTGTGCCAGGGCAATGAAATCTTGCACGTCTAGTTGTTCAGCGCGCTGCTGAGCAAGTGCCTCCATTGGACCTGTCTCTACAAAATTAAGGGATTTCAACGCGTTACGCAGGGTTTTTCTCCGTTGGTTGAATGCCGTCTTGACGACCAGAGCCAAGTGCTTCGGGTTCACTTCGGGCATTTCGGCCTTTCGGACACAGTGAATGACCCCGGATTTAACTTTGGGAGGAGGGTCGAAAGCCCCTTCATCCAAGGTGAACAGATAGGTCACATCATAATAGGCTTGGGTCAATACAGAGGTAATGCCGTACACCTTGCTGCCCGGCCCTGCGGCGATGCGCTGAGCCACTTCTTTTTGGAACATGCCGACCATTTCGGGAATTTGCGCACGGCGATCAATCATCCAAAAAACGATCTGCGTCGAAATGTTGTACGGGTAGTTGCCAATCAAAGCAAAAGGGGCCTCACTTAGGCTTTCCGGGAGATTCCATTTCAGTAGGTCTGCATGGTACAGACGTGCACTGAGGGTGGGAAATTTGCTCTGAAGTACGGGAATGCTTTCTCGATCTAGCTCGATGGCATGGAGTTCTACCTCTTTTTGGGCCAAATACTGCGTCAGTACCCCCGTGCCTGGACCTACTTCTAACACCTTGTCGTACGCGGTTAATGACAGACAGTCCGCCATGCGCTCTGCGGCACTCAGGTCTCGCAAAAAGTGCTGGCCTAGGGATTTTTTAGCACGTATTTCAGCCATGGAGTCCTGCGCGTTTGAGAAGGGCTTCTGGTTTTGGTTCACGTCCGCGGAATCGCTTGTACAGTTCCATGGGGTCTACACTGCCCCCGGCGGAGAGCAGGGCTTTGAAGTCCGCGGCAACTTGGACTTCGTTTTTGGCCTCTTCTTGAAAACGCTCAAAAGCATCGGCATCCAAGACTTCGGCCCATTTGTAGGAATAATATCCGGCCGAATACCCGCCTGCAAAAATGTGTGAGAAGGCGGGAGAAATTAAGTTTACATTGGCTTGCGGCCATAATTCGACGGGGGTGAGTGCCTCCTTTTCAACCTCATCTACGCGGGTAACGGGGTTGCGTTGGTGGTGCCATGCCATGTCCAAAAGGCCAAAGCCCAGTTGGCGAACTGTAGCCATCCCCTCTAGAAAACTTTGACTGGCTTGAATGCGATCAAGGATGTCTTTGGGCATCGGTTCTCCCGTTTGGTGATGACGCGCCCATTGGGCTAATTCTTCGGGTTGATAGCACCAGTTTTCCATGAATTGTGAGGGCAGTTCGACAAAATCCCAGCGCACGGAAGTTCCGGTCAGACTTGCATAGCGTCCCGAGCCCAGCATGCCGTGTAGGGCGTGTCCAAATTCATGAAACAGGGTAAGGACCTCATTAAAGGTGAGCAAAGCCGGTTGATCTCCGACGGGTGGACTGAAGTTACCCACCATAGAAATAATGGGATAATCGCGCCATCCATTGCGCACTCGAGCGGAACGGTAAGAGGTCATCCAGGCGCCATTGCGCTTTCCTTTCCTAGGGTGCCAATCGGCATGAAGGTGGGCTACCCATTGGCCGTCCGCATCTCGCACATCAAAAACCTGCGCATCGGGGTGGTAGCTTGGCTCCCGTGAGGGTTCAAAATGCAAGCCGTACAAGCGTTTCGCGACGGCAAAAGCCCATGATTGCACGCGAGGCAATGGGAAATACACCTTGGTCATTTCATCATCAAACTCGAGGGTGGCCTTTTTGTATTTCTCACTGACAAAGGCCGCATCCCAGCGTTCCATGGTTTGAAGTTGACAATGGTCTAAAGCAAATGCGCGCAGGGCCTGAAGCTCTTTCTCGGCGAAGGGTTTGGCTTTGAACAATAAGTCCTGTAGGAAGTGCTGGACTTTTTCTGGCGCCCCGGCCATGCGCTCTTCGAGGACAAATTGGGCATGGCTGTCATAGCCGAGTAATTGCGCTCGTTCGCGGCGAAGATTGGCAATTTCGAGCACATGGGCTTGATTGTCGTTGGCATCGCCTCGAGCTGCGCGTTGACCGTAGGCCTGCCAAAGTGTTTTGCGCAAGTTTCGGTTTTCGGCATAGGTCATGAAGCCCATGTACAACGGCGCATCCAAGGTGAGAATCCATCCATTCAAGCCTCTGCTTTGGGCAGCTTGGGCCGCCATCTGTCGAATGGATTCAGGCAGTCCGGCAAGATCTGCTTCGATTATGGGATGGTGCCAAGTTTCGGTATCTGCCAAAATGTGTTCAGAAAATTCGAGCCCAACTTGACTCAAGCGCTCGTCGATGCGGCGCAATTCAGCCTGACCCTCGGCTTGGAGTAGGGCCCCGTTTCGAATGAAACCTCTATACGTTTTCTCGAGCAGCATATGTGATTCGGGATCGAGATCAAGGTCCAGATCGTGAACCTTTTGGATCTTGCTGAAGAGCTTCGGGCTCATCCGAATGTCATTGCTGAGCGCACTGAGCTTAGGTGCATAAGCCTTGGTAAGCGCTTGTATTTCAGCACTCGTGCATGCTGAATTATAATTGAACAATCGCTCGGCTACATGGTCTAGCGATTGGCTGATTTCCTCCAAAGCGACGATGCAATTCTCAAAGTTTGCGGGCGCATTGGAAGTCTCGAGGTCTCTCAGGGCTGCCTGAGCTTCGGCTAAACCTGCATCCAAGGCTTTCTCCCATTGTTTTGATTCCCACCTAGGGAAATCCATACCATGAACGTAAGAATCTAGGTAGGCAAAACGGTCACATAGATGTCCTTCTTGGCACTCGGTGGCATGGGCAAGGATTTGGTTCTCATCTCCGTGCAAAAGCGCAGGTAAAACATGGTCAATAAATTGTTGACCAAAGCCTGATGTGGCATCGCCGGGCACGGCGCTTGGAAGGTTATCTACGGCAAGGACGCCCAGGCTTCCAGGTTGCCCGAAGGGGACTTCTAATCCACTTTTAGCGTCCCACGCATAGAAGGGTTCGGCCATAGTACTCGGACGCAGGGTCGAGGGGATAGGGCCGGCTATGTCGCAACTGATGTCCCCGATAAATTCGATGGAGAAGTCGGGATGTTGTGCATCTTGTGGGCTGAAGAAATGAGGACTTCCTTCTTTCCAATAATGGCAAGGGAGGTAAATGTCTGCAGCACAAGCATAGGGGAAAAAGGCTGAGCCAAATTCTTCGGGATGGCTATAAAATCTGCCTTTCTCAAAGGCTCCTCCATCCTTGCGCTCCACATATTGTTCCGCTTCGAGAATGGTGAAAATGGGCCCAGAATGCGCTTGACTGTTCAGAAACTCGCTGGGCTCCACTTCGCGAAATCCCCCTGCAAGGAGCATTTCTTGCGCTCCTTTGCCTACCCGTCCGCGTCCAGTCAAAAGGACTTTCCAGCTGCCTTTGGGATGGTCCTGTAGTTGTGACTTCAGTGCAGAAACCCAAGCGAGGTCAGCGGCCTTGGGGAGGGCAGGAAAACCTTTCATTTGAGCATAGCCCCGCATGGCTTCATAGGCACCAACGAGCCCTGCATATTGCCCGAAGCCGATGAGTCGTTGCCCGCGAAGCTTGATAAGTTCCCAGTCAATGAGTCGAACATTCTTTTGAAGGCAAGCTTTGAGCAACGCGCGATTGTAGGGCTGTTCCTTGTAGGTGTGCGAAAAAAAGAAGTGCGTGGCACGTTCCTGCAACTGTCCCACAGGAACTTCTTTAACACCGAGAATGACATCGCAGCCGGAGAGGTCAGATTCAATGGAACATCCGGCTTCATGGTAGTCCCCGTCGGGGTAGCATCGGATGGGGCTTGGCTCAACCCAAATTTCCAATCCGGGATGGGCAGTAAGGAGATCGGCGCACTGAGATGGGCTGAGCACCGCTCGGCGGTCTGGTGGCGTTTTTCCTTCGCGAATCAATCCAATTCTCATAGCCTCAAAGGTAGGGCCTATCGACCTGCGTTAGTTGCTCCAGAGACGGGATTGGAACTGTGCGTTGGCTGCAAAAGGCTGCCCATTAATTTCCGTAAAGCCCGGAAATCCGCCTAGGAAGCCAAGGGTGTCACATTGTCCATCCAAAACGTAGCTGGGAAAATCCCCACCGCAAAGTCCCGGGTCAAATAAATACACTGTTTGTCCCTGAAATGTATACGCATCGATGGCTGCACCATCGGCGCAGCACCATGTTTTGAATAAGGCCAGGGCATGGTCGAGGCATTCTGGTGCTTGATTTAATGACGGCTCGCAGGCAGTAGCAAGGAAGAATGGGCTAAAAAAAGCGAATACTTTGAGGGGTCTCATGGTACAAAGTAAAGCAAACGCCGGGCCCCGATATATCGATGTTCGTAATAGGCTTGACCTACCCAATTTTCGATCACTACGCCTCCATGGGTCGCACTGTGAAGCATCAGAATTTTTCCTTCCTCTAGGCCGACACATAAGCCCACATGGCCAATTTCTTTGGCAGAACGGCCGGAGAAAAGCAAGAAATCTCCTAATTGAATACTATCCCGCTCAATGAATTGGCCTTCTGATGCATAGCGGCTTGAACTGGCAGGCAGGCGCACATGGTGTTGCGCAAATGTGAAAAACAGCAGTCCTGAACAGTCAAATCCTCCGGGTGATTTACCCCCACCACGGTAAGGTTCTCCGAGGAGGCTGCTGTAAGTTTCAACTACCGCTTGCCAAGAGATGGTGTCGGTAGCTGAGGGGTGACTCCGAGGGGAGGGGATGGGGTTAGCCAGCCCAATAGTCACCTGGGTGACTAGGGTTACCAAAAGGAGGGGAATCTTTAACGAACTTTGAGCCATGGAAGAACGCGAATTTATAATTTCTGGCATGACTTGCGGCGGCTGTGTGGCTCGTGCAAAAAAAGCATTTGAAGCCTTGGAGGCGGTGAGCGCTGCAGAAATTCAACTCGAGTCGCCACAGGCGCGATTGCATTTCCATACGGTAGTGAATCTCGAAGCCTTGCAGGAGGCGCTTTCGACTGCTGGCAACTATGTACTTTCTCCAATTCAGTCAGAACAGGACGTGCCGCTCGCCGAATCGCTGGATTCAGAGCGCTCCTTTTTTGAAACCTACAAACCCTTGCTCCTGATTGTTGGGCTGCTTTTGCTGGTGACCGGGGCGATCCAGTGGGGCTCCTGGGATGGGATGGAATGGATGCGGCACTTCATGGCTGGCTTCTTCTTGGTGTTTAGCTTCTTTAAGCTTTTGAACGTGAAAGGCTTTGCCGAATCCTATCGCATGTACGACTGGGTCGCTGGCGCTTGGCCCACTTGGGGATTTATCTACCCATTCGTTGAATTGGCGTTAGGCATGGCCTACTTGGTCGATTTTCAGCCTTTTGCTACGAATGTCATCACCTTTATTTTGATGGCCTTGGGCGCGGGATCGGTGATTCAATCCAATATGAACAAGCGCAAAATTCAATGCGCCTGCCTCGGCGATGTCTTCAATTTGCCCATGAGTTTTGTAACCATCGTGGAAGACGGGGCCATGGCCCTCATGGCGGGTTGGATGCTTCTAAGTTGAGTGGACGCTAGGTAGCGCCTATGGCGCGCTTGGGGGCTAGGGAGCGATTGCTTGGTTTGATGGCTAGTTGACTCGCTCGCTAAACGCTTAAACTCTTTTACCCCAAATCTCCGAGCCTCAGTCCAACGAAGGACAAACCAACAAACGGCGCTAAGCGCCCTAAGCCCTGTCATTTTGTCTCACGAACATTCGTGGCACAGCCCTTGTTGAAGAAGCGCCATGCTACACCTACCCGCTCTAAGCCCCTCGCGATTTGAGGCCGTCCAAACGTCCCTCCCAGGCGCGAAAGGATGGTTACGCGTCAATGGCCAGTCGTATTTACATGCGGATTTGGCTTTGCAACGGCCCACCGGAAAGTATGTGTCGAGGCTGATGCTGCACGTGCTGAATGTGGTTTTGGCCGGGGTGAAAATTCGCACCTTGGGCCACAATGCGATGCCCGGCTTGCTCTTCCCAGAATTGGACGGCGAAAAGGGAATGGCCCAAGTGCCCATTTGGCCTAAAGGATATAAGCTTTTGGTGGCAAATGTGTTAGGTCGAAAAAATGTGAAAGGCGCTATTGTTGTGCCCGCCGAGCCCTTCATGGTGTTGCCGATTCGGCCTGAATGGCAAAACTTTGAAGACTATTTGGCCGCCATGAGCACCAAGTACCGAACACGCGCGAAAAAAGCCCTCAAACTCGCGGAAGGCTGCGAACACGTAGATCTTAGCTATGTTCCCACGCAGAGCTGGTCGGCCTGGGCGTCCGATTTGCTCAAGCAAACGCTGCGCGACAAAACGGTAACCCTTCCGGCCTCCTTGGAAGTTCTTTTGAAAGCCTACAAGGAAAATTTAGGAGATGCCTTCCGAATCTTTGGCTACCGCAAGGACGGGCACTGGGTGGGCTTCATTACCGCCATCGTGGACGACGAAGCGGTTCATGCGATGCACATGGGATTTGAGCCCAGCTATGCGCAGCAATCGCAGTTTTATCAGCGGAGCATGATGGATTTGGTGCATTTGGCCATTGAGGAGCGCAAGCCAGTGCTGAATATGGGCCGAACCGCTACCGAAATCAAGAGCACCATGGGCGCTGTACCCGTGGAAAACAGCTTCGTATTCTTCAGTCCACGCCCCCTGATTCGCAGTTTGCTCCGTTTCTATGCCCGCCGCTTTCACCGCCTGCCGGACTACACGCTTCGCAGCCCGTTCAAGGCCTAAGCGCGCAGGAGGCTTCCGTATCTTTGGTGGGTAAACGTCTGTACATGAAAAAAATACTGCTACTCGGTTCGGGTGAACTTGGAAAGGAACTCGTCATTGCGTTGAAGCGCCTAGGGGCCTACGTCGTGGCCTGTGATTCCTACGAAGGCGCCCCCGCCATGCAGGTGGCGGATGATTTTGAAGTGTTCAATATGCTGGACGGCCGCGCTTTGGATGCCGCCGTGGTGAAGCACCGCCCCGATCGCATTGTGCCTGAGGTAGAGAGCATTCGAACGGATCGGTTTTATGATTACGAGGCGGAAGGCTTTCACGTGGTTCCCTCCGCGAAGGCGGCCAATTTCACGATGAACCGAAAGCTGATCCGCGACCTCGCTGCCCAGGAATTGGGTTTACGCACCGCGCCCTACCGTTATGCCACGACGTTGACGGAATTTGAGGCCGCGGTCACGGAAATTGGCCTGCCTTGTGTGGTTAAGCCCTTGATGTCCTCTTCAGGCAAAGGGCAGTCCGTTGTTAAATCACCGGCGGATGTGGCGAAAGCCTGGAGCTATGCCATGGAGGGAAGCCGAGGAGACTTGATGGAGGTCATAGTGGAGGGCTTTGTGGACTTCCACACGGAAATCACCCTGCTCACGGTGACGCAGCATGACGGTCCGACGCTTTTTTGTGCGCCTATTGGCCATCGCCAGGAACGCGGCGATTACCAAGAAAGTTGGCAGCCTTGTGCCCTGTCACCCAAGAACCTGGCAGAGGCTCAAGCGATGGCCGCCAAAGTAACGGAGGCCCTCGGGGGGTCCGGTATTTGGGGCATTGAGTTCTTCATTACCCTTAAGGGCGTGGTCTTTTCCGAATTGTCGCCCCGCCCACACGATACCGGCATGGTCACTCTGGCCAATACCCAAAACCTAAACGAGTTTGAGCTGCATGCGCGGGCCTTTTTAGGCTTGCCTATTCCGGCCATTGAACTCCAGCAAGCGGGGGTTTCCGCGGTGATCCTGGCCCAGGATGCCGGGGAGCAGGCACCTACCTATTCTGGTGTGGAAACGGCTTTGGCGAAACCGCATTCGGACGTAAAGTTGTTTGGCAAGCCCAACACGCGCCCCTACCGCAGAATGGGCGTTGCGCTGACCTACGGATCCTTGGAAGGCGATATGGAGACCCTCCGCGCTCATGCCAAAGCGATCGCAGATTGCGTGATGGTGGAAAGCCACTAAACGTTTGACCCACATGAAGCGTCTGCTGCTCACATTGATCTTGGTTCAGGGATTCCTGGCATCTGCCCAAGTAGACACGCAGGTGGTGCGCCTAGAAATGGCCCCTGTTTTTGGGAAGCGTACCAATGTGGCTTGGGAGGTGATCCAAAAGGTGATAGCCCAGCGCAGCGCGCAAATGGAGCAAACGCAGACGCTCCAGTGCAGCACCTACGCCAAGAGCAGCTACATCCAAGGCGGGCGAAGTGAGTTGTTTGAATTTTTGAGTTATTCGCAACGCGTTCGTCCGGGAACCTACCGCGAATTTGTCGTGGCCGCCGACCAGCATTTGACCCGAGGACCGGGCGACTTTGGGAACAGCATGGAGGTGCAAGCGAGCTTCTCGGGAAGAGGAGATTTTATGGGCGATCAGCAAGCACCCAAGATGGGGCAGCATTTTTTTGAAGGCTTGGAAGATGGCGACTTTGAACTCTACGCACCGACGCTGTACGTGCCCAAAGTCTTGGCGCAGCCCATTCCTAGCCCCCTGGCTGTTGATGCAGGCATCAACTACCGCTTTGACTTGGTGGACATCCTTCAAGCCGATCAACCTGGGCAAAAAATCTATGTCTTGTCTTTTGCGTCGCGTTCAGGTAAGCTGATGGATGGCCAGCTCTGGGTCCACGAGGCGGATTGGCATATTTCCAAGGCTATTTTAATCTTGGACGGCAATGCGTTGACACGCTTTGAACGGCTCGTCGTGACGCAGACCTACCAGCAGTGGCAAACTTGGACGCTCCCCTTCGCGAATATTGTTTCCCAGCGGGAATTCCAATGGAGCGACCACGGGGATACCGGGGTGGTGACCGTGCAGCACCGTGATTTCCAACTCAATGCCAATCTCACGCAGCGGCAGTTGGGTCTGGCCGTTCGGAGCTACGCTGCGGACGCCTTTGACCTGGGGAGTGAAAAGTGGGACGCCATTCGGCCACAGCCTTTGGCAGCCGAAGAAGTAGCGCATGTCGCTTACCAAGACAGCCTAGCGCTCTACTATGATAGCGATGCCTATGTGGACAGCGTAGATCGGGAATACAACACCTTTAAGTGGCACAAACCGGTGCTCACGGGCATGGGCTACCGGTCCCGAAAGCGGGGAATCTCGCTCTATGTCGATCCATTGATTGCGCAATTCAGACCCTTTGGCATTGGCGGCTATCGGCACAATTTGGGCGGTAGTGTGACCAAGACCTTTGACAACGATCAGCGGCTCACCTTGGACGGCTATGTGAATTACGGTTTTTCCAACCGGGACCTGAAAGGGGAACTTTCGCTGAACTACCGCTACGATCCGCGGCGGTTTGGGGATGTGGAATGGGCCTACGGCGACGATTATATGATGGTGAATACCTACGAATCCATCATGGGCACCTTTGCACGTGGCAACTATGCGCGTCGGCGCTATTTCACAGTGGCGCAGCGCATGGAGTGGTTCAATGGGTTCTATGTGCGGACGAGTTTGGACTTTTCTGAGCGTTCGTCCATTGCGGGCCTGGTGATGGACTCCTGGTCAGATGGCCTCTTTGGAGCGCTCAATCCGCCGAAGGATTTTCCATCCTACACGGTGGCTATCGCCGGGGTTCAGGTCCTGATCCGGCCCTTTCAGCGCTACATTTTCAAGCGAAACCGAAAGTTCATTCTCGGTAGCGACTACCCGGATATTGAAATCGATTATCGCTGGGGCATTCCCGGACTCTTTGGGTCAAATGTCAACTACCATCAACTCAGAATTGAATCTCGAGACTTTATCCAATGGCCCCGCCTGGGCTACAGCGAATGGAGTGCAGGGGCAGGTAGCTTTTTAGGTGCCAATTTGGACAGCATCCGCTTTATTGAGCACAAGTTTTTCCGCGGGTCGGACCAGCGCCTTTTTTCCATGCCTACGGGGAGCTTCCAGGCCTTGGATTCTACGTATCACACGGCGCGGCCCTACCTGGAGCTCTATGGCATTCACCACTTCCAAGGGGCTTTACTCGAGCGGATTCCCTTGGTGAATCGTTTGAATTTGGAAATGGCTCTGGGCGGAAGTGCAGTTTTGATTCCCTCTTTGGAATTGAAGCATGTGGAAACGTTTATCGGGTTGGAGCGTGTGTTTCGAATCAACAAACAGCTCATGAAATGGGGCATTTATCGGGTTTTTACTCCCGGCCAAACGATTGGGACCGGCTTCGATTGGAAGATGGGAATCAACATCTATGATTCCTACCGAGGCCGTTGGCTGTATTAAGGTTCCAAAGCCATGGTCAAGCCCGCTCGGGACTGTACATTTGGAATTCGAAAAAAATTAGACGCATAGTACCGTTTCATACTGCTCATGAAAAAGACGCTTTTCACCTTGATCTTGATGGCCTTGATAGGTCAGCTTTCGGCCCAAACCCTCTTTACCGTCGGCGAGAAGGCCGTTTCGGTCGATGAGTTCCTGTACGTCTACGGGAAAAACAAGGACATTGGCAATCAGATTGACCCCAAGACGCCCGAGGAATACCTAGGCCTGTACATCGCGTTTAAGCGCAAAGTGGCGGAAGCGGAGTCTCTAGGTCGCGATACCATACCTTCCTTCTTGACGGAATACAATACGTACTACCGTCAACTTCTCAAGCCCTACTTGACCGATAAATCTGTGGATGACGAAATTGTCCGTGAAGCGTATGATCGCATGTCAACGGATATTCGTGCCGCCCACATTATGCTGGATTTGCCCGAAAATGCCCTCCCTGAGGATACCGCCAAGGTGTACAAGCAAATCCTCGCCATCCGCGACCGTCTGAACCGCGGCGAGTCTTTTGAAACCATCGCCCGCCAGCAGTCGTCCGACAGCTACAGTGCGGTCAATGGTGGGGATCTGGGGTATTTTACTGTCTTCAGCATGGTCTACCCATTCGAAAATGCCTGTTACAATGCTGAGATAGGCAAGGTGGTTGGTCCTGTGCGCACCCAGTACGGTTATCATCTCATCAAAGTGCTGAACAAGCGCCCCGCGCGCTACCGTATGACGGCCGCACACATCTTATTGTTGGATACGGAAGACCGCCCAAATCCGGAGGCGGCCAAGAAGATCCAGGACCTCTACAAGAGCTTACAGGCGGGGGAAGATTTCAATGCCCTTGCGCGTAAGCACAGTCAGGACCAAAGCTCGCTGCAGCGTGGAGGTCAATTGCCTGCTTTTGGCTTGAATCAAATGCTTCCAGAATTTGAAGATGCCGCCTTTGGTTTGGCAGCGGATGGAGATTTTTCCGAGCCCTTCCAGACCAAATTGGGCTGGCACATCGTCAAGCGTGTTTCACGCGAGGATGTTCCCGCATTTGAGCGCATGCAAGGAGAGTTGGCGGGCAAAATTCGCCGGGATGAGCGCTCTAACGCATCCATGCAAGCCTTTTTGGCTAGCCTTTCGGAACGCTACCAGGTGACCATTGATGAATCCGCAGTGAATCAAGTGCTCAAGGCACTGGAGAAAGGGAAAAGCACGGCAAAGTTGACCAAGCCTGTGGTGACCTATGAGAGTATGAAAGTCGGCTTGGGTGGAACAAAGACGATTTTACAAACGGAATTTGCTGCACGAGCGATCGATGCGGAAGCCCGTCGATTGACTTCCTTGAACGAACCCTCAGAAAACGTCAAGAAAGTGGATCCAGCGCAAGCCTATGGGGTATTGCAGCCCATGATCCACGCGGCCTTGATGGCCGAAGCGGAATACCGCTTGCCATTCGAGAATGCGACGTTCCGATTCCTTGCTCAAGAGTACCGCGAGGGCATTTTGGTTTTTGACCTTACCCGCGAAAAGGTTTGGGATGCAGCCTCTCAAGACAGCGCGCAACTCGCCAACTTCTTTGCGGCCTTCCAAGACCAGTACCAGTGGAACAATCGCTACACGGGAACGGTCTTCACCACAAGTAGTGAGAAGGTAGCCAAGAAAGCGGCGGATCAGTTGCGCCGTGGGGTGCCCGCCGAAAAGGTAGCACGCGTCCTCAATGCCAAAGACCCCTTAGCATTGGCTGCACAGGACTACACGGCTTTAGAATCTGGCAACAACACCTTGAACAACAAGCAAAAACTGCTTGTCGATATGACAGGTGATTCGGGCGAGAAAGTGAGCGGCCCCTTAGCCTTTGAAGATGGTTTTGCGGTGGTGGTAGTAACGGAAACTTTGCCTGCAGGTCCTAAGGCCTTGAGCGAGTGCCGGGGCCAAGTCATTACGGACCTTCAAAAAGCCCTGGAAGCGCAGTGGTTGGACTACTTGGGTGGTACCTATCCGTTGAACTTGGATCAAGCAGCTTGGCAAGCTATCCAGTCTAAACTTTAAACGCTAAAACGCATGAAAGTCGTTAGCACAGAAACCCTTCCTGGCCACGAAATTGTGGAAGTCCTCGGCATCGTTCGCGGAAGTACCGTTCGAGCACGCAACATCGGCCGCGACATCTTTGCGGGACTCAAGAATATCGTCGGCGGAGAAATTGAGGAGTACACGCGACTTGCGGCGGATTCGCGCGAAGAGGCCTTGGAGCGTATGGTCAAAGATGCGCAACGCCTGGGCGCGGATGCGGTGGTCGGAGTTCGCTTCACCACAGCGATGATCATGCAAGGCGCCTCCGAAATGCTGGCCTATGGCACCGCGGTAAAACTTAAGTAATGGACTGGGGCGACTGGTTGCTCAAAGGCATTTTGAGCCTGGAGTTTGGTTTCTTTGCCTTCTGTTTGGTGGCTCTGATTGTGCTGGGTTTTCGCCGCGTGAAAAAGCGCCGCACCGAAACCTTTGAAAAGCGCGAGAACTAGCCTTTTTGATTTTTACTCTTGAACCGTGACATGCCCTCCGGGCGCATGGCGGCATGCTTGGTTTTTCGGCCGGTTACACGCTCCCGCCACATGCGAAAGGAGGAAGGCTTCATCTCACGGCGCATCAAAGCTCGAACGTCATTCTCCTTCAACCCAAACTGGACTTCAATCGCCTCAAAGGGGGTACGGTCCTCCCAGGCCATTTCAATTATGCGGTCGATGGATTCGGGCGGCAAATGAGCGTTCATATTGGATAAACGCCACCGAGAAGTCGATTGTTTAGAAGCGGTATTTCAGGCCAGCATTAAAGAAGTAGCCATCCAACGGTGCCCAAATTTCGGTATACTGAGGCGTTTGGTAGGGGGCTGAGACCAGCGAGCCAAAGCGCGTTTGGCGCACGTCGGTGAAATTCTCGGCATTCAAGAAAATGACCAAGGGACCAAAGGTGCGTTCTACGATAATACCTGTGGAAAAGAGTTCGGGTGTGACCCAATTGGAGCTCAATACTTGCGCGGACTTGTATTCGTAGTCCCAGCCAATGCGCCATGTGCCATCCACCACGTACAGAAGATCTCCTTTGATGCTGTGCTTGGGTGTGAGCGTCGCGGCTTGCTTCACCGAACCGTCCTCCGTGAAAGCATCCGTGTAGGTGTAGCCTACAAACCACGTGAATGCGTGTACCGTCAATTTCAGCTGGGTTTCAAATCCGCGGCTGTGAATCACGCTACCACTTTGGCCATAGCTCCACGTACTGTCCGTAGTGGGAACTAATTGGATGGCATGGTCAATCAAGTTGTAGAAGAACATCTGGTTCAAGGTCAGTAGCCCTGAACCTTCAGGTAGGGGTAGCACATATTTGATGTCAAAATTGCCGCCGTAGCTGCGTTCGGCGCGAAGGTTGGCAAAATCGATGGCTGCTATCCCCGCGTAGCCCAGTGGTTCCGCTTCTTCGTTAAAGAGCGTCGGCATGCGGTAGCCAAAACCTCCACCCAGACGGTACGTAAAGTGGCGGGATGCCCGGTAAAGGGCATTGAAACGCGGCAACACAAACCACTCTCCATTAGACGCCGAAACAGCGGATTCTGCTTGCGCATAATCGATGCGAAGGCCGCTTTCGAGGCTCCAGGCACTGCCAAGGTCGACGAGGTGGTTGACGTACGAACCGAGGGTTTGGCTCTGTTGATTGCGCACATGCGGGGTGGACAGCAAAGGAAATTCCTCAAACTGATCCGTGACCAGATTGACGCCTACGTTCAGGCTTGCTTGGTCCGACGCCTGCGCATAGTTCAACTCGGTGTAGCTGTTGCGCTGACGGCCTGCGAAGTGAAGGTCTTGGAGGCCAAACGCGGGACGAATGCGCAATTCCCGATCAAATTGATTCAGGGCATTCTTCGCCGTAATGCTCGCGCCGGAGGTGAGGGTTTTTCGCCAAAGGGCCTGCGTACTCACCCGTTGGCTGTTCTGGCTGTCCACATAGAAATGTGCGGTTGTTGGAGCTTCGCCCTGAAGCATCGACAGGTCTCCGCCCACGCGGTCTTCCAGTTGGAACTGGGCGCCTACCCAGAATTCGGTGCGCTCGTTGGGGTAAAAGAAGAGCTTCGGGTTGATGGCCCATTTCCGGACGCTCGGAACATCCGAGAAAGAATCCCCATCGGCATCGTAAGGGCTGTGCACGTGCCGTGAAATAAGCGTCGTGTAGCCCCATTTTCCTTCACGCCGAGATAGGAAAAGGTTCACATCTTGGGCGCCAATCGTAGAGCGGTTGAGATGGAGCAGCTGCTCGTTTGTAGGTTTTTTCGTGAGGAGGTTAATCAGGCCGCCAATGGCTCCACCCCCGTAAAGCGTAGAAGCCGATCCCTTAATGTATTCTACCTGTCTGAGGTCCAACGGTGGAATTTGCATCACGTCCAAACTACCTGAAAATCCACCATACAGCGGGAAGCCGTCTTTGAGCATTTGAGTGTAGCGGCCGTTAAGTCCTTGGATGCGCACCACGGCCCCGTTGGAGGTGGCTGATGTGGTTTGTACTTGTATGCCTGTACTGTGCGTAATGAGGTGCGCAATTTGGCTGGGTTCCATGGATGCGGCCTCATCGATTTCGTCGGTCAACACTTCTGTCCGGGTGGGCACGTTGGCAATACTTCGGTTGGTCCGAGTAGCCTCAACCTTAACCTCTTCAATGAGCTGTACCACGGTGGACTCTATGCTATCTGCCGGGTTGGACAGGCAGGAGCGTATGGGTGCGGCAGATGCCCACGTAGAGATGGACAACGTGCAAAGCGCACCAAAGAGAAATCTGGGAAAGGGCATACCTCAAAGGTACGCAGGTCTAAACTTTCTGAGCTGCCTTTGGTTCTGCTTGAGGGAGTGTAGTCTATGAAAACACTAGGCCTCTTTTTAGATGCATCTAACTTGGCATAAGAATTGCTAACCCGAAAGTCATGAAAGAAATTCGCCCTGCTTGGCACCGACTCTGGAGTGTGATCCGCAACGATCGGCCCACTGTGCTTCTCATTTTGGCATTTGCCACCTTGCGCGGTGCCTTTAGTTTGGTTTTGCCTTTGGGATTTCAGGCCTTGATCGGGCAGCTTATGGGCGGGCGTTTGTCCACTTCCTGGTGGGTTCTTTTTGCGCTTGTCTTGATCTTTTCGGGGCTGATGATACTTTTCGGATTGGTCCAAATGCGCCTATCGGAATGGTTTCAGCAACGCCTTTTTGTACGCACGGCCTATTTCTTCGAACGCGCTACCGAATTGGGTTTGCCTACGGAATCCCGGGAGCCATCTCACCGTTTCTTTGATGCAGTAACCCTCCAAAAGGAGCTCCCAAAGCTTCTCCTCGATGTTTCGACCGCTGTGCTGCAGCTGCTCTTTGGTTTTCTTTTACTCTTCCTTTATGACTTCACCTTTGTGGGGGCGGCATTGATTATTCTGACGGTGGCTATGCTGATGATTCGTTGGAGTCTCTCCCGAGGATTTCTATGGAGCATGGAGGAGAGCAAAGCTAAATTTGCCCTCACAGAGCGCTTAAAAAGAGCCGAAGGGGAAGCAAAGGGTGGCATGGCTGGCTACGTCAGTGATTATTTGAAAGCGCGTCGTAAGCACTTCCGCGTGCTCTGGCGTATGCATGCGGTTTTAGGAGGAGCGCGAGTCGCATTCACTGCGGCATTGTTAGCGGTTGGTGGCTGGCTAGTCATCGACCAAACAGTCTCCATTGGACAGTTTGTGGCCATTGAAATTGTATTCTTGACTATTCTGGCCAATCTTGAGAAATTGATAGCTGGGGTAGACTCCATCTTTGATGTACTGACCGCATTGACGAAGTTGGATAGCACCTTCTCCCACGATGGGGTGGATATCAGTCCATTTAATCCGGCAGACACCCAGCCGTTTGAAGGCGAGGCCTGGATTCAAAACTTCAACGAGACCCATCCGCCGAGCGATAAGAAAGCCCCCTGGCGCTGGATGGCTTTTCTGGCCTTGGTATTCTTAGCCAGTTTATTTCTGCCATGGACGCAGACGGTGTCCATGAACGGGGTAGTCACCATGGATGACCCCATGGAACGACCCTCCGAACTCTATGCCGCGGAAAATGGTCGTCTCACCACGTGGTATGTCCGCGAAGGTCAAGAAGTTCGCGCGGGAGACACCTTGCTCTTGTTGGAGGAAATTAGTGCGGAATATTTGGACCCAGCCTTGTTGGATAACTTGGAAACCAGTCAACGCGCAAAGGAAGACGCTAATCTGGCCTACCAGGGGAAGACCACAGCGTTGCTCGCTCAGCTCGAGCAAGCACTTCGGGGGCTTGCTCCCCAGCTGCGTGTGGCCCGGCAGAAAGTACGTGTGGATAGCACCGATTGGGTAGCATACCGAGCGGCTGAAGAAGTGGCCTTGGACCAAAAATACCGGGCGGATAGCCTCCTTGCTATTGGGATTATTTCTCGCCAAGTGTGGGAAGGGCAAGCCATGAATTGGCAAAAGGCACGCGCTCAGTCCCAAGGCCAACGACAGAAGTACGAAGCGAGTCAATCGGAGTATGTCGCAAAAAAATTGGAATTAGCAGAAAAAATAGCCAAGTTGGAATCTTCCGTCGCAGAAGCGCGCGCAGCGGAGGCTGGTTCGAAAGAATCTGCCACTCAAGCCCGCTCTAAAACCAATCAAATAGCCCGACGCATTTCTAACCGCTATGTGATTTCCCCTCGAGATGGGGTGGTGATAGAGCTGAGTAAAAAGGCACCTGGATCACTAATCAAAAAGGAAGAGAAAATCTTGACGGTTGTCCCGGACTATTTTCAACTCATCGTCTTAGCGCAATGCGATCCCAACGATATTCCATTACTCGCCTCTGAGCAAGGCGCTATGCTAGCTTTTGACGGTTACCCCATGCTACCAATTCCCGGCTGGCCAGAGCACAGTGTTGGAATGTTCAAAGCTCAAGTGCGCTTTGTGAGTTCCGCCGTGGGGCCGGATCAAGAGAACTTCTCGATTATTCTAGAACCAGCTGAAGATTGGCCAGCAGGACTCAAAGCGGGTACAAATACGCACGCTACCCTGCTTTTGGGAGAGGTTCCCTTGTGGTTTGAGCTATGGCGTCAGCTGAATGGTTTTCCGGCCAATCGCATAACTAGAGAGGCGAAATGAGGAGATTTGTCTTCTGCGTAGTCTATCTGTGGACGACCCTGTCGATCACGGCTCAGGGCCTTAATGACTACATTTCTTTGGCCGTGGAAAAAGCCTGGGCGGTTCAACAGGCCAATCTGCGCGTCTACCAGGCCGAAGCCAAACTTTTAGGTGCACGCGCCGCTTTTGATCCCCAGTTGTCTGTGCTTGACCGCGGAAAGGATGCAGGTGTCGGAACGGGCTACCGCTACCAAGAGGCTGATGTTCGCCTGCCTCTGATGGGCGGGGTAGCCCTGAATGCTACTGGTCAATGGGGTGGTGGCCCATGGTTAAACCCAGAGTCAAAGCTCCCGCTCAGTGGGTTGGCGGGTCTGGGCCTATCTGTTCCCGTGGGTCCGCAACTTTGGTATTCCGAATCTCAGCAAAAAGTGAACGGGGCGAAACGCGAAGTGTCTGTCGCCCAAGCAGAATTGCGCGTGATCGAACAAGAAGTAGCCAAGGAAGCGCTTCAGCGCTTCGTCGCTTGGAGTGTGGCATATCGCGAACGAGAAGTCTACACGGCTTCTCTGGCGCGTCTGGAGGCCCAATTGGCGCAGATTCGCGCCTCTTACACTTTGGGTGCCTCGGCTCGAAAAGACACCCTGGAGCTCTTTGCTTACAAGGTCATGCGTCAAAGCCAGTATTTCGAGGCATTGCAAAGCGAACAAGCGGCCTTTCAGGCGCTTCAAAGCTTTTTGGGACCAGAAGGGGTGGGTCGCCCATGGCAGGCTCTCGCCTTTGAAGACCCCTTTTACCAATTTGTGGGTTTGCTAGGGGATCCTGCGCTCGAGCAAGCGCCCAAACGTCTGCTATGGGAAGCTAAACAGAATCAAGCGAGTACGCAGCTACGTTTTGAGCAGATGCAGCGCTGGAACGCCCCGAACGTTAGTGTGATCGGTTGGCAGTATGCCGATTCCTTCAACCCCTATGGCTCCTCGTGGAAAGTGGCCTGGGATATCCCTGGCTTCAACCGTAAAAATCGATCCGAACGCCAACTCGCATCGCTATACCTCCAGGAAATGAGCCTTGGTCAAGAATTCTTTGATCAAGAAGCCGTGAATAGGGAGGTACAATGGTCCCAGCAGTGGCCCACCAGTATGAAGAACGTGCAAACCATGTATACCCAAGCAGCCACCTACCGGGAGCTTTGGGAACTTGAAGAACTATCCTTTGCACTAGGCTATTCTTCGATTTTTATGAAGAATCAACGTGAGGTGGCCTACCTCGACGCGCTCATCAAGCGGAATCAGGCAGTGGCGACCCACCTGAAGATCCTCGCCGAATGGGCGGCATTTACGGGTCAGCGGGTGCAGTGGCCCTAGGAGCGCTTCGCGCGTTGGTTGGTTTGATCGTTTGATGGGGAGCGCAAAAAAGCCAGCGAACAAAGTTCGCTGGCTACGTGACGGTGGAACCACCTTGTGGAGCTGGCG
>JAHEGI010000007.1:0-5100 GCA_024639785.1 Cryomorphaceae bacterium
CGCAGCGTAGCGATTGCTCACTTCGGTCCAGTTGACCACATCGAAAAAGGCACCCACATAATCTGGGCGACGGTTTTGATACTTCAAATAGTAGGCGTGCTCCCACACATCTAAACCTAAAATGGGCATGCCCTCGCAACCCACACCGGGCATTAAGGGATTGTCCTGATTGGCCGTTGAGCAAACTTCGAGACGCCCTCCTTTATTTACACAAAGCCAGGCCCATCCTGAGCCAAAACGGGTAGCGGCTGCCTTAGCAAAAGTCGCCTTGAACTCATCAAATGAACCAAAAGCGGCGGTAATGGCTTCTCCCAATTCACCTTCGGGTTCGCCGCCACCTTGTGGGGTCATAACGGTCCAAAACATGCTGTGATTCCAATGACCCCCACCGTTGTTGCGGACCGCAGGGACATTGGCGTGTTCGGTGATCAATGCCTCAAGAGACTTACCGGCCATGTCGGTGCCTTCGATGGCGGCATTCAAGTTGTTTATATAGGCCTGATGATGCTTGGAATGGTGAATTTCCATGGTTTGAGCATCAATATGTGGCTCAAGAGCGCTGTAAGCGTAAGGTAGATTGGGTAACGTGAACATATCGTTGAAATTTTTATAGAAGGTATAACAAAGGTAGGGCTTGCCGGTTCTCTCTGCCCTGTATCTTTAAGGAATGCCTCGCCTTCCATTACGTCAACAGCCCTTGAGCATATTTAGTGCGAGCGCAGGTGCAGGCAAGACCTTTCGACTGGCCGCGGAATATATCGCCACGGCGTTAAGGGATCCGCTACAACCGCAATCTTTCCGCCAAATATTGGCGCTGACGTTTACCAACAAGGCCGCGCACGAGATGAAGCGCCGGATCTTGGACAGTCTGAGAGACTTTTCTGAAGAGGCAGATTTTGGAGATTCAAAAGGGCTCGCGGAGGCGGTTCAAGAAATCCTTGGCATTTCTCCTGAGGAGCTTGCGATGCGCTCCCGGAAAACCTTAGAGGCCATGCTTCATGACTACGGCGCTATAGGCATAGGTACCCTCGATCAATTTACGCATCGATTGGTGCGAACCTTCGCTTTGGAACTTGGATTGCCGGGTCAATTTGATGTGGAATTGGAGCAAAACCTCTTGTTGGAGCTGGCAGTCAATGAGCTAATGAATGAGGTTGGGCGCCATGCAGAATTGACCAACGTTTTGGTGGCGTATGCCCAAAGCAATGTCGAGGATGAAAAGGGAGGAGATCTCTATCCTGCACTGCTTGATATGGCAAAGCATTTAACCCAAGAATCCAGTACGGAAGCGCTTCGCGCCTTGGGCGCCTGGTCCATGAGTCATCACGGAGTCGCCCAGGAGAATTTGCGCCAATTCCAGCAGCATCTACGCGAAAATGTGGCAGAAGCGGCCGACGCGATTCAGGAGATATTATCTACGCTTCCTTCCGAGGACATTTCTTATTTCAACCGATGGGAATCCTTCCTTCGAAAGCTGTCGAGCCGAAATCCTGAAGACTGGATTCCAGGGAGCAGCATGCTCAAAATCATAGAAGAGCCCGAGGCCTTGTTTTCGAAAGCAGCCCGAGGAAAGCAAGCTATTCCCGAAGAGGCAGGGCAACGATTGTCCCCTTGGATAGCCAAAGTGCAATCCTGGGCAGGGCAAGCCTTGTTGGTCCATGAAATTCGTAAAAATGATCGCGCCGCCTCGGTTATGGTTGAACTGGCAAAGGCACTTGAACGTGTGCTGGAACGATTGCGTGTTCAACCGCTTTGGAAATTTAATCAGCTGATACACGATGAACTCGTACAGCAGCCAGCCTCATATTTGTTTGAACGCCTTGGCGATCGATATCGGCATTTCTTCATTGATGAGGCCCAAGACACGTCCCAACTCCAATGGAAGAACTTGTGGCCATTGCTCGAAAATGCCTTATCGGGAGGCGATGAACAGGGGTCAGCCCTGATTGTGGGGGACGGAAAGCAGTCCATCTATCGTTGGCGTGGGAGTGATGCGGAGTCTTTCTTACGCATGCTCTCAGAGGGCGAAGCTCACCGCCCTCCAACCGAGGAATTGCCCTCTCTGATGGGCCGAACCGAGCACATCCCCCTGCAGGATAATTGGCGTAGCCGAAAGAACATCGTCACATTCAACAACCAGCTTTTTGAAGCCATGTCGGCGCACATGCCCCGACCCGAGCATGCCCGAACCTATTCTACGGCGGGACAAACCCCTCAAGGGGCAGAAGGCGGAAGGGTAGATATTCGTTTTTTGGCCAAGGCCAATGTGGACATCTTATGGCCTCAGATCCTAGATCGCTTGGTGCTGGATTTGCAGGAGGCCCAGGAGTCCTCCTGGGGGTGGGGCGACATGGCCATCCTCGTGCGTGACAAGCGGCAAGGGCGAGCCATTGCCCTTCGTTTAGCTCAAGAAGACATTCCTGTTGTCTCTTCGGAGTTACTTGCATTGTCAAGTTCCTCCCTGGTCTTGGCCATGGCAGCAATCATGAATTGGATGCTCGTTCCTCAAGAGCGAGACCGTCAATGGCAAGTCCTTCGGCAAGTGCACCAAGCCAAACTTTGGGCCGTAACCGAAGACGAACTGCATGCTGCGGGCCTTGCTTTGGCAGAAAAACCGGCGAGTAAAAAATTTGAACACGTATTGGCAGAGATATTCCCGGAGTTTTCTCCTGCCATCGCCTGGAAGTTGAGCCTCTATGAGATGGGCGAATACCTGGCTCGAGCCTTGAAAATTGGAAACCAGGGGGATCCCTTTGTCCTGCGCTTCCTGGACGCACTCCATGACTACTCCGCAAAACAAGTCAACCGTCTCGAAGCCTTTATGGCCGAATGGGAGCGAAAAAAGGACGACTGGAGTATCTCAGCACCACCGGGAATGGATGCGATTGAATTGCTCACAATCCACAAGGCAAAAGGATTGGAGTTTCCATTAGTGTATGTTCCCTTTGGCACGTTTCGCGTGAAAGACGGCCGGTCCGCTTGGATGGAATTGGACTGGACGGACTTGTTTGGTTTGGATACGGAGGCACCGCCAAAAACGCTTTTAACGTTGAAATCGCTTCATGCCAAAGAGAAAGCTGGGGTCAAGGATGCCCTGGAATCCGTCCACCCGGGCTATGTCCGCGCCTCGGAATTAGCCCGGGAAGAGCGCATTTTTGACGATTACAATTTGCTTTATGTCGCCTTGACCCGGCCAAGAGATGGCCTCTGCGTGTACTTCTGGGATGAAAGCTATGGAAAGGAACTATGGCTCCATATCCAAAATCAGTACCCGGATGTACAGGATCATTTGAAACTTGGAGACTGGCCCGCTCCAGAAGACCGTGCGAAGCACGGTTCCAGCCCAGCAAAACCTTGGACCTTGCAGCATGTTGCAAGTGATGACTGGACGCAGCGCGTGCGCCTCGCACGCTTTGAAGAAGAAGGCGTCGAGCAACGGCTGGGCAACGCCGTCCACCGCGTCATGGAGCGAATACGTCGGCCAGCAGATGTGGCGCAAGCGATGGATCAAACGGCGGTAGAAATGCAATGGACGGCGGCGGAGCGGTTAGAAGTACAAACTCGTGTGGACCGCGCAATGGGCGACGAGCGATTGAAGCCATTATTTGAGGCCGTGGAAATCTACACGGAGCGCCCCCTTTTACTGCCAGGAAAAGGAGTCCGCCGCCCGGACCGAGTGGTGAAGTTGCAAGACGGCCGCTGGCTGGTTGTGGACTACAAAACGGGTGAAGTGGAAGCGGCGCATGCCGAACAAATTGAGCGTTATGCGGAAGGGCTGACCGACGTTCTGGGCAGTCGGCCGGGAACGCTTCGGGTGTACCTTCGTGATCAAATCGAATTATATGGGAGCTAAATCGGCTTTTTATGCCGGACTGCGCGACGAACTGCAGTCCATTCAGGATCAAGGATTATTCAAGCGCGAGCGCATTATTGCGTCGCCCCAGGACGCCGTGATCACCTTGGCGGATGGCAGCGATGTATTGAACTTTTGTGCGAATAACTACTTAGGCCTTAGCAGCCACCCCAAAGTGTTGGAGGCAGCCCATGCGGCCCTGGAGAGCCATGGCTTTGGGATGAGTTCGGTCCGTTTTATCTGCGGGACGCAAGACATCCACAAGACCTTGGAGCAAAAGATTGCCCAGTTCTTGCACACCGAGGATACCATATTATATGCCGCGGCATTTGATGCCAATGGGGGTGTATTTGAGCCCCTGCTGGGCGATCAAGATGCCATTATCAGTGATAGTTTGAACCACGCTTCTATCATTGATGGGGTGCGCCTCTGCAAGGCGATGCGCTTCCGCTATGCGAACAACGATATGGCCGACCTGGAGGCGCAGTTGAAGGCCGCTGATGCAGCCGGCGCCAAGACGAAGTTGATCGTGACCGATGGGGTCTTTTCCATGGACGGCTATGTGGCCCAAATGGACGCCATCTGCGACCTGGCTGACCAGTACGACGCCCTCGTGATGGTGGACGAGTGTCACGCTACCGGCTTTATCGGTGCCACCGGCCGCGGGTCGATGGAGTTGCGCGGAGTTTTGGGCCGGGTTGACATCATTACGGGCACCCTCGGCAAAGCTCTTGGAGGCGCTATGGGCGGCTTCACGACCGGCAAGAAGGAAGTGATCGAAATGCTTCGCCAACGCTCGCGCCCCTACCTCTTCAGCAACTCTTTGGCACCCGCCATTGTGGGAGCGTCCATCGCCGTATTGGACCTCTTGTCCGAAACCACCGAACTCCGCGACACGCTTGAAGCCAATGTCCAGCAGTTCAAAGCCGGCATGCGTGCCGCAGGCTTTGACTTCAAAGACGGAGAATCCGCTATCGTGCCCGTCATGCTCTATGATGCCGCTTTATCGCAGCGTTTTGCGGACGCCCTCTTGCAGCGCGGCATTTACGTCATTGGTTTCTTCTTCCCCGTCGTTCCAAAAGGCCAAGCCCGGATCCGCGTCCAACTCAGTGCGGCTCATAGCTCCGAGCACATTGACCGCGCCATCGCGGCCTTCACCGAAGTGGGCAGGGAGCTTGGGGTCATTTGAACCTTTTCAAGGCGCCCAGCGCATCTTTGAACAAAAAAGGCCGGGACATACCCGGCCT
>JAHEGI010000007.1:5200-8784 GCA_024639785.1 Cryomorphaceae bacterium
CTTTAACCCTTTAGCCCTTTGTGCCCTAGCACTCCCCATGCGTGAGCACGAGGTAGCCGTTGGCGGGCAAGGTGATTTGGCCAGCCTCTTCGAGCTCAGCCTCTTCGCCCGTGAACCAGTTGGTGTAGTCTTCGTCGATGGCACCGCTGTAGTCGATGGTGACTTCCTCGGCACTGAAGTTGACAAACACCGTGACGATGTTGTCGCCTTTTACGCGGGAGAACGCATAGACACTGGGGTTGTTGGTGGCAATGCGCGTTTGTGCGCCGCCCCATGAACCGTTAGCTAAAGCGCCTTGGGTCTTCTTGAGGGCCAAGGCCTTGCTGTAGAAGTCGGCTTGAGAAGGCGCGCTCCAGTCAATCGTGTCGCGCTCAAAAAAGCGCAGGCTCTTGTTCAGCCCCACTTCTTGGCCGCTGTAGATCAAAGGCATGCTCTGGGACATGGTCACGCAAAGCATGAAGGCGGCGTGGGCATTGTTTCCAATGCGCTTCTCCACCGTGCCGTTCCATGAGTTCTCGTCGTGGTTGTCGATAAAGTAGAGGCGGTAGCCGTCTGCAGGGAAGTCCTTAGCTTGGCGTGCGAGGTAGTCGTCAATCGTTTGAACATCGGCAGATTTGCCGGCCACGTTATTGAGCAAATGGTGAAACTCCCAACCGTAAGTCATGTCGAAGTGGCTCTCGTGGAGATAATAATACTCTGACTCAGCCAGCATAAAGACCTCAGGATTATGTCCACGCAAATGGTTGATGGTCTCTGTCCAGTACTCAGGGGTTTGACCACCGGCCATATCCACCCGAAAACCATCCACTTGGTAGGTGTCCATCCAGAAAAGCATATCCTGGCGCTGAGACTCCATCATGGCAGGATTCTCATAGTCTAATTCGGCTACGTCCGTCCAGTCGGTCGGATTGTTATGATCGTCACGGCCGTTGGTGATTTGGCCCGTAGCAGGATCGTGGTAGTAGAATTCCGGGCTCTCGGTCATCCAAGGATGGTCCCATGCCGTGTGATTAGGCACCCAATCAATAATCAGTTTAAATCCTTGCTCATGGGCCGCATTGACTAGGCTGCGAAAGTCCTCTTCATTTCCAAATTCAGGATTGATTCCGCGATAGTCTTGTATGGAATAGTAGGAGCCAAGGACCCCTTTCCGGTTCTTGACGCCAATGGGCTGAACAGGCATCAGCCAAAGGATATCTACACCCATTTCACGAAGCCGAGGAAGGTGCGTTTGGAAGGCCGCGAAGGTGCCTTCAGGGGTGTACTGACGGATGTTGACCTCGTACATGTTCGCGTTTTTGGACCACTCGGGGTGGTACTCGTGGGGGGCGTCCACCACTTCTTCAGGCTGAGCGCAGCTTGCCATAAAAAGGGCAGCAGCGGCAAGGGTTAGAATCTTTTTCATGGGTTGGTAAGCGGGTATTTAGTGTTGAAGATAAACAAAGGAAAAAGGCGCTACGGTGGCGCTAGAAATGCCAATTTGGGCGTCGCCGGCCAAACGCGTCACATCGCGGGTGAGCGGGTGAACGTAGGGACTTGCGCCGCGGTTAAGGAGGATCCACACGTGTTCCGAAAGGTACTGGCGGTGGATGATGAGCACGTCTGCGCTGGGGCTAAAGGCTTCCGTGTAGCCATAGCTGAGGGCCATGCTGTTTTTGCGGGCGGTGACGATTTCTTGGGTGCGCAGGCGAAGGGCTTGTTCGGCCGGGCTGTAGTTGGACCACTTCATAAAGCGGCGGTTGTCCGGATCGTTTCCGCCGGCCATGCCATACTCGTCGCCGTAGTAAACGACAGGAATGCCGGGGACGGCGTGATTGAGCGCGTGCAGAAGGGCCAGTCGCTGGTAGCCCAGGGTGTCACCCGCTTGGATATTCCGGGTGTAGCCTGCGAGCTTGCTGTCTTCGTCAGGAGAAACACTTCGGTCCGCCAGGGAGATGAAGCGCGGCTTGTCTTGGTTGCCTGAAATATTGCCCATCAAATGATGGTAGCCGTAGACGTTGAGGCTGTTTTGGAGCACGGAGGCCATTCGGGATGCATCCGTCCCCAAATCTGCACAGTACTGCACCGCTGCATCGTAGAAATTGAAGTCGAACTGCGCATCCAACATACCGTTCCCCAAGTAGCTGGCGATGAGGTCGGCCGAACCGTAGGTCTCCCCAATCTGGTAGAGGCGCTGGCCGCTCTGGTTTTGCTTCTTCAGCTTCTTGGTGAGGGTGCGCCAGTAGAGAAGGTCGACGTGCTTCGTGGCGTCGTGCCGGAATCCATCGATGCCAAAGTCCGTCATCCACACCAAAGCCGAGTCCGTCATGGGCTCCACCACCTCGGGGCGGCGCAAGTCCAAGGTGGGCAAATGCGTGTCAAACCAGGTGGTCAAGCGGTGATCGTCCCAACGTTCGGTATTCAGGCTGCTGTCCGGGAGGTAGAGCGAGGTCGCCCAGTCGCGGTGCTGTTGGTACACGGGGTGATCCAAGTGCACGTGGTTGGCTACGTAGTCCAAAAGGACATTCAGGTTGCGCCCATGGGCGACGTCCAACAGCTGGTGCAGCTGCTCGGGACTGGCCATGCGGCGGTCTAATTTCTTGGCGGAGGTAGGCCAGTAGCCGTGGTAGCCCGAAAAGCGGGTCATCACCCCGCCCTTGTTCCATAGCCCGTACGCGCCCTGGGGGTTGCGGCCAATGGGCGAAAGCCACACGGTGTTGAAGCCAAAATCTTCAAAGTAGCCCGACTCCACCGCTTGGGTGATGCCTGCTACATCTCCGCCCATGTAGTCCGCCAAGGGAAGCACATCGGGTCGGTTCAGCGGGGCGTCGTTGCTGCTGTCGCCATTGGCAAAACGGTCCACCATCATGAAATACAGGGTGGCGTTTTCCCAGTCGCTGCGGGTGAGCTGGTTGGTGTGCGCGATCAAGCGGTCTTCGCCAAAGGGAATCAGGACGTCATTGCTGATTTGGGCGCCGTTGTGGGAGTAGAGGTGCAGGTGGTTGCGTTCGGACCAATCCGAATCTTTGGGCAAATAAACCCACACCGTGCCGTCCGCCTGACGCTCCACCGCCGATGCTGGCATTGCGTAGGTATTCCAGAACGCCAAGACCTCTTGGTCCTCGGGAAGCGTGTCAAGCACGACGAAGGAATGGTCTTCGCCCGTTCCGCCATCGCCCACGTTCAGTGCGCGCAGGGGCTGGCAAGACTGACCCGGCAAGGCGACCGTTAAACTGTGGTTGAAGCTGCCAAAGCCATTGGGAACCAAGGTGCTGTCATCGCCGGGCTGCAAGCGTTCTTCGCCATTGACATTAAACTTATAGGCGTAGTTTCCGGCGGGCAAATTCAGCGTAGCCTGGTAGCTTCCGCCGGTTGAATCTCCCACGTAACGCATGGGGGTAGCGCCGCGGTTCCAGTTGTTGAACGTGCCAAAAAGCGTCACCCGCAAGCTATCCGACGCCGGCCCAAAGTGGAAGGTCACGGGCTGGGCCATGCTCTGCTTGAGGAGGAGGCTGTATTCGCCATCGGCCGCATGAAAGGTGACCGTACCTAAGGGGGCGTCCATGTGTCCCGTGATGCGGTAGATGGCCGAATCTTTTTGGTAA
>JAHEGI010000007.1:8884-74357 GCA_024639785.1 Cryomorphaceae bacterium
TGGAGGGTGTCCGCCTGCTTGATATAGCATGAGCGCAGGATGCGGTCCCAGCTCCATTTCTGGTTGATGGGGCGCTGCGCGGGGTCCAGTTCGTTGACAGGGATGAGCTCTTTGTCGAGGAATCCATCTTGCTGAAGATAGACTTGGTGCTCCTCGCTGTAGGGGTAGTAGAGGTTTTCCCGAATGGCCTCCCATTGCTCGATTTCGTCGCTGTCCAACTGGAGTTTGGCAAGAAGTTCGGCGTAGTCGGCGGGCTGTTCGGTCGCCAACCACTGGGCACATTCGGCCGCGTATTCCAAGCACCACGCCGCCATGAAGTTGGTGTAGTAGTTGTTGTTGACGTTGTTTTCGTATTCGTTCGGGCCGGTTACTCCGAGGATGACAAACTTTTCATGGGCATCACTCCAGTTGACGCGCTGCGCCCAGAAGCGGGCAATAGCCACGAGCACCTCCAAGCCGCCCTCGGCGAGGTAGCTGCGGTCCTGGGTGTGGCGAATGTAGTTGTAGATGCCATACGCGATGGCGCCGTTGCGGTGGATCTCCTCAAAGGTGATTTCCCACTCGTTGTGGCATTCCTCTCCGTTCATGGTGACCATGGGGTAGAGGGCTGCGCCGTCAGTGAAGCCGAGCTTCTCTGCGTTTTCAATGGCTTTTCCGAGCTGCTTGTAGCGGTAGACCAAGAGGTTTTTGGCCACGCTTTGGTCCGTGGATGCCATGTAGAAGGGCAGGCAGTAGGCTTCAGTGTCCCAGTAGGTGGAACCGCCGTACTTCTCGCCGGTGAAGCCCTTCGGCCCGATGTTCAGGCGGGCATCGACGCCTGTAAACGTTTGCAAGAGGTGGAAGATGTTGAAGCGAATGCCTTGCTGCGCTGAATCATCTCCGTCAATGCGAATGTCCGCCAGCTCCCACTTGGCCATCCATGCGTTGGCATGAGCGCTGCGCAGGGTGTCGTAGCCTTTGGCCGCGGCTTGTTGGGCTTGCTCTTCGGCGCGTGCTACGACGCTTTCAGGAGCGGCATTCAGGCTGTTCACTACGCCAACATACTTGAGGACGTGAACGGATTGACCTGCTTCTAGGGCGGCGCTGTAGCTGCTTTCTGCATAGCCTTCGCGGCCGGAAGCCGTGGCACTCAAGGGTTGGCCTTCGGCGCTGACCTCGCAGTGCATGGCGGCGGCGACGTGAAAGTCGAGCTTTTTGGTTTTGGCGTGGACATGGCCTTGGCCGGCGGCAGAAGCGTGGCCTTGCTGGGCCCAAAAGGTCTCTTCCCAGTTAGCGTCCGAATTCACCACGTTGAAATCCAAAAAGGGCGCTAGCTCAACATTAGCCGCCTCGTTGGCGGTCACTCGATATGAAATGGCAGCCACCTCGTCGTCTACAATGCTCAGGAAGCGTTCCGCTTCGACGCGCACGCTTAGGCCGTTGGTCAGGGTGGCGGTGAAGGTTCGGCGCAAGAGGCCTTGGTGCATGTCGAGCTCGCGGTGAAAGCTGCTCACCTGCGCAGCGGTGGCCAAATCCAAGACCTCACCGTTTACCCGCACATGAATGCCTGTAAAGTTGACGGCATTGAGGACCTTGGCAAAGTATTCAGGATAGCCGTTTTTCCACCAGCCCACTTTCGTCTTATCTGGATAGTACACCCCGGCGATGTAGGTGCCAAGAAGGTGCTTTCCAGAAAAACCCTCTTCGTTGTTGGCGCGTTGGCCCATGCGGCCATTGCCCAAGGCAAAGAGCGATTCAGACAGGATTTGATGCTCGGGATTCCAGGAGGATTCCGTCAGCTTCCAGGGGTGGGGGTCAATGGCGGGTTTCATTCAAGAAGAAAATGTACAAAATGGCTTACAGACTGTCCACAAGGAGTTGTGGATCAGGGATTTCACTAAAAGATTGGATCACGCGATGTGCCGCGCCTAAGACGAGTGGATCTCCCAGTCCAACACAGGCCATTCCACCAGCTAAAGCAGCTTCGACGCCGGCTGCGGCATCCTCAAAAACAAGACAGGCTTCGGGAGGAAGGCCCAAACGACGGGCGCCCTCTAAAAAAACTTCGGGGTTGGGCTTGGAGGCGCTGACCACCGTTCCATCGACAATGGCGTCAAAGGCGCTGAGTAAACCTATGCGCTCCAGAATGGGCACGGCATTTTTAGATGCGGAACCAAGCGATATCTTGAATCCTTGATCGCGTGCGTTCTCGAGAAATTCAGCAACCCCTGGAAGGATTTCTTCCGCCCCCATTTGAGCGATACAATCTAAATACCAGGCATTTTTTTGGGTCATCCAATGCTGCTTTTCCTCTTCCGACAGGGTCAAGGCGCCCCACGTTAGGATGCGCTCCAAAGACTCTACGCGGGAGATGCCCTTGAGCTGCTCGTTCTCTTCGTGACCAAAGTGAATATCAAGGGCGGAAGCCATGCGCTGCCATGCGACATAATGGTATTTGGCCGTGTCTACGATGACGCCGTCCAAATCAAAGAGAAATCCACGAATCATGCGGTTGCGGCCTTGTCCAGGACGCGGAGCACGGTAAGGTGGTAGTCTACCAAGCGGTTGACGGGCTTGGCCTGGGTGCGTCCGTAGGTGATGCCTTTGCGCTGGCAACAGTCTTTCAAGATGTGCTCAAAAGCTTTAGCTACCGAACCGACAAAGTTGGCGGGAGCGCCGTTGCGGGCCTCCTCAAAGCAAAGGACGTGGATGTCCAAAAACTTCTCAAAGCCGTCACGAACCACTGCCTGTACATAGGGGCTGTCGGCATGCTCACCGGCAAAGCGCGAGAATGAGGCCAGGTATACGTTGGCGTTAGGTTGGTTGTAGACGCGATCAAAGATTTCCTCCTTGGTCGTCTTGTACTGTTCGGTGAACGCTGCTTGAAGGTCCGCAGGGAGGCGCTTGTAGATGAAGTCAGCTACGAGGCGCTTGCCAATGAAACTGGCCGAACCTTCATCGCCCAACACATAGGCCAAGGCGGGCACTTCTTCGCGAATGTTCTCGCCGTCAAAGAAGCAAGAGTTTGAGCCAGTCCCCAAGATGCAAGCGACGTGAGGCACCCCATCGAAGGTCGCAAACGCAGCGGCCTTGAGGTCGTGGTCCACATGGATGTCGGCTTCTGTGAACACGGCACTCAGCCCCTTTTTGATCACGCTGTTCAGGGCGTCGGAGGAGCATCCCGCCCCATAAAACCAGACTTGCGACACCTTGGATGCAATGCCGGTAATTTCGGAATGGGCGCTCAGTTCCTGCTCCACAATTTGGGCAGAATGGAAATAAGGATTGAAGCCCATAACGGACCAACGGTTGACCTCTTGGCCTTGGCCGTCCAATAAAATCCAATCGGCTTTCGTAGAGCCGCTCTCAACAATGATGATCATAGGGCAGTAGGGATGATCAAAGGTTTACAAACCGCTCGGTCATGTCTGCCATACGGGCAGAGTAGCCGGCTTCGTTGTCGTACCAGCCCATGATCTTGACCAAATTGCCATTCGCAGAGGTGATACCTGCATCAAAAATACATGAGTGAGGGTTTCCAACGATATCTGCAGAGACAATCGGGTCTTCCGTATACTCCAAAATGCCCTTCAAGTAGGTCTCAGACGCCTCCTTCATGGCGGCGTTGATTTCTTCTTTAGTGACTTCACGTCCGAGCGTCAAGGTCACGTCCGTGGCAGAGCCAGTGAGGGTAGGCACACGCATCGCATACCCGTCCAATTTGCCTTTCAACTCAGGCAAAACCAAGCCCACAGCCTTGGCGGCACCGGTGGTGGTAGGAATCATGGAAACGGCAGCGGCACGTGCACGGCGCAAGTCCTTGTGCGGAGCGTCTTGGATGCTCTGGTCGTTGGTGTACGCGTGAACGGTCAACATGTAGCCTTTCTCTACGCCAAATTTGTCGTTGAGGACCTTCATCATGGGGGCCAAACAGTTGGTCGTGCATGAGGCATTGCTGAAGGTGAGGTCGTCCGTTCCAAGAAGGTGGTCATTGACACCCAATACGATGGTCTTCACGTCGTCCTTTGCAGGAGCAGACAAGCCCACTTTCTTTGCGCCGGCGGTGAGGTGCATTTTCAACTGCTCTTGTGCGGTGAAAATACCGGTAGACTCGATCACCATGTCAATGCCCATTTCGCCCCATGGCAATTCGGCAGGGTTGCGCACGGCCGTGATGATGATCTCCTTGCCATTCACGATAAGGCTGTTCGCTGTGTGGCTCACCGTGCCGTCAAAACGACCATGGGCCGAATCGTACTTCAACAAATGCGCAAGCGTAGCGGTATCCGTCAAATCATTGATAGCAACCACTTCCAATCCTGATTTTTTCAAAAGGTTGCGGAAGGTCAAGCGGCCAATACGACCGAATCCATTGATGGCAATTTTTTTCATGCGTTTCGAGGAGATTTGAGTTTAAATAGAAAGAATTTTGGACACCCGGTGGAGTTCCATGTCCAAGGGGGCCTTATTGTAGATAGCTTGTTGTAAAAAGGTCTGCGTGAGTTGTCCATTCACCATCCCTACCATGATGTCACTTTTGCCGTTGAGGAGAGACTCTACGGCAGCAACACCTAATTGGCTTGCATTCACTCGGTCCAACGCACTGGGAGAGCCTCCGCGTTGGATATGGCCCAAAATGGTGACTTTGATATCGAGTTCAGGGTAGCGGGCCTCCAAAGACTTGGCCAAATCAAACGGCTTGCCTAGGCGGTTGCCTTCAGCGACCACAATAATATTGCTGGTCTTTTTGTTTTCTGCTCCGCGGTCAATGGAGGCGTATAGGTCCTCCATCGTGGTATTCTTTTCAGGCAGGACAATATCAAGAGCGCCCGTAGCCACACCCGCGCTCAAGGCGATAAAGCCGGCGTCGCGGCCCATGACTTCGACGATGAACATTCGGTTGTGGCTATTGGCCGTGTCGCGGATCTTGTCAATGCACTCTACCACTGTATTGGTTGCCGTATCGTAGCCGATCGTATAATCTGTGCCAAAGAGGTCGTTGTCAATGGTGCCAGGTATGCCGACGACGGCAATGCCATGTTCTTCGTGTAGGAGATGCGCTCCGGTAAACGTTCCATCGCCACCAATTACTACTAGCCCATCAATGCCTTGGGCACGAAGATTTTCAGCTGCTTTGGCGCGGCCTTCGGGGGTGCGAAATTCAGCGGAGCGCGCAGATTTGAGCATGGTGCCGCCTTGCGACAAAATATTTTTTACACTCTTGGAGTGAAGCGTTTCAAACTCACCTTCAATTAGACCGTCGTAGCCTCGGTGCACTCCATACACCTCTTTTTTATAGAAAATACCCGCCCGAACAACGGCCCGAATGGCCGCATTCATACCTGGGGCATCCCCCCCAGAAGTCAGTACTGCAAGGCTTTTAATTGACATGGACGTAAAAAATAGCCTTCAAAGATAGTGTATTTTATACACCTTCTGCAGGATAAGAAAGTGTATGAGTTACATTTGTCTAACCCCTATGATTAATCCAAACATCTCCGTTGACTGCGTGGTCTTTGGCTTTGATGGCCAGAACCTAAATGTCCTTTTAATTGAGCAGAAAGATGTCGGCCAGTTGCGGCGTTTTGCCTTGCCGGGCGATCACTTGGAAGAAGATGAAAATCTTGACCAAGCGGCTGACCGCGTGCTCAAAGAATTGACGAATCTCAAAGGTCTTTACTTGAAGCAATGTGGCGCCTTTGGCGACCCAAATCGGGTGAAGAACATCAAGGATTTACCTTGGCTGCAAAGTAATCGAAGTGACCCCGAAGCGCGGGTCATTACCATTGCGTACTATGCTTTGGTGAAGATGGAAGACTTCAACCCATCCGCATCGAGTTTTGCGGCGCGTGTTTTTTGGCATGATGTCAACAACATCCCGGAATTGGCCTTTGACCACAGTGAAATTGTCCAAGAAGCGCTCATGGTATTGCGTCGGGAATTAGCAGAACTTCGGGTAGGACATGAGCTCCTCCCTGAAAAATTCACCCTGAGTCAGATGCAGGCCTTGTATGAAGCCATTTTGAATGCCTCGTTCGACAAGCGCAACTTCCGCAAGAAGGCGTTGAATGACAAATGGGTTCTACCACTCGAAGAGAAGCAAATAGGTGTACTCCACAAACCGGCCCGATTGTACACTTGGAATAAAAGCCGGGTAGCGATTTAATTCCTAAGCCATGAGTAGCACGACAAAACCCAGATTGAATTTCTGGCAGATTTGGAATATGAGCTTCGGCTTTTTGGGCATCCAATTTGGATGGTCACTTCAAATGGCCAACATGAGTCCCATCTACAAATCCCTAGGGGCGGAAGCGGACAAGATTCCTATGCTCTGGCTGGCTGCCCCGATGACCGGCCTTCTTGTCCAGCCAATTATTGGCTATTGGTCTGATCGCACGTGGACACCGCTGGGTCGTCGTCGACCATATTTTTTGGTGGGGGCCTTGCTTGCTTCTATGGCCTTGTTCTTTATGCCTCAGAGCTCGACACTTTGGATGGCTGCGGGACTTTTATGGGTCTTGGATGCATCCATAAATATTTCCATGGAGCCTTTTCGGGCCTTTGTGGTGGACATGCTCCCAGAAGAACAGCATAGCCGTGGATTTACCTTCCAAAGCTTCATGATTGGGGTAGGGTCAGTCATTGCTTCGGCCTTGCCATGGATGATGAGCAATTGGTTTCATGTTTCAGACCCAGAAGGGTATACGGGCATACCTACGTCGGTGGAGTATAGTTTCTATGCGGGGGCGGTCGTTTTGCTCTTAGCCGTGCTCTATACGGTCTTCACGACCAAGCCGTATCCCCCAGCGAACATGGAGGAGTTCAAAGCATTGCAAGCCAAGGCTTCTTTGCGCGACATGTTCCATGAAATTTTTGGATCCATCCGGCACATGCCCAAAGTGATGCGCCAAGTGGCCTTGGTTCAGTTTTTCACTTGGCCCGGCCTCTTCCTAATGTGGTTCTACTATTCTCCAGCGGTGGCAGAAGATATCTTCCATGCGGCACCCAATACCGCAGCGTATTCGGAAGGGGTGGAGTTCGCGGGGCTAACCCTGTCGTACTACAATTTGATCACCTTCTTATTTGCGTTTGGCATTGGCAGTCTCGCCATGAAGCTAGGCAATCAGATGACCCATTTTTTATGCTTAGCGGCCGGAGCCTTGGGTTTATTTAGCCTGAGCTGGATCGAAAATCCAAACATGCTCTTCCTCTCCATGACCGGGGTAGGCATCGCCTGGGCGTCGATTCTTTCGATGCCCTATGCCATGTTTGCTGGCTCTTTACCTAAAGACAAAGTGGGCATGTACATGGGAATCTTCAACTTTTTTATTGTCCTGCCCGAAATCATCGCAGCCCTCGGCTTTGGATGGATCATGCAGCATGTGTTAGGAAATGATCAAATTTTAGCGGTTGCCCTCGGTGGCGCCTTGATGCTCTTAGCCGGATTCTTGGCCCTGCGTGTGGATCGTCCGGAAGCATCGTAATGCAACGGCGCTTCGGCGCGGCATAAAATAAAAGGGCGGCCCATTGGGCCGCCCTTTGTCTTTTTGAACTCGAAATAGGAGTTAGAGCTTGCGAACGCTCGTAGCCTGCAAGCCACGCTTGCCTTCTTTCAATTCAAACTCTACTTCATCGCCATCAGCGATTGGTTCGAGTGTTCCAGTGATGTGAACGAAGAAATCGCCCTCACCTTCGTTGTCCTTGATAAAGCCAAACCCTTTGGTGGCATCGAAGAACTTAACGGTTCCGTTTTTCATTTTTTGGGAAATCAGAGATAAATAGTTCGCAAAGGAAGGCTATTTCCGCCAATTACAGCTAATAAATTTTTGATAATGAAAAAATTAACCGCTTTGATCCCTCAAAAATCAGGCTAGTCTTTTGACCTGCAAGACGATGCTATGGCGTGCGAGCACTTCCACTTTATCCCCTACAGCGAGGTCCACATCACATTCCGCGGACCATATATCTCCATCGATTTTAATCGAAGCGGCATCCCCCGCTTTCGCTGCTTCGCTGACGCGTGCCACCTTACCGACCAATGCATCGGCATTCGTGGAAGCTCCATTGGCAACAAAATACCGTTTGAAAATAGGACGAAGTGCAATTAACGAAACGGTTCCGCCAATAATGAAGCCAAGCAACTGCCATGTTTCACCGCCGCCTGCCCATGCGATGAGGGCAGCCAAAAAAGTGCCTACGGAGAGACTCGCCAAGAAGAAACCAGGCGTGAACATTTCGAGAATAATGAGTAATACCCCGGCAATAAACCAGAGGTTGGCGGGTGTGAGGGATTCTAGCATAGGCTTAAGATACGGAGGAATCCGCCGCCGTGCCTATCGTACCCGTTTCGCCTTTTTTCAATATTAAAATCAGCGCTACCAATACGAGGACGGCGCCGGCAATGAAGGGGGCTCCTGGAAAGTAAATACCTGCTTCGGCATGCGTGAAGTAGGCAAAAATGCTCGTCATCATCAAAGGTCCTACAATACCCGTAGCGGACATCATGGAGGTCAATGCCCCTTGCAACTCACCTTGTTCATTGGCCGGAACCTGATTAGAAAGAATTCCTTGTAAGGCAGGTCCGGCAATACCACCGAGGGCATAGGGGACTAGGAAAACAAACAGCATCCAACCTTGTGAAGCCACGGAAAAAAGGATGAGACCTACCAGATTAAGACATATTCCCGCGATTAAAGCCTTGTAAGAGCCAAGTTTTGGGATGACAATCCGGATCAGGAGCCCTTGGACGAGGGCACTGAGAACCCCAACGACGCCTAGGCTGTATCCGACCATCGCTTCGGACCATTGAAATTTCTCCATCGAAAAATAGGCCCAGGTGCCCTGAACCGCATGCGAGGCGATATAAATGAAAGTCAACGAACCAATGAGGCTAGCGACCGCAGGATAGCGCTTCAGTGCGAGCAAGGTTCCCAGAGGATTTGCGCGTTTCCAGGCAAATGGTCGGCGATTTTCTACTGGGAGAGATTCTGGAAGGATGAAATAGCCATACAATCCGTTGAGTAGTGTCAGGCCGGCAGCGGCATAAAATGGGACGCGAGAGCCAATTTCTCCTAAGAGGCCACCGGTGACAGGACCAATGATGAAGCCAAGCCCGAAGGCGGCTCCGAGTAAACCAAAGTTTTGAGCCCGTTTTTCGGGCGTAGAGACATCCGCAATGTATGCGGCCCCCGTGGTGAAGGACGCGCCGAAAAACCCGGCAATGATCCGTGCAATGAAGAGCCAGCCGATGGTTGGAGCGATTGCCAGAACAAGGTAGTCGAGGCCAAAACCAAGTAAAGACAGCAAGAGGACGGGGCGTCGGCCATAGCGATCACTCAAGGCGCCTACAAAGGGCGCGCAAATGAACTGTACTAAGGCATAGGAGCCAATGAGCCAACCGCCATACTGTGCAGCAAGCGACATATCTCCCCCCGTCAATTCTTGGATAAGTGAAGGAATGACAGGAATAATGATTCCAAGTCCAATGACGTCCAATAAAAGAGTCACGAAAATAAAGCCAACCGCGGCTTGACGATTTTTCACGAGGGCAGAGGGTTAGAGGTGCCCTCAAAGTTCGGAAAATTGCCCGTTAAACAGTCACCGTGGAAGCGAGAAAAAAGAGGGTTACTTGCCGCCGCTAAGGATTTCTTTAATCCCTCCTAGGGAGGAGAGTACGCCCGTAGCCTCATAGGGGAGGTAAACGGTTTTATTGTCTTTCCCGGAGGTCATGTCTTGGAGGGTTTCCAAATATTTCTGAGCAATGAGATACTGCACGGGATCTCCGGAAAACTCCTTGATGGACTCAGAAACTTTGCGAATCGCGGTCGCTTCAGCTTCCGCAACCAAGATTCGTGCTTGAGCTACTCCGTCCGCTTCGAGAATCGCCGCTTGCTTTTGACCTTCTGCCCGTTGGATCGCAGATTCACGCTGTCCTTCAGCAGTAAGAATTTGACTGCGTTTTTCGCCTTCAGCTTCCAAAATGGTCGCTCGGCGATCCCGCTCGGCGCGCATTTGCTTTTCCATCGCTTCACGGATACCAATCGGTGGATTGATGTCTTGAAGCTCTACGCGATTCACTTTGACGCCCCACTTATTCGTGGCATCATCGAGGATGGTACGGAGCTTGGAGTTGATGGTGTCCCGGCTCGAAAGCGACTCGTCTAAATCCAATTCGCCCACCACGTTACGCAAGGTGGTTTGCGTCAATTTTTCAATAGCATTGGGGAGGTTTCCAATTTCATAGACGGCTTTGATGGGGTCCATGATTTGGAAGTAGATCAACGCGTTGATTTCTGTGACTACGTTGTCTTTTGTAATCACGTTTTGCTTCGGGAAGTCATAGACGTTTTCACGCAAATCGATCCGGTCCTGCATCTTAAAAATGGGAATGGTTTCCCCATTAAATCCCGTTTCGCTGTAGCGCCAGGAAATTTGGCGCGGCTGGTCAATAATTGGAATGATGATGTTGATTCCTGACTCCAACGTGCGATGGTATTTACCCAAACGCTCAATGATCATGGATTCTGATTGCTTGACAATGCGAATGCCTTTGGCCAATAAGAAAATGACCAGAAGAGCAACAAATGAAAGGGTTATGAGTGAAGACAACATGCCGTAAAATTGGATTTCTATGAAGGTACAAAAAGTTGAAAGAGCACAGCCCGAGGGTTGTTGGATTGTTATGGCGAATTCCGGAGGTCCGGTATGAGGACGAGTTATTTTTCGACGACTCGAGGCACTCGGAAATAATCTGAGTCGGCTCCTGGGCCGTTTTTCATGGCTTCCGCATGCGTCATAACCGTTTGGGGGTCGTCGTCACGTAGGACATTTTCGCGGTCAGTCATGTACACGAGCGGCTCCACGCCATCCAGATCCAAACGCTCGATCGCAGCGACAAATCCTAAGATTTTGGTCAAATCTTGTTTCATAGCCTCTGCCTTGCCTCCCTCCAATTCAAGTCGAGACAAGTGCGCTAGTTTTTGGACGTCTTCCGTGCTGATCTTCATTCTGTGCGACCAAAGGCCTTTAATTGGTTCAAAAGTAAGGCATAGACCCGATCGCTCAGGGCGTCTTGGTCCGACAAAGTCATGCCGGATACTTCAATCGGAGCATGGACATGGGCGCGAAGCAGTCCTGGCCCTCCCCCTTGCAAGAATTCGGGGAAATGACGGCGATTGTTGGCAAAGGTGATGGGGAGGATAGGGGTTCCACTTTCAATGGCCAGTTTGAAGGCGCCACTCTTGAAGGGCGCCAAAAGGACTGTGGGATCTTTGGGGATGCCCCCTTCGGGATAGATGCATAGGCCACTGCCCCGCTCAAGACGTCGAGCCGCCTTGTCCATGACTTGACGCTTGCTGGCGAGACTGTTGCGATCTACGGGGATGCTTGAGCGGCGAAAAAAGAAGCCAAATAAGGGGATACGGGCTAATTCAGCTTTACCAATAAAAACGGTTGGGGATTTGACAATTCGGTAGGAAAACATGATGTCAATTTCACTGGAATGGTTGGCCACGACGATATAGGTGCGATCCCAAGAAATACGTTCATCGTAGGTGACCTTTCGGATCAAGCCCATCCCGTTCAAGATCCAAGCTGCCCAAAGTCGCGCATACCGGTAGAACCTTGGAAAGCTTTCCACTTTTCGGGAGGTCCAAAACAAGGGAGGGAATAGACCCACAATGCTCAAGATCATCAAGGCATAATACCAGATGTGGTAGAAGATCCCGAAGACGACCCTTGGGAATTTGAGCAGAGAGGGAGGGGTTTGGGTTGGCATGGTACCGCAAAATTAAACCTTTACCTTGGGGGTACATCAAAAGATTATGAAAGCACCGTTTTTTACTTTTTGCTTAGGATGTCTGCTTATGCTTCCGCTTCAAGCTTCCTCAGCCCAAATCCATGGGATGCACGTCTCGGAGCTGGAGGTCGCATGGGTTAGTCCGATTGGATTTCCCATGCAGATGGACCAAGTTGATGCGCAAATTCAGCATATTTCGGCAGAATCGCGTCGTTGGCCTCGGTGGTTGCGTCGGATTTTAGGTCGCCGCGGTTCCTCGGGTAATCGACGTCCGGGAGGGCGTTAGGTCAAAAAAAACCCGGCACATAGCCGGGCTTTTTAGGTTTCTCGTGACCGTTTAAGCCATTTCAAAATCCTCCATGAATTTGGTGGTATAATTCCCCGCAACATAATCCGGGTGATCCATCAATTGACGGTGGAATGGAATGGTGGTCTTTACCCCTTCGATAATGAATTCATCTAGCGCGCGCTTCATGCGCTCAATGGCTTGCTGACGATTACGGCCCGTGACAATGAGCTTAGCAATCATGCTATCGTAGTTCGAGGGGATCGTGTATCCTGAATATACATGCGTGTCAATCCGCACTCCATGTCCGCCCGGAGCGTGGAAGGCGGTGATTTTGCCTGGACTCGGACGGAAGTTTGCGTAAGGGTCTTCCGCGTTGATTCGGCACTCAATGGCGTGCTGTTTGGGTTCGTGGTTGCGGCCAGAAATCATCGTTCCTGTGGCAATCTTGATCTGCTCGCGAATCAAATCATAGTCCGTGACTTCTTCCGTAATGGGGTGCTCGACCTGAATACGGGTATTCATTTCCATGAAATAGAATTTGCGATGCTTGTCAACCAAGAACTCCACGGTTCCAGCGCCTTCGTACTTGATGTACTCGGCGGCCTTGACCGCAGCATCCCCCATAGCTTGACGCAATTCGGGGGTCATGAAGGGAGAAGGAGTTTCTTCCGTCAGTTTTTGGTGACGGCGCTGCACGGAGCAGTCACGCTCACTTAGGTGGCAAGCTTTACCGCTCTGGTCTCCAATGACCTGAATTTCGATGTGGCGAGGCTCTTCGATGAGCTTTTCCATGTACATGCCATCATTGCCAAAAGCCGCGGCGGCTTCTTGACGAGCAGATTCCCACGCTTTTTCGAGGTCCTCTTCTTTCCAGATGGCCCGCATGCCTTTGCCGCCGCCGCCGGCGGTAGCTTTCATCATGACGGGGTAGCCAATTTCTTTGGCGGTTTTTAGTGCATGAGCTAAGTCCTCTAAAAGGCCATCGGAACCAGGCACACAGGGGACCCCTGCCGCTTTCATGGTTTCCTTGGCGGTAGCCTTGTCACCCATTTTGTTGATCTGATCAGGCGTGGCACCAATAAACTTGATTCCATGCTCTCCACAGATGCGAGAGAATTTGGCGTTCTCAGAGAGGAAGCCAAAGCCGGGGTGAATTCCGTCGGCATTCGTGATTTCAGCAGCTGAGATGATGGCAGGGATGTTCAAATAACTATCCTTAGAAGGGGCTGGACCGATACAAACAGCCTCGTCTGCAAAGCGCACATGAAGGCTATCGCGATCTGCCTCAGAATACACAGCAACTGTTTTGATGCCCATTTCTCGGCATGTGCGAATAATGCGCATGGCAATTTCGCCTCGGTTGGCAATCAAAATCTTTTTCATGTGTGTCCGTATTTTAGTTAGGCCGGCTCTACCAAGAAGAGCGTTTGGCCATACTCTACAGGGGTCATGTCATCAGCAACCACCTTAACAATCTTTCCTGTAACCTCACTTTCAATCTCATTGAAGAGTTTCATGGCTTCAATAATGCACACAGTCTCTCCGGCAGTGACGGTATCGCCAACATTTTTGAAGATTGGCTTGTCTGGGCTAGGCTTGCGATAGAATGTGCCAATCATGGGAGATTTGATGGCCACGCAATTGGCGAACTCATCCTCAATCTCTGCAGCGGGAGCAGCTTTTGGAGCGCTAGGGGCCGTGGGGGCTGCGGCTACAGCAGCTGGAGCATTCGCTACATATTGAACGGGCTCACCGCCTCCGGTTTTCACCGTGACTTTGTAGCTGTCAGTTTCTAGGGAGACCTCTGAGGCGCCCGACTTAGTTACGAACTTGATGAAGTTTTGAAGTTCCTTGATATCCATTTGTCAAGTTATTAGGGAAACAAAAGTGCGTCAAAAAAAACAAAAACCCGGGACGATATGTCACGGGTTTTTAGAAAAGCAAGGAATGAACCTTATGCTTCAGCTACTTCGGTCTTGTCGATAACGACTTTGCCTTTGTAGTACATCTTGCCTTCGTGCCAGTAGGCACGGTGCATCAAGTGGGCTTCACCCGTTGTAGGGCAAACAGCCAACTGAGGTAAAACGGCCTTGTCATGCGTGCGGCGCTTGTCGCGGCGGGTGCTGGATTGTCTACGCTTAGGATGTGCCATAATGCAGGTTTTTTCAGTTCAATTCAAATTTCTTCTTCGCCAAATAAATCGTCGTTCTCTTCTAACTCCTCCCTCATTTCTTCTCTTAGCTCGGGCTTAATTTTCTGAATTGGGACCGCGAGGGCCACAAGTTCAAAGAGCGCTTGAGCCAAATCCACTTCATACTCCCCATGGGGGAGCACCAAGATATCTGGATCGCTGTCGTCAAAGGCATCGCCAAATTTGACTACAATGCGGAAGGCGTTTTGCACCTCGAGCTCGAACGGGTCTCCGCTAAAGTCGCAGATCGCATCCATGATGCCCGAGAAAGAAAAATCCAATTCCATTAAGGTATTGGTCTTACGCAAGAGCACCTGGACCGTGGCCGGGCGCATTCCTTCCAGATCGGAAAGGGGATAAGAAGTAAAGAACGTTTCGTCTAAATGGTACTCAAACGTGTGCTCGCCCAATGCAAGGCCGGAAAATCCTAAAACGGTTTCACGTTTCTTCATGGCCGAACGCTCGTTAGAGCCGGCAAATGTACACCGAATTGCACAATTCCCCAACACCTTGGTGCCGAAGGAAGTGCATTAGGAATCACGCCGACTTTTTTGTTCAAATTTGGGGAGAACATTCGCCGTCAATTCGCTGTGCAACCCGTGATGGCGCCCGCGATCAATAGCTTGGAAGATCGCGGCCATGAAGCTTTGGGCATCGGCTTGATTCTTCCCTGCAATGTCAAGGCCAACGCCATGATCAGGGGATGTGCGGACAAAAGGAAGACCACAGGTATTGTTCACGCCACTTTCAAAGTGCAAGATCTTAAAGGCAATGAGCCCCTGATCATGGTACATCGAAAGCACGCCGTCGTATTGAAGGTGTGCAGATTTGCCGAAAAATCCATCTGAGGGAAAAGGACCGGCAATCAAAGACCCACGTTGCTTCATCGACTCAATCCAGGGGGTTAAGCGTTCTATTTCTTCGTTGCCCATGGCTCCCCCATCTCCGGCATGCGGGTTTAAACTGAGCACCGCAATACGCGGACGCTGAACAGCAAAATCTAATTTGAGCGCGGCTTCGAACGCGTCCAATTTTTGAGTCAGGACCTCGGTAGTTAAGCTAGAGGCGACCGATTGCAGGGAAATATGCTCGGTGGCTAAGGCAACACGCATTCCTTCCGCGGCCATGACCATCAGGGGTTTGGATTGGAATCGCTTTCCTAAATAGCCTGTGTGCCCGGTAAAGGGGGCCTCAGGTGTGCTGGGGATATTGGCCTTACTCAAAGGGGCCGTTACTAGGGCATCAAGTTGTCCTGCTTCGATGGCTGCACAGGCGGCGGAGAGGCTGTCCAAAGCTGCTTGGCCGGACTCTTCGCTGAGTTGTCCAAATTCAACCCGAACCTCGCGATTCCATGGGTCAACGAGTCCAATGCGCCCTTCAGAAAGGGCATCTCCTGGGCCAACTTGACTGTAAGGAACCTCTCCCACATCCATGGACTTCCGATGGTATGCGAGCACCTGAGGAGAGCAAAACAAATAGAATTGGGCCATGCTGCGCACTTCGGCATGCGCGAGTGTTTTGAGAACGACTTCGAGGCCGATCCCATTCGGGTCTCCGCAGGAAATGCCGATGCGCATCACGAGCTGACTTGGCTTAAGAAGTTGGTTAACAAGCGCACCCCAACCCCGGTGCCACCTTTGCCGTAGTACCCCCAAGGGCTATCTAAGAATGCAGGACCTGCGATGTCCAAGTGCACATAGGGGTAATCGGTAAAGTGCTCCAAGAACTTGCCCGCCGTGATCGCGCCGGCTTCTGCGCCCCCAATATTCTTGAGGTCCGCGATTTCACTTTTAAGGAGGTCATTGTATTCGTCCCAGAAGGGGAATTCAACGAGGCGTTCATGGGTGCTTGCGGCGCTGGCCTGAAGCTTATCCCACACCTCGCGGCTGGCATTGCCCATAGCCACCGTGGCGTTGGGGCCAATGGCGCGAGCTGCAGCCCCGGTCAACGTGGCGAGGTCAATGACCAATTGCGGTTTATACTTCTTGGCATAGTGCAGCGCATCCGCAAGGATTAAGCGGCCCTCAGCATCTGTGTTCAAGACTTCAACCGTGGTGCCATCCGAAATAGTAATCACATCACCCGGCGTAATGGCATTGCCTCCGGGGCGGTTGTCCGTCGCGGGAATCAAACCTATCACGTGTACTGGCAAGCCTTGGCCGGCCACCGCACATAGGGTTCCAATAACCGCTGCAGCTCCCGACATGTCGCACTTCATCGTATCCATGAAGTTGCTGGGCTTCAGGCTGAGACCGCCCGTATCGTATACGACTCCCTTGCCCACGAGCACATAGGGGGCACTGTTTACGGCATTGGCGGGAGCATATTCTAAAATGCTGAAGGTGGCCGGATCCAATGAGCCTTTATTCACGCCCAGGAGGCCGCCCATCTTGAGCGATTCAATTTTGGCTTGATTTAAGACGGTAACCTTAAAACCATGTGTTTTTCCAAGTTCTACTGCGCGGTTGGCCAAATCTTCCGCTGTGAGATCCAATACCGGGGTATTGATCAAATCCCGAGCTTCGGACACGGCAGTAATCAGTACATGTAGGCGCTTGGCTTCAGCATCGCTGAGACCGACAACTTCTAATTCCTCCAGGGTCCAAGCGTCTTTGGCTTTTTTGGAAAGTAATCGAGTATAGCGATAGGCTGCCAAGGCCAATCCTTCGGCCACATCAAAATTGTGGTCTCCCGCGTCGAGGCTGATACGTGAGATTTTACTCTTTGCCAAGAGCCCGGCTAATTCAACCCCGGCTTTGCGTCCAGCGTGGGCCCTAGCTTCCGGGCTTGCCCCTGATTCTAACGTGCGGGCAAAGTGGTCCTGTGCCCCTTGGGCTTGGTGAAGCCACCCTTTGACACCACGTTGAGCACGGGCTTCCAATGTTTCACGAATATCGGATGAGGCAAAAGCCGAGGCGTCAGAGCGAAGTACGGCGTTCGCCATGTTGGCCTGATGAGTCGAAGAAAAAGTCCATTTCATAGCTACGAAGGTAGGCATCGTACCTTTGCTTTATGTTCACAGGAATCATTGAAAATGTCGGCCATATCGCTTCACTGGAGCGCGAGGGGAGCAATCTACATATCACCGTTGAGAGTACCCTCGCACCGGAGCTCAAAATTGATCAAAGTGTAGCCCATGATGGCTGCTGTTTGACCGTGGTCGAGTTGATAGGTGGTGAACGTCCCACAGCGTATCGTGTCACGGCGATTGCAGAAACGTTAGCTAAAACGACTTTGGGAAGCTGGACCTTAGGACAAGCGGTAAATATTGAACGTTGCACCGTGTCGGGTGCGCGCCTCGATGGCCATGTGGTCCAAGGCCATGTGGATGGGATGGGCGTGGTGGCCGCATTGGAGGATCAAGACGGAAGTTGGAAAGTCCAAATTGACCATCCTCGCAGTGATGACCACGTAACCGTACCGAAAGGATCCATCGCGGTCGATGGGACGAGTTTGACGGTGGTGGATTCGAGTCCTACCTCCTTCTCGGTAGCCATCATTCCCTACACGTGGGAGCACACGCGCTTCCACCGTCTAAAGGTGGGTGATTCTGTCAATTTAGAATTTGATATTCTCGGCAAATACATTGCCCGGCTGTTGGCGCAGCGAGAACGTTAGGCCTCATCGTCTTCGCCGAGGAAATCGGGTACGGAGAAGGGCTTGCTCGGATCCAGAATTGCCTCAATGAGCGGCCGAATGACGTGCAGTTCAAATTCCTCCAATGTACTTTGACTGATCCATGCTTCCCCCTGGTAGCTCAACCATGCCACGGGCTCCAACGGCTTGCGCATGGCGGCAATGCCCGCGCGATAGGGACCGTTGGCTACCTGCTTGGATAGTAGCCACGCATAGGTAAATAGTTGCAAGGCTTTGGATTTTTTGGGCTCCAAAAGCTCGGTTAGATCCTTGACGCGCAGTTCGTAATCTTGAAAACTGCCCGATTTAAGATCCACGATGGCCCAGCCTTTCTCCCAGGCTTCGATGCGGTCTGCCTTTCCTTTGATTCGCACGTCACAGTCCTGAACAGAAAGGCGCGTCTCAATCGTTTCCTCCACCAAGTGTACATGCCATGGGCTGTCCCGATCTGAACCACTCTGGATGCGACGTCCTTCGGCATGGGCCCAATCTTCGGCCATTTTCTGAAGTACATGTCGTTCAATGATAAAGGGACCGGAAGTCAAGCGTCCAGGATGATACATTTCTATCCCCGCTTCTAGGGCATCAGGCACTCGTAGGGGGTCCCACTGGCCTGTCTTCTGGTAATGTTTGAAAAGGTCCTCGTGCACATAATGGAGGACACTGCCCCGAATGTTAGCGGCCATGCGCTCCTCTACCGCCTCTTCTTCGTAAATACCCAAGACAAAGCGAACATAGAATTCAGCGGAGTCCCGTAAGAAGCTTCCCATACTGGAAGGACTTAGCCCCCGAGTATGTAACTGGCTTTTAACTTGGGATAGCACGGCCGGAGACTTGTCGATTTTCCACGCTTGATGCAAACGGGTTGGATCCATGGGGATTTGAATTCCGCGGTCTGTCCATTGAATGCCCGGGTAGCGTGGAAATTCTACTTCCATCTGTGCGATAAAGCGACTCGCTTCCCCTTTCCCCATGCCATCGGATTCCCCATTGACAATAAAGAAAACTCGGCGAGCACGCTGCACAAGGCGATAAAGATGGTAGGCCATGATGGCTTCTCGGTCTTGAGGCAAGGGCATGCCATAAGCCCGGCGGACATCATGCGGCAGGAAGGAGGCCTCGTTGCGCCCTTTTGGTAGCACCCCTTCATTCATGGGGGCCAAGATGAGGGTGTCAAAGTCGAGGTTTCGCGTTTCAAGTAACCCAAGCATTTGCAGGCCATCAAAAGGCTCTCCATAGAAGTTGACCGGGCTTTCTTGAGCGAATTGCTTGAATAATCGCCGCAGGCTACCGAAACTCAGGACGTGATCGGGAAGCCAAGTCTGCAGGCTATGCAAGGCGTTGAGGCATAAGCGCGCAGGTTCAGCTTCCCAGGCGGACCGCAAGGGCTGGATGTAGGCTTCCAAGGCCTGGGCGAGGTCTTTTAAAAAGGCCTTAGGTGCTTGATAATCTCCCCAAAGCTGGCCCCCGTCGCCAAGCATATCGAGCATTGCGGAAGAACGCCAATGGGCCCGTTTGCTCCGACGTAGTTTTTCGGCGACATGGAGCAAATTGGCTGGACCCGAATACATCGCTTGGCATACCGGATGGATGCAGGTCGCTTGAAGTAGTCGATAGGGATAGGTACCTTGACTTAATTCACGGGCTTCATGGAGTTGAAAAAAAGCGTCTAACCCAGCAAATGCTGCCGTGCTCATCAGAGGCATCCCCATGGTCACGTTGGCCTCTTCTAAACCCAGCGGAAGCGCTTGAAGGGCCGGAATCAACACCCCCTCATCCGCAAGGACCAAGCCGGTTCCCTGAAGGCTGGGATTTTCCTGGCGGAGTTGCTCAAGCACTTCACCTATGGTTTTAGCTACTCCAATGGCTCGATTGGCCCGAAGTACGGTAAACTCTGCTTGAGAAGTGGCAAACCATGCCGGGGGCTCCCGCAAATCGCTCGTGAGGCCGTCAGGCAATCGTTCTAGGTGCCCGCGAAGCGAAGCTCCTGCTTCATGCTGCGGGTTCAAAAGGTAGTGGGCATCCGCATCCCAAAAGGCTTGAGCGCCCACATGCAGATGCGCTGCGACCATTAAGGCTCGCTCAGAAGGGGTGAGGGCATTGAATCCCACAAAGTAGATTTGGTCTACCTCACTGCGTTGCATCCAGGCGAGTAAGGCCGGCTCGGATGGGCCATCTGGCGATGGGCTAGCCCGTTGAAATACCCCCCCCGGAGTGCTCCATCCTTTGGCTTCGAGTAGCTCGTGATAGCGGCGGTATAAATCAGGCATCTGACGCCACAATTCGAGCCGTCGCTGCATCAACTCAGTTGGCTCATCCAACCCCCAGTGGGCAAGGGCTTCAATTTCACGCATTTCACTGTAGGCCGCTGTTGCATCTACTCCATGGCGGTCCATTTCGCCAAAATCCCGCAAGACTGTCGGGGCCCAGCGCAGAAATTCCTCCAGTCCTTGGCTTCGGGATTGAAAAATCTCTTCGTGCGCCGCAAATAAAATGAGCAATTGATCCATCGGCCGCGCGGCATCTCGCTGTGCGAGATCATGCATCACAGATTCAATGGGCCAAATCGCCGGCGACAGGGCGGCTTGTGTTAAATTTTTTTGGAAAGCATGTCGGAGCGCACGTTCTGCTCTGCGCGAGGGAAGGATGATTCCGGCGCGGTGCAAACGAGGGCTTTGGGCCGCGATTTCACGGGCCACCCGGTCTAAAAATGCTTCCATTCTATGCGTAGCTCAGCGATAGTGCTGCTGAGCTTCAATATACGCCGCAACCTCGGGAGGCAGATCATCCCGTGCGTCGTCATTCATGCCCAATCGTTCCCGAATTTCCGTCGCACTGCGATCCATTAATGGCGCGTCCATGAGGTGAATTTTGGGATGGTGAATCCACTCAAAGGTGGGAGGTATTTCCGCTTCAGGGCGAGGATAAACAAGGACATCCACCATGTCTAAGATGGCTTCAGGGCTTTTCCATCGAGGAAAGCTCAGCAAGTTGTCCGCTCCCATCATTAGATAAAATCTTCTATCCGGGTAGCGCGCCTGAAATGCTTGGAGGCTGTCTACGGTATAATTCGGTTGAGGCAAGGAGAACTCCAAATCGGAGGCCAACAGCTGGGGCATGGCGGCTGTTGCGAGCTGAACCATGTGCAAGCGCTCGGGTCCGTCGAGTAATTCTTCTTTGTCTTTGTGTGGATTGTGGGGGGTGACCACAAACCAAACTTCATCGAGGGCCTTCCATTCGGCCAGGCTTTGGGCCAAGATTAAGTGGCTACGATGAATGGGGTTGTAGGTCCCAAATAGTAGCCCGGTTTTCATGAGGCGAGGAAAGGGCCGACGAGGCGCTTTAATTCTGCATAGGCGCGGTCCAAATCATCGTTGACAATGCAATGATCAAACGACGAGGCGGTGGCAAGCTCTTGCTCTGCTTTGGCCAGGCGCATGGCGATTTTATCATCGCTTTCCGTGCCTCGTCCACGCAATCGCTGCTCGAGTACTTCCAGTGAGGGCGCCTGAATAAACAACGCTAGGCAGGCCTCCGGGTGCTTTCGCTTCAATCGCAGACCTCCGGCCACATCAATGTCAAAAACGGCGGTCTTGCCTTCGTTCTCAATGCGAAGGACTTCCGATTGGAGCGACCCATAAAAGGTGCCAGAGTATACTTCTTCCCACTCCAAAAAATCCTTGGATTCTATGCGCTGGGCGAACTCCTCTTTGGAAATGAAGTAATAATCGACGCCATCCACCTCTTGGCCGCGAGGGCTGCGACTTGTAGCAGAAATGCTAAAAGCCAAATTCGGAAAGTCCGACATCAAGCGACGCACCAACGTGGTTTTTCCAGAGCCGGAAGGAGCCGAAAGGACGAGCAATTTCATAATACGTTCAGGCTCTGCTCTTTGATTTTTTCGAGCTCCTCTTTCATCTGCACTACGACGCGCTGCATCGGGGCATGATTGGATTTGCTGCCGAGCGTATTCACTTCGCGTCCAATTTCTTGGCTGATAAAGCCGAGTTTTCGTCCTTGGCCTTCGCGCATCGCCTCTAAGAAATGGCTCAAATGGGCCTGTAATCGGACCTTTTCTTCATTGACGTCGAGTTTCTCGAGGTAATAAATCAACTCTTGTTCATACCGACTGGAATCGTGTTCAATGCCTTCCAAGCCGCGCTGCAAACGGGCTTTGAGTTGTGAAACGCGCTCTTCCTCCATCGCGGGCACTTGGTCGAGGCCCTGCTGAATGGCTTCAATGTTTGCCTTCAAATCCAAAGAAAGCGCCTCGCCTTCTCGGAGTCGAAAGTGATCAAAATCATGTAATGCGGCCTCCATAGCGTCTTCGATGGCGGCCCATTCTTCGGCGTGAATTTCCTCTGAAACGGAAGGTGCGGGCAAGCGCAGTGCCATGGCCAGAAGGTCACCGCGAGATACGGCCTCCCCAGCGATTTCCTGAAGGGATTTCATGGCTTTCTCCAGCCATTCGGCTTGAATGCCCTGGGCTTCATGCCCAAGTGCTTCTCGATGAATGTTGACATCTACCTTGCCTCGAACACAGGACTCCCCAAGTTTCTTGCGCCAGTCCATCTCGCGCTCTCGGTAGGCCGAGGGATATCGCAAAGAGAGGTCTAGCCCTTTACTGTTTAGGGATCGGATTTCAATGTTGATTCGAGCGGCGGCACATTCTGCCGTCCCCTTTCCGAATCCAGTCATGGAGCGCATCATGCCCACAAAGGTAGAACCTCTGCGTGACTGACAGGCTCCTTTCGCAGAGGCTGGGTATTATACGCGGTCAAAAGATCCTCAGGATGGCAAGGGGAGGGTTCAGGGATGTACCCTAATGCCGCCGCGATCTGGCCTAATAATTCTTCGGCACTCCAGCCTTTTTCACGGAGTGACCGAAGGCTCATCGCACCATGTCGCTTAGAAAGCCTTTGGGTATCGGGCCCAAGCCAAAGCGGTGCATGCAGGCAAGAAGGCGACGCGTAGCCCAGGGCCTGATGGAGAAAAGCTTGGGAGGATTCGCTATCGGCTAAGTCTTGGCCCCGAAGCACGTGAGTAACCCCTTGGTCCCCATCATCGACTACGACGGCCAAAGGATAACCCCAGGCCCCATCCGCCCGCCGCAAGACCAAGGCCTCGGCGGTATAGCGCAACCGCATCGCCACGGCCCCGTCGAAAGGAAATCCCTTATCCGCACAGGTTCCAGGGTAGTTGCCCCAAGCCTCATGAGGAGCGCGAACGGCCTCTTCCATGTCTTTTCGGCGACAGCGGCAGGCAAAAATTAGCCCGGCAGATTGCAGTTTGCTCAAGGCTTCCTGGTAGGCCTCTCCGCGGGTGGATTGGGGAGCTACCTCTCGGTCCCAATTCAAACCGAGCCACCTCAAATCTTCCCGCCAGGCCTCGGCGAAGCTGGCTTTGCAGCGCTGGCGGTCCACGTCTTCCATGCGGAGAAGCAGCTGACCTCCGGTCGCACGCACTTGAAGCCAGGCAAGCAAATACGTAGAGGCATGACCTAAATGCATGTAGCCAGATGGGGAAGGGGCAAAACGGCCTATCATGTCATGAAAGTACAACGCCTTGGTCGCTACCTTCGTAGCTATGGACTCAGAACACTTCGGCACACGTGCCATTCACGGTGGACAGCATCCTGACCCCAGCACGGGCGCAGTGATGCCTCCTATCTATCAAACGTCTACCTATGCCCAAAAGGCGCCAGGGGATCACCAGGGCTACGAATACAGCCGCACTCAAAATCCCACGCGCCATGCGTTAGAGCGCTCGTTGGCATCGATTGAAGGGGGCAGTCACGGCTTGGCCTTTGGCAGCGGCTTGGCCGCGGTGGATGCTTGCATGAAGTTGCTGTCTCCAGGCGACGAAGTGATTTCGACCAACGACCTCTATGGCGGCACCTACCGCCAGTTTGTGAAAGTTTACGAGAAGTACGGCCTGAAGTTCCATTTCACGCCCATGGGCCATGCGGCCGACGTGGCGTCCCTGGTTTCGGCCAATACCAAAATGATTTGGGTAGAAACCCCAACCAATCCAATGCTCAATGTGATTGACATCGCAGCGATGGCGCGCATTGCCAAAGAGGCTGGAGCCTTACTCGTCGTGGATAACACGTTTGCTACGCCATACTTACAGCAACCGATTGCTCTCGGCGCGGATATCGTACTTCATTCCGCTACGAAATATCTAGGCGGGCATAGCGATCTGGTTTTAGGCGCGCTGGTTGTGCATGACGACGCCTTGGCGGAGAAATTGTATTTCATTCAAAACGCCACGGGCGCTGTCTGCGGCCCGATGGACAGCTTTTTGGCTTTACGAGGCATCAAAACCTTGCATGTCCGCATGGATCGACACATGCAAAATGCCGCTGCGATTGCGGACTTCTTGAAAGGGCACCCGGCCGTTTCTGCGGTGGTCTACCCGGGATTTGAAGATCACCCTGGACATGCCATTGCCAAGGCCCAGATGTCTGGCTTTGGTGGGATGATTTCTTTTCGCGTGGCTTCAGATTCTTTTCAGGACGCATCTAAAGTGGTCAGTCACTTAAAGCTATTTACTCTGGCTGAATCCCTCGGTGGAGTGGAATCCCTCAGTGGACACCCAGCTTCGATGACCCATGCATCCATCCCAAAGGATCAGCGCGAGGCAAGCGGAATTACAGATGGCCTCATCCGACTGAGTGTTGGAATTGAGGATGTTCGGGATTTAAAAGCGGACTTAGACGCCGCACTTTCCCTACTTTTATAATATTATGGCGGACAAATTCGCAGTGATAGGTCTGGGCCAGTTTGGCTCAGCCATCTGTAAAAAGCTCTCAGAGAAGGGCGCTGAAGTCATCGCAATTGATATTGACGAGGACAAAGTAGATGAAATTAAAGACCATGTAGCCTATGCAGTTCAGCTAGACTCCACGGATTTGAGAGCATTACAATCTCAAAACATTTCGGAAATGGACGCCGTGGTGGTGTCGATTGGCCAAAACTTTGAGGGAATGCTTTTGACCACGGTCAAGCTCATGGAGCTTGGGGTGAAACGGCTTATCGCTCGGGCGCAAGGAGAAACACAACGCAAGATTCTTGAGAAGTTAGGAGTCACCGAAATCCTATCTCCAGAGGAGGAAGTTGGCAAGAACGTTGCCGAGCGATTGATGAATCCATCGATGCTCATGTGCGTCCAATTGCCGGATAATTATGAAATCGTTGAAATTGCGGCCCCGAAGAATATCATTGGCCGCACGATCGAAGACATTGGTCTGTTGCCTAAGTACCGCCTAAATATTGTTACGCTCATTGAACGTAAAGATGGCGAGCCGCACATTAAGGGCGTCCCCATGCCCGATGTGCTTATTGAAGAAAACGACGAGCTGGTCGTATTTGGCCTGACCAAAGACGTTGAGCGCTTTATTGATATCAATGGGTAAGGCTGGCTGGCTGGCGATGGCCGCATTCACAGCTATGCTAGGCGTAGCGTGTGATCCAGATCCCAAACCGGATCCGCTACCTCCATTGGCCACTGGGCCTTTCGAGCCTCGATTGAAAGAGGGATGGCGCGTCCATGCGGTTTCCTACGAGGGCACGATGCCCAACCCCTTCGATAGCACCACCACAGCACAGTTCAAAGGTGAGGCCTACGATGTGGGCGGTGAATTCACGTTCACAGATCGCAACGATTCTGCCCTGGTCCACTATCGCATTGACTTTATGGCGGATTTGCTCGCTGGCATGGTCCCCTTGCATTACACTAAGGAGGGTGATGGTATTTGGAGCTACGATAGTTCGATCAAGACTTTGTGGTTTTATGCTTTTCCGGATACCCTGGAGTTTGTGGTCGACTATGACGCCGACACGTTACAGCTTTGGCATTCGAACGTCATCATTGACTATCCGGCCATGAACATCACGCTTCCAACGCGTATGGACATCGAACTCCGGAAGTAAATGAACCTTCGCCAGCTTGTTAGCGAAAGCAACTTCATTCCCATGCTGGCCTCTGTGGGCGCTTTGTTTGCCTATTCGTGGTGGACAGGGTCTTCCAACAATCCGTGGATTTTACTCATAGGCATCGCTGCTGGGATGCCCCATGGCGCCACCGATTTATTAGGTGAGTCTTCGCCTTGGAATGTTCGCGCGGCTCTCTTTTATGGATTGAGCATTGCCTTGCTCTATCTGAGCTGGACCTTTTGGCCAGGCTTTACCCTTGGATTGTTTTTGGTGGTCAGTATCGTTCATTTTGGGACCGAGGATGCGCTATCTGCACAATGGTCCTGGCTGCATGCGCATGAATCGGTGGTGCGCGGTAGCTTGGTGGTTTTATTGCCTTCACTTTTTTACCGAGAGGAAGTCATCGAGCTTTTCTATCTCGTTTCTGGGGCCGATTGGTCCGGGATTCTGGCCCCTGAAGTGGTGAAAATGGGCTTGAATATTTGGTTTATTGGCCTCTTCACGCTCTTTGGCCACGCGGCTACGCAGTGGTCTTCGTGGGAGCGGGTGCTTCAAACGTTTTTGGAGCTGGGCTTGCTCGTGATCGTATTCCGAATCGTACACCCACTCGAGGCCTTTGTGGTCTACTTTGTGGCCGGCCATTCGCTCCGAACGGCCCATAAGCTGCGCCATGTTCTGCGCGCACATGCGCTGCCGGTCCTGGCCCTGACGCTGGCCACCTTTGGGGCGGCCGCTCTCTATCATTTCTATGTGCCCACCCAGTTGGAGGTGGATGGCCAGATGGTTCGGACCGCCTTTGTGGCGCTTTCGCTCTTTGCGATTCCGCACGCGGTCTGGAGGACCTACGCGATTTTTAAGTAACGGCAAACCAGAGGGCTTGGGAATCGCCCTCAAATGACTCCTAGAGCCGAGGTTCGGGAGGTATAATTGTTATTACAACACTTATTTAGAGAGAATATTTCAAGAAAGTCATTTAACACTATAAAACTGAAAATTAACAGAGTATGTTGAAAAAATATTTTTATTGTTTAAAGAATTGTGAATACATTTAAACATAATTCAAGTAATTGAGTTAATATTTGTTATAAAGACACAACTCACTAAAAACCTAAACGTATTATGGAATTCTTAGAAGTTCTCTCAATTGACCCAGCTGATCCCGTCAGCTTCACGTTCTTCACAGGCTACATGGCGATGTTCGCCTCGGCCGTATTCTTCTTCTTCGAGCGCGGCCGTGTGGCTGACGAGTGGAAGTCGAGTTTGTTGGTATCAGGTTTGATTACTGGTATCGCCGCTGTTCACTATTACTACATGCGCGACTACTATCAAGCTACCGGCGAAACTCCTATCGCTTTGCGCTATATCGATTGGACCTTGACAGTTCCATTGATGTGCGTTGAGTTTTATCTAATCACTAAGAAGGCTGGAGGCACCTCTGCCCTTCTTTGGAAATTAATCCTTGCCTCTGTTGCGATGCTCGTATTGGGCTACATCGGAGAAGCTTTCTATGCAGATCAAACCCAATCATGGGTATGGGGTGCATTGTCGGGCGCTGCTTATTTCTACATCGTATGGATGGTATGGAAGGGTGACGTGGCTCAGCTTGCTTCGAATGCAGGTGGCAATGTAAAGAAAGCCGTTGACGCACTGATGAAGTTCGTCGTAATCGGATGGGCTATCTATCCTATTGGATACATTGCAGGCACCGAAGGTGGTTTGTTCGGTATGCGTGTCCTCGAAGGATTGGATATGGACCTAGTGTATAACATTGGTGACGCGGTAAACAAGATCGGATTTGGTCTTGTCATCTACGCCCTAGCCATTGGCGACAAGAAATAATAGCTAACGTGTGAGTTTTGTCTTGTGTGCTAAAGGGGCCCCATCGGGGCCCCTTTTTTTTATGGCCCCAGACGGTAAACAAATCGATTGTCTCGGCATGCGATACCCATAGAAAGCACGGCCACATTGGGTGCTAGAGCGCTAGAATGACTGTGGCTTTTGCGCCACCCATAAGGAGTGATTTGACAAAGCCCCCGATCCCACGCGGCATAGACTCCGAGGGGGCCGGGTCGGATTCGATCGATCCAAGAAGTGTTTTGAAGCGAATAAGTTTGAAGCACCTGACCGTCCTGAGCACTGAGCAAAACGCCTTGCCCTTCATGATTTAAACAGAGGAGATCCTGATTCATGGCGAGCCAGCCTGGTATGGGCCAGGCAAAAGGAAGGGAATAGGACCACAGGAGGCTATCGCTTTCTTTTTCGATCGCAAAAACAGAGCTCAATGTTGGGATGAACAGCCGATGATCGTCCTGGAGAATTGGTAGGCCAATTCCCATGTCTTGCACCAAGGGGAAATCGCGTTGACTAGCATCATCCCAACGGGCTAAACGTGTTGCTCCAAGCTGGTTGTTCGCATCCCAAATTCGTAAGGTGGCAGCCCCATGTCCGCCCCAGGTGCAAACCCCATCCAATAAGCCGAATTCATTGGGGGGAAACACATAGCCAAAAACACTATCCCAAGGAGTGATAAAACTCCCTCGCCATAGTGAGACGGAGTGGGCATCGTATATGGGGATATATATCGTTTCATCTTCGACATAACCCATGCGGGTGGTCCAACGATTGGGCCCTAAAGGGTAGCTCAAGTATTGCCCTTGTCCCGAAAACGGATTGATCCGAAGAACCTCCTGCTCATGAAACATCCAGAGGGCTGTCGGGGTGCTATATACTTCGTCCAAAACCCAAACATCATCCAGCCATCCAGGGGGCAATGTCAAACTCCAAAGCAATAATCCATCACTTCCGCGTCGAAGCCCTACGGAGCCACTATCCACTTGTACAAACACGTGATTATTCCATGCATACGGGCCAAACCCATAGCATGCCACGGAATCTGACCGCAGTGGGTGCGTCCAGGCACTTGGGCTAGAATCACTTAGGATCGGCAGTCCAGATTGGCATGCCAAGCCAAAAAAACTCAGCGTTACAAGAGGGAGCAGATGCTTCATCGCAACGAAGTGCTAAAAAAGGGACCACCTGGGATTTGCCCATTAAAGAGGCGTTTGAACACATCTCGCGTGTACTGGGAGTTGCGCATCTGCTGGTGATTGGTTTGGGGCAATTCAATATGAGCCACCGCCCCGGGCAGGCTACCTGCACTAGAGGCCAAGACCACCCCATCATTGGGTCGCTCGGTGATTTGAACTTCCCAACGTGGCCAAACGTGGCACTGAGCATACGGATCATTGGAATAACAGTCACTTGCCTGCGCCACGATGGTCCACATAAAGGGTGGCTCGGTCTCTCCTCGGCAGCGGCACCAATAGCCCGCTTGTGTCATACCGATATCCCGTGCTCCGATATATTCTTTGTACACATTGTTGGCCTGTGCATACCACTGTTGGGCTTTGGCGGCCGCGCTAAACTGCTCCTCAGCCCGCTGGCGCTGCCAGGCATGGTATAGCGAGGCGACGGGGTTGAACCAAGCCTGACTCTGCGCTTGGGCATGGGCCTGTGCGCTGGCTTGGGCCAGGAGGCTTTGGGCTTTATACCGTGCAATTTGGTCCGCGGCCCAATCTACGAGGTAGTCATCTCCATCGAAACTGAAAGGATCTTGAGCCATTGCTAAGCCCACAGAATCACTTTGATACATCGAGTAGGCAGTTCTCCAGAAGACCGGTTCCTCCTCTACCCCGTATAATTGAACCACGGGGATCTTAGGGCTCCGCTGTGAGAGTTTCGCTGGCCAGGTTGCACTAGGCTGTATTTCCGCGACGAGTGGTTGATTGAATTTTCCGAGGGCAAAAGGAATAAGCAGCGTTGAGAGATTTGCACAGCTGTTTTGAATGGCTTGCTGAACCAAGGGATCTAGGTTTCCAAACCACCGCAATGGCGGGAGTACGCTGGGCATCCAAAGCCAAGGATCAGATAAGATGCTGCAGGCGTCTTCGACAAATTGAACCGCACCGTTTTGGCCCCAAGGACTGAGGGCATAGGCAGCATCACTCCCTCCAATCGCAGAACCAAGCATGATAATTCCCCCAAATGGACGGGTAAAAGACGCGGTGTCTTCGTATAAACTATCTAAGATGAGTGCCTCGATTCCGCCTAAGGAATGGGCGATAACCACATTGTCTTCGGGATCAATGCCATGCAATAGCTGCGCACTGAACGCACGCGTGCTCAATTCGGCATCAATTTCTAGAGCGGCATCTTGTAAACTGCCATTTTGGAGGTAGGTATAGGGCATGTCAAAAACTACTTGCCGGGCGGGATAGCCCGGAGAACCACCGTAGGCCGTGCGGCTCGCGACCAGATTCCAACTTGTGCCCGTGCCCCCGAGGCCATGGAGATAGAAAAAAACACGTTCTCCGCTGCTGCTTGTTTTGGCTGAAAATGCATCAGAAGGGGCTGGCGGCTCAAAGGAAAATGGATTGGTTGGCAGGGCTTCCATACGGGGACTTTGAGGCCAGCTGCAGGGTTGCGCTTGAGCGGAAGAAGCCAAGAGGGCCACGACAATGCCGATCAGCGAAAGAGTGAGAATCATTGGGAGGCGTTGGGCTGAAAATTCAGGGCGTGGGGAAGGGTGCATCGTCGGTGGTTTAGAGTTGTACAAAGGCTTGACTCAATTGATAAGGGCCAGCCGTTACCCGAAGGGTATAGCGCCCCGGGGGAATCTGTAGGTCCAAATAGCCGGGCAATCGAGGAGGATTCGTGCTCGACCATGCGATACGCCCATGCACATCCACCACTTCCATGAGTGCGGGTTGAATTGGCAGGTCTAGTGCTACTTGTAGATGGAGTGATTCTTCGCGACGCGGATTGGGGGATAGGAGTAAGGCCATTCCGCCATCCAAAGTTCCTGCCTGACCCTGGGGTAGGCTTCGATGGATTTCGGTCCAGTCCCACGCACAGGCGCCATTGGATAAAGTTCGCATTTGACGTCGTTCCTCATGCAGGAGAAACCACCCTTCGGGCAGTGCAATAAAATCCCAATGCAGCATGGAAGAATCCGGGCCGATCCACTCCCAGGCCGGAGGAAAGGATTGCACCCGATGGGTCACGCCCGCTTCTTCGGCCCATTCATAGACGCCGGGACTGCGCTCTATGGCGGACAATGCGGCGCGTTCTTCTGGACTTGGAATCAAGGTGGAGAAGAACAAACTAGGGGGGGATACCCCTTGATCGAGATCGGCATCGATGGTAGGCGCGGGATGCCAAGCGCCTCGATGGAAATAGGAACGGCCCTGCGGCCCCCACTGCAGTCCCTCCAAGGGCGGTTGCCATAAGTCATCTGTGCCATCGAAAAACCACTCAACGGTAGGGGCTTCCCCTGGATCGTACCACTGTCGGTGAATGCGCCATTCCAGGGGCAGTAGGGATTCTCTTTCCGCGGGGTGAAGTCCGCTCGTATCGGCGATTTGGCTCAACCTTAAGGCACGGTGGTGAACTTCGTCACTCTGAAAAAAGTAGGGGCTACTTTGCCCAGCGGCGGGGCTAAGGGACAAGAGGGTCCACCCGCTCCAATAGATCAGGCAAACTTTTAGTGGGGGGAAGGGTTGTCTATGCATGAGGCGAAATTGCCCGCTTCTTTCTCCGCCTAATCGAAATCAAACGACTGCTTCCATTTAATTTTCGGATTTTTGCAGGGCAGAACCCCTAGGTACCTATGAATCTTTCCGACATCCGAGCTCATTTTCCCATTTTACGACGCGAAGTGCATGGTCGCCCACTCGTCTATTTGGATAATGCGGCGACGACGCAAAAGCCGCAGGCAGTCATGGACGCGTTGGTGGATTACTATGGTGGGTACAATAGCAATGTGCATCGAGGGGTGCATCAATTAAGCCAAGAGGCTACCGATGCATTTGAAAAGGTGCGTCTTCAGTTGCAAGCTCATGTGAATGCGGCTCATAGTCATGAAATCATCTTCACCAAAGGGACGACAGACAGTTTAAATCTTGTCGCGCATGGCTTTCGAAGCATGCTTTCCAAAGGGGATGAAATTCTCGTGACACAATTGGAGCATCACAGCAATTTGGTGCCATGGCAGATGCTCGCACAACACAGCGGTGCGACGCTCAAATACGTCTCCATGGATGGTCAAGGGGCCCTGAACATGGAAGATTTCCACGCGCAGCTAACCGCGAAGACAAAGATCCTGGCCTTCAATCACATTTCGAATGCACTAGGGACGATAAATCCGGTTAAAGCGATGGCCGCGGCCGCCCACGCGCTGGGAGCTGTGGTGGTCGTAGATGGGGCTCAAGCCCTCCCGCACAGCGCCATCGATGTTCAAGACTTAGATGTGGATTTCTATGCGGGTTCCGCCCACAAAATGTATGGCCCTACGGGCATTGGTTTGCTGTATGGCAAGACGTCTTGGCTGGAAAAACTTCCCCCTTATCAAGGTGGCGGTGAGATGATTGCCGAAGTGGCTATGGAAAAAAGTAGCTATGCGGGTCTCCCGCACAAGTTTGAAGCAGGCACACCAAATATTGCTGGAGTGATCGGCTGGGGAGCGGCCATTCAATGGATGCATTCAGTAGGGATGGATCAAATTGAGGCACACGAGCATGAGTTACTTCAATACGGGACCGCGCTTTTGGAGGCTATTCCGGGGGTGAAGATCTATGGCAAGGCGCCAAAAAAAGCGGCGGTGTTGAGCTTCAATGTCGCGGGGCTGCATCCATATGATGTAGGGACGTTGTTGGATCAAATGGGGATTGCCGTGCGCACGGGTCAACATTGTACGCAACCCATCATGGATGAATTTGGCATTCCAGGAACCATTCGGGCGAGCCTGGCCGCCTATACCTCAAAAGAAGATTTAGACGCCTTGGCACGGGCTTTGGAAAAGGCCATTGCACTATTGTCATAAGATGGAAACGATTGCCCAACGGGAAGCAGAAATCATTGAAGAGTTCAGTTTTTTTGATGATTGGATGGACAAATACGAGCACTTGATTGCCTTGGGAAAGGAGTTGCCTGCGCTATCCGCGTCACTAAAAGTTGAATCAAATCAAATCAAAGGATGCCAAAGTCAAGTCTGGTTGCATGCCACCTTGGAAGACGGGGGCATTCGATTTGAAGCGGATGCCGATGCGATTATCACCCGGGGGATGATTGCTTTGCTCCTTCGACCTGTACAAGGCCAACCCCCAAGTGCGGTGGCGGCCTTTGAATTTGGCTTTTTGGATCCTTTGGGATTGACGGCACATTTATCGCCAACCCGAGCCAATGGCTTGCTCAGTATGGTTAAACAAATCCGCCTCTACGGCGTTGCATTTCAAGCTAAAAGAGGATGAACGACAATCAAATGCAATCGCTTGGAGAGCAAGCGGTCGACGTGCTACGAACGATTTTTGATCCGGAGATTCCGGTCGATATCTATGAGCTGGGACTGATCTATGACGTCCAGGTGAGTGAAGACGCCGACATTCATATTCTTATGACTTTGACCTCTCCGAATTGTCCGGTCGCGGAAACGCTTCCGGTGGAAGTGCAAGAGAAAGTCCGAAGCCTCCCTGATGCGAAGGAAGTGGAAGTAGAAATCACATTCGACCCGCCGTGGACCAAAGACATGATGAGCGAGGCGGCTCGATTGGAATTAGGCATGTTATGAGTACCCCCCAGTATGGCATTGATGCAATGCATTTTGCCTTACCTCGTTTGACACTTCCCATCGGGGAGCTGGCCGAAGCGCGAGGCATTGAAACTGATAAACTTCGTTTTGGCCTTGGCCTAGAATCGATGGCCGTTTGCGACACCGATGAAGATGTAGTGACCTTGGCGGCGGAAGCTGCGTGGAACCTTATTCAGCAAGCGGGCATTCAAGCGGAAGAAATAGGCCGCATATACTTGGGTACAGAATCCTCTGTAGATGCCGCTAAGCCTTCTGCGACTTATGTCTTAGGCCTGTTGGAAGAGCGCCTTGAGGCGCAATTTGGCCCCCGTGCTTTGCGACATTGTGATGCTGTTGACATGACTTTTGCCTGTGTTGGCGGAGTAGATGCGTTACAAAATTCCTTGGATTGGATTCGCGCATCCTCTGGCCGAAAAGCCCTAGTCATCGCTTCCGACGTGGCGAAATACGCCCCAGGCAGTGGAGGAGAATATACCCAAGGCGCGGGCGCTGTCGCTATGTGGCTGACGGAATCCCCAAGGGTGTTAACATTGGACACGGAGTTTGCCGTGGCCATTGAAAATGTGGGGGACTTTTTCAAGCCGCGCCGCAGTTTCCCCAAATCGCAACTCCTTCAAGAAGCCGCAGCACTACTAGGGCAGACCCTGTCAGATGCCGATGCAAGCGCCTTGACCGCTCAGGCAAGTGAAGGGTTTTGGGCTACGCCGGAAGACCATATTGAACAGTTTCTTGAACATCCAGTTTTTGATGGACCGTACTCAAATGATTGCTACGTTGCTCGCTTGAGTGAAGCCTTAGATAGCTACCAAAAGCAAAGTGGCCACCTGATTCTGCGCGACTGGGATGCGATGGTATTTCATCTACCCTATGCCTATCAAGGGCGAAGAATGTGGGCCGAAATTGCCATCCAACTCGTCGATCAAGCGGAGCGATTGCATGAAATTGAAGCCTCGGTGGGTCAGACGAAAGAAGAAGCAGGTGGAATCAAAGCGCTCTCGAAGCTTTGGAGCAAGACGCCACACTACAAAGCGTATGTAGAGACATACATTCGCCCAGGTGAAATTGCTTCTCAGCAGATTGGCAATATGTATACCGCATCCATCTTCATGTCCCTGTTGAGCACCTTGGTGGATTCCCGAAATCAGGACTTGAACATTGCGGGTCGGCGGATTGGATTTCTCTCCTATGGCTCGGGCTCTAAGTCCAAAGTGTTCTCTGGGACCATACAGACTGATTTCATGCATGGGTTGGACGGCGCTCGTCCGTTCAATCATTTGGAGAACCGCACTGAAATTGACTTTGCGACCTATGACAAACTCCACAAGCGAAGTCTGACTCAACCATTGACTGAGGCTAAAGGAGCTCGGCTTGTCAAGATCGAAACGGAAGGCAACCTCTATGGTTACCGCCGATATGCGATAGCCTAAATTTGGGGCATGCAAGACGAAATTCGCAACCGCGTCGCGGAAAATGAAAGCCTCGTAGTTTTTGACTTAGAGGATTATTTCCCGCCAGCAGGAGTCCGCAGCTTGGACATTGCCCAGCTCGCCGAGGGGGGTATTTTTCGAGAATCGACGGCCCGTGAATTTTTCAATGCATTCGACTCCGAAGCCTATGCTGATGCCGTGGTAGCTATTCAATGCAGTGAGGATGTTTTGGTGCCCCAATGGATGTGGCCCATGGCCGCCGCAAAACTAGCCCCCTATGCTTTGTACCTCGGTGCTGGGGAGCAGCAGGCCGTATTGGAACAATATTATGCCCAGCGGATGAGTCAATTGGATTGGACCATCTTTGCTCATAAGAAAGTGCTGCTGAAAGGGTGTGGCTCCTATCCCGTCCCGAATTCTGCCTATGTGCAGGCGGCCATGCACCTGCGTTTAAGTGCCCAGAAACTGATGTATGGCGAAGCGTGCAGCAACGTCCCAATTTACCGATCATAACGATTCTTCTTCATGGATACGCCCGTTAAAAAGACCGATTTTAGAATCATGAGCCTGCACCGACGTATCGCGGAGCAGCGCGAAGCCATTTTGAATCATTCGCTCTATCCTAAAATGACCTCTTTGTCCGAGGTGCGCATTTTTATGGAGCATCATATTTATGCCGTTTGGGATTTTATGTCCCTGCTCAAAACCCTTCAAAAGCATCTCACGAGCGTAGATACCGCGTGGGTTCCCACCGAAGACCGGGCGAGCCGTAAGCTCATTAACGAAATCGTGATGGCGGAAGAAAGTGATGTGGATTTGAATGGTGATCCGGCGAGCCATTATGAGCTTTATCTAGACGCAATGCGTCAAGCTGGTGCAGAAACCCGGCCGATCATCCGCTTTGTCCAAACGCTTCAGCGCGGGTACAAAGCCAAGGAGATTCTACGCTTCAATATTGCCGAGGCGGATGAAGATTGTCTGGACTTCCTCAAAACCACCCATGAGATCATTCAGCGAGGTAAGCTGCATGAAATTGCGGCCGCCTTCACCTTTGGGCGTGAAGATCTGATTCCAGATATGTTCACTGCGCTAATTAAAAAGCTGTATGCCGAGCATCCCGACGAGTTGAGTGCTTTCGTCTACTATTTGGACCGGCACATTGAATTAGATGGGGACGAGCATGGCCCCATGGCGATTCAAATGATGCATCACTTGTGCAAAGAAGATGATCAAAAATGGCTAGAGGCGGAAGAAGCTTGTGTCGAAGCGCTTGACGCCCGTCTCAAACTTTGGGATGCCATTAGCCAGAAATTAGGCGTGGAATAGTCCGTCTAAGGCCCAAGGCGACTTGGCGGTAAGAGGCCCAATCGTTCTAAACGCTTCGTCTATTTTCTCCGATGTGCGTGAGGCTAATCCTCCGTCGGCGCCTACCCGTATGCCTGATGTAAAACCTAGCGCGCTAGGCCGCGAATCAAAGTGTGAGAAGCCGACCTAGTCGTATATTCGCCTTCCTATGAAAAAGATACTTGTACTCATTTTGGCGATGGCCATGGCATGGCCGTCGACATTGCATGCTGGCGAAGGCATGTGGATTCCCTTGTTGATGAAGAAGCTCAACTACAAGGACATGAAAAAGGCAGGGCTCAAGCTGTCTGCGAAAGATTTGTATGATGTGAATCATGGTTCCTTGAAGGATGCGATTGTTTCATTCGGTGGATTTTGTACCGGGGAGATTATTTCTTCTGAAGGCTTGATTCTCACCAACCATCACTGTGGGTATGACGCCATTCAAAAGCATTCTACCCTTGAGAACAACTACTTGGCGGATGGCTTTTGGGCTATGACGCGTGCGGAGGAGCTTCCCAATCCGGGCCTTTTTGTCAACTTCTTGGTCCGAATTGAAGACGTCACTAAGGACATGAATAAGGTCCTCAAGGGGGATATGTCAGAAGCGGAGCGCGCTGCTGCGGTGGCTGAAAAGGCGAAAGAGTTAATCGCCAAGGCCACGGAAGGCACGGAATACGATGCCGACGTGGAGACCTTCTACCACGGCAATGAATTTTACTTGTTTGTGTATCAAAAATTTAGTGATGTGCGCCTCGTGGGAGCCCCTCCGAGCAGCGTAGGTAAGTACGGCGGGGATACAGATAACTGGATGTGGCCACGCCACACCGGGGACTTTTCGATGTTCCGTGTCTATGCTGGAAAAGACGGCAATGGTTCTGAATACAGCGCGGATAACGTGCCTCACCAGCCCAAGCATCACCTGCCTATCAGCATGAAGGGGGTGAGCGATGGCGATTTTGCTATGGTTTGGGGCTATCCTGGCAGCACGGATCGATACCTCTCGAGCTGGGGGGTTCAGCAAGCGGTGGACCTATACAATCCTACCGTGGTGGAAATTCGTGATGCAAAGCTCGCTGTGATGCGCAGCTACATGCAGGCCGACCCCGCACTCAATATTTTATTGGCTTCTTCATACGCTCAAACAGCGAATTACTGGAAGTACTACATCGGCCAAACGGAGCAATTGGTCAATAACCATGTCTATGACAAAAAAGCGAACCTCGAAGCGCAGTTTTCAGCGTGGGTAGCAGCGGATTCGAAGCGTCAGGCCAAATATGGCGCGACCTTGGAGTTGATGAAGTCATACTATCAAGCCACGGATCCAACCGTAAAAAACAAGGTGTACTTAATGGAGGCTGTGATACGTGGCCCTTCGGCAGTCTTGTTTGCTTACCGATCAGCTGGAGCCCTCAAGCGTGGCATCGCGGATCCTGATATGATGGCTAAAATGCTCCCTGCACTCCAAGCACAAGCGGATGGGCATTTTGCTGAATTCCATGCCGAGAGCGATCGTGATATGATGGCGGTTCTTTGGGCGATGTATGCCAAGAATATTTCGGTGGATCAGCAGCCTCGCTTCATCCAAAATGTGGGCGAAGTTGGCGGCGATTTCAAGGCCTATGCCGATCACATCTACGCGACGTCTATCTACATGAACGAGGAGCGCTTCAAGGCCTTTGTGGCGGCACCAGATAGCGCCACCTTGGCGAATGATCCTCTGACCAAAGTGGCCAACGATTTCCGTGAAGCCTACTTCGGGGGTCAAGATCCAGAACTTTCGGAAAAGGAATCTAAGGCCTACCGTTTGTGGACCGCCGGTGTGCGCGAAATGTTGCCCAATGAGGATTGGTCACCTGATGCCAACAGCACGATGCGTATGACCTTCGGTAAAGTTGGTTCCTACGAACCCAAGGATGGCGTGACGTATAACTACTACACGACGCTCGACGGCGTCATGCAGAAGGAGGACGCGACCAACCCTGAGTTTGAGGTGCCCCAGCGCTTGAAGGATTTGTACAACGCTAAGGACTATGGCCAGTACGCGGACGCCAACGGCAAATTGCCGGTAGGCTTGATCACGGATAACGACATCACGGGCGGTAACTCTGGCTCTCCCTTGATCAACGGCAAAGGTGAGTTGATCGGTGTGGCCTTTGACGGCAACTGGGAGGCGATGTCTGGCGACATCTTCTTTGAGGACGAACTTCAGCGCACCATCAGCGTGGACATTCGCTACGTCTTGTTCATTGTGGACAAGTACGCAGGCGCTCGTCACTTGGTGGATGAGATGACCCTGCACTTCTAAGAAGCGTTCAACGACGCTTTTCAAGACAAAGCGGCCCTCCAGAAACGGAGGGCCGTTTTTTTTGGTCCCTGGACACACGGAATTTACCTTAGAGTCGTTACACCCCCGCACACCAAACTTTTTTCGTCATGCTCCATCTTGGACCAAAGGGCCTGGAAGAGGCCTACCAAAGCAACCCCGAACAATTTAAATCGGACTTTCAAGCCGCGGGCTTGACGCGCTCCAAAGACTCCCTAGCCCTGGCCTGGACCTACCGCTTGGGCCTGGAGCCGGAAACGGCAGCCACGCCTACCTTAGGCAACGGCACGCTCTGGTTTACCATTGCCATGACCTTTGCGGCCTTTTTCTTTTTTCGCATCCCAGATAATGGGTTCTTCTCTAATGAGTGGTTCCTTCCCTACATCGCTCCTGTTTTCTTGGTGCCTTTGATGGCCTACCACACGACGGTGCAGAAGGCCTGGGTCAGCATGCGTGCTTTCTGGTCTTTGGTTCTAGGCTTGCTCGCCTTGAACGTGGTTGCTGACGTCTACTGGGGCGTTTGGGACTATCCCAGCTACGAATGGGTGCACAACCCAGAAACGGGTCAGCAAGTCTATCAAAATTTGGAAGACCCCTTTGCCTTGGCGCGCCAAACCCAAGCGCTCTTCCAAATCCACCTTCCGCTCCTGCTCTGGGGCCTATTGGGCTTCTTGTACACCAAACTTTACGTGGGCGAAGCGCGGGTGGACTTCGTGCGGCATTCGGTCCAAGTGGGCCTCTTCGCCTTTATTGTAGGCCTCGCTGGAGGCGCGCTCATGGGCTTGACGGCCGGCCTGCTTAGCCTTTTGGACTTCCCCGAATCCTTCTTTGAAAACCTCGCCATTTGGGGCCTTTGCGGCCTTCCCTTCTTTGGCCACTACCTCTGGGTGACCAACAAGCAAGTGCTGGAAAAAATTCTTCCCACTTTGGCGCGCATTTTCATCCCCTTGTTCCTCCTAGTCGTGGCCATCTTTCTGGTCACCTACGTGGGCCAAGGCATCGAGGAGCTTCGCAGCAACCGAGAGCAGCTCTTCATCTTCAACCTCTTGCTCATTTTGGTGATTGGCTTGGTCATGATGCACTACGCCTTTGACGAGGACAAGCATCCGGCGATCACCTTTGGGGTGGGGGCTTTGGTGGCTTTGACCTTGGTGGCGGACGGCATTGGGCTTTGGGCCATTGGGTCCCGAATGCTCGACTACGGCCTCACGCCCAACCGCATCACCGTGCTCTTTGGGAACCTGATTTTTGCCGTGGCCTTAACGGGCGTTCTTGTGGCCATCCTGCGCGCCAAGAACGGAGCGGCAGCGCCGGTACGAAGTGTATTGAACACCATGCTGCCCGTTTTTGTAGGATGGACCTTGGTGGTGGTTCTGGGCTTCCCCGCCGTGTATGGACGCTACGACCATGCGGCGAGAGAGGCCTTTATCAAAGAGCATCCTAATAAGAGCTTTTCTTCCTACGATGTGTCGGAAGTTACCGTCGACGAAGTAGCGCCCGCCGACGCGACAGAATCGGACGAGGAATAAGGCGCTTGCCAAAAAATTAGGAGAGCTTCTTCAAGGCGGCCTGGAGGTCAGCGTCGCTCTTGAAGCTCAAGGTGATGGTGCCGCTGCCGTTGGCTTTCTGGATCACTTTGGCGGCTAGGCCTGTTTTTTGCTCCAAGACGGCTGCGGCTGGGTGAGTTGCGGCAACTGCTGCGGGCGCAGGTTTGGGCGAAGAAAGTCCACGTACGGCGGATTCAAGCTGACGGACGGACCAGGCACCTTTGACGCATTGGCTGTAGAGGTGGTCGCGCACGGAATCGTCGGAGATACCGACCAAGGCGCGCGCATGGCCCATGGAAATTTCACGGTCGCGCAGACCCGCTTGAATTAGCGGAGAAAGCTTGAGGAGCCCGACGTAGTTGGCGACGGTGGAGCGCTCCTTGCCGACGCGTTCGGACACCTGCTGCTGGGTCATGTCGCATTCCTCCATCAAGCGCGCGTAGGAGAGGGCCACTTCGATGGCGTCCAAATCGCGGCGTTGAATGTTTTCCACCAAGGCCATTTCCAGCATTTCCTGGTCGTTGGCTAGGCGTACGTATACGGGAACGACGTCCAAGCCGGCCAGCTGGGCGGCGCGAAAACGGCGCTCGCCGGAGATGATTTGGTACTTCCCAGGGCGCAATCGGCGAACCGTAAGGGGTTGCACAATGCCCAAGGCGGCAATGGAGGCGGCCAATTCTTGCAAATGCTCGGGCTCAAAGTGCACGCGCGGCTGCTTGGGATTGGCCTCGATGTCCCCAATGGCAACCTCAAAAATACCACTGACCACTTCCTTGGCGCCGGCGTCTTGGCCTGTCGTTGCGGTGTTGGTCTGGAGGAGGGCCGAAAGGCCTCGTCCCATGGCGGGTCGTTTGGGTGTTGACATGCCTCAAATATCGGAATTCTGCAGAGGCTTTTTGGAAAGATTTTTAGGTGGAACCGCAGGCGTACCTTTGCCGTTCTATAGCTATGAAGGACATTCGGAATTTCTGCATCATTGCACACATTGATCACGGCAAGAGCACCTTGGCGGATCGCTTGTTAGATGCCACTCAAACGGTGACTGCGCGCGAGCAAAAAGAACAACTTTTGGACAACATGGACCTGGAACGTGAACGCGGAATCACGATCAAGAGCCATGCGATTCAAATGGATTACAAGTTATCTGGCTCGACCTATCGCTTGAATCTCATTGACACCCCGGGGCACGTCGACTTCAGTTATGAGGTGAGCCGTAGTATTTCTGCCTGTGAAGGGGCTTTGCTCGTTGTGGATGCTGCACAGGGAATTCAAGCTCAGACTATTTCGAATTTGTACCTCGCCATTGAGCATGATTTGGAAATCATTCCTGTCATGAATAAAATTGATTTGCCTAGCGCAAATCCTGAAGAGGTAGCCGATCAGATTATTGAACTTATCGGGTGCAAGCGGGAGGATATTTTGAGTGTCAGCGCCAAGTCAGGCATGGGTGTCCCAGAATTACTTGAAGCCATTGTTGCGCGTATTCCCGCACCAACGGGCGACGCGGACGCCCCCCTTCAGGCCGTCATTTTTGATTCGGTGTTTAATCCTTTCCGGGGGATTGAGGCCATCTTCCGCATCAAGAATGGCTCGATCCGAAAGGGAGAGAAGGTCAAATTTATGGCCACGGAAAAGACCTATGAAGCGGATGAAATTGGCGTGCTTCGATTGAATAAAGATCCCAAAACGATGCTTGCGGCCGGAGACGTTGGCTACATCATTTCAGGAATCAAAGAAGCCAAAGAAGTGAAGGTGGGCGACACCATTACCTCCGTAGAGCGTCCGGCCCAAGCGGCCGTCGCTGGTTTTGAGGATGTGAAACCCATGGTATTTGCGGGGATTTATCCCGTGGATACGGAAGAATTTGAAGAACTACGAGGCGCACTGGAGAAGCTCCGATTGAACGATGCCTCGTTGGTTTTTGAGGCGGAAACTTCCGCAGCTCTGGGCTTCGGTTTCCGTTGCGGCTTCTTGGGGATGTTGCACATGGAGATTATCCAAGAGCGCTTGGAGCGAGAATTCAACATGACCGTGATTACCACGGTTCCCAACGTATCGTATCACGCCTTCAAAAAGGCGGATACACAGAAAATGATCCTGGTGAATAACCCAACGGACTACCCAGATCCCTCGGGCCTAGACCGCATAGAAGAGCCCTTTATCAAGGCGCAAATCATCACTAAATCCGAGTATGTCGGCGGGGTGATGAAGCTCTGTATCGACAAGCGCGGAACCATCACAGGCCAGAGTTATTTGACCTCCGACCGGGTGGAATTGAGTTTTGACATGCCTTTGGCGGAAATCGTATTCGACTTTTACGATCGCCTCAAGACCATTTCGCGTGGGTATGCCAGCTTCGATTACCATCCCATTGGCTATCAGGCATCCAATTTGGTCAAAGTGGACGTCATGCTCAACGGCGATCCAATCGATGCACTGTCCGCGTTAATTCACAAGGATCGCGCTCAGGATATTGGTCGACGTCTGTGTGAAAAGTTGCGTGAACTCATCCCACGACAGCAATTTGTCATTGCCATTCAGGCCGCCATTGGAGCAAAGATTATCGCCCGTGAGACCCTTTCAGCGCTCCGAAAAGACGTAACGGCCAAGTGTTATGGCGGTGACATCTCTCGGAAACGCAAGCTGCTAGAAAAGCAAAAAGCAGGTAAAAAACGCATGCGCCAATTGGGCAATGTGGAGATCCCTCAAGATGCCTTTTTGGCCGTCTTGAAGCTGAACGATTAAAACCACCCAAAGCCCTTCCCGGGGTATATTCGTTTCATGGCTCAGAAAAAAGCATTGGAACGCTTGCAGCAGCTCCGAGTGGAGGCGCTGCAAGGGGGTGGCGCCGCGCGCATTGAAGCACAACACGCCAAAGGCAAGTTGACCGCCCGCGAGCGGATGGAACTCCTTTTTGATGCAGGTAGTTTTGAAGAGCTGGGCCAAATGGTCACGCATCGCAGCACCTTATTTGGGCTAGACAAACAAACGTATCTAGGGGATGGCGTGGTCACTGGCTATGGCCAAATTCATGGCCGCACAGTGTATGCCTTTGCACAAGACTTTACTGTTTTAGGAGGTTCCCTCGCTGAGGCGCATGCGGAGAAAATCTGCCGCATCCTCGATTTGGCGCTCCAGAATGGCTGTCCAGTCATCGGATTGAATGATTCGGGGGGTGCGCGCATTCAAGAGGGCGTTGTATCCTTAGGGGGCTATGCGGATATATTCTACCGCAATACCCGTGCGTCCGGCGTGATCCCGCAGCTCAGTCTGATTATGGGTCCCTGTGCAGGAGGAGCGGTATACTCTCCAGCCTTGACTGATTTTATTGGAATGGTTCAAGGCTCGAGCTACATGTTTGTTACGGGTCCGAATGTGGTCAAAACGGTCACTCATGAGGAGGTGACTTCGGAAGAGCTGGGTGGAGCCTCAGCGCATGCCAGCAAGAGTGGGGTGACGCATTTCACGTACGTCAACGAGCGAGCAGCCATCGAGGGCTTCAAGCAGTTGTTGTCCTACCTACCTCAAAATTGTGAAGACGGCGTGCCGCACCTGCCCTATCCCGGAGGAGAGGAGCTACGTCCAAGGTTGAACCAGGTAATCCCCGAAAGTGCGCAGCAGCCTTATGACATGCGAGAAGTCATTGAAGAATTGGTTGATCCGGAGTCCTTTTTGGAGGTTCACAAAGAATTTGCCGAAAACATGGTGGTCGGATTCGCTCGGTTGGCGGGACGCTCGATTGGGATTATCGCCAATCAGCCAGCCTACTTAGCTGGGGTCTTAGATATCCATGCGAGTACCAAAGGAGGGCGTTTCGTTCGTTTTTGTGACGCGTTCCAAATTCCTTTGCTCGTACTCGAGGATGTGCCAGGCTTTTTGCCAGGAACAGACCAAGAGTGGAATGGCATCATCACCAATGGGGCAAAGCTTTTGTACGCGTTTGCAGAGGCTACGGTCCCACGCATTACCGTGATTACCCGCAAGGCCTACGGGGGCGCCTACGATGTGATGAATTCAAAACATATTGGAGCCGACATGAATTACGCTTGGCCTTCAGCAGAAATTGCGGTGATGGGAGCGAAAGGAGCGGCAGAGATCATTTTCAAAAAAGATATTTCTACCGCGCAAGATCCCGCGGCAACTTGGGCAGAAAAAGAGTCAGAATACGCGGAGGCCTTTGCCCATCCCTATCGGGCAGCCGCTCGTGGCTATGTGGATGAGGTGATCGAGCCAAGTCAAACCCGCCTGAAGCTTATCCGCGCATTTGGCATGCTAGAAAACAAAGTGGCTCATAACCCAAAACGCAAGCACGGAAACATACCTCTTTGAGTATTGTGGGAAAGCATAGTTCGGATTAACTTTGCGCTCCCAATCACGATGCCCCATCGTCTAATTGGCAGGACAGCGGTTTTTGGTACCGTACGTCTAGGTTCGAGTCCTAGTGGGGCAACATCGATTGAAAGCCGCGCATTTTGCGCGGCTTTTTTCATTTAATGCCATGGAGCTATGACTTGGACCAATGGCCGTTTGAACCTGAACCTGGAGGATTACATTTTTGTGCGGTACACGACGGCCTGCCCAAAGAGCGAAAGTCCCGCATTGAAGAGTACCAAGCCAGCGGTACCAAGCCAAAAGAAGGGCGCTCCTGCTCCTTTGTGCAGCACGGCCTCCCCAATCACAGAAAGGCCAGCACCGACCAATAGCAAGCCACTCACGGCGTAGATCAACCACTTCGTCTTGAGCTTCATTGTAAAATCAGGTATTCGTGCGGGCCCAAGGTAAGGGACGTGCCCAAAGCGGTAGAGGAAGCCGTTAAAGCATCGCTCCATGTCGTATTCTTTAATTCTGTGGCCAAATTCATGGTCACGGATTGGTTCCGCATGTTGACAAAAACCAACAGTTCCTCGGCCCCGGCGGTCCGTTTAAAACATACCACATCCGAATGGCCATAGGATTTTAAGCTACCGGTTTGAGCTGCTTCGGAAGCCGCATAGATCCCAAAGAGATCTTGGAAGGTCTGCTTCATGCCCGGATGCAAGCCCCATGCGACGGGGTCTTTTTGAAAGAAAGAAGATGTCCCCGTTTCGCCGACTTCCTGTCCCGTGTAGACCATAGGAATCCCGCCCATAAAGGTGGCGCACACATGGGCAGCCGTTGCAGCACCCTGCCCCCCAAATAGGGTAAATGGTGTCGCATCCCACGCAGATTCATCGTGATTTGTGGCAAATCGAACCCGCTGCGTGCAGGCAGGCCAGTCGGTATATTCCTGATTATGCGCAGAAACGAGTTGGCTCGCGGTAGCGTTGTTGACTAAAATATCCCGCAGCTTGCCATAAAAAGACCAGCCATACGTCAGGTCAAACCCCGCCTGATAGTGATCGGCTCGCGCGCCTTCGGCGAGCAAAATCAATTCCCGTCCGGGAATAGCCTCAAGGGAATCGATGGCTTGGGACCAAAAATCTTGAGGTACCATGTCGGCTGCATCAAAACGGAAGCCGTCAATATTGGCTTCCAGCACCCAATACTTTAAGGCGGAGATCATGGCTAAACGCATGGAGTCCGCGTCAAAATTCAAATCGGCCACATCTTGCCAATTGGTTCCAGGGGGGATGATGATTTGGCCGTCGCCGTCTTGACTATACCAATCCGGATGTTCGACCACCCAGGGATGATCCCAGGCGGTATGGTTAGCTATCCAATCCAAAATAACTGCGATGCCTTTGGCATGGGCTAGTTCGACAAAGTCGCGAATTGCCTCGAGGTCTCCATATCGCGGATGCACACCTAGGTAGTCTTTGACACAATAGGGAGAGCCCACGCTATTCACCTCCCCTTGCGGGAAGATGGGCATGAGCCACACCGTGTTGATGTGTAGAGCGACCAAGCTATCCAAATGGGCTTCCGCTGCTTTAAGCGTTCCTGTGGACGTTTGGTTCCAAACATTCATCTCATACAGCAGGATATGCTCGGTTTGGGGAACATCCGAAAAAGGACTTCCGTACTGCTGCCAACAGGTGGGGCAGGGGGCGGGCTCACAGCAATTGGATTTTTCTCGGCAGGCGCCAAGCAAAATGGTCAAGACACCGAGCAAAACAGGGGGTATACGCATTGGCTTAAAGGTAGGGCGTCGGCAAAAAAAACCCGCACAATTTGCACGGGTTACGGGAGATCTAACACTTTAACACATCTGAACACAGACTGGACAAGTCCCTCGGCTTGCGGTTAGACAAAAGTCCATATCCTAGGTTAAGCTAGGGGAATGTGAAGGTGAAGAATAGGTTGTTTCTAGTGCTGGACCACCCAGGGCTGCGTCGGATGGAAGGGGTCATCCATGGTGACGTAATACAGGCCACTGGGCAGGATTTCTGAAGGCAGGGCCATGGGCGCCCAACCGGTGGCTTCCCAGACCAAACGCCCGTAGGCATCTAGGATTCGAACCTGGCGCTCGCCGTCAAAGGAGGTAATCCAGGCTCCGTCAGAGGAAGGGTTGGGAAATAGGCGCCATGGCATGGGGACGCCACAGACAATGATGTTGGCCGTAATGTCAAAGCCGATCAAGGCATCGGAATAGGCTTTGGTCGTCAGCAGGTTTTCGCCTGGGAACAGGCCACCCGAAACGCCCAAACTGTCGGGATGGTAGACATAGATCATGGGGCGGTTGTAGCTCAGGGCACTTCCCGCTACCAAGGCAGAGGGATAGGCATCCCCATAGATGCCCCATGCTCGTAGTTCCATGGCTTGGGTGAAAACAGGATCTGGGATGGGAGTAGGGCCTCCTTGACCGTTTGGCGGCAAGTGGAAGTGCAGCATGGTCGCGGCGCGGTGTAGGGTGGCGGGTCCTCCCACGGCCCAGCCGGAGCCTACCGTATCGGTACCCCAATACATATCCGTGCCATAATGACGTCCGAGCAAATACACGTTATCGCCCTCTACGACTAAGGCGTGCCGATTGGGCAAGCCAAAGCGCGAGAAGCCCTGATTGCCGGGAATCTCTTCGATCCAGTGGGCCGTTCCGGCCTTGTCAAAGGCCACTAAAAAGAAATCCTCGCTACTCGTATTGGCACCGGCATGGCTCAGGCTGTCGATGGTGAAGGGGAGGTAATTTGGGCCGGCCATAAAGACGTAGGTGCCGTCCAGGGAGGGATGGTCCGAATATGCCAAATGCACCTTGTGGCAAGTCACGTCCTCCCAGTAGCGCATCCACCGCCCCGTCCAATCGGGCGCCAAACAGGCCAAGTACGTGTTGTACGTTGCCCCCGGATTCACGTTGATGGAGTCGAGGCTCACTTGAAAATTCGGGCAACCGCCGCCAAGGAAAAGGCTGCCGTCGGGCAGTTCCATCAGTTCGGAGATATAGCCAAAGCCGGTCAGTGTTTTCGAACGTAGAATCGTCCCAGTGGGGCTCACTTCGTGCAGGCGTACATCCCCGCCAAAGCCCGAATTCCCTACCATCAAGATGTTGCCGTTGTGGGCCAAAATGGCCAGGGACGTGGTATCGGGCTGCTCCCAAAGCAAATCGGGGGCAGCGGTATCTCCAGGTCGCACCTTCAAAAAGGCCTGACGGTACTGGTTGTTTTGGTAGTAGGTGGTCCCTTTGTAGACGAGGCTGTCGAAGTAGCCGACCTGGATCAGTGCTTCGCCGCCGGGCACGGTGCTCATGGCGTCGATGCGTGCGCGTCCATTGAATTCCAGGGTCCATTCCGGACTATAGCTGGTCAGGGCGTTCAGGAAGGTTAGTCGCCAGTTGCCGACAGATTCGTGATAGGTCGTCTTGTGTTTGGCTGAATACGAAAGCAGCACTCCTTCGCCCCCCGTACCGCCCGAAGCCCCCAGATACAAGGCATCCTGTCCGACGGTGTAGGGATTGATTTGCGTGGCTCGGCTACTGTCCCAGACCACGGTCGCACTGCCAAACGGCGTTTGCTGCGCCCAGACTGAAAACCCAGCCCAAAGGGCCAGTATCAGCAACGAGTTCCGCATCATGGGGTTACCGCAAATCGCAGGGTCGTCTCTTCCGTGCGGAGGAAGTACAGGCCTCCAGGCCAATTCGCTGGGATGGAAAGCATCACGGCTTGATCCCCGATAGGTTCCGCAGCGGAATGGTCCATGATTCGGCCCAGGGCATCGGTAATTTGGAAAGAAGCATCGACTGGCAAGCCCTGAATCATCAAACGCCCACCTGGGGCTACCGGATTGGGCCAAAGGCCATAGAGCGGAATGCCCACATCGTCCAAGCCCACAGCCGTCAAGGATTTGCTGAGGGTATCCGAGCCTCCGCAGTCATTGGCCACCACCAAGGTTACTTGGTAGAAAAGACCCGCCACGGCATAGATGTGTGAAGGCATTTGCCCCGTGCCCTGCGTTCCATCGCCAAAAAACCAGGTATACGTGCTACCACCAATAGAGAAGCCCGCGTCGAATTGCACTTTCATGCCGGAACCATTAGACCACACAATATTGGCAGTCCACTCTGCAGTGGGCAGATTACATATGACAATGACAGAACTGTAACTCGCCGTGTCACCGCACAAATTATAGGCACGCAGGGTGGCGGTATACAGGCCAGAAGCGGCATAGCTGTGCACAGGATTGGGCCCCGTACCCGTGGCTCCATCGCCAAATTCCCAATAATAACCCGTGGCCCCTGCTCCTCCAGCGGTGAAGGCAACAGATTGCCCAGCTACCATAGAACTGTAGTTTGCGCTCAAGACGCCACATACCGTGATGGGAATCATAATCGTATCGGAAGAACCACAAGAATTGCTTACAATTAAAGTGACCGTATAGGTGCCTGGGGTGCTGTATGAATGCGTTTTCGTACTTCCGCTACCCGTTGAGCCGTCGCCAAAGTCCCAAGAATAGCTGTTGCCTCCCGTGGCACCTTGGGCCGTAAAGATGCGCGTCAGCAACATCCCACTGAAGTTGAAAGAAGCATTGACCGCAGGACAGGGTAGCGTACTAAACGTGAGCGGGCCCTTCCATGCGCTGACTAAGCCAGGACCACAGCTATCGCGGACATAAATATCATAGCTGGTGTTCGAAAGCAATCCCGTGATGGCATAGGGGGATGAGGCGTTGGGATTAGTCAAGGTGCTGAACCCTGGACTGAATCCGCTGAGGCCTACCGCTAATTGTGAATAGCCGCTTAATGTCGAAAAGCTGATGGTCGCGCCCGTCGGAGAAATGCTGGCAACGCTCAAGGTGCTCGGCTTCACACAAGTGGGTGGGGGCGCTGCATCGACCTCAATGTTATCCAGACCAATCATAGCCCACCATCCTGAACTTCGATTCGCCGTAAATCGGAAGCGCACGGTATCATCTCGGTAGGCATAGAGATTGACAATGTTCTCATCCCAGACCGAAGACTTCGCCGTTTGGTTGCCAGGGAGCACGGTCGTCAGGTTGATCCAACCGCTGCCGTCGTTGATTTCAACCTTTAGATTCGTGATGTTGCTTCCATACAGGTGACTCCAGAAATAGAGCGCTGGGGTGTCCACGGGGGTCAAATCAATCCATGGGGTGGTGATTTTGGTGCTCAGCGGACTGGTGGCATTCAAATTGGTATGGAGATAGGCTCCAGAGCCCCCCGCTCCGCTATTCGGGCCGGTGTTGGGCCAGGGAGTCGCCCCGGTACGTGGAGTCCAATAATATCCGGTTGTGTCTGAACGGTTCCAGCACAAAGCAATGTCTCCAGGATCATTCCATGTTCCACTGCTCTGAACCCATCCGGCTCCGCTGAAATTGTCTGACCAGGGCGCCGTGGCTTGTGTGCACAAGGTGATAGCCGAAAGCGGCCCAACCCACTGACTAGCCCCACTAACTCCACAGGTATCTCGGAGATAGAATTGGTAGGGCGTAGAGCCACTCAATCCTGTGACCGTAAAGGGATTGCTTGTGGCAGTGACAACAGTTCCTGAAGAAGGACTAAAGCCAGGGGCTCCATAGACAATTTGCCATGGGGCTGAACCCCCGGTAGCGGTCCAAGAAAGCGTCACACTATTGGCCGTCTTTCCCGTCGTAGCAAAGTTGGATGGCTTTGGACAGCTTGGACGTTCATAGACATGGAGGTCATCTAAAGCGATGTCCGAAGAGGCCGTGAACGAAGTGGTTTTAGTCCCCGTCCAACGGAGCTTAATCGTATCATCCACGTAGGCGGATAAGTCGATGATGGCTTCAAGCCAAGGGGCGGCAGAAGATGTTTGCTGTTGCCCTGTAACGGACCATAGCGTGGTCCAAGAAGATCCCGTAGACACTTCGAGGGTCAATCCAGAAATGTCTGCGCCATACATGTGATACCAGAAGGAGGCTTCAGGCGTATCTAAAGGGGAAAGATCAATCGCAGGACTTGTGAGCAAGGTGGTCGTGCCATTCAAAAATCCGGACGTTTCCGTGTAGACGTATTTGCCTCCCGCGGCGGGAGTATGGTCCCCACTTGGACCAGTATTCCAACCTGGGAACTGAGGAGGGCCTGGGGTCCAGAAATAATCCGTTGTAGTGTTGCGATTCCAACAGCCCTGAATAGTCCCCGATTGACCGAAAGCACCTATGCCCCATGCCGTACCATCAAAGTTTTCAGTGTATGGTGTAGTCACCGGCACACAGTCCGTGGTAAAGGTGATAGGGCCAATCCAGGTGGAGCTTGAGCCTAGGGAACAGGAGTCGCGCACATAGGCTTGATAGGTGGTATTTGGGCTCAAGCCTGAGATGCTTGCAGGGTTTCCTGAAGCCGTGACCACTGTCCCGGTTCCTGGGCCCGGACTCCCTGTGCCATAGGAAATTTGACTCCAAGAGCCACCTCCAGCCAACCAGGAGAATGAGGCGGTCGAAGAGGTTGTTCCAGTCAAAATGAAGTTGGCGGGAGCCGCACAGCCTGTGCCTTGACGAATATGAATATCATCAATAGCGATGTCGGCAAACTGCGTGAATCCGCTATTTCGATCCCCTTTAAACCGCACCATGATGGTATCTCCAGCATAGGCATTCAGCGAAATAATCTCGTTAATCCAAGCGGCTGTGCTAGCGCTTTGCTGTTGGCCGGTAATCGTTTTAACTGTAGTCCAAGCCGTCGTTCCAACCGATTTGACTTGCACCTCCAAGGAGCCAATCCCATTTCCAAATAGGTGATACCAAAAACTCAATTCTGGGCTGCTCGCCGTGCCGAGCGACACTTGTGGCGTGCGTAACGTTGCACTTGTATTGTTGCCGGTAAACCCAATGACATCACACAAGGCGTATTTACTCCGCCCAGAGTGGTCCCCACTTGGCCCGGTAAAGTTGTTTGGAAAAGGAACAGGGCTAATGACCCAGCCGTAGCCTGTGGTCGGATTGCGTGGCCAGCAGTTTGGCATGGATCCAGGTCCCACCGTTGGCCATGCTGGCTGCGGCTCCATTTGGTCTTGATCAAAATTCTCAAACCAAGGAAGTGATGCCACTCCACAAAGCGTGCTTGTGGCATAATACGAAGTCCAATTGCTCACCGTTCCATCGCTGCAACTATCTCGAACATAAAAATCATAGCCCGTCGAAGGTTCCAAACTTGTAGCTTGAAAGGTGGTAGAACTCGCCCATGAGGAGCGGTTACCATTGCCAATAGCAAAGCCCAGCGTACCATATTCTACTTGGTGAAATGGAGCAGATGAGGAAAAATTTATTGTGATACTCGTGCCCGAACGATTGGACATGCTGACGTTGCCGGGGATGTTGCATGCGTGCAACTCGGCCGAGCTGAACCACAGTCCAAGGAGGACAAACAGGAAAAGAAAGGATCGTTTCATTTGGTAAGTACAAAGAAAGAACCCAGCGCGGACTTATTTGTTTTCTCTATGATGAACGCGGAGAAATCGGATTAAAAGAACTTATTGGCTGAACCAAAGGCATTAAACTTGTCCAATGCCCGCATGGTTTTCGCGATTTCTTCTTCTGCTTTTTCTCTGGCCATCCATCCATGGGGCGGTAGAGTCATGGGAGCATAGCCGCCACAATCATGCGCTGGCCTGCCAAGAAGAAGGGGTGCACTTTCATGCTTTAGAAGGGCACTGTGACATCAGTGCATGTGTTTTTCTGGGCTGTGAATGGGATTTTTCTCAGCCCGAAATCCAATCAGTTTTTGAGAATAAAAATCGGATTGCCACAACATATTTGGCATCCAATATCAATCCCTTTTTTGGAAGGATATCAGTGCGCGGTCCGCCTTTGAAGGCTGCCTTCACGACTGTTTAATTTCCAAAAAATAGTATATGATTTTTCCTTTAGTAGGCGCGCTCATTGCGACGCCTTGGGTCCTAGCAGACACCCTGCCTGAGCCCGAATTATACCTTGAATTATCCGAGGCGCATGTCTGTGCATCCGGGGATATTATTCAAACCAACGAAGCCGCTACGTTTGCAGCGATACGACCATTTGCGCAAGGCCACCCGCTTCAAATGCGCCGATTATCCGATCAAAACCCGAGCCTTCAATGGGCAACGGCCGGAGGACAATCGCTCAAACCCTTGCTCCGAGGGCTAGGGGGGCACCGCGTTCTCAGTGCGTTTCAAGGGTGGCGTTATGACAACCTTCAAGGGGCTTCCGATCATGGCCTAGACTTCCCGCTTCTTGGGGTGGATCATGCCGAAATACTTCTTGGGCCTAATACACTAGCCCTCGGCTCTGATGCGCTGAGTGGCGTACTTTATTTCACCGATGTTCGACCCAAAGCCACTTTGCAGCAGCAGGCACAAGGGTATGGCGGCACGGCTTTAACCGGTGGGCAATACAGCCTATGCACATCCACTGAGTATTGCCCAGCAGGTGGGGGTTTTGGAGCCTGGCCGTCAGGTCCGCTTGACCTTTACGTATCAGTGGTAAAGGGACATAACGATTGAATGCCGAAGATTTTGTACTTTTGCACCAACTTCGTGAGCACGACACAGAGGGGACCGCAAGTCCCCTCTTTTGTTCTCATAACTTTTTGACGACCATGACGCACGGGGAAATGGAAACACTGGTTCATCAAGAGCTCGCAGCATGCGAGGCATTCTTGGTGGAGTTTAACATGAACGCGGAGAACCAAATTCGGGTCTTTGCAGATATGTTGGAAGGCCACATTACCATTGATCAGCTGAAAAAGTTGAGTCGAGCAATTGAAGGAGCCCTAGGGGACGATTCGGAGAATTATTCAATCGAAGTTTCCTCCCCGGGAATGTTTACTCCTTTTCGCGTTCCTGCTCAATATAAGAAGCACGTAGGTCGGGAAGTCAAGGTGAATCTAGTGAATGGAGGCGCCACCCTGAAGGGGACATTAGAGTCTTATGATGGGGAGCAAATCACACTTTACTGGACGGAGCGAGTGCCTAAGCCTTCGGGCAAAGGAAAAGTAACCGTGGATGTACGGGAGACGATTGCGATCTCGGACCTCTCCAAAATTGTATTGGATTTCAAATTCTGATTTTTTTTCCCAAAGCATGGAAAACATAGCCATCATCGAATCATTCGGCGAGTTCAAAGACGAAAAGAACATCGACCGCGTCACCCTGATGTCCTTCATCGAGGAGGCCTTCCGCGTTCAGCTTCGCAAGAAGTATGGAACGGACGAGAACTTTGACGTGATTGTCAACCCTGATAAAGGAGACTTGGAAATTTGGCGCAACCGTACCATCGTTGAAGATGGAGCGGTTGAAGATGACAATGAGCAAATTGCCTTGTCCGCGGCCCTAAAAATTGAACCTGACTTTGAAGTTGGGGAAGAGGTTTCGGAAGAAATTAAAATGCTCGACTTGGGTCGCCGGTTTATTTTGGCCTTCCGCCAAACATTGGTTCAAAAAGTACAAGAGCATGATAGCGGTGAATTGTTCAAGCGCTACAAGGGCATGGAAGGGGAAATCATCTCTGGGGAAGTGCACCACGTTCGCAACCGCGAATTGATCATTTATGATGACCAACAAAATGAGTTGATTCTCCGTCGTGATGAGATGATTCCTGAAAAGGACTTTTACCGCAAAGGCGACACCGTGCGTGCCGTGGTTAAGAGCGTTGAAATTCGCGGGACTAAACCTTTCATCTTATTGAGCCGCACCGCGGATATGTTCTTGGCAAAGCTTTTTGAAAGTGAAATTCCCGAAGTATTTGACGGTATTATCACGGTGAAAGGCGTAGTTCGTATCCCGGGAGAAAAAGCCAAAGTAGCCGTAGAAAGCTATGATGACCGCATTGACCCCGTAGGTGCATGTGTCGGTATGAAAGGTTCACGTATCCACGGTATCGTTCGCGAATTGCGCAGTGAAAACATTGACGTAATCAACTACACGACCAACCAACAGCTCTTTATTCAGCGCGCTTTGTCGCCTGCAAAAATTAGCAATATGGTCATGAACGAGGAGCGTCGCCATGTAGATGTTTACCTCCCCGCCGATCAAGTGAGTTTGGCGATTGGCCGCGGTGGAAACAATATCCGCCTAGCGAGCCGCTTGACTGAATATGAAATTGATGTGTACCGCGAAGATGTGGTCCACGAAGAAGACGTTGAACTTTTGGAATTCACGGACGAAATCGAAGGATGGGTGATCGAGCAGCTTCGCAAGAGCGGCTACGATACCGCCAAGAGCGTCTTGAATGCAGAAATCGAAGATGTGGCTCGTCGCTCCGATTTGGAGGTCGAAACCATCGAAGAAGTGCGTTCCGTGTTGAAGAAAGAATTCGAAGATCAATAATTTTAATCCGTAGCAGCGAAATTTGCCATCTATGAGTAGTTACCGAATTAGTAAGGTTCTCAGTGAGTTGAACATCGGCCTCGACACGGCTGTGGACTACCTCAAGTCCAAGGGCCACGAAGTCGAAAAGAATCGAAACGCCAAGGTTGACCAGGCGCAGTACGATCTCTTGCTGGAGAGTTTTGCTTCGGATAAAACCAGCAAGGACAAAGCAGAAACGCTCATCCAGCAGAAGCGGGAGGAGAAAGAAGCGATCCAAGCAGAACGCGTAGAGGCAGAAAAAGCGAAGCCCGAAGTGATTCGGGGAACGGCCAAGTTGGATGGTCCCAAGATTTCTGGGAAGATCGACTTGACTCCTAAGCCCAAGGCGGCTCCAGCAAAAGCGGAACCTGCACCAGCCAAGGTAGAGGCAGTGAAGGAAGCGCCAAAGCCCGAGGCCAAAGCGCCTGAGGCAGCAAAGCCTGAAGTCATTGCTCCAGCTGAGCCAACGCCTGCGAAGGAAGAGGTTAAAGCCCCCGTGGCAGAAGCCCCGGCCGCGAGCCCTGCACCAACAAAAGAAGAAGCTCCCGCCCCAGCCAAGGAAGACGGGACTCACACGACCCAATACCAAAAACTCGATGGCCCCAAGTTGACGGGACAAACCATTGACTTGGCACAGTTTGCAAAGAAGCCAAAGCCCGCAGGTGAGGCAGGAAAGCGCAAGCGTATCAAGACGGAAGGGCTTCAAAAACCAGCCGCAGGCGGTGGGCGCACGACGACGGGTGCAGCTACCGTAGGTGGTCCGCGCCGTGACAACAACCGTCCTGGATTGGGATCTCGACGCGGTGCCCCAGCGGGTGCCCCCAAAGAGGTCTCCAAAGAAGATATCGAACGCAAGATCAAGGAAACCCTTGAGAAGTTAGGCGGAGGACGCAAGTCCAAAGGTTCCAAGATGCGCCGTGACAAACGCGCAGAGCGCAGTGAGCGCCGCGAAATGGAAGAATTGGAACGCATTGAGGGTGAAAAGACGCTCAAGCTGACCGAATTCGTCACGCTGCTAGAAGTAGCCAACATGATGGGGGTATCGCCAACAGAGGTGATTTCTACCTGTATGTCCTTGGGCATCATGGCGTCTATGAACCAGCGCTTGGACAAAGAAACTTTGACCATCGTAGCCGATGAATTTGGCTATGAAGTAGAATTTGTGGACGAGGAGATGCAAGAAGTCTTCAATGAAGAAGACCTCGAGGAAAACCTCGTATCACGTTCCCCGATTGTCACCGTCATGGGACACGTTGACCACGGTAAGACGTCCCTTTTGGACTTTATCCGTAAGGACAACGTGATCGCTGGGGAAGCCGGGGGAATCACGCAGCACATTGGAGCCTACTCTGTGGAGCTAGCAAGTGGACAGCGCATCGCTTTCTTGGATACCCCAGGACACGAAGCCTTTACCGCCATGCGTGCCCGCGGTGCCCAAGTCACGGATATCGTTATCATTGTGATCTCCGCAGATGATTCGGTGATGCCACAGACCAAGGAAGCCATCTCGCATGCGCAAGCAGCAGGTGTTCCCATGGTCATTGCCATCAACAAGATTGACCGCCCTGATGCGAATCCTGAGCGAATCAAAGAGCAATTGAGCCAAATGAACCTTTTGGTAGAAGATTGGGGTGGAAAAATCCAATCCCAGGAAATCTCAGCCAAGTCAGGTCTCAATGTCGATAAGCTGCTCGAAAAAGTATTGCTCGAAGCCGAAATGCTCGACCTCAAAGCGGACCCCAATCGCCTAGCTAAAGGCACCGTGATCGAAGCTACATTGGACAAAGGCCGTGGCTATGTGACGACCCTGTTGAATCAATCGGGCACCTTGCGCATTGGCGATTACATCCTAGTGGGCCCGCACAGCGGTAAGGTTCGTGCGATGATGGACGAGCGCGGAAACAAGCTCAAAGAAGTTGGCCCATCCATGCCCGTTTCGATCCTTGGTCTAGATGGCGCCCCACAAGCGGGCGATAACTACATCGTGATGGAAGACGAGCGCGAAGCCAAAAACATTGCTACTCGTCGCCAGCAATTGGCCCGTGAGCAAAGTGTGCGTTCACAGAAGAATTTGACCTTGGAAGAAATTGGTCGTCGTTTGGCGGTTGGAGATTTCCAAGAACTCAATATCGTCCTCAAGGGAGACGTCGATGGTTCAATCGAAGCCTTGGCGGATTCACTTCAGCGTTTGAGCACAGAAGAAATTCAAGTCAATATCATCCACAAAGCGGTCGGTGGAATCACGGATAGCGATGTGCTCTTAGCCTCCGCTTCTAAGGCGGTCATCGTGGGATTCCAGGTTCGCCCAGCGGCCTCTGCCCGCAAATTGGCTGAAAAAGAAGACATCGAAATCCGTCTCTACAGTATCATCTATGATGCCATCAATGACATCAAGGACGCCATGTCGGGCATGCTTTCGCCAGACCTCAAGGAAGAAATCACCTGTACTTTGGAGATTCGCGAGACCTTCAAGATTTCCAAAGTGGGCACCATTGCCGGCTGTATGGTGACCGATGGAACCATTACTCGCAACACCCGCGTCCGCATTATTCGCGAAGGGGTTGTGGTGTATACGGGCGAATTGGGATCCCTTAAGCGCTTCAAGGATGACGTCAAAGAGGTCAAGAAGGGCATGGATTGTGGTCTGAACATTAAGAACTTCAATGACATCAAAGTTGGTGATGTGATCGAAGGATTCAAGGAAGTCGAAGTCCAGCGCGAGATCTAAGCAAACTCAAGCGTTTTCGGTACAAGGGCTTAAGCGTCGGAGGGAGTTATCCTTTCGGTTCTTAAGCCCTTTTCTTATGGCTTGAGCGCTCGGCCTAAAACTCTAAAACTTTGGACCCTTTTACTCTTAAAACTCCCTAGAGCCAGCGTGCCACCATGGCAATGAGCTTACGCTTCCACTCGGTGTAGGGAGGAGCCAAAAGCATGGTGGGGGACCAGCGGCCACGACGGTAAATACTGCGGGCATTGGTGAACTCACGGAAGCCCCATAATCCATGAGACTTTCCGATGCCCGAAGTGTTCACTCCACCAAAGGGCAAGGAGGGATGCATGTAATGCAGAAAGAAATCATTAATGACCGTTGCTCCTGCGCGGGTCGCTGCGGTAATCCCATCGGACCATGCGCGATCATGACTCAATTGGTATAGAACTAAGGGGCGACTTCCGGATTCCACATGCGCAATGGCATCTGCGGTTTCGATATAGGTATACACCGGCAAAATGGGACCAAAAATTTCAGAGCAACTCAACTCAATATCTTTCGGAGCATCCCAAACCAAGGTCAAGGGGTAATACTTCGAGCTGCGATCGGGGCGGTCAATTTGCCAAATTTCTGCGCCGCCCGCGCGGGCTTCCTCAACCCAGGCTTCGAGGCGATCCCAGTGCCGTTCATGGACAATATGGGCAAAGTCAGGATTTTCTGCAGGACGCGCTCCATAGTATTGACGCACGCCCGTTTGAAAACCGGCGATGAAGGCCTCTCGTTGGTCTTTTCGGACCAAGGCATAATCGGGAGCAATGCAGACTTGACCTGCATTTAAGCCTTTCGCCCAGGCAACCCGATTGCCTGCAGTTTCGGCGCCAAATTTTGGATGGACAATCACGGGTGATTTACCGCCCAATTCCAGTGTGACAGAGGTCAGGTGCCGCGCAGCTGTAGCCATAACCTGGCTGCCGATTTTGGGCGATCCAGTAAAAAACAGGTGATTCCAAGGTTGATCTAATAAACCTTTGGCGACTTCGACGCCCCCTTCCACTACCTGGACCTCCTCCGGAGGAAAAACGCTGGCAATCAGCTTAGTCAAAAAAGCAGAGGTGGCGGGCGAAAGTTCCGAGGGCTTCAGGGCTACACTATTGCCTGCAGCCACCGCGTACACGAGCGGGACTAAGCATAAGTTAATGGGGAAGTTCCAGGGCGACACAATGAGTACGGCGCCTTTGGATTCATAGACTACTTCGGCTGAGCCAGGAATGAGGGTAATCGGCAATCCGTGTTTTTCTGGGCGCATCCAGGTGCGCAAGTGCTTTACGACATAGTCGATGGTCGACGTAACCGGGAGCAGTTCGTTGAGATCCGTATCGGGTTCAGCACGGTGGAGGTCCGCCCGCAGTGCAGCATGCGCTTCCGCTCGGTGTGCGTGCAACGCTTTTTTAAGCGAACGCAAGCGGGCGATGCGCTCTGCAGCGCGCCGACGTCCCAGGACGGGCGCGCTGGCTTGAAGCTGTGCAAAAATTGACTCTAGGTTGGGCTGTTCCATAGCATTTTAAACCCTAAAGATGCCTTATCGGTTCTTGGTATCACTTTCGATTTGCCCATCGCGCAAACGAATGATGCGATGCGCATGTTGCGCAATCTCTTCTTCGTGAGTAACCACCACCAAGGTATTTCCAGAGGCATGAATGGCGTCAAAGAGCTTCATGATTTCCACAGAGGTTGTGCTGTCCAAGTTGCCCGTGGGCTCGTCCGCCAAAATCATGGAAGGGTGGTTGACCAAAGCGCGCGCGATCGCGACCCGTTGCCTTTGTCCGCCAGAAAGCTGATTGGGCCGGTGATCCATGCGATCCTCGAGTCCAACTTGACCGAGAACTTCTTCAGCGCGCTGGACGCGGTCTTCTTTACTTCTTCCAGCATAGACCAGGGGCAGGGCCACATTCTGCACGGCGGTTTGTCGCGGGATCAAATTAAATGTTTGAAAAACGAAGCCAATCTCTTTGTTGCGCACCGCAGCGAGATCATTGTCATCCATTTGGCTCACATCCCGACCCGCGAGGGTGTAACTGCCTGAAGTTGGCGTATCGAGGCAACCGAGCAAATTCATGAGGGTAGACTTACCACTACCGGAAGGCCCCATCAAAGCGACATACTCCCCTTTTTGAATATCCAGGTCGATGCCTTTCAGCACATGGACCGTTTGCGCTCCGAGTTGGAAGTCACGCTTGATGTTGCGCAGAGAGATAACAGAAGTTTCAGCCATGATAGGACTTAGAGGGCAATATTAGTGCCAAGGTAGAGCATGCGCCCAAAAATTGGACCCCAAATTCGAGTCGCATCAAAATGGCTTTGGAAGTAGGGATCCGAAGGTAGTAATGGCTGGGAGGTCTGTGGTGAAACCGCACCATCGATGGGATTAGATTGCGTCACATTCAGGGCATTTTCCATTCCGATGTAAAGGTCGCCGCCCTTGAACTCATGTCGAATTTGAGCACTCAGTAAATGAAAAGCTGGAGCGTAATCTATAGCGGGGCGGATACTTGGATCTATTCCTGGGATCGCCTGTTTTCCATAGCGTTGTAGGGTGACATCCATGACGACGCCTCCCTTGAAAGATCGACTGTAGTGGACCATCAATCGGTGGGGAGCCACGAAGGGCACGGGGAGCGTCATGAGACCATTTCCATTCACGTCATCTGAGTAATAGGACGCCTTTAAATCTTGATAGCGGTAGGCCATGCGCAATTCGCTGCGCTTATTCAAGTTATAATTGATGCTAATTCCCGCAGAAATTGACTGCAGCGGAATAGATCCTGGCCAATCCCGAATGGTCACAGGGTAGATGCTCCGTTCTCCTGGGGTATAAAAGTCATGGATCACCGCACGCTGGAACTGGGTTCGGTGGAGATCGGCCTGAATTCCTCCAGCCATGTAATTGAGCATAAAGGGATGCGAATAACTCAAGCCCATATTGGTGGCAGATTCCATCGATAGCAGGTCGCCGCCAAGGACTTGCCCATACTGCTCCCAACGGATAAAACGTTGACTTGCCAGTCGCCCATACTCCTCCAATAAAGGCTGGGCCATGCGGAAACCTCGACCTGCGACCACCCGGAAGGTGTGCGAAGTCCAGGGTTCCCAACGCATGTGGAAACGAGGAGAAAATTGATTCCCGGCAATGGAATGCGCATCTACGCGCATCCCGAGGACCGCCGTAAATCGCTCTTCCGTTTGGTAGGTCCATTCGGTAGATAGGCCAACATTATTCTCCACCCAAGGCCGGCCATTACCAAGCTCCAATCGGTCGAGCCCAACCTGGTACGCATCATGTTGCAGGATGAGCGCTGAAGTTTGAACCAGGGCACCCCAGCCATGATAGTATAGAACTTGGGCCATACCCCCATTTTGAATGCCTCGAAGCTGGCTGTAAAGCGAACTTGGGGCTGTCCCTTTAGGTAGGCCCATTTGGACGCCCAACTCGTGGCTATAGACTTGGACAATGGAACCGAAAGACTGTTCGGGAAGATCTGGATTTACCCAGCCCGTCTTTGCCGTAAAAGCAAGCCGCCCTTGTTTGATTTGGGATGTCCAAAGTTGATCAGCTCCTATGCCGGGGGCAAAAGCATTGGCCATTTGCCCACCCTGCTTGACGTCTTCCAAGGCATGAAACGTATAGAGACCTTCCCAGCCGTTTTGGCCGAAATATCGGGCGCGCAGCATGCCGTTGACCTGGTAGCCCAGGGGATTATCCAAAAACCCATCCCCATTGACATCCGTTCCGCGCTGCCGGCCACTAAAGTGTCCTAAACTAGAGATCATCCACTTTTTGTTGAGGCGAACCCCATAGGCTTCGTTGATTTCGAACCGACCCCCCTGGTTGAAATATCCGTTGAGCAAGACGTCCCCACGCCCTTCGGAGTCGGGAGCGGCTGCGGCGTCCACCAGGTCTTCGGGCTTGAGGAGCTCGACGTTAATTTGACCGGTCATACTCTCTGGGCCATGGTTTACTGCCCCTATGCCCTTTGTCAATTGAATGCCTTGGACCCATGTCCCAGGTATAAATTGCAACCCGGAGTTTGCCAATAAGCCTCGGACCAAAGGCGTCATTTCGACTTGAATCTGGGCGTATTTCCCTGCAAGCCCAAAGAGTTGAATTTGCTTGGTCCCAGTCACCGCATCGGTAAAAGCGACATCAATACTTGGGTTGGTTTCAAAGCTCTCAGATAAATTACAGCAGGCCGCTTTTTTTAGTTCGGTTCGAGAAATGTTCAGATCAAGTTGAGCGGACTTACTATCAATGGAAAGTCCAGCCGCATCTTCCCGGATCGTGACTTCTTTTATTTGAAGGCTTTGATACAAGCTGGTATCTACTTGCCCAAAAAGAGGCAAGGAAAGGAAGCATAATGATCCGAAGACCAGTCGTTTGATCATCCTCCGTGGGCCTTGACCACCTGTTCATCCCGGTATTTACAGCAGGCATGTACTTTGGCGTAATCCTCGTCTTTGGCTTTGACTAGCGGGGTGTCATGGCCGACAGCGGCCACGGCTCTTTGCAGGTCAAGTTCAGACACTTTCTTGGGGTTGTAGACCACCCAGGTCTCGTGGCTTTCGATAGTCCAATCGGCCGTCCAAACCCCATCTATATCTAACAAAGCCGATTCAATGCGCTTTTCGCACATGCCACAGACCCCATCGGTGTTAAAACGAAGTTCTACTTTTTTCTGTGCGAAGACAGAGACCGAACTAAAGACTAAAAATAAAAGAGCGTACACAGGCTTCATCAGAATGGATTTTGGTACAAGGTATCGGTTTCGATTCGGGTATCCGTCAAGGTGTTCAAAAATGCCACGAGGGCTTGACGTTGACTCAAGCTGAGATTCAAGCCTTGCTGAGAACCAGATTGGGTTTGAATAAATCCAATCATGCTAGGGTCCAAATTGGGCGACTGATCCATCACGCCAGAGTTGTAAAATTCAATCACTTGCTCCAACGTCTGAAAGCGGCCATCGTGCATATAGGGCGCCGTGTAGGCCACATTGCGCAGAGAAGGAACTTTGAATTTACCATGGTCCGCAGTGGCTCCAGTGACCCCGCCCAACCCGATATCGGTCAAGTTGCTATCGAGGCCATTGTTCATGAATTTGTGGTTGGTGAATAAAGCTCCTCCATGGCAGTGAAAGCAGTCCGCTCCGGGGGTTGGACTGTTGGGATTGGATTCCCCATTGAACAATTGGAATCCAAGTTGCTCCTCGGCCGTAAGCGTTTCTGTGCCGGCTACAAAGCGATCGAACTTACTCTCACCCCCACTTAAAATAGCCAGCATAAATTGCTCCAAAGCCAGACCCATCCGATCCGGGGTCACCTCGTCATCCCCGAAGGCGGCTTCAAATGCCCCTTGGTAGCGTGGCTGGCGCTGAAGTTTCTCAACCACATGAAGGACGTCTTCCTTCATTTCAATGGGATTCGAAATGGGCTCAAGGGCCTGTTCACGTAGACTAGGCGAGCGTCCATCCCAAAAAAAATGATGGTGCCACGCCAAATTGTGCAAGGGCATGGAGTTTCGGTCTCCCACGGATCCATCCACGCCGGTACTATACACCTGGCCATTGTCGGTAAATCCGAACGCAGAGCTATGGCAGGAGCCGCAGCTTTGGCTGCTGTCTAGGGATAAAATAGGATCATAAAAAAGCTGTCGGCCCAAAAGAATTCCTTCGACACTGAGCGGGTTGTCAGCAGGTAAATCAGGTTGGGGAAATCCGTTTGGAATCTGAAGGACATACGGGGTGGTCACATGCGGCTTTTTGCCCCAAAACTCATTGCATGAAGTAAAGGCAACACAACTAACACCAATAAGGAAGAGAATACGCCACTTCATTTGCCCCGTTCTTTAAGGTACCAAAGATTCAAACGAAAAACTCTGAGCTAAGTTCTCGGAAAGCTTGTGCGCCAAGCCATTGTCAAAGGTGCTGTGTGAAAAATCACCATCTTCTACAGGACTCAAATCATGGACGGCTTTAAAAAACTTCTCCAAATCCATATTTAAGGTGAGTGTTTTATGATCCGTCAAGTCGAGTGGCGCCATGACCACGACATCCATTTTGTTTTCCATCAGGGCAATATGGTAGAGCCAGGGCTTTTCTGCTCCCCCTTCTTGGTAGTACCCTTCCATCGCAGCAAAAATGTAGCCTCCGGTCCAGCCCCAATGCAAGTTGTTCACATTCGGATTCAAGGGGTGGGGGCCACTCCAGATGCTGGGATCCCCGTGGTTAGTAGCGGAATCGAGTCCGATGCTAAAGGCAAAACCTGCATATTGACCCGGCGTGATTACGGCAGGAATACTCAAAGTAGACTTGTCGGGCAAGGAGATATGCGCATATTCATTGCGGAGATCCACGCGCGCACCCTGCTCCGTGATCAAGGCAAATTCAGAGAAAATCATATCCGCCCGGGTGAACTTCACGGTGTCCAAACCCATGACCAGTTGTTGGGAATTAAACACCACGTCAGCGTTGCTCCCAAAGGTGGGATGTATGCGCACATCTAAGCGCACAATCTCTGGTTTCTTATCCGGATCGCATGCGGTGAGCACAAGAAGGGCCGCAGCCAAAGAGAAGACAAATTTTTTCATGGTCGGTATCTGTAGTTCCTTTGTACAGAACTCAAATATAGTACCATGGTGCTTAAGAAAGGGGAATTTTGGAAGATTGCCATCCTGCTGACCGTATTTGTTGGAGGGGTTTTTTGGGCAATTCAAATTCAAACCCCAAATCCGCGCCTCCCCATTTTAAATCCTTCTGACCTCAATCCCGCTGTTGTTGCGGATTCTATGGAGGGAATTGGCATCAACCACGTGGTTGCCTCCTTTACCCTGGTAGATCAACTGGGTAACACGCGGACCGAAAGCGATGTAGAGGGTAAAATTCGGGTGGTCAACTATTTCTTCACCACCTGCCCGAGCATTTGCAAGGACATGGCCATCAACATGCGCAAGGTTCAAGCCGCCTACCTCGACAACGACGCGGTCCAACTTATGTCCCACAGTGCCATGCCAGACTACGACCGCCCGGACGTACTTGCCGCCTACGCCGCCGCCAATGATGTCAATCCTACGCGCTGGTGGCTCCTCACGGGGGAATCGGCCGAGCTCAACCGCCTGGCTCGAACTTCTTATTTTGCCGTTCTCGAGGCAGGCCAAGGGTGGGATGAGCACAGCTTTATTCACACCGAAAATCTCGTTCTCGTCGACCATAAGGGCCGCCTCCGGGGCTATTATGATGGGACTTCGGCGGAAGAATCTGCCCTCCTCATCGAGCATATTTCTTGGCTGCTGAAAGAGCGTTCATCGGACTTCCGAAAAACCGAAATGCAACCATGAAGGATCTGCGCATCACGGGTTGGCAAGGCGATATTCGCTGGGCGGATGTAGCTGGCAACCTCTCCTACTGGGAGGCGCGTTGGAAAGATGCTCCGGAAGCCGACCTCTACCTTTTGCCTGAAACCTTTGCCACCGGTTTTGCCACACGCCCGGATGAGCTGGCGGCGGTAGCCGCTGGGCCCGACGGCGGCGCGCCAGCCGCTGCCCTGCAGCGCTGGGCGCGCGACGTGCAGGCGTGGGTGGGCGGAACCGTTTTCGTCCGAGAGGAGAATGGCCGCTACCGGAACCGCTTCTATTTGGCCGGTCCCTCCGGGGAGCTTGTTACCTACGATAAGCGCCACCGCTTCAGTATTGCGGGGGAAGCGGAGTACTTTGACGGCGGCGAGGAACGCGTGGTCGTCAATTTGAACGGCTGGCGTGTGCTCATGGCGGTTTGCTACGATCTGCGTTTCCCTGTTTGGTTGCGCCAGACCCCGGGAGGCCCCGAATACGACGGCATCCTCGTACCCGCCAATTGGCCCGAAGCACGGCAATCTGCCTGGGACACCCTGTT
>JAHEGI010000007.1:74457-90802 GCA_024639785.1 Cryomorphaceae bacterium
CTGGCCCACTCCGCATAAATGCCGGTTTTGCCTTTAAGTTGGAGAATAAAAGGCAGGCCTTCTGGGGAGGAAAGTTCCCCGTCAACCGCCGTTCTGGGCCCACATCCATGCGTCCACTGTAGCTTTAAAGTGCCCGAGCTATCCGCTCCCCAGGGCTCCCATGCAAGCAGACTGTCTGGAACGGCTTTTTGGTCGAGAAGCAGGATGGGGGGGAGGTAGTCTACGGGTCCGTCGCTCGCTTTCCAAGGGCTGTCCCATGGAACCCAAGTGTCCGGTAAATACCCGATGGGCGTCAATTCTCCAGGACTCAATTTATTGTTCCCGTCCGCGTCAGCAAAGGCACGAATGGCATAAGCCGTGTCCGTTCGCAAGAAAGAAAAGGTGTAGTACCCGCTGTCGTCCGTGCGTGTTGCGTAGTTCGCAATGTTAAAGACGCAAGAGTCGTTGAGGACGGGATCGCCTTGCCAGTGATTTCGCGTGGGATAGAGGCATACCGCTGCATCCTTCACGCCCTCGCCTGTCCATGGATTTACGACGCGCCCTTGGATTTCTCCAGAATCCAGCATGTTTCCTGTAGAAAAAACCCATTGAACGCCCTTCAAAATATTGCCTTCATGGAGATCGCGAATGGTATTACCCCATTGAAAAACATACGTGCTTTGCTCCAAGAGGGGTTCGGGCCAAGCCACTTTGAAGGTCTTACCCCGAAGTTCGTAGGTTGTTCCAGCCGGCAAGGGGGGTGAGCTGAAAAAATTTTGCTGTGGCGAACTAAGAACGACAAATTCGTCAAATCGCCACGAAATTTCGTTTCCCCTAACATTCACCGAGCCCATGGCTACGCTGGATTCAAGAATGATTGGTGGTGTTTGATCTCGAGGTCCTCCATTAGGGGCTGCGGGTAGGGCACAACTTCCAACGGCTAGTGATGCCAAGAGAAAAATGCTTGAAAATGAGGGAACGGAGTATCGAAATTGGCTTTTTTGCATCATTTTTACTGCTTCTAAACTAACTACCGCACGCATGAAACGAATGTACGCACTCTTGCTCCTGTTGTTGGGCGTCTCTTTTGGAGCGCAAGCGCAGACCTATTGTACCACCAATTTGTATACCACCGGATGTACGTTTGGTGACTATATCGACAATGCCAGCTTGAACAATGTGAACCAATCGGCCACGGGTTGTTCAACCAATGGCTACGCCGATTACACCACAGACACCATAATGGTTCAGCAAACGGCTCAATTGAACGTGGGAATTACCACGGGATATTCTGGGCAATGGTTTGCCATTTGGGTGGATGCCAATGACGATGGAGATTTCGATGATGCGGGTGAGCATCTTTGGAGTGCAACAGCCGCAGGACCTGCCGCTGGCGTACTGTATTCCAATACCTTGGTAATTCCAGCCACGTTGCCCACGGGTAACCACCGCCTGCGTCTTCGCTGTAAGTGGAGTGGTACAGCGCTCTTAGCGACGGATGCATGTTCTTCCTTTTCCTATGGTGAAGTGCATGATTATACCGTCAATGTCGGTGCACCTCCTGCGTGTCCTCAGCCATATTACCTAGTGGCAGGTGGGGCAACGTCAAATACAGCCACCTTCTCGTATACCTCTGCGGGTTCAACTTTTGAAGTGGAATATGGCCCCGTCGGATTTACCCAAGGAACGGGCACGACGGTCACCGTTTCTGGAACGACGGCATCGATTAGCGGTTTATCTGCGAATACATGCTACGAATTCTACGTTCGTCAAAACTGTACGGCAGCAGGAAATGGTTCCTCTTGGTGGAGTGGACCAATTGAAATTTGCACGCCTTGTGTTACGCAATCCCTGCCAGTCACAGAAGACTTTACTAACTGGCCACCAAACTGTTTCTTCCTCACGGGGGGCAACAAGCAATGGACCTCTTCGGGCGCAGGCTCTGCCATGGCTGACATGGGTAATAGCTGGCAGTCTGGTGGAATTGGCTACATGACCACGGCGCCGATCAACTTGAACGCCCTCGCACGGGTCAAGTTCAAGTGGTCTCACTTGGCGAGCACCTGGGCGAATGAGCGCTTGGCTGTTTTGGCCCGCATTTCTGGATCTACCGCATGGGATACCCTTTGGAGTAAATCAGGCGCCAATTTTAATTCAAACGATGGAGCTACGTGGAATGCCGCGGGAACGTTTGTTCAAGAAACAGTGAATCTGGACTCTGCAACCTATTACGGTCAGGTGGCTGAATTCCGCTGGGTAGGTTTCTCCAACTGGGGGAACAATGCGTGGGTGGATGACATCAATATTGAAGAGCAACCGACATGTCCAGAGGTTACTGGTCTCGGTCTACTTGGAGTTAGCGATACCTCTGCTACCCTCTCGTGGGTGAGTGCAGGTAGCACTTTTGTGGTTGAGTGGGGTCCAAATGGCTTCACCCAGGGCACAGGATTCATGGACACGGCGACGTCGTCTTCCTATGTATTGAACGGCCTCAACGGAAATACCTCCTATGATTATTACGTTTTACGCAGTTGTACGGGCCAAGGAAATGGCAATAGCATTTGGGTTGGTCCATTTAGCTTTACCACCCTTTGCTCACCGTACAACACGACCATTGGCTACAGTGAAAACTGGGATTTAGCGACTCCAGGTGATGCTCCGAGCTGTTGGACGATGTCTGCCACAGGTAGTGGAAACTCTTGGTCCGTTCTGCTTCCTCAAACGTGGAATGTGGCGGCATACTCTTCTCCACATTATCTGCTTATGTCTACGGGATCGGCGACGAATGTGACCGCCATTTCGCCCATGTTTGGTGACTTGCAAGGCAACGGGGCGCAAATTCGACTCCGCGCCAACAAGTTGTACAACTGGAGCCCAATTCAGTTGATTGTTGGAACGATGACTACCCCGAGTAATCCCGGGTCATTCATTGCGGTGGACACATTGGCTTTGACAGAGTTCTGGGACGAGTACACCGTAGCATTCCCGAATGTTCCAACCGGCCATAATCACGTGGCATTGCGTATGATCGGTGGAACTTGGTATGACGTGGGTATTGATGATTTCCATTACGAAGTCCAGCCAACATGTTTGCCAGCGCAAAACGTTTCGGCCAGCCCATCGACCACGACGGCTTTGATTGCGTGGGCGCATGGCGCACCGACGACCACCGGTTCCTATGTTGCATGGGGTCCTTCAGGATTTAACCCTGGTACAGGAACGATTCCCAACATGGTTTTGGCGACCGGTAACACCTACACGATTACGGGCTTGACTTCTGCATCGAACTACACCGTTTGGGTGGCAGATAGCTGTGGTGCAGGAAATATTGGCCCATGGCAGGGACCTGTCAACTTTACTACAGCATGTTTGGCCGCTTCGATGCCATACCTAGAGAACTTTGATATCAGTCCTCTCGGATGTTGGGACCCACTTGGTGGTACCAAGCAATTTGCGAGTTATTCAAATGGCGCAGGCTACAGTATGCGAGGTAATTTCTGGGGTTGGACCTCAGGCAATTTTGCTGAATTGACTTCGCGTCCAGTGACTATTTCCGCCAATGCCCAAGCATCGTTTGATTGGAGTCACCAGTACATGACCTTCTATCCAAATGATCAGTTGATTCTTTTGGCGCGCCCAACCACGTCGAGTTCTTGGGATACCATCATCAACCTCATTGGTGCCAATTTCAATAGCACGGGCGCAGGTACCACCACTCCTGGACCCATGGTGAATGAGCTGGCCTACTTGCCAACGTCCTACACAGGATCGGATGTAATCTTTAAGTTTATCGGAAATTCAGGCTATGGCCCGGATGTTTACTTCGATAACTTCTTGGTAGAAGCCATTCCAACCTGTCCTGATCCAGTTCCAGCAGCTGGAACCGTTACCAACAATTCTGCGGACGTCTCTTGGACGAGCCCAGGTAGCCCGTTGGGTAGTTGTGTGATGTGGGGACCTGCCGGATTCTATACCGGTACAGGCTCAGTGACGGGTACGATTGCTCACAATGTGAGTTCTACCTATACGATCAATGGTTTGACTGCCGGAACAACATATGATGTGTATGTGCGCGACTCCTGTGGTGCCAATGACTTCTCTGGATGGGCCGGACCAGTTTCTGTTACTACGACCCTTTGTTCTCCTGCGAACTCTTGTACGTTTACAATGTATGAGATTGATTCCTACGGTGACGGATGGAACGGGGCAGAAATCCTCGTTGAGCAGAAATCTAGCACCGGTTGGACTCCGATCTTCTACTTTGGAACCACCTTCACTTCGGGAACTGCCAATACGGAAACGTCAAACTTCTGTGCGGGAGATTCTGCGCGTGTGATTGTTTGGAACCCTGGCTCTTGGTCGACAGAAGTGGGCTTTGATTTGGTTGGTCCATTCGGTGATACTGTGGCGAGTCATACCCCAGGCACGGGCCTTGTGGCGTACCAAGTTCTTGGAAACTTTGTTCCTCAATGTTCTCCTTGTGGCGTTCCTACGGGCATTTCTGTGTCAGCCCCTGCATGTACAACCGCTACGGTGACATGGACTTCAGGAAGCCAAGCGACCGGTTCGACCATTGAATATGGTCCTGCAGGATTTACCACGGGTCAAGGCACGACGGTAAACACCTCAGCGTCTGGTTCGGTAACCATGACTGGCTTGATGCCAGGCACGACGTACGAAGTAATGGTTCAGGACATCTGTGGTGGAACATCCACCAGTGCATGGAGCACTGCGGTTTCCTTCACCACGGCTGCAGGCCCGCTGCCCACGTTGAACCCGAACTTCACAGTAATCAGCATGAACCCTGTAACGATTTCGTTCACGGCCAATGCGAGCGGTCAAGACACCGTAGGCTGGGCATTCTCGAATGGTGCGATTCAAGGTGGAGATGCAGTCACGCAAACATTTGGCACGAACGGTGCAGCCTTTGCTGTGGCGGTCGCTTCCAATGCATGTGGCATCGTAGCAGATACAGTATACTTCACGGTAGGCTTGGACGATCTCAACTTGACGTCCCTCCGCCTATTCCCGAACCCGACAGCAGGTCAATTCACGGTGGAGTTCACCCACTTGGATGCAGAAGATGTATCCTTCCGGATTGTCACCTTGACCGGCGCGGTTGTTAGCCAAAGCATGCGCCATGCGGACGCTGGCGTAGTGCGCGAAAGCTTCGACCTTAGTAAGACCCCTGCGGGAGTCTACTTAGTAGAAGTTCAGACCAATGCGGGTCGCAGCGTACGCCGCATCGTGCTTGAGCGATAAACACAAAACGTCTTAACGCAGACGCTCCATCCCCCGTCCTGGTTTCAGGGCGGGGGATTTTTATTCTGACGCCAAGGTTCGCGCATGGATTTGGCCTGCCCCGCCAGCTCGCAGGGCCCAGCCGGCGGCATTGAGCGTGGCCCCCGTGGTCCAGGTGTCATCCCAAAGCTGAAGGCTGGAGCCTTTAGGGAAGGGCCTACCTGGGGCGAAGGCATCCATCATGTGCATGGCGCGTTGCGCTTTGTTTTGTTGGGCCTGGGCTGCGCGATGGGATTTTATTAGGGCATCTTTCCAAATGGGGAGCCCCCAGACAGAGGAAAGCCCTCGGCAGATCCACTCGCACTGATTGTATCCGCGCTTTCTGCGGCGCTGGGCGGATATAGGTACAGGAACTAAGGCATCTACAAGGGGACATGGGGTGTGCAGGGCATATGCCTTTCCTAGGTAGAAGGCGAGCTCTGGATGGGAATCGAATTTGATTCGATGCATATAGGCTTGGAGGGCGTCAAAATCCATCCAAGCCTCCGCGCTATCACAACTGGGAATGGTTTCTCGCTTAGCGATGATGGAGGCTAAAAGCCGATCAGAACAGGTTGAGCAGAGCTGATCTTCGGATCCAAGGAGCTCAGCGGGGCATGAAATGCAGGATCTAGGGCATATTTTATCCAAAAAAGAGCGATAGAAAAAGTACATTTGTAGCCAAATATCTCTGTATCATGAGCCAAGAATCGTCAGCTAAACGCCAACGCAACATTATTTTTCTTCTTATCGCCCTCGTAGCGGCCCTCGCATACTTTGCGCTTACCCAAACGAACCAGGTCAACGATTTGGAAGAAGAGAAAGCCGCACTTATTACTCAACTAGAGGATTACAAGCGCGATTTGGCGGCACAAACCTCTGCAAACGACAGTTTGAATAGTTTCATTGCCCAAGAAACTGCTCGCTTGAATGCCATGATCGAGAAAGTTGAGCGCATCAATGCAGCTTCGGCCTCTCAGCTGAAAAGCATGCGTGGCGAAGTATTCTCTTTGCGAAAGAAGATTGCTCGCTTGACGGAACAAGTTGATTCGGTGAATCAAGCCTACGCCTCCTTGGTCGTAGTCAAAGATTCAATTGCTACAGACCTGACAGAGGAAGTAGGCAAGAATGTGGTTCTAAACGAAACGAATAGCCAGCTTTCGGGCGAAGTAGCCAAAGCGTCCAAATTGCAACTGAGTAGCATCGAAGCTTCGGCGTATAAGGTGAACAATAAAGGCGTCGAAAAGCCAAGCACCTCAGCCGGGAAGTCCAACCGCATGAAGGCCTGCATGACCATCGCTAAGAACCTCGTAGCTACCAAAGGAGAATACACCTTGTACTTGCGCATTAACACGCCTGATGGACGTGTGTTGGCGGCAGATGGAAAAGACCGCACCATGGTGGTGAATGGCGAAACCATCCTGTACTCCGCTTCTCAAGTGGTGCAATTCAATGGCGAGCCTACAGGATGTTGCATTGTATTCAATGTGAAGACCGACCTTGCTCCAGGCACGTATAGCTTGGATGTCTATTCGGCTAATGAAAAAATTGGTGAGGCGCGTTTGGCCCTCAACTAAGACGAAGGCATGCGCATTATTAGCCTGAATGGAAATGGCATTCGGGCCAGCATAAAGAAGGGATTGGTCCGCTGGTGGGAAAGCACTGAAGCGGACCTTCTTCTTTTTCAAGAGGTTCGTTTTGACGATAGGGAGTTCTTAGCCCAAACCTTTCCGGGCTTCTGGACCCACCTTCATGCAGCAGAAAAGAAAGGGTATTCTGGGGTGGCTATAGTCGCAAAACAAGCCCCGTTGCGTGTGTTGGATGGAATGGGCAGTCCTTCATTTGACTCAGAAGGACGCGTGCTGCGCGTAGATTATCCGGAATGCACGGTGGTCAATGCCTACTTCCCTTCCGGCGCCTCTAAGCCGGAGCGTCAGATCCTCAAGTTGGCTTTTCTGCAAGCATTTAGGAATTACCTCGATGCCCTCGAAAAAGAGGGCAAGCCGATTATTGTTGGGGCCGATTGGAACATGTGTCACCATGCCATCGATATTCACAACCCGATCCGCTTGGATGGCGTGCCAGGCTTCAGTGCCCCAGAGCGGGCGTGGCTTGATCAATTGCACGAGGCGGGATGGCGCGATGCCTTTCGCTTGTTTCAGTCCGATGGAGCCCATTATACATGGTGGAGTATGCAGTCGCGCTCCCGTGAGCGAAATGTTGGTTGGCGCATCGATGGCTTTTGGCTTAGTCCAAATGCGGTGGAAGCGGCACGGCGCTGCGTCCACCTGAGTCAAGCCTACCTATCAGATCATTGTCCCGTGCTTTTGGAATGGGATTTGCCGACTACCTTTGAATAAACCTGACCCCTTCGCTATGCGTTCTGTATTTCGACTTCTACTTCTTGCTGCCCTTCCTGCCGCCTTGGCGGTTTCTTGTGTATCTCCCAAGATGCATGCCGAACTTCAATCAAGCTACGACCAAGTCGTCGCTGAAAATGAAGCCCTTAAGGTTCGAAGCGACAAGGCAGCTACCGCCCTGGTCGAATGTGAGGCCAAGCGCGCACGGATCGATGAAGCGTTTACTTCATTACTTCGCGATACGACGGCTCAAGGCGGGCAGTATCGCAAGTTGCTTCGTTCCTACAAGGATTTGGAGGCCAACTACGATTACGCATTGAAAAACAACAATTCTCTGGCGGCGGCGAATCTGCGCGAAAACAAGGCCATGCTGGAGCAGATGGAAAAAATCGCTCAACGTTTGGCCAGTAAAGAAGACTCGCTTAAACGAGAGCAAGACCGCTTGATTGCGGTGGGCAATGCCCTCAAGGCACGCGAGGCGCGAGTGAATGAATTGGAAAGCTTGCTCGCACGCAAGGACTCCACGGCAGCCTATTTCCGTCAGCGCATTGCCGACGCACTCCTTGGTTTTGAAAATCGTGGACTGACGGTATCTATGCGCAATGGTCAAGTGTATGTAAGCTTGGATAACCGCTTAATGTTTGCTTCGGGCTCCTGGGATGTACAAACCGATGGGGCTACGGCGCTTGGTCAATTAGCCAAAGTCCTAGCAGAAAATAAAGATCTCAAGATTGCCGTTGAAGGGCACACCGATGATGATGCCTACTATGGAAAGACCTCCGTCAAAGACAACTGGGACTTGAGCGTGATGCGCGCCACATCTGTCGTGAAAATCCTGGTAAATAAAGGGATTGAGCCCCAGCGTGTCCAAGCGGCAGGCCGTGGAGAGTTCATGCCCGTGGCGCCGAATGACAACGCAGAAAACAAAGCGCGCAATCGCCGGACTGAAATCATTATTACACCGAACTTGGACGAATTAGTGAATTTGGTAGGCAATTAATCGGCGCCGCGCTAGCCAAATAGCGCGCGCACGAGGTCTTCCATTTGACGCACAGGGACGACTTGGACGCCTTGGTGGAGTCCTGCTTTAATTCCGTTTTGCCGCGCACAAAACAGATGGTCAAATCCCAACTTGCCGGCTTCATTGATGCGCTGTTCCAGACGATGGACGGGGCGAATTTCTCCACCTAGTCCCACTTCTGCCGCAAAGGCCATTCCAGCAGGGATTGGGATGTCGGCATTACTTGATAAAATAGCGGCACAAACGGCCAAATCAAGGGCTGGATCCTCAACACGTAGGCCCCCAGTCACATTCAGAAATACATCTTTGGCCCCCAGGCGGAATCCACAGCGCTTTTCAAGGACCGCAAGTAACATGTTCAGACGTCGGGTGTCAAAGCCGGTGCAAGCGCGCTGGGGGGTTCCATAGACAGCTGAGCTGACCAGGGCTTGAACTTCCACGAGGAGGGGCTGCATGCCTTCGGAAGGAACGCCAACGGCCGAACCGCTGAGGCCTTCTTCTCGCTGCCCAAGTAGGAGACCGCTTGGATTGGCCACCCCCTGTAGACCCTGTCCATTCATTTGGTAAATCCCCAATTCTTGCGTGCTTCCAAAGCGATTTTTCAACGCGCGGAGCATGCGAAAAAGGTGGTGCCGATCGCCTTCAAATTGCAGCACGACATCTACCATGTGCTCGAGGACTTTAGGGCCGGCCAAATGACCATCCTTGGTAATGTGCCCCACCAGGATGACGGGGACATGTCGAGCCTTGGCATACCGCAAGAATTCAGCGGTGGCCTCTCGTATCTGAGATACAGATCCGGCAGCAGAATCAAGCTGCGGGTTGTGGGCGGTTTGAATCGAGTCTACAATGAGCACCGAGGGGTTAATCTGCTCTGCAGACTGCAGTATTTTGGAGGTAGAGGTCTCGGCAAGGACATGGCAGCCTTTGCCTTGAAGGCCGACCCGCTCTGCACGCATGCGAATTTGTTGGGCACTTTCTTCCCCACTCACGTAGAGGACACGTTCCCCAAGGCCAAGCGCAATTTGAAGAAGCAAGGTGGATTTGCCGATTCCAGGTTCTCCACCCAAAAGCACCAAGCTGCCTGGGACGAGTCCGCCTCCGAGGACGCGATCTAACTCAACATCTCCAGTGGGATGGCGCTTTTCCGCGTGCCGATCCACCTCGGATAGGGGCATGGCCTTGGCTCGATCGATTCCTTGGGATGAATCCGCCCAGGCAGCCGTTGGGGCTTCCCGTTCGAGGACTTCTTCCACCAGGGTATTCCAAGCATGGCACGATTTGCATTGCCCCATCCACTGAGGATGTTGGGCGCCACATGATTGACAGAACCAGGCCTTTTTTGTCTTTGCCATGTTAGGAAGTTCGGCCTTTTCTTGCGGATAAACCAATCAAACCAATTACTCCCGAGCTCATCAGCATAAAGGCTTGGGCCGCGTGGACAATTGTAGCGAAGGCTAGGCCTTGAGCATAAGGGAGGCCCAAGACTACGAGGGCCATTGCGACCAGGTAGTGGTAGGCGCCAACTCCACCTGGCACGGGAATTAAAACGCCAAGGCTTGCAGCCATCATGACAAATAACCCTTGGGCGAGGCTAAAATTGCTCGTGAACGGAAGGGCATAAAAGCATACGTAGACCATGACATAGTAGCAGCCCCAAATGAAGAAGGTATGCCCCCAAAAGGCCCATTTGTTTTCGAGTTGGCCCACCGCACGAATCCCTTCCATCATCCCTGAGAGGAAGTTTTGGACTTTCGCGTAAAAGGCGCTCTGCACAATTCGGCCACGAAAGATCCATGAGAGCAAACCCAACACCAGGCCGATGCCCCCAAGAATGGAACCCCAAGGGATCCCTGGACCGGCCTGGGAATCTGTTTCACCTTGGGTCAGGTCAATGAGGGAGGTCAATTCATCCGACGCAGTCAAAAAGGCTACGCCTAGGAGGCCCGCCATCATGACTAAATCAATGGTCCGTTCTATCAGAATGGTGCCAATCAGCACGTTCACAGGGATTTTGTCCGCACGATTGAGCGCTGTGGCGCGGGCGACCTCGCCTGCACGAGGGATGGCCATATTGACCAGGTAGCCCACGCCCGTGGCGTGCACTGCGCGCCACATCGTGGTATGATGCCCCAGGTGACTCAGCACATAGGTCCAACGCTTGCCTCGGCTCAGCACGGCGATGTAGCCAAGGACCACACTTAATGCGATCCAGCCCCATTGCGCTTCCCGTGCCGAAGACCATACGGCTTGAAGGTCCACGCCGTCAAAAGCAAAGTATAAAAGGGCCAAGGCGAAAACGGCAAACCCCGTCGTTCGTAGCCATCCGGGGAGTGCAAATTTTGCCATAGGGTGTTAGTTCAGAAGATTGCTAGATTCGTCTGGGAAAAGTACGACGGGCTGAAAGGATTTCGCCTCTTCCACCGTCATTGACGCATAGGAAATGATGATAATGAGGTCATCTTTTTGCACTTTTCGCGCGGCGGGGCCATTGAGGGTAATTTCCCCGCTGTTGGGCGTCCCGTAGATGACATAGGTGTCAAGCCGTTCCCCGTTATTGATGTTGACAATGCTCACTTTTTGACCTTCGACGAGCTTGGCCGCTTGGGCGAGTGATCGGTCAATCGTGATGGAGCCAATGTAGTTGAGGTCGGCGCCGGTGACCCGGACGCGGTGAATTTTGCTGTAAAGTACTTCGATCGTCATTGCGGCGCAAAAGTACGCGCTGCGAACGAGCTTTCCCAGCCAATTTCGCGTGCCTCATAGGATCGAAAAGGCGGGAATTCGGAGGATTAATCCTCCTCAGGGACGGGGTAGCCTCGGGCTACAATGCGGTGGGTATCAATGAGCCTAACCTCGCCAGCATAGGCAGAAATGAAGGCTTGGACCCCTTCGGGATACCGGTCCAAAAGGGCTTCTCCATCGGTGATGGGCGTGAGGCTTTCGGCCAAGGCAAAATCAATGGATTCAACCTGAAGTAGGCCACTGGCCTGAATCATTTTGCGCATTTCCAATTTGAGTGCCCGGGGCGGAACCGGGAAAAGCTGCAACTCTTCTTCGGCAAAGCGCAGTGCGGCAAAAATGGCAGCGGCGGCCGCTTTTTGATCGGATGTCAAACGGCGATTTCTCGAGGACATGGCTAACCCGGAGGGTTCACGGACAATGGGGCAGGGGACAATGACGGGGGTGCCTCCGCGCCCGTGTGCGAGCTTCTCGATGACCTTTACCTGCTGGAAATCTTTGAGTCCAAAATAGGCGCGATCCACTTGGAGCAAATCAAACAACCGATGGACGACGGTAGCCACTCCCTGAAAATGTCCCGGGCGTAGGGCACCTTCGAGTACTTGGTCTAATCCACCGAGGTCAAGTTCTTCCGATTTGGGTCCCTGGGGGTAGATCTCTTCCACACGGGGACAATAGGCGGCGTGACAACCCACGGACTCGAGGGCGGCTAAGTCATTTTCTAAATCCAGTGGATAGGCCTCGAAATCTGCTGGATTATTGAATTGGGTGGGGTTTACAAAGATGCTAGCTACAACGAGATCACACTCACCTAAGGCTTTTTTGACTAAGGCAAGGTGGCCGGAATGCAAGGCCCCCATGGTTGGGACAAAGCCAATTTTTGCGGTCGAGGCATGGCTTTCGCGAAAGCGATGCCATTCAGATTGAGAAGAAAGCCGTGAAATATGCATAAACAGGGGCTAAAACTACCGCGAGAATGCCGGAAAATGAGCGCTAGAGGCAAAATTTCGTACCTTTGCAGCAATGGCGAAACGACGCATCCTTTACATCTCACATGAGATTAAGCCCTACTTTCCAGATAGTACGCTATCCAAGGCTGGTTTGGCATTCCCTAAGAAAATGAATGAGCAAGGCAATGAGATTCGCGTCTTCATGCCGCGCTTTGGGGCCATTAATGAGCGACGCCATCAATTGCATGAGGTGATTCGTCTTAGCGGTATCAATGTGGTTATCAATGATTTAGATCAACCACTCATCATTAAAGTAGCTTCCGTCCCCGGTGCTCGAATCCAAGTCTATTTCATTGACAATGAGGACTATTTCAAGCGTAAGGGCACGTGGGTTGACAAGGACAACAAGTTCTACAATGACAATGGAGAGCGCAGTTTATTCTTCTCTAAGAGCGTCATTGAAACGATCAAAAAGTTGGGTTGGCAACCGGACGTAGTCCACTTTATGGGCTGGATGAGCACGCCAATGCCAACATATATCCGTCAATTTAATGCGGACGACCCTCATTTCAAGGATACCAAGTTGGTTTACAGTCTTTTTGGTGACAGTTTTGAAGGAAGCCTCGATAATGGCTTACCCCGCGGCATGGAGTTTGACGGAGTGAAGGATATGGAAGCCTTCAAAAATCCCACCGTGGACAATCTCTACGCAGGTGCGGTGGCACAGGTCGATGCGGTTCTTCAAATGACCCCCGATGTGCCACAAGCTCAACTGGATGCGGCCGCCGCAGCGGGCGTTCCCGTGCAAGATGGCTCTGCCTTCTTGACGGATCCAGGGGCCCTAGATGCCTTCTACGAGTCACTTTTTGCATAAAATTCAGATGCGTACTCTCTGCTTTGCCTTGGGCTTTGCCTTACTTGGATTGGCTTCATGCGAGCGGAATACAGGTGAAATTGGTCTTGATTTTGTCGATCAGAATTCCTTGAAAATTGGAACACTCACCTCGGTGCCCATCCAAACACACACGGAAGCTTTTGATTCGCTGGTCACCTTAAAGCCTTCCTACTTGATGCTGGGATCCTATGTCGATCCAGTATTTGGAGAGGCCACCGCAAATTTTGCTACCCAGCTTATCCTCAGTACTGTCAATCCAAATTTTGGAGAGAATGCCGAGGTGGATTCGGTATTCATGTACCTGCCTTTTGTGGGTTATTATGGGGATACCGCAGCACCTTTTGGGATTAAGGTGAGCCAATTGGATCAAAAAATTATAAGCGACAGCCTCTATTATGCGCACAGCGTGTTTACGGGGTCAAGCGTTTTGGTGGACACGGTGATTCAGCCCAAGCCGGGAGTGAAACGTCGAGTTTCTGGCATGGTCGTGCCCAATGAGGTCATCGGACTGCGACTCAATCGCGCCTTCTTCCAATCGGCCATAGTCGATGCGGCTGCAGATTCGAGTGGCGGCAACTTTGAGAGCAACACCAATTTCCTAGCCTATTTCCGGGGGCTATATGTCGAAGGCCACGCGGGGAATCAAGCCATCTATCAATTTTCTCCTGGGGATCAGGATATGCGGGTTCGCTTCTTCTTCACCAATGATAGCTTGCGCGCCGACACGGTGGGCCCAGGCTATGGAGTGTATGACCTGCTCGCGTGGAATGTCGTGAATTCGGTCAACACGTTCTCGTTTGATAAGAGCCAAGCCCAATTTGATTTGGACGCCCAAGACAGTACCAATGGGGAAATCACCACCTATATCCAAGGGATGGGCGGAGCCATGACCGTGGTGGATTTGGTAGGCTTGCGCGACCTAAAGGACTCCAACTACTTCGTGAACTACGCAGAATTGCGCATTCCGGTGCGGGAAGGCTCTGCGCTGAGCTATGCGACGCCGGTCAAATTAAATGCCTTTTTAACCTACGGCAATCAGCGCCGTCTGCTGACGGAATACCTCAATGGAAACCCGGGAGGTGATTTGGTGGTGAGCTCGGTCCTCCGCGATCGCGCGTACACACTGGAAGTAACGAAGTTTGTGCAGCAATGGCTGAATGGAAAAGACAGCGCTGAAGCAAAAATTTTATTGGTTCCGGACCGCATGTCCTCTTCGGCGGCTCGGGCAGTACTCAATGGCAATTTGGACCCAATGGATCCAATTCGCTTAAATTTGTACGTAACCAAACCTCGCTAACCTTCACCAGGTTAGCCACCAAAGCAAAGAAGTTATGTGCGGCATCGTCGGCTATCTCGGGACGCGTGATGCGTTCCCAATACTGATTCAAGGTCTTAAGCGCTTAGAATATCGTGGATACGATTCCGCGGGGATTGCCTTGTTTAATGGGCACCTAGAAATTCACAAATGCAAAGGCAAAGTTGCCGATCTCGAAGCGCGAATGGGCAAGCATGTCCCACAAGCTACCCTGGGCATCGGACATACGCGCTGGGCAACCCACGGGGAGCCGAATGACCCAAATTCGCATCCTCACGCGTCGAATTCAAGCCGTTTAGTGATGGTGCACAACGGCATCATCGAGAACTTTGCTGCCCTGAAAGAATTACTCCTAAAGGCTGGCTATGTGTTTCATAGTGATACCGATACGGAGGTATTGGTGAATTTCATCGAATATGTCCAAGACAAAGAGGAGGTTAGTCTGGACCAGGCCGTGCGATTGGCCTTGAATGAGGTGGTAGGCGCCTATGCGATTGCCGTCTTATCCAAAGATGAACCGGGCGCCATGGTCGTGGCTCGTTTGGGCTCCCCACTCGTTTTGGGTCTAGGAAACAATGAGTTCTTTGTGGGTTCTGATGCGACGCCGTTTTTGGATAGCACCAAGAAAGTCATTTACCTCGAAGACGGAGAAATGGCCGTGGTGTCTCGTCAAGGGGTTTCCGTCCGTCAAATTGTTTCGGACCTTCCGGTGGACGCCACCATTCACCAACTAAAGTTGGATCTGGATAGCATTGAAAAGGGAGGCTATGAGCACTTCATGCTCAAGGAAATTTTTGAGCAACCCAAGAGCATTCGAGATACCGTCCGTGGGCGTGTTAACCTCAAAACAGGTCAGGTAAAAATGGCCGGTCTGGATAGCATCCACGATGCACTGATGGAAGCTCAGCGAATATTGATCATTGGCTGTGGAACCTCTTGGCATGCAGGCCTAGTTGGAGAATATTTGATTGAAGATTTAGCCCGTGTTCCCGTTGAGGTGGAATATGCTTCGGAGTTCCGCTACCGAAATCCAGTGATTGGACCAAAAGATATAGTCATTGCGATTTCACAATCCGGCGAGACAGCGGATACCTTGGCGGCGATCAAAATGGCAAAACAAGCGGGGGCCACGGTCTTCGGAGTGTGCAATGTGGTTGGATCTTCCATTGCCCGTGAAACCCATGCCGGGGCTTACACGCATGCTGGGCCGGAAATTGGGGTGGCCTCGACCAAAGCGTTTACTGCGCAGGTTACGGTGCTCACGTTAGTCGCTATGTACATTGGTCAAACCAAAGGTCATCTCTCTGCGGAACGATGTGCAGAAATTGCCCAAGAATTAGAGCGCATCCCGGGTAAAATTGAATCGATGCTCCATTTGGATGCCGAGATCAAGACCCTCTCTGCAGAGATGGTGGAAAGTAGCAACGCCTTGTTTTTGGGTCGGGGCTACAATTTCCCCGTAGCCCTTGAAGGGGCGCTTAAGCTGAAAGAAATTAGTTATATCCATGCGGAAGGCTATCCTGCCGCTGAGATGAAGCATGGTCCTATTGCGCTCATCGATGAGCAAATGCCTATCGTGATTGTCGCCCCAAGAGGAGATATGTACGAAAAGCTCGTTTCTAATGTGCAGGAAGTCAAGGCGCGGAAAGGCCGAGTAATCTCTGTGATTGGTCAAGGGGAAAAGGAAGTACGTGCACTGTCTGATGCCGTGATTGAGATTCCAGATACCTTGGACTGCTTGAGCCCGCTATTAACCACGGTGCCTCTGCAGCTGTTGAGCTACCACGTCGCCGTATTGCGCGG
>JAHEGI010000021.1:0-230606 GCA_024639785.1 Cryomorphaceae bacterium
ATGTCATAGTCCAAAGAATAAAAAAACGCCGACATGTCATTGAATGTCAGCGTTTTGTCAGACAACAGCCTTGTTTAGAGGCTGTTGGAAGTGGAGCTGGCGGGAATCGAACCCGCGTCCAGACAAGGAAACGATATGCTTTCTACATGCTTATTTTGTCTTTGGTTTTCATCCTGCGGCTGAGAACAAACACCCCACCGCAAGCCTATCTGCTAAATTTTCAAAGGCCCCCCGCAGCTCAGGACCTCCTATTCCCACCTTTTCAGCACCCCTTGATCAAACTCCGTAGGACGGGGATTTTGAGGGATGTCCCGCTTCCGCACCTAGTGCGGAATTAGCTTAGTCTCCTATCGGATGATTAAGCGGCAAGAGCGTAGTTGTACTCGCCAATTATAGATTCCGATATTGAATTAACGAGCATCAATCGAATAGCTCGGCATGCTTACAAACCCCTTCATCTTGCTGTCAATACCGGTCAGCCCCATGCAGTTGAATGCAGGAGCAAAGGTAGGCATTAGGACTCTCTGCCTTGCGAGGGCTTATTGTAGGAAAAGTGGGGAGTTGAGTGTCTCGATCAAGGTGACGCTCGCTTTCTTGACCAAGCTGTTTTTGACCGTTTCGCGCATGTCTTGAACGACGCGAGGGTTGTACGTGGTGCGGAATCGGCTGTCGAGCCTTCCTTTTTGGCCATACTGTACTTGGTCTGTCGTTTTGGCTTCCGAAATACTCGACCATTGACCTGGGTAGAGATTGGCCGGGTCGCCACTGTATTCTGCGGATGCAATAATGCGCTCGCTCTGTTCTTCCACTTCACGTGAAGTTAAAATGGAGCGCTTCAACGGGTCCACCAAGGTGAACTTAAGTGCGCCATGAATGAAGACGCGGTAGTCCACATCGAAATAAACCACTTTATGGTAGACCGTTTCTTTAGTCACGACACCTGTGTCCGGATTTTTCTTGTCCACGATTTCTTTGCGGTAGCCTTGACGCTCGTAACGCGACATAGTCCCGGGAACTTCAGTCCAGTCCGTCATTTCCATTTCCAAGAGATAGTCAGGTTGCTCGTTGGATTGGTAACGCGTCTGATCATTCCAGTCAATCCAATCAATGAATGGGTCGTCGGTTCGAACCAAATTATTAATCAAATCTGCGCGCATACTTTGGCTCAAATTCAATTCTTGACGGGTGGGTGCTAAAATGTCTCGAATGCCCACCGTGACCATGCCATGGAACACCGCTGAGTCTTGATATTGCCGGCTATCGAGATAGGATTGACCCGTCCGCTCTTCCATATCTGCCCAGGTGTAAAATGCCGCCCGGTATTTCTGGTTGGCGTACATACGGTGCGCCTCTCGGTGCATAGGTTCCGAAACGGCTGAGCGCCAAGCCTCTTGGATTTGGGCATCTTCGGGACTGTACTTTAATGCACGGCTGTACAATCGTTCTGCCCCAATAAAATCATCGCCTTCCATGGCCGCCATGCCCTGCTGCACCAGGTCTTTGACGTAGTTCTTTTTGAGGCCATTATATTCAGAAATATGCGCTGAGGTGCCTGAAAGCAAAACCCCTGCTGCATTAGCCCGATCTTCCAAGTCGCGTGCACGAACAAAGGCATCCAAAGCACTCACCGTTTGGCCAGCTTCAGCGAGCTTTTCGAATTCACGAAGCTGCGCCTTGATTTCCTTTTCGCCATACGTCTTGACTTGAATCATGGCTTTTTGATTCCCTGGCTTGCGTTCTAATGCTTCGAGAGACAGCACGGTGGCCTCATAGGTGAGTCCTGCCGCAGCTAATTTCTTACTGCGTTTGAGTGCTTGATTCGTAGGGGAACAAGAAAAAGCCACCGCTGCAATAAGCAGGGTGGCTAAAACGGTTGTCAAAGAAGTTCGAGCCATAGGCTCAAAAATACATCAACCCAAGTAGGTTTTAAGAATTTTGCTGCGTGAAGTGTGTTTCAGGCGGCGAATGGCTTTCTCCTTGATTTGACGCACGCGCTCCCGGGTCAAATCAAACTTCTCTCCAATCTCCTCTAATGTCAACGGATGCTGACCATTGAGGCCGAAATACAAGCGGATCACATCCCCTTCTCGTGGAGTCAAGGTGGCTAAGGAGCGCTCGATCTCGGTGCGGAGTGAATCCACCATCAAATCGTCGTCAGGATTGGGCGAATCGTCCGAGTTCAAGACGTCGTACAGGTTGCTATCCTCGCCTTCGACCAAAGGCGCGTCCATAGACACGTGGCGGCCACTATTGCGCATGGACTCTTTTACATCCATTTCGCTCATTTCCAACTTAGTGGCGATTTCTTCGGCACTAGGTGGACGTTCGTGGGCCTGCTCTAATGACGCATAGGCCTTGTTGATCTTGTTGATTGAGCCAATCTTGTTCAAGGGAAGACGGACAATACGAGATTGCTCGGCTAGGGCTTGAAGGATGCTCTGACGAATCCACCAAACGGCATACGAGATGAACTTAAATCCACGGGTTTCGTCGAAACGCTGTGCCGCTTTGATCAACCCTAGATTGCCTTCATTGATCAAATCAGGAAGTGTTAACCCTTGGTTTTGGTATTGCTTGGCCACAGAAACCACAAAGCGCAAATTGGCTTTTGTGAGTTTCTCCAAGGCGCGTTGATCGCCTGCCTTGATTTTCTGGGCGAGCTCTACTTCTTCTTCCGCAGTAATCAACTCCACTTTGCCGATCTCCTGGAGGTATTTGTCCAAGGAGGCCGTCTCACGGTTGGTGACCTGCTTCGTAATTTTTAATTGACGCATCGGATGATTTCGTACGAGGGTTAAACAAACAAGTTACAAGAAAAATGCACACGCATTATTCTTCATTGCGGGGTCCGCGTTCACGTCGATCACCACGCTCTGGACGTGGTCCACGACGGTCGCCACGGTCTGGGCGGGGTCCGCGATCCTCACGTGGAGGGCGCTCGATGTAACCTTCTGGCTTTTCAATCAAGACTTTGCGAGACAAGCGGAGCTTGCCTTTGTCGTCAATGCTGAGAAGCTTTACTTGGACCTTGTCACCCTCTTTGTAGAGCGCAGATGGGTCTTCGACGCGCTTCCAATCCATTTCAGAAACGTGCAATAAGCCTTCTGTTCCGCGGCCAATTTCGACGAATACGCCGAAAGTCTGCACGCCTTTCACCACGCCATCATAAATCGTGTCTACGACGGGTACGAAGCAGATTTCGCCGATTCGTTGTTGTGCCAAGGCAATACCTTCAGCATTCGTGCCACTGATTTCTACGCGGCCAATGTTGCCAATCTCTTCGATCGTGATGGTACATCCTGTCTCGGCTTGCATGCCCTGGATGATTTTGCCACCAGGACCGATGATGCCACCGATAAAGTTCTTGGGCACTTCCATAACCACCATGCGGGGAGCATGCGGCTTGAGTTCGGTGCGCGGAGCAGGCATCGCAGCCGTCATCACAGAAAGGATGTGCTCGCGTCCAGCTTTGGCTTGATTCAAGGCATTGGTCAAAATCTCCACACTAAGGCCTTTGATCTTGATATCCATTTGGCAGGCGGTAATCCCTTTCTCGGTGCCCGTGACTTTGAAGTCCATGTCACCCAAGTGATCTTCGTCACCCAAGATATCGCTCAAAACAGCATACTTTCCGGAGTCTGGATCCGTGATGAGGCCCATGGCAATACCGCTCACGGGACGCTCAATTTGGATACCTGCATCCATCATAGCCAAAGTACCTGCGCAAACGGTCGCCATGGAGCTTGATCCATTGGACTCAAGAATGTCCGAAACGATGCGAATGGTATAGCCAGATCCAGTTGGGACCATGTTCTTGAGCGCGCGCTGCGCCAAATTTCCGTGACCTACCTCACGACGGCTCGTGCCACGCATCATGCGTGCTTCACCTGTAGAGAAAGGAGGGAAGTTATAGTGGAGGTAGAACTTCTCGTCACCGGTCATGGTCGCTGCGTCGATGCGATTCGAATCTAACGCGGTTCCCAATGTCACCGTTGTGAAGGACTGCGTCTCTCCACGTGTGAACAAGGCACAGCCGTGAGGTCCTGGAAGAATGTCAGTTTCTACCCAAATTGGGCGAATCTCGTCCGTCTTACGTCCATCTAGACGCTGGCCGTTATCCAAAATTTGATTGCGCATCGCCTTGTACTCCACATCGTGATAGTACACTTTGGCGAGATCCATTGAGCTCTCTTTTTCTTCGTCGCTTAGCGTTGCAGCATAGGCTTCAAAAACCGCTTTGAACTGAGCTGAACGCTCTGCTTTGTTGGTCAAGCCCATTCCAGCCACCTTGTAGGCGCCATCATAGGTTGCTGATTCTACGCGCTTGCGCAAGTCTTCGTCGTGGGTCTCATGCGAGTACTCACGCTTAGGGCTGGAGGTAGGAACCATTGCAGCCAGCGCCAGTTGAAGCTCAACTTGTTTTTTGATCGCATCATGACCCACCGTGATGGCTTCCATCATTTCCGCTTCAGAAACTTCTTTCATCTCACCTTCGACCATAACCACGCTATCTGCGGTAGCGCCGACCATGATTTCCATGTCAGCTTCTTCTAGCTGAGCATAGGATGGATTGATGATAAACTCTCCGTTTACGCGAGCCACATTCACCTCGGACATAGGTCCATTGAAGGGGATGTCGCTGATCGAAATGGCGGCAGATGCAGCCAAACCAGCCAAGGACTCAGGAGCCGTAGCCGGGTCGTAGGAGAGCATGGTGATGATCACCTGAATCTCCGCGTGGAAATCTTCAGGGAAAAGTGGACGCAATACGCGGTCTACCAAACGGCAAACTAAAACCTCACGATCGCTTGGGCGACCTTCACGCTTTAGAAAACCTCCTGGGACGCGGCCTGCGCCTGCAAATTTTTCCTTGTACTCCACACTTAATGGGAGGAAGTCAACCCCTGGGCGAGCCTCTTTGTTGGCTACAACGGTAGCTAAAAGGGCAGTGCCACCGCAAGAAAGAAGTACAGAGCCGTCGGCTTGACGGGCCATGCGGCCAGTTTCTAGGGTGATTACTCGGCCATCAGGCAGAGTTAAACTTTGGGTGATGGGGGTAGGTGCATTCATGTTTTTTTGTTTTCGATGTTGATTTCTCCAAGCCGCTTCTTCCAACGCGAAAAGGCAATCCGGGAAGAATTGCCTTTTCTGAATATTTCCGCTAGAGGAAACTCACGCTTATTTGCGGAGTCCTAGTTTTTCGATGATGGCGCGGTAGCGACCGATCTCGGTTTTTTGAAGGTGGTCTAGAAGAGCGCGACGCTTACCAACCAACAAAATGAGCGAACGCTCGGTGTTGTGGTCTTTACGGTTCTTCTTGAGGTGCTCAGTCAAATGGCTGATGCGGTAGGTGAAGAGGGCGATTTGCCCTTCGGCTGAACCCGTATCTTCGGGGCCTTTGCCGTGTTGCGCGAAAATTTCACGCTTCTTTTCTGTGTTTAGATACATGCCTAGATCACTTAGATGGTTGTGCTGTATACCCGTCTTTCGGGAGGGCAAAAGTACGAATAATTTATTCTGCTTTTACGGGTGCCGGAAGATTGCCGACAAAACGAAGCCATTGGCTCATGCGTGCTTTTAAATGCTTCCGCTCTACAATAAAGTCCAGGAAGCCGTGCTCCTTGACAAATTCGCTCGTCTGAAATCCATCTGGGAGGTCTTTTCCGATGGTCTCTTTAACGACACGTGGGCCTGCAAAGCCAATCAGGGCACCTGGTTCAGCGATGTTGATATCCCCCAGCATGGCATAAGATGCCGTAACGCCACCCGTAGTTGGATCGGTCAATAAGCTGATGTAGGGAATTTTAGCTTCATCCAAGAGGGCTAGTTTGGCCGAAGTTTTGGCCATCTGCATGAGGGAGAAAGCTGCTTCCATCATACGCGCACCACCAGATTTACTAATCATGATGAAGGGAATGTTGTGCTTCAGGCTATAATCGATCGTTCGAGCAATTTTTTCCCCTACCACAGATCCCATGGAGCCTCCGATGAACTTGAAATTCATGGCGGCAATGGCCACAGGAATCCCATTCATTTCACCCGTAGCAGAGGTCAAGGCATCCTGAAGGCCTGTTTTGACTTGCGTAGCCTTGAGGCGATCGCTATACTTTTTGGTATCCTCAAACTGTAAGGGATCCTTTGAGACCATCGTGGGATTGAGCTCGGTGTAGTTTCCGCCATCAAAAAGAAAGGAGAAGTACTCTTTCGCATCGATGCCATTGTGAAAGCCACAGTTGCCACAGACCCAAACATTGTTCACATGGTCTTCCGCAGAGACAATCACCTTACACTTGGGGCACCCATGCCACAAGCCATCCGGCGTTTCTTTTTTCTCTTGCGTTGGGGTCGTAATCCCCGCCTCTTGTCTGTGGAACCAATCCGTGGACATAGTCATTGGGTTTTAGGCGATCGTGATCGATGAATCGAGGTAAACGTCTTGAACGGCATGTAGCAAGTCTACCCCCTCTTTCCAATCGCGTTGGAAGGCTTTGCGACCGAGGATCAAACCTTGACCGCCAGCGCGTTTGTTGATTACCGCGGTGGCAACCGATTCGGCCAAATCGCTTGCGCCTTTGGATTCACCTCCGGAGTTGATGAGTCCAATTTTACCCATGTAGCAGTTAGCTACCTGGTAACGGGTCAAATCAATGGGGTGGTCCGTGGACATTTTCTCGTAGACGAAGGGGTGCGTCTTGCCGTGCTTGGTCGCCAAGTATCCTCCATTGTTGGTGGGAAGCTTCTGCTTAATGATGTCCGATTGAATGGTCACGCCTAGGTGATTCGCTTGGCCGGTCAAGTCGGCTGAAGTATGGTAATCCACCCCATCTTGCTTAAAGCCCGTATTGCGGGTGTAACACCACAAGATGGTCGCCATACCCAATTCACGCGCACGCTCGAAAGCTTCGGATACTTCCATTAACTGGCGGCGCGATTCTTCTGCCCCAAAATATACGGTGGCACCTACGGCAACTGCCCCCATGTTCCAGGCATCCTCGACGGAGCCGTACATGGTTTGATCGTACTGATTAGGGTAAGAAAGGAACTCGTTGTGGTTCAACTTGACTACAAAAGGAATTTTGTGTGCGTATTTGCGGCTTACGCTGGCCAAAACTCCAAACGTCGAAGCCACGGCATTGCAACCAGCATCTAGCGCTAATTTGACAATGTTTTCAGGATCGAAATACAATGGATTTGGGGCAAAGCTGGCCCCCGCAGAATGCTCAATCCCTTGATCAATGGGCAAAATGCTCATGTAACCCGTATTAGCCAGACGACCTGTTCCATACAACTGCTGCAAAGAACGCAAGGTTGGAATGTTGCGATTGCTACCAATGAATTGCTCGTCTACAAACTGCGCTGAAGGCAGGTGAAGCGAAGATTTGGGAATGGCAGTTGCTGTGTGGTTGAGTAGGTAGTCGGCTTGATCGCCGAGCAGGGAAATGACGCGCTCTGAGGCCATAATGCTTGTGATTAAAACTTAACGAATTGCAAACCTAGGCCTTTTCTTTGATTTGGCCGTTTAAGCCATCTCAAAATGTACCTAAAACGGCATTCCTAGACCAAAATTGAGTGTTCCCCGGCTCGCCCATTCCCTCCGCTGAAACCATGGGTTAGTGCTCAGTCGTCGGGGGTCATATAGCTGAAGCCCCCAATCCATGCGTACTATGAAGAAATCGAGATCATAGCGAATCCCAATCCCTGCATCCCATGCCGAATGGCGGAATAGATTTGGAAGGGAGAAGGAAACTAGGTCTTGAATGTCTGCGTCTTGGAGTAAAGGACTCCAGGATTGTGCCACATTGCGGCGATGTAGCCAAGTGTTTCCGGCATCCGTAAATACGGCGGCGGACAAGGCGCCAGAGAGTGGGAAACGGTACTCTGTTTGAAACAAGAGCTTTCGTGTTCCGGAGCCTAAATACCCCGTACTATCAAAAACGGCCAGAGGGAGTGCCCCTGGGCCGAGACGAAAGTTGATCCATCCGCGCAGGTCATTACTGCCTCCGGCAAAAAAGGCCCGTTCAAAAGGTGGGATGCCGGGGGTATTCTGAAGGGTATACAATTCGCCGGCAACAAAGCGGAGCGCCCAATCGCGATGGCCCGTTCCTCGCCGAAGCCAGCGCATATCCCACTTGGCACGCAGATAATGGGCATAGGGTACGTTGGCCACACTGCGAACCTCCGGGCCATTGGGCTGAATACTTCGACTAATCACATCCGTGACGAGGCCAGAACTTTCTAGGGTCCATTCCGCACGCCGTTCCCAGCGACCTTTTTGAACCGAAGGACGAACCACTCGGAGGCGGGGTCCGAGCAGGAGGACATCCTGAAATCCAGACTTGATAGAGAGCGCCTGATAGAAGGTGCTGTCAATCTGACGCAGGTCAATGTAGGTGAGGTCTGTTGGACTGAGTTCCCATTGTCCGCCTTTTTTGTCGGTCCATTGATACTGCAATGCGCCCCGGATGGCTAAACGATCAAACTCCCGTCTAAACTGTCGGCCCGCGGAAACACTTAGGCGCGTACTACCCGTTTGGACAGGCGCTTCGGCCCAACCCCATAGGCCCGGCCACTGCATTCCGGTTTCTATGTCAAGAAAGTAGGTATTGAATAAGGTAGAGCTATCCGCCCATTGCGCCCCAATGCCGCCCGAAAGGGTCAGATTTACATGCTCCAAGCCACCCCACGGGTTGTGATCAAAGATATCCATACTGGATTGGAGCCCATAGATCCCCGAGAGGGCGGTACTCTCGCCTTTCCAGGTCAATCCGACGCGGGGACTTGGAACCAGGCTCAACGTAGCATCTAATGAGTCCTGCACCATGGCAAACTGCCATCGCCCAGATTGGATGGCCGGAATATGGCGGAGTCTAGCCGTGCTTTGAGTCACCGCCGAAGCTTGAAAGGCCCTGCCAGATGGAATCCATGGAAGGCGTTGAATTCCTGCAGGAGTCAGGGTCAAATTCGCAGGCCATGCCCCTTTGGCTTGACGCACATACCATACTCGATGGGGTTCCTCTACGGTCCCATATTCGCTGCTATGGGTCCAGTTGTCCAAGCGAACTGTCACGGTGGCCGCATAGGGATGCCCCAAGGTGTCCACATCAAAGTGAACCGCCTCCGGCCCAAAGGTGTAAAAGCCTTTTTCTTGCAAAAAGCTCGCAATGCGGCGACGCTCTTCGTCGAGCTGCTCCATGCGAAGTAGATACTTGCCATTGGCTAGGCTTGAACTCCCTCGCACATCTTCTATGTAAGCATCTACACCTGGACCCATGCTCACATAGTGCAGTTGACTCAAACGAGTCGGTGTGCCACGGTCAAGGCTATAGGTCAAGGTCGCACCCCGGCGCGTTTCTTTCAAGTCATAGGAAACGTTTGGATAGAAGTAGCCGTCTTGCTTTAGCCGTAGGGTCAATTGCTCCACATCGCTGGCGGCGAGGCTAGAATCCCAGAGCACGGGTCGCTCGCCAATGCGCCGCAACCAATTGGCATAGCCGGTGGTCTTGCCGGGTTTGGCCTGCAAATACAACCAAACGTAGGGGAAGGTGCCAAACACATTGGTGTTGGGACGAAGCTGAAGAAGTTCGGTGTAGGTTTCCTCGTCGGTGGCCTTGCCGTCCAGCGTGACGGATACCGCTCGCAGCCAGGGGTCTTCGAGGTGCCGCTGCGGCTGACAGGACCAAAGCGCCGCCAGGAGGAGGGAGCTTGCGAGCAGGGCCTGTTTACGCACCTTGCAGTTGAGCAATCATGGCGATGGGATCCGGCGCCTTGAATACCGCATTTCCTGCCACGAGGACATCCGCACCCGCAGCCTTTAATGGCGCTGCGTTTTGTGCATTCACTCCTCCGTCAATTTCAATTTTGGCAGTGCTTCCAGCCGCATCAAGCATGGCGCGCAGTTGGCGAATCTTTTCGAATGTTTGGGGGATAAAGGACTGGCCACCAAAGCCAGGGTTGACGGACATGAGGCAAAACAAATCAGCATCGTGTAGGACTTCAGAAAGCGCGGAGACCGGCGTATGGGGATTGACCGCTACACCGGCAAGCATGCCTTCTGCGCGAATGGCTTGAAGTGTACGATGCAAGTGGGTAGAGGCTTCCAGGTGGACCGTGAGTACGGCTGCCCCGGCAGCTTTAAATTCATGGATGTAACGTTCTGGCTGCACGATCATCAAGTGCACATCCAAGGGTTTCTTGGCGTGCCGATGGATGGCTGCCACGACGGGCAACCCAAAGGAAAGATTCGGAACAAACACCCCATCCATGATGTCCACATGGAACCACGTGGCCTCACTTGCGTTAATCATTTCTACATCGCGCTGAAGGTTAGCGAAGTCGGCCGATAAAACAGAAGGGGCAATCATAGGGTGCGGATTTTTGTCAAAATTAGGCCCAATTGCCCGAACTTGCCGCTATGCATTCAAGTCCCCATCCGCTTTCAAAAAATCAACGCAGTGCAGTGCGCGCGTTATGGCGCAAAAAAGGCCGGGAAAACGCCCAACAATTTCTCGTGGAAACCCCCAAGGCCATCGCGGAATTCCTGGAAGAGGGTTGGCCCTTGGTCACCCTTTATCGCAGCCCTCAGGGTCCCATGGAGGATCACCCCAAAGCGCAAGAAATTACTCCAAGAGAGTTGGCCGAGCTATCTACGCAGGAAAGCCCTCAGGGGGTATTGGCGGTCTTCGGACACAAAGAAATTGCGCCGCGGTCTGGCGGATGGGTGCTGGTGTTGGATCGGGTTCAAGATCCAGGCAATGTGGGAACATTGTTGAGATTGGCGGATTGGTTTGGCGTGGACTATGTCGCTCTGCCTCCGGGAACAGCGGAAGTATTCAACCCCAAAGTCATCCAAGGTTCGATGGGCTCATTGGCCCGGGTTCCACTTGTTTATGACGAAGTCGAGGCCTTGCTTGCTCGATTCGATACCGAAGGGCGTACACTGTATGTCGCGGATCTCGGTGGTTCCACTCCGAGAAACCTACCTCGACAGGCACCGGCCGCCCTGGTATTAGGCAATGAGGGCCAGGGGCCTGAGCCGCGTTGGAGCGATGCAGCCAAACATATTCTGACCATCGCCAAAGGCGCATCGAGTAAAACGGAAAGTTTGAATGTGGCCACCGCGGGCGCCATTGCCCTCTATGCCTGCTTGGGGGATTAACCCTACTTATTCAAAGGTGAAAATCCATGCCAAACTCCGCGTCTGCACTACGGGGAGGGCCTGGGCGTAGGCCGTGCCATCATTGACGAGCAAATTGCCTTGGCCAAAGGTGGCGCGCAATTGGGGAGATAGCTTGAAATATTCAAAATAGAGGTCCATTCCCACGGCCACTTCGTAGCCAAATTCCCCGGCTTGTAGTTTAAAAATGCGATCATCGACCACCTTGGCTTTGGAGGCTAGATCCCATTGGCCGTATAGACTTCCTAATACATACCAGCGATGGTTGTCGATGCGATCCGTCTTCCATTTGAATTCGAGCGGAAAAATGATAAGCGAAGATTCCATGCGGCGTTCAATGGTTTTACGCCGGCCATCACTTGGGTCAATGGCGTCAAAAAAGAGCCGACGTTCACCCGCTGCGTAGGTGGGAACGAAACGGAGATCCATATTCTCATTCATGCGCACATTGCTCACGATACCGACGACGTAGCCTAATTGCGGACCTGTTTCTACGCCAAAAACGGTACTCGGCCAGGCAGTGCCTGGGCGGTAACTGAAGTCCATTTGGCTCGTTCCTAGGATAAATCCAAAATGGACCGGCTTTTGGTCATACCTCGGCAAATTCAAACTCTGACCCTGGGCCATGAGAAGGCTTGGGAGCAGGAGGGCAAGGAAGGTAATCCGTAGGCGCATGGAGAAATAACGCTTAGACCTCAACTTCCGTATGGGCCACATACAAACTGGCAATGCCAAAGGTTAAGGGGCGAATACTGACATGACTGAAGCCCGCATCCTTGAGTTTCTTCGCAAATGCTTCGCCATAAGGAAAGGCCTCTACGCTTGCGGGGAGGTAGGTGTAGGCTGCAGCGTCTTTGGATACCCACTTGCCAATGGTAGGCAGGATGTGTTTGAAATAGAAGAAATACAAGGGCCGAAAGGGAAAATGCTCGGGTTGGGAGAATTCTAATACAGCCAAGTGTCCTCCGGGTCGAAGCACGCGCTTCATGTCGACTAAACCTTTTTCGAGGTGTTCGAAATTTCGTACCCCAAAAGCCACGGTGACGGCATCAAAGGATGCATCTTCAAATGGCAAAGATTCGCCATCTCCCAAGTGCAATGGAATGTGGGGGTCAAGTCCACGTCGGGTAATTTTTTCGCGGCCAACCTCGAGCATGCCAGCGCTAATGTCCACTCCTTCGACCTGGCTTCCTTGAATGCCCCGATGGAGCGCAATGGCCAAGTCTCCCGTGCCGGTGGCCACGTCCAGGACTTTTTTTGCGCCCGTTTTGCGAACTGCAGCGACCGTGATCTTGCGCCAAATCACGTCAATCCCCAAGGAGAGCGTTCGGTTGAGCACATCATAACGCTTTGAAATCGCGTTGAACATACTAGCGACTTGCTCCTTTTTGGAGCCATCTGAGCTATACGGTTTTACGGGGTCCATGGGCGGGGTTTATCCTACCTGCACGTTGGCTTTCGGGTAGGTGTAATCGTGTGATTCTTTCTTGCGACTGGTCAATGCGAAGGCCAAAGTTACGGTCCCTACACGCCCTACTAACATAGAAAGCATCAAGATGGTTTGCCCACTGGTACTTAATTCACTGGTAATCCCTGTAGAAAGCCCAACGGTACAAAAGGCGCTCACTTCTTCAAAAGCCAATCGGGCGAGACCCAAATGTCCGTCGGTCACGCTGAGTAAGAAGATGCCCAAGAGGATGGAGCTGGCCGAAAATAGAAAAGCGCTCATCGCCAGGTTCAACAACTCTACGGGGATGGTGGAGTGGAACAGCTCCACGCGTTTGCGACCTCGGATCGTAGCCATCGCATTCACAAAGACCAAGGTAAAGGTGGAGGTCTTGATCCCTCCAGCCGTGGATCCCGAGGAACCACCGATGAACATGAAGACGATTAGGATTAGGAGCGTCGGCAAAGCGACCGCGCCGAAATCCACGGTGTTGAATCCTGCGGTTCGCGTGGTAACAGACTGGAAAAAGGCGGTCAACATCCGGTGGCCGTGATCCATCCCACGTAGGGTGCTATTCCATTCAAGCATCCCATAGATCAATGCGCCTAAAGGAACGAGAATTAATGCGGCATAAACGGCAATTTTGGTATTGACATTGAGGTGAATCCACGGGTTCTTGCGTCTCGCGGCATAGGCCTGTGTCGAGAATAAATCATGAATGGTTGTAAAGCCTAGTCCGCCAAGAATAATGGTGAAAGAAATGATGATCACCAAGGGGATGTTGTGTGCTAGGGCAGGGTGGGCCATGCCTTCAGAAAACAAGCTAAATCCGGCATTGTTGAATGCACTCACGGCGTGGAAAACACTATAAAAAATGCGATCGCCCAAATGGGCAAAGGCGAAGTCTCCCCATGAAAAGAACAGGAGGATCGCCGCCGCGAATTCAAAGAAGAAGGAAAAACGGAAAATTTCGCGAATCAAATCGACCGAACCTTCGAGGCTGTCACTTCCATAGTTGGTTTGGAGAAGGCTTTTGTAGCGCGTGCCCAAAGCGGGATTGGCGAGCATCGCAAAAATGCTGGCAAAGGCAATAAAGTTCAGGCCCCCAAGTTGGATCAAAAAGAGCAAAACAAATTTGCCCTTAAAACTCAAAACGGTGGAAATGTCAATGATGTTAAGTCCCGTGACGGATACGGCCGAAACCGAAGTGAAAAGGGCTTCTTTTATGCTTAAACCCTCCCCGGATTTGGTCATTTCAGGCATCCAAAGCAATCCGGCGCCCACCACCATCAACAGAATGAAGCTTGTTACGAGCAATGCAGGTGGACTCACTTTGAGCATAGGAAGAAGTCGGCTGGCTTTTCCTATTTCTAAAGCGACGAAGAGCAGGAAGTAGGCCTGTACAAAGACCATGAAAAAGGCATCCAATTGCTCAAGTCCAAGGTAGCCTCCTAACGTGGAAAGGATTTCAATACCAAAGATGTTGAACGACAAAATATTGACGACCATGTAGAGCATCAATAATCCTTCCCATCGCGAATCTTTGAGATATTGAAAGGGGGAGAAGGAGTAAAAGAACTCCACGACATATTTGATGATGTAAAATCCAATGGTCCCCTTGAGGATAATATCAACCCAAAGTTTCTGATCCTCATGTAGGTTAAAGCCATGGCTCAAAAGCAAGGAGATCACCGCCGCCACCGACAAGGGAACACTGGTGTATCGCAGGAAGCGAATAGCCGGTATTTTGCTGTCATAAATGCGAAGGTTCACCCATTCGCGAATTCGGTTGACCGTGTGCCGACGGGAGTTTTTCATGAATTGCTATTCAGTCCGTTTAAGGTACGGACAATTCGCTCGGCAGCCTTGCGCAAATCCTCCTCAGACGCCGCGTAACTGAATCGAATATAGCCATCTAGGCCAAAGGCTTCACCAGGGACGGCCGCGACACCACCTTCTAGAAGTGCCATGCATAAATCCAATGCACTTGGGTGTGAGGGGCTCAGATAGGCCGAAGCATCAACGAAGAGGTAAAAGGCGCCTTCAGGCGCTTTGACAATGAGTTTGTCTGCCGCACGAAGTGCCTCGGCAAGTAAGCTGCGTCGGCGCGTAAAGGCCTCCACCATGTATTGCACAGGCTCAGGCCCAGCCAAAACAGCTGCGATGGCTGCCCGTTGGGCGATACTTGAGGTGCCACTCGTTATTTGGCTTTGAATCTTTTCACATGCTTTCGCCAAGGCCGGTGGGGCACCCATGAAGCCCAAACGCCATCCGGTCATGGCAAACCCTTTGGACAATCCATTGACCGTAGCCGTGCGTTCCCACATGCCTTCGAGGCTGGCCATGCTTACATGCTGGACCCCGTAGTGGATGTATTCGTAGATCTCGTCACTGATGACCCAAACCTGGGGATGCTCTCGAAGGACCACCGCCAGGGCCTCCAGTTCCTCTCGGCTGTACATCGCTCCACTTGGGTTGTTGGGGCTCGAAAAGATGAGAAGTTTAGTTTTATCCGAAATTGATGCGCGCAATTGCTCTGCGGTGATTTTGAAATCCTGTTCAATTCCTGCTTTTGGACTAATCACCGTGCCGCCGACAAATTCGGCTAAGTCGGCATAGGACACCCAATAGGGAGCCGGAATAATCACTTCATCGCCAGGATTGACTAGGGCCATCATCAGATTTGCGATGGACTGTTTCGCTCCCGTGCTGACAATAATTTCATCGGGGCGGTAGCTGAGCCCGTTATCGCGAGCAAATTTTTGACAGATGGCAGCACGTAAATCGGCATAGCCAGGCACCGGCATATAGTGGGAGAAATTCTTCTCAATTCCTTCAATGCCAGCTATTTTGGCAAAATCCGGGCTGTCAAAATCTGGCTCCCCCAAACTAAGGCTGATAATGTCATGGCCGGCCTCTTGGAGTGCACGGCTTTTCTTGGTCATTTCAATGGTCATGGGCAGAGCCAAGGACTGCACGCGCTGGGATAGAAAAAGCATCCTCAAAAGTATGAATTGCCGGCAAATGCCCGATATTTGTCCTATGGATGTTTTCTACGATACACTTCGCACCATTTTCCCCTCAATCCTGATCTTGATTGTGGTGTATTTAATGATGTCAAGCTTTTTAGATAACGAAGACAAGCGACGCCGTAGCGAGCGCTTAGCGGCTTCTCAAAAGCAATCACTCCCCATCCGCATGCAAGCCTACGAGCGGCTCGCCCTGCTTTTGGAGCGTATCAGTCCAAATTCATTAATCCTGCGGGTCAAAGCAGGAAAGTTGACGAAGTCCGAATATCTCATTCTGCTGCAACAGTCGATTCGAAGTGAATACGAACACAATCTATCCCAGCAGGTGTATGTTTCTGAGCATGTCTGGGAAATGGTCTCTACGGCCAAGTCAGCGATGGTGTCTCTGATTAACACGGTGGCCGCAGATTTGGATCATGAAGCAACCGGAGCAGAGCTGAGCAAAGCGATCCTTACTCGTGCGATGGACATGGAAACGTTGCCTACCCGGACCGCCCTAGCGGTTCTTCGCCGCGAGATGGCGCAAGAATTCTAAGGCACCTTCAGCCGGCGAGAGTTCGCCCGAGATCACCTTGTTTCGAATGGGTTGCCAGTGGTCGTCTTGGGTGAGGCTCCACTGCCAAAGGCCCAGATGGACCAATTCCTGAAGTCTTTTTTCACGCTGTTGAGCCCGTCGCTCCTGCGTTCTTCCGGTTCCGATGCCCCAGCGCATTCCGCGATCTAAGGCCTCCCAAAGACCGGACATGCCGTCCTTCGTTGTGGCGGATCCAACGAGCACTTCTACCACATAATCATCTTCGCGATGAAACAGACCGAGGGCCTGCTTGAGTTGGTTAGCGGCTAGCTTTGCGGCGGGAATCCGATCCCCATCGGCTTTGTTGACCCAAAGGAGATCAGCGGCCTCCATGACGCCTCGTTTTAGCCCTTGAACTTCGTCTCCGGCACCTGGTAAGGCGATGAGTAAGGTGAGGTCCACAACATTTTGTACCGAAGTTTCATTTTGACCGACGCCTACGGTCTCAATGATGATCCGTCGATACCCAGCCGCTTCAAATAAGGCGATGACTTCTGGGCTATGTCGGTGGATCCCACCGAGGGCTCCAGCTGAAGGACTGGGCCGAATGAAGGCCTCCTCGCGCTTACTCAGCTGCTCCATACGGGTTTTATCGCCCAGAATACTGCCGAAGTGTTGGCTGCTACTTGGATCAATCGCTAAGACAGCCACTTTTTCTCCCTGATCAATCCAATGTTGTCCAAGGGCTTCAATCAAAGTGCTTTTGCCGGCGCCTGGATTTCCAGTTATGCCTAGTCGGAAACTTGGTTCGGCCGGAGGGTCTTGGGTGAAACGACTCAGCAGCATCGCCGCCAAGCTGCGATCTTCAACATGTTCACTTTCCACCAAGGTGATGGCTTGGGCAAGTGCTTGACGATTTCCATTCCGAACGCCCGCTTCGAGCGCAGCCATATCCACCTGCTGTTTGGCCTGTCCGGGAAAGTGCGGATTAATGGCCATGGGAGGGATACCGGTGCTGAATATATTGCTCGAGAAGGTGCTGGGCAGACTCCGCGATTGGACTACCTGGTCCAAAAATCCCGGCAACCCCGAGGTCAAATAGTCCAGCATAGTCTGCTTTGGGGATGACACCACCCACCACGACGAGAATATCTGAACGACCGAGATTTTTCAGGGCTTCCATGAGCTGCGGAACCAAGGTCTTATGCCCTGCGGCCAGGGAACTCACGCCCACCCAGTGGACGTCGTTTTCGACGGCTTGCTGCGCGGTTTCTTCCGGCGTTTGGAACAAGGGTCCTAAATCCACGTCAAAGCCCAGATCCGCAAAGCTGCTGGCTACGACTTTAGCGCCGCGGTCATGTCCATCTTGCCCCATTTTGGCGACTAAGATGCGTGGACGACGCCCTTCTTTGCTGGCAAACTCGTTAGCCAAGGCACGGGCCTTCGCAAAGCTTGGTTCGGATGCATTTTCACGTTTGTACACGCCACTTATGAGTTGATTAGACGCTTGATAGCGCCCAAAGACTTCCTCCAAGGTAAAGCTGATTTCGCCTAGGGTGGCGCGCACTCGGGCAGCTTCGACGGCCGCTTGGAGCAAATTGCCGGACCCCGTGGCGGCTTCCTTCAGTTGCCGAAGTGCCTGATTGACCGCCGCTTCGTCGCGCTGGGCACGTAGGTCGGCCAATCGTTGAATCTGGGACTCGCGGACGGCTTGGTTGTCCACCTCCCGCACGTCAAAGGCCTCCGCGTCCTCTTCGCCCGCTTGGAAGGCATTGACCCCGACGAGCACATCTTTGCCGCGGTCGAGGCGGGCTTGCTTTTGGGCAGCCGCTTCCTCGATGCGCAGTTTGGGAATGCCTTTTTCCAAGGCCTTCGCCATGCCGCCAAGGTCTTCAATTTCTTGAATGAGCGTCCAGGCTTCTTCGAGCAAGGCGGCCGTCCGCTTTTCCACTTCCTGGCTGCCGCCAAAAGGATCGACAAAGCGGGTAATGCCACTTTTCTGCTGCAGGTAGAGCTGTGTCTCGCGGGCGATTCGGGCCGAATAATCCGTCGGCAAGGCGATAGCCTCGTCCAAGGCATTCGTATGCAAGGACTGCGTGCCCCCTAACACCGCCGCCATCGCTTCCACGGCGGTACGGGTGACGTTGTTGTAGGGTTTCTGCTCGGTCAAGGACCAGCCACTGGTCTGGCAATGCGTTCGCAGGGCGCGGCTCTTGGGGTTCTGGGGGTTAAAGCTGCCTACAATGCGATCCCAGAGCACGCGGGCGGCGCGCATTTTGGCAATTTCCGTGAAGAAATCCATGCCAATACCCCAGAAAAAACTTAGTCGCGGCGCGAAATCGTCGATGTCTAAGCCATTGGCCACTCCCGTGCGGAGGTATTCCCAGCCGTCGGCCAAGGTGTAGGCCAATTCAATGGCGGCGGTGGCGCCCGCTTCCTGCATGTGGTAGCCGGAGATGGAAATGCTGTTGAAGCGCGGCATGTGCGCACTGGTAAATTGAAAGATGTCCGCAATCAGGCGCATGCTTGGGGCAGGCGGGTAGATGTAGGTGTTGCGGACCATGAATTCCTTCAGAATATCGTTTTGGATGGTTCCGGTCAGGTCGGAAAGCGCGACGCCCTGCTCCTCAGCGGCCACGATGTAAAAAGCCAAAATGGGCAAGACGGCCCCGTTCATGGTCATGGAAACCGACATCTTTTCAAGCGGAATGCCTTCAAAGAGGCGCTTCATGTCCTCCACACTGTCGATGGCCACGCCGGCCTTTCCCACATCGCCCTGAACGCGTGGATGATCGCTATCGTATCCACGGTGGGTGGCGAGGTCAAAGGCAATGCTGAGGCCCATTTGCCCCGCTGCCAGATTGGCGCGGTAGAAGGCATTGGACTCTTCGGCGGTTGAAAATCCGGCATACTGCCGAATGGTCCACGGCCGCTGGCTGTACATGCTGGGGTAGGGGCCGCGGAGATAGGGCGCTACGCCGGCCGCGTCTTGTTCATGCGGGAAGCGGGTCATGCGCCGGTTCGAGATTTGATTTCCGCCCAATATCCTCCCTGGGTCGCCCATAGATCCCATAGGTTCTGTACCTCGTGTTCAAGTTTCGCTGTGTATCCGTCCAAGGTGTAGGATCCCGCTAGAGGCTGATCTAAGCCTTGCAGTCCGTTTTCGTAAGTGAGGACTAGGACTTGTTGACGGGCCCAATCCTTGGCCTGAGGGCTGTCGTTTAAAGGGCTTATCCATAATTCATCACAGCCGCCTAACCAGAGGGCTTGCTGCTGCATGCCGAGGCCAATTAGGGCGGCGGCATCGTCGGTTTGGGACGAAAGGTTTGGACTTCCACTGATCCACAAAGGGGCGGAGCGCCCAAGGTGCTTTTGGGTCCTGCGTTCCCACAAACTTCGGGCGGCTTGAACTAAAGCGATGGTCTGCAAATAATCGTCGTCGGCCTCTAAGTGGAGCCAAGCCCGGTCAGCATATTCCCAGCCGACGTGGTCGAGTTGGGCAAAAAGGGATCCCAAGCCATAGGCAAGTTGCTCTATGCACAACAACCCAGGGGTGCTGGTCCGCATTGCTGCGCCATTTCCGCAAAGGACCCGAAGGCCATTCGGGAGTTCCAAGGCTTTGCACACCTGCGCCAAATCCGACTCCAGGCTGCCGCACCACGATGTGCGAGTTCGGAAGCGGTGCTCTGCAGGATCCAAGTTGATGGAACCGTGGAGGGCTTCTGGATGCTGACTCGAAGGCAACGCGCGAAGTTGGTTGGACAAATCTTCGATCATCCCGCCATATACCAAGTGCACCGGAGCAATATCCAGTCGCACATCTTTGAGGAGCGTGGATAGATCTTCTGCGCGATGGACCCAAAACAGGAGGGAGCTTGCGCCATGCATAAGCGCCTCTAACGCTTGGCGATTGGCCGATGTAGGGTCAGCGCCGTCGATGGCTTCCAAGGCATGGCGATGGGCGAAGGGTCGGGGTCCGGTAGTCCAGGGAAGTTCGGGGTAGTCGGCCTGTTTACCTGTAACCGGAAGGGCAAATCCATCGGGAAGTGAAATTAACTCACTCATTCCTCAGTGTTTTCAGGGGTCACCAAGGCTACGCGCTCCCCAGGTTTGTGCATCCAATAGGTTTCACGCGCGAATTTTTCCAATTTTTCTGGGTCGCTCGCCAGTTCATCCAACTGTCGCTGGGTTTCTTCCAATTCGCGTTGATAAAATTCAATGCCATCCTCTAAGGCGCGTAATCGCGCATCTAACTCCCACTGGATCAAAGCGGAAGAGGAGTCCAAGAACGCCATCCAAACCACAAAAAACAGCGTGACTAACGTGTATTTATTCGTCAATCGTTTCCACCAAGGGGAAGATCGTAAGGTTTGCCAGCGGGTCATGCTCAAAAATACATCGCAGCCCGCGGTCTTGGGTGCTTATCGCATTTGTTGATCAACAAATTGGCGGTATTTGCCTCCTTTGACCTGCATGAGCTCCTCATGACTCCCAAATTCAACCACCTGGCCCGCTTCCAAAAAGGCAATCCGATCGGCATTTCTCACGGTAGACAACCGGTGGGCAATGACGAGGCTCGTCCGGTCAGCCATTAACCGTTGAAGGGCTTCTTGAACGAGCGATTCACTCTCTGCATCCAAGGATGAAGTAGCTTCATCAAGCAAAAGAATGTGCGGATTTCGGAGCACGGCTCGGGCAATGGCGATGCGCTGACGCTGGCCGCCACTTAATTGGACTCCCCGCTCACCGATTTGCGTGTCTAAGCCCTCGGGAAACCGCTGGATAAACTCCCATGCGTTGGCTTCCTTGGCCGCTTGGATAATGTCTTCTTCACTAGCCGAAGGTCGGCCGTATGCGATGTTTTCGCGGATGCTGTGGCCAAAAAGGACGACATCTTGAGGCACCCAGGCAATTTGACTTCGCCACGTTTGCTTTGGAATGGAATGAGCAGCATGGCCATAGAAATTAAGTTGGCCCGCTTGAATCTCCTGAAAGCGCAGTAAAAGCTGCACCACAGTAGTTTTACCTGCCCCGCTGGGTCCCACCAGAGCAACTTGCATTCCGGGGGCAATCTCGAGATGAAAACCATTCAAGACGGGCACGTCGGGGCGAGAGGGATAGGCAAAGTCTACCCCGTTGAAGGAAATGGCTGCATGCTCGGGGACCGCGTTAGGGAGCTCCTTTGAATCCGCTTCGCTCGACTCTTCGATTTGCTCGTCGAGCATATCCAAGAGGGCTTCTGTGGCGCCCACAGCTTTTTGTAATCGGGCGTATACATCGGCCATGCCTCCGATAGAGCCGCCAATAAAACCAGAGTAAATCACAAAACTAAATAGCTGTCCTGCTTCTAACTCCCCAGTCGATATCAACGATGTTCCCTTCCAAACCACGGCAACTAAAGCCCCAAAGAGGCCTAGAATGAGGAAGCTCGCGAAGCCTCCGCGAAGAATCCCTCCGGTGATGGCCAATCGGGCCACATTCAGTGTGGAGGTTTTATAGCGGTCTCGCTCTCGATTTTCATTTGTGTAGGCCTTCACTGTCGCAATGGCTGACAGGCTCTCTTCGACCACCGTATTGCTGTCCGCACTGGCATCTTGGACTTGTTTGGAATACTTCCGAATTCGGCTTCCAAAAACGACCGCCAGCACGACGACGACGGGTAAGATGGCCAGCATGAAGAGGGTGAGTTTCCAACTAGTGTAGGTCAACAAAGCGATGCCTCCGACAATGACCACAATTTGCCGAATGAACTCAGCGAGCGTGCTTGTGAATGTTTCTTGAAGCACCCCGATGTCGGATTGAAGCCGGCTTGTCAATTCACCTACCCGACGGTTGTGAAAGAAGGGTAGGGGTAGGTCGATCAGATGACTATACATCGCTTGACGCAGGGCGGCGAGCGCACGCTGAGCCACGCGCTCAAAAAAGACAATACGTCCAAAGCTAAATACCGCTTGCGCCAAAAGGAGGGCGCCCAGGGTTAGGGCAATGGGGTTGATTTGGCTCGGATCGTTCTGAGCCGCATCCACCAGATCCCCTAGGAAGGCTGGGAAGGCCAAGTTGCTACTCGAGGAGAGGAGCAGGAAAAGCATACCCAAAAGAAATTCAGCCTGGAACGGCCGGATATAGACGTACATCCGAGCGATGCGCTGAAGTGCTTTCCAGGTGATAGGTTTTTTGGGCGTTTTGGAGCCTGAACGACGCGCCACCTCAGTATTTGTTTTTGTCTTGAAAATCCAAGGACTTTAAGCCCAGTGTTTTTAAAAGCCTCTTGGCATTGATTTTTACCCATTCCTTGCTGGCGGTGGCGCTCCGGCGCATCCAACCATCCTCCGGACGGGAGACAAATTTGGAATCACTGTATCGGAATCCTTCCCCGACTTCGGTGTAATAGTAGGCATAGAAGCTCTTCCGGCTTTCCCCTTCAGGGATATTGATTGCGGCATACCCGTGCGGACTATTCTCGTCGGTGAGGAAAATGACTGCCCGGTTAAATGCGGGGGCAATCTTGTGCTCGCAGCGGGTCATTTTGGGATCCCAAATTTCTAGGTGACCACCATAGGCTTCTTTCCAATGCTTGTTCAGATAGATCAGCAAGTTGATCCGGCGCCAGAGCCCTGAGGCGGGGTCATAATTGACGTCAATGTGCACATCTACATAGCTGCCTTGACCTCCTTGGTGTAGGCCAGAGCCGAGGGAATTATCTGGAGTGATCAATTGGGGAATGCCCGTAAGGGTAGACATCCACTGGCTGAATTCTTCGGAGCGAATCGTATTGCGCACCTCCGTAAACATAGGATCCCACCGTTCGAAATGGTAGTCCTCCACCTTGTTTTCGTTCAAGCTTTTTCGCTTCACTTTCAAGGAGTCCACGGACGGGAAGTGATCGAAAAGACGATCAGCGACTTCGGCCTCTAAAAAGTTGTCAAGGACCACAAACTGGCAAGGGGCAGCGGCGGCAAATTGCTGGCTGAGCTGCGGGAGATTGTCGAGATGCTGTTTATTTACGCGCATAATTCCGGCGGAGTATTCGATAAAATAATCGAGGGAAATAATAGTGCAAAGGAAGGGCCAAACCTTCGAACCCTGTCATGACGGCATGAAAACGACGTCCTTGGGCGAAGCGCCAAATCCGATGAGCCAATTTGGCAGGGTCCATGCCCTGCTCTTGAGCTTTTCCGGGTTTGTTTAACGCACTTCCATCCTCTTTCAAGGAGCCCATCATGATCGCTGTATTGACATTGCCGGGACTGACCAGCTGCACCCGGATGGGGCTGTCATAGAGTTCTTCCTTGAGGGATTCTAGGTACAGGTGTAGGGCGCCTTTGCTTGCGGAATAGGCGGCCAATTTACGCTGTCCAAATTGAGAGGCGATGCTGCCAATAGCCACAATCCGACCAAATCCTGCGCGCTCCATTTTCGGAAGCAAGGCTTTAATGGTCGCCACTGGAGACCAATAGTTCAGTGCAAATACGTGCTCTTCGACAGAAAGTTGAGTTTTTTCCACACTGCCCCACTGTCCGATGCCCGCATTGAGGATACAGCAATCCAATCCGCCGTGAAGGTCCCAAGCCGATTGAACAAGGGCGGGGAGTTGGTCAATCTGTGTCAAATCTGCGGGAAGCACGTGAATTTTTTCGCGCTGAGGACAAGAATTCGCCACCGCCTCTAAAGCGTCCGCTCGGCGGGCCGTGGCGATGACATGCCAGCCCTGACGGGCGTATTCGGCCACTAAGGCAGCGCCAATCCCGGAGGATGCGCCCGTAATCCAAACCACTTGATGCATTTTTCAAAGATATCTATTGGTGGGATACGAAAAATTGAGATATATTTGCCGCCCGAATAAGCACTGTCATGAAACGTACATATCAACCCTCCAATCGCAAGCGCAAGAACAAACACGGATTCCGTGAGCGCATGAGTTCAGCCAACGGACGTCGCGTCCTCGCACTTCGCCGTAGCCGCGGTCGCAAGCGCTTGACGGTTTCTGATGAAGGAAACCACAAGGGGTGATGCGTCATTCTTGTTAATAATTTCAAAGGTGTTGCCGTGGCAGCACCTTTTTTTTGTGCCGTAGAGCCCCCATTTTTGAACAAACTATAGCTAATGCCCAAGAACAACGATATCCAGTCCATCCTCATCATCGGAAGCGGTCCCATTGTCATCGGTCAAGCGTGTGAATTTGATTACTCTGGATCCCAAGCAGCGCGCTCCTTACGCGAAGAGGGAATTGAAGTTTCATTGATTAATTCCAACCCCGCAACCATCATGACAGATGAGGTGGTAGCGGACCATATTTATCTCCTTCCTTTAGAAATTGAATCGCTCGAAAAGATCTTAAAAGAGCGTAAGATCGATGCCGTTTTACCAACAATGGGTGGTCAAACAGCGCTAAACCTATGCATCGAGGCAGACAAGCAAGGCTTGTGGACCGAATACGGAGTGGATATCATTGGGGTAGATATTGACGCGATCAATATCACCGAAGACCGTGAAGAGTTCAAGGTGTTGATGGCCAAAATTGGTATTCCCATGGCCCCAGCCAAGACAGCGACAAGCTACCTGAAAGGAAAGGAGATCGCTCAGGAATTTGGTTTCCCACTATGCGTTCGTGCCTCCTATACCTTGGGCGGTAGTGGAGCCTCCTTTGTATGGAATAAGGATGAATTCGATGTGGCGCTTCAACGCGGATTAGAAATCAGTCCGATCCACGAGGTCATGATTGACAAGGCTTTGTTAGGTTGGAAAGAATTTGAGTTGGAGCTCCTACGGGACAAAAATGACAATGTCATCATCATTTGTTCGATTGAGAACATGGATCCCATGGGCATTCACACGGGCGATTCCATCACGGTGGCCCCTGCCATGACCTTAAGCGATTCTACCTACCAGCGAATGCGGGATATGGCCATCCACATGATGCGCTCAATCGGAAATTTTGCGGGAGGATGTAACGTTCAGTTCGCAGTAAGCCCTGACGATGCGGAAGAAATCGTTGCGATTGAGATTAATCCACGTGTTTCACGTTCTTCGGCCTTGGCGTCAAAAGCCACCGGATACCCCATTGCAAAAATTGCGGCAAAGTTGGCCATTGGCTACACGTTGGATGAATTGAGCAATCAAATTACCAAGACGACCACGGCCTATTTTGAGCCTACCCTAGATTACGTAATCGTCAAGATTCCCCGATGGAACTTTGATAAGTTCGAAGGCGCAGATCGCCGCCTTGGCCTGCAGATGAAGTCCGTTGGCGAGGTCATGGGTATTGGTCGAAGCTTCCAAGAGGCGCTCCACAAAGCAGCACAATCCCTTGAAATTAAGCGCAATGGATTAGGAGCCGATGGCAAGGGCATTACGGATCAAAACACCATTTTACACAAACTTGAGCACGCTTCGTGGGATCGCGTGTTCGTCCTGTACGATGCGATGCAAATGGGGATTCCTTTGCGTCGGATCCACGAAATCACCAAAATCGACCTGTGGTTCTTGAAGCAAATTGAAGATTTGGTCGAGACGCAGAAAAAACTGGAGAAACATAGCCTTGATTCGATTCCTTTTGAACTTCTCTTGGATGCCAAAATGAAGGGTTTTGCCGACCGCCAAATTGCGCACATGACCCGCAGTTTGGAATCGCAAATTCACAGCAAACGAGTTGAAATGGGTATCGAACGCGTGTGGAAACTCGTAGATACCTGTGCGGCTGAATTCCCCGCCATGACGCCCTACTATTACTCCACATTTGAGTTGCCCATGCAAAATGCGGCGGGGGAGCTCTACGCGGAAAATGAGGTCGTAGTTTCAGATCGTGAAAAAGTGGTAGTCTTGGGCTCGGGCCCGAACCGAATTGGTCAAGGAATCGAGTTTGATTATTCCTGCGTACATGGCGTATTGGCGGCCAAAGAATGCGGCTATGAGACGATCATGATTAACTGCAATCCCGAGACCGTCTCTACCGATTTTGACACGGCAGATAAGCTCTACTTTGAACCGGTCTTCTGGGAGCACATTTACGACATCATTCGCAGCGAAAAACCGAAAGGAGTGATTGTCCAATTGGGTGGCCAGACCGCCCTGAAATTGGCCGAGAAACTAGAGCGATTTGGCATTCCTATTTTGGGCACGAGCTATGAAAGTCTCGATTTAGCTGAAGATCGTGGGCGCTTTTCGACGCGATTGAAAGAGTATAACATCCCATACCCCCGTTTTGATGTCATCACGCATGCGGATGAAGCGCGTGCAGTGGCCGCGGAACTGGGCTATCCTATTTTGGTGCGACCCTCCTATGTCCTGGGGGGGCAAGGGATGAAGATTGTCATCAATGATGAAGAGCTCGAAACGCATGTCGTGGAGTTATTCAAAGATTTTCCGGGCAATCGCGTCCTCCTGGATCATTACCTCGAGGGAGCTATCGAAGCGGAAGCCGATGCCATTTGTGACGGCGAAGATGTTTACATCATTGGTATCATGGAACATATTGAACCCTGTGGCGTGCACTCAGGAGACTCGAATGCGACGTTGCCTCCGTTTAACTTGGGCGAGCTTGTGATGCAGCAAATCATTGATCACACACATACCATTGCCAAAGGGTTGGGTACGGTCGGCTTGATCAATATTCAATTTGCGGTCAAGAACGACACGGTCTACATCATTGAAGCCAACCCGCGTGCTTCGCGCACGGTGCCATTCATTTGTAAGGCCTACAAAGAGCCCTATGTGAATGCTGCGGCCAAAGTCATGCTGGGAGCCAAAAAAGTGAAGGATTTCAATTTCAATCCGCAATTGGAGGGATGGGCTATCAAGGTGCCCGTATTCAGCTTCAATAAATTCCCCGATGTCAATAAGACCTTGGGCCCCCAAATGAAGTCGACTGGTGAAGCCATTCACTTTGTCAAGAGCTTGCGCGATCCTTTATTCCGAAAGTTATACTCAGAGCGGAATTTCTACTTGTCTAAGTAGATTTCGCGCCGAGGCGTAGCCCTCAGGGCGTATGTGCTTTCTGGGAAGGGCGAACGGTTGTTCGTGGTCTGGATTCGCTCGATTTTCTCTTGCGTTTCGTTAGGCCATCAACTGCGATGCAAGTCCTTTTCGCGTGTAGGCATTTCGTGCCTCCAAGGAGGCGCCTGTGGGGCCTTCATCCATCCAGCGCATAAGGCATTGGCTCGCCTCTGTGGCAGATTCAAACAGGGTTCCGGCCTGACAGCCGTGCAGAATTTCTTGGGCATCGCCATTTAAGGGTCCAAAACCCCAAATTGGCCTTCCGCTTCCGAGGTATTCAAATAATTTCCCAGTCAAAATACCTTGATTGTTTGGCAGATCTGGGATGAGTAATAGGAGTGCATCAGCTTCTTGGAGCACAGCTACGGAGGATTTATGCGGGAGGTACCCCAGGAATTCGGTGTGAAATTGCGGAAATTCCTCCTGAAGATGCGCCATGCGCGCTTCAAACTCCTTGGCTGGACGTCCAGCCATGCGCAAGCGTAAAGCCCGCCCAGAGTTCAAAATTTGACGCAAGGTATCTTCGACCAATCGAACGGGGTACTCCAAGGTTAAGGTGCCTGTGTAAGCCAGGGTATAGACCGCATTATTGGGTGTCAGCGCCTCTTGGCTAAAATCAGCGGGGTCATAGCCATTGGGCATGATGTGACACCGCTCGGATGCGCCGGGTACTTTGGCTTCAAACAAGCGCTGTAAATCCTTGGAGACCGTGATAATGCGATCGGATTCGCTCAGGACAGAATGCTCCATACGCGCATCCAGTCGTCGGGCCCAGCGGCTAGGGTAGAAGCGGTCATAGTAGTAAATGTCCGTCCATGGATCGCGAAAGTCCGCCCACCATTGGATACCAAGCTGTCGCTTGAGGGCTCGGCCAATGAGATGCGTCGAATGAGGAGGCCCTGTGGTGATTATGACATCAAAAGGCCACTTGGCATGGAGCTGTCGGGCCTTGGAAAGGGCATAGCCGTTCCAGCCTCGACGCGGATCGGGTAAGAAGAAATTACCACGAATAAAACGCGACAAGCGCTGGATAGGTCCAGGTCGGCCGGCTTGGTTGGCAAAGCCACTGAAAGGCACTTCCTTTCTGCGCGTTAACTTCTGATAGGCGGCGAACCAGTCTCGGGCTGGGGTGTGATGTACCGTGAGCGGCTTAGCCTCATCCAGCAGGCTCTCATCGCGTAAAGGATAAGTGGCCTGCTCTGGGTCTACGGTCAAAATTTCGACCTGATGACCGAGCTCAGCAAGGGCGAGGCTGGTCTTCAGCCAACGCTGAACTCCCGGGCCGCCTGCCGGAGGCCAATAATAGGAGATGACCAGCAATCGCATTGGCCGAATTTAGGCGTGACGACGTTGCTCCGCATATACAGCGCCACCAACGGCCAAAAGCAAGAGGATGGAACAGGCGAGGTCAATCTTTTCCCCGGTGTAATAGGTGTCTGGGTGAAATTCAAAAATCACTTCCGTCGCACCTGCTGGGATGACGGCGGCGCGCAACACATAGTTGGCGCGCAAGATGTCTAGCTCCTCGCCGTTGACGGTAGCCTTCCAGCGTTGACCGGGGGCTTCGTAAAAGATTTCAGAGAAGACAGCCAATTGATCTTTCGCCAGATCAGAGACCGTGTACACCATTTTGTTGGGCGCGTAGCTCGTGAGTTCGATGCGTGGAGCCGCACTGCTGTCTCCCGGGAGGGGAAGCTTGGCTACCCAATCCTGGGCCGCATCTTCCGAGATCATGTCCGATTCAAAAATGGCCGTGACGGCTGGATCGAAATCAGAAAGGGCCGCCATGGCTTCGTTGGCGCCTTTTACGAGCTTCATTTCCGAAGGGAACCAGGCGTGTCCTGCGGCATTGGGATTCATTTGCGCCGTCGTGCCATTTTGTCCATTGTCCACAATGAACCACTTCGCATTGAGCATGCTGAACACGGCCATATTGCCTTGGCTCATTTGCCCGTTGATCAAATCCTGATACCGCGCCAACTTAGCACCGTGATAGCCGCCGACCGATTTGTGAAAGGCCGAAGTGTAGGCATCGGAGGTGAGGCTTACCGTCGTGTTTAGCACGCGATAATGCGGATCTGAATCTTTTAAAATGAAAAGATCCGTGGCACTTGGTTCTTGTTGCTTCTCCAAGTTTCGTGTGGTGATCAAGTCTTCCTCGCCCAATTGATCCTTGTCAAATCCCCAGAGGTCAACGATGATCAACAGACCGAGCGCGACGGCGAGGTATTCCAATTTGATTTTGCGCTGAATGTGCAGCCAAATCGCTGCTGCGGCGCCGATAATAAAGAGCGTTGAACGGAGGGCTGAAGCGCGAAGCAGTGCTTTGCGATCTTCCAATATCATGTCCAAGTTGAATCCTTGCTTCGCCCAGATGGAATCGTTGGCTCCTTCGAGTCCTAGGAGGCTTGATCCAAGAATCCACAAGAGCAATCCAGCGCCACCGGATAGGTAGAGGGCTCGGAGAAGAAGTTTGGTCGCGTCCTCTTTTTCTTTGGCCAATAAGGCCTCTAGGCCCTTGAAGCCGAGTAGTGGAACGAGCACAAACGCTACGACCAAAGCCATACTTGGCACTCGGAATTTATTGTACAAGGGAAGGTGATGGAATAAGAACTCATTGAACCAGCTGGCATTTTTTCCCCAAGCCATGAGCAAGGCAAGGACCAAGGCACCGAGGGATCCCCAGAGCAGCGGTCCGCGAACTAAAAACAACCCAAGAATGAACAGGAAGAACACAATCGCCCCAATGTAGTAGGCCCCGTTGACCATCGACTGATCACCTGAGTAGAGAATTTGACCTGCATATTGGTTGGCCGTGCGTTCTGCTTGCGCACGCCCCATGCCTTGTCCCTGGAAATTTTGCGTCAAGAAATCGACCGTTTGGCTGCCATCATAGGATTGCTTGGATCCACCGCCTGTGGCGTTGGGCACGAAGAGATTGACGGTTTCCCCTATGCCATAGGACCAACTCATGGCATAGTCAAAGTCCAGGCCTTGGGAAGTTTCGCCATCGCCTTCAGCGAGGGCGGAATGCCCGCCGCGCATCGACTCTTGGGTGTACGCATAGGAGGACCAGAGGTTGCCCGCATTGGGTCCCATGCCGAGGAGTGCCGCGGCGGCCAGCAAGCCCGTACGTTTGGCCCATTGCGCGATTTCCCCTTGGCGAATAGCGGCAACCAAAAAGGCTACAATCATGGCCAAAACTGGAATGGCGGTATAATAGGTGACTTGGAAGTGGTTGGCATGGATGCTCAAGCCGGTGAAGAGTGCAGTCAGCGCGAAGCCCAACCATAGACGGCCACGCAAGGTGAGTAGCACAGCCATCAATAGCGGCGCCATGTAGGCCGCTGTACGAATTTTGGCATTGTGACCCGCGCCAAGCGAGATGATGAAGAAGGCCGAAAATCCAAAGGCCAAGGCGCCTACCACGGCGAGCGGCATACGTACCCCTTCGGAGCGAAGGAGGGCAAAGAAACCAATCATTAAGGAAACAATGATGTAAATGCCTGACTTCTCAATGAGTAGGGTAGACAGAAATCCTTGCACATAACTCAGTCCGTTGTTCGGGTAGTCAGTGGCAATTTGAAAGGTAGGCATGCCACTAAACATGGCATTGGTCCACAAGGGCTCTGCTTGGTTCTCCGCGCGGAATTCAACAATCTCACGTCCCTTAGCGAGACCCATGAGAATATCATCCTGGGCGATTTGCTTGTCTCCGAAGACAACTGGAGCGAAATAGACTGCGGTAGTGGCCAAAAGAATGAGGCTGGGAAGGATCCAAGCGAAGAGATGCTTTTTAAAGACGTCCATCATTAGGGGGATATTGTTGCGAAAGGGCAATGTTACGAACAAATCATCGTTACTTTGGGCGAAATATGGAGCCAAATCGCCTTCCGAACGCCATTGTGGCTGGTGCCCCTAAGTGTGGGACGAGCTCACTCTACTTTTGGCTCTCTGCCCACCCAGAGGTTTGCGCTTCCCCTGTGAAGGAAACCTTTTTCTTTGCGGACGAGGTCAATCGCTTCAATTTGAACGCTAATTGTCTGGAGCATAGACTCGAACGTTACGCAGAGTATTTCCAAAAATGTTCCAAATCTCCGGTTCGACTCGAGGCCACGGCTCCCTATATCTATTACCAAAATGCCTTGGAGCGCATCCCCTCCTTGCCCTCAAATCCCAAAGTATTTTTTGTGCTTCGTGAGCCCAGCGCGCGTCTCTATAGTCAGTACCGCTTTGAACGCTTTCGGACCAAGCGCATCCAAGAGGATTGGGGAACCTATGCGCAACGCAGCGAACTACGGCTGCACGGGGACTATATCCATTATCTCAAGCCATGGCTCGAGGCCTTGGGGCCGGATCGAATCCATGTGAGCACCTTTGAGGCCCTCGTCAAGAATCCTCAGGAGGCCGTAAAAGACATGGCTCGTTTCCTAGGTATTGACCCAGAATTTTATGCCTCGTATGACTTTGTGCAGCACAATGAGACGGTGGCGATCAAAAATAAATCGATGCATCGGGCGGGATTAGCGCTACAACGCTATGTGCCGCATCGCATCCAAGAGGCTTTACTGCCCTTGTATCTGCGCCTGAATGCGGGAAAAATGCCTGCAAAGGACCCAGGCGATGCCGCTATTACGAAAGCGGTGAAAGCGGAGTATGCCCCAAGTGTTGCCGCCTTGCAAGCAGCCTTCCCGAAATTAGACCTGTCTCCATGGGCATAGTTCAGCGTCAGTCGGCGTGGAACCTCCTATCGGGCTACCTAGGAGTCCTGCTTGGGGCGTTAAATGCGCTCGTTCTCTTCCCCATGGCCTTTCCCAATCCGGAAAACATGGGCGGGGTACGGTGGTTAATTTCAGCCTCCTTGCTCTTGGGGGCTGTAGCGCATATAGGTTGGCCGCAAACGTTGGTGACGTTCTTACCGAAGATGAGTCCGCTACAGCGGTCCAAGGCGTTTCGCTTCGGTCTTCTGCTATCCGTCGGCATGCTTTTGCTTTTGGCTATGGGTTTGGTTCATCCACAAGGCAAGGCGTATTTGGTCAAATTGTCGGGGGGAGTAGAGCGCGATGAATTGGCATTTTTATTACCTATGGCGGTGGCCTATGTGGCCTTTGAGTTGTTTGCGGCTTTACTCATTCATGCCCAACGGGTCATTTTGCCCTATTGGCTCAAGGATGCGGGCCGCAAGGGATGGCTCACCCTGCTGTTACTCATGCGCATGTCGGGCACCCTTCAAGACCAGCAGGGATTTCTCCTTGCGCTTCTGTTGGGTTATGCACTCCAAGCCATCTGGATTTGGCAACGAAGTCGAGCGCTCCCCGCTAGTGAGGAATCCGTGACACATGAGACTCCATGGCCACGCAAAGCCATGCTGCAATACTCGGGAATCATGCTGTTGACGGTAGCGGCTCAAATGGCTTTTGGCCAGCTGGATATCCTCATGGTTGGGGCCTGGCTGGGTCTTACTGCGGTGGCGCATTACAGTATTGCCTTCAATTTTGGGATCATAGTTTCCATGCCGATGAAGGCGATGAATGCCTCATTGCGTCCGATCATTTCTAAAATGGTCGCTGCTGAAGCTTGGGATGAGGTGAAGCAACTCGGAGAGCGCAGCCTTCAGACGCAGTGGTTGGCCTCTGGCTTTATCTTTCTTTCGGTTCTCGCCTTGAGCCCATGGGCTTTTGCCTATCTACCACCAGCGTATCAAGGGGGATTAGATGCGGTGCTCTGGATTGCGGCGGCTCAAGTGGTAAATGTTTCTACCGGCCCGAGTGGATTGGTGCTCATTGCTTCCAAGGCTTTTCGTTGGGAGTTGTACGCCAATGTGCTTTTAATTGCTTTAGCGATCCTAGCGGGAAGCATGTGGATTCCGGACCATGGGGTTACGGGCGCCGCTCAAGTGATTTTCCTGGCTATGCTGGCCTATAACGGAGTTAAGTTGTGGGCCCTACATCGGTTAACGGGGCATTTCTGGCTCGGATGGGGATTTTTACGGGCGATTCTATGGCTGGGCCTCGGGATGCTATGGCATCTGTTGTTCTGGAAATGGTGGATCGAAGGATCCACGATCGACTTCTTCGGGATGCCTGTTGGTCCAAACTCCTACGTAGACTATCCCTTGGGGAACCAAATCGTATATGCGATGTTTGAACTAGGTATACACGTTGGCTGGTTATTTCTTGGAATCCGTGGTTTCGGTTTGGCCCCAGACTTGCATACCTTAATTCAGAAGTACTTTAATCGTTTGCGCACATGATTTTATGGTTGACCTATTGGTATCCGGATGAGAATCACCCTGTTCGAGGGAACTTCATCCGCGCGCAGTGGCGCGCAGCCAAGGCCGCCGGAGCAGACGTTGAGCTTTTATTTGTGGACATGGCCTTGGGCCCCAAGCTCATGGATGTTTCGTGGCTCCGCGGCCCCGAAGGGGAGTACATCTTGCAGGTGCGATCGCGCATGTGGAAATCCCTCTACCATACTCCGGTTTGGGCGACCAATCTGCTCGCGAAGCAATGGACCAAGAAAACGGGACTCAAGACCCCCGAAGCCATTCATGCGCACGTAGTTTTTCCTGCGGGAATATTGGCAGATCAACTAGGCCGCCGTTGGAATGTGCCTTATGTCATCACAGAACATTGGTCCAAGGCAGGGCGCTGGACCCGCCATAAACTTTTTGGCAAGCGGGTTCGTTCTGCCTATCAAGATGCAAGTGGGATTTACCCCGTATCGGATCACCTAAAATCTGAACTCCAACAAGCGCTACCCAGTATCGGAGCGAGTCGCTTCACCGTGGTGCCCAATGCCGTGGATCTTTCTAAGTTCCCACACCAGGCCAAGGTATCGCAGCCCAAAGCCTCGTCATTCACCCTCTTGGGAGTGGCATCGTTGATTCCAGCGAATGCCCGAATCAAACGAGTGGATTTGATTTTAGAAGCCTTAGTGGAGCTCAAGCGGAGGCAGCCAAATGTGCATTGGACCTACCGGCATGCGGGCGATGGAGGGCGCTTGAAGCGCCTACAAGACTATGCTGAGGGCTTGGGTTTGGCATCACAGGTCAGTTGGTTAGGTGCACTAGATCCTGCCCAACTTTATGCCGAATACATCTCGGCCGATGTCTTTGTTCAAGCCTCACAGACCGAAACGTTTGGAATTGTCGTACTCGAAGCGTTGCACACGGGATTGCCGGTGGTGGCAAGTGATATTCCTGCGTTTGAGCAGTGGATTCAAGAAGGTAGAGGCTGCAAAGTAGCTTTGGACCCCAAGGCGATTGCCGATGGCATAGAACGCGTTTGGTCCGAAGGCATGCGGGTGCCACCGATGGAAGCTGAGGTAAAAAAATACGCCCCCACCGAGGTAGGGGCGCAGTTAAAAGATATTTACGGAAAGTTAGTTCGCCCGACTCCAAGTCGTTGAGCGACCAATAAAGCGCATGCCCAAGAGGTAGCCCTTGAAGTAAAGCGTGCCATCTTTCTGTAGGTAGGCGTAGCAATCGTAGGTATTGCCTGACTTGGTGTCGTAAATCGTACCGCCAGCCCATTCTTTATCGCCCGCATCGTACTTCAAGCCGTTCAAGATGGTCGTACCTTGAATCACGCGGCTGCGAAGCTTCTCGTCGGGATTTTCATTGTCTTTTTTAGGAGAGGTTCCGTCGGGGTTGGTGTTGTTTTTCACATACACCACGCGGCCGCGGTACTCGTTGCCGACTTTGTAGACTTCTACTTTGCCGTCCTTTTCTTCGTTCCACCACACGCCGAGGATACCGTCAGCGCTCTGGGCCATCAAATTGCCACCTAACAAGAGGGCAATTGCAAGAATGATCTTTTTCATAGTGTTTTGCTTGTCTAATTTTCGTTCAGGTGGGTTGAAGATACGCGGTTTTTTGCTTCGGCCATACTCGCATTGAGTTCAAATCCGATTAAGAGGCCCACGGCATTGACATAAATCCAAAGTTGGATGATTAGTAAAGTGCCAATCGAGCCATAAAATTGGTTGTAGGTCGAGAAGTAAGTCACATAAGCGCCAAACAAAGTGGAGGAGAGGACCACTAAAAAAGTGGCTAAAATCGATCCCGGAGAAACAAAGCGCCACGGGGCAGATCGCATTGGCCCGAAGTAGAACAGGATGGAAATGGTGAGCAAGATGAGCGTCAACAAGATGAAGTTTCGCGCCCAGATGAGGATCGAAGCGAGGGGGATGCCCCAAATCTCATCTTGGATATAATGCGAGAGGAAATCTTGTGAAATCGTGATTAACGCAATTCCTAAAATCAGCAGGAAGGAAAGGACGACGGTCAAAATCAGGGCCGCCAGATATTGCGACCAAAAGCCGCGCACATTGAGTTTGTGAATGGTTAATCCAAAATTTCCAATGAGGGATAGCGTGCCATTGGTTGAAAAAATGAGCGTGGCTATGATGGTGACACTCAAGAGATCTCCGCGCTTGATGGTTAAGATGTCATTGATTGTCGAAAAAGCGGCATCAAAACTAGTTGGTGGAAGCACTTCTCGAAGCAAGGAAAATAACTGCTCTTGGAACCCCTGCATTGGAATAAAAGGAATCAAAGTGAATAGGAAGATTACCCCAGGAAAAAGAGCCAGAAAAAAGGAAAAGCTAATCGCAGCAGCCCGGCTGGATACAGCCCCTTCGATGATTCCCCGCCAAAAAAACACGATGATATCATATATGGAAAGGCCCTCAAAAAATGGGATTAGCACCTTTTTTGCATAGTCCTCTACCTTGCCTTTGAGCTGAGTGAATGCCTTCAATGTTGTCGAGCTTTGAAGTGAAGATCAACATTTTGAACGGAATGAGTCAAGGCGCCCATGGAAATAAAGTCCACGCCGGTCTGGGCATAAGCCAAAATATCCCTTTCGGTAATTCCCCCGCTAGCCTCTGTTTCTTTGCGCCCGGCAATAAGCTCTAACGCTTTCCGACAGGCCTCCACGGAGAAATTATCGAGCATAATGCGGTCTACAGCCTCGAGTTCAACGGCTACCGCTACATCCCGTAACGTTCTTGCTTCCACTTCGATGCCGAGCGCAAGGTCATGAAGGGCCAAATAGCTCTGACAACGCTGAACCGCTGGAAGGATGCCCCCTGAAAAGTCGATGTGATTGTCCTTAATCATGATATAATCGTACAAGCCCATGCGGTGATTGCCTGCACCACCTGCTTGAACGGCCCATTTTTCCAAACCGCGCCAACCTGGGGTGGTTTTTCGTGTATCCAATAATTGGCAAGGATAGCCTGCGAGTAAGGTTTTCAAATGGGCACTTTGACTCGCAATGCCGGACAATCTTTGGAGATAGTTGAGCAAGGTCCGTTCGGTAGAGAGTAAAGCAATAAATGGACCTTCAGCCGTCATTAGAAGCTCCCCTGGAGCGATCAGATCACCTTCGGCTACGTGCCATTCAATGTGAATATCCGCAGCACAGTGTTGGATGATGGTAGTGGCAATATCTCTTCCAGCAAAGATCCCGTGGGCTTTTGACATTAAATCCGCCCGTCCTCGTTGATCCGAATCAAAACAGGCGAGCGAAGTGTGATCCCCAGAAGCGGGCCCATGTCCGAAGTCCTCCCCCCATGCCCATGCAAGGTGTTGATCAAAATCATCCCGTGTGATATACTCCCAAACCGATTTCATGGGGTCAAATTTCGGCATAGCCTGGAGAACTTCACAGAAAAAACGAGGCTAAGTATCACCCATGCCCTCTGGGATGTCCTTCCGTGAGAATGTTGCTTCTTTGTACTCAGATTGAACGCCGCATGGAAATCATTTTACTCGTCGTCGGAGCGACCAACGAAGCATACGTTCAGGAAGGCCTAGCACTTTATTCGAATCGCTTGCAGCGCTACAGCAAGTACAGTATGAAGGTGGTAGCCTCTCGAGAGAAGCAGCTCTCTGCATTGCAGCCAGGGGATGTACTCGTTTTATTGGATGAGCGAGGACCACATTACACGAGCCGAGGCTTTTCCCAACAACTGCAGAAGTGGATGAACCAAGGGCCAAAACGTCTTGTCTTTGCGGTGGGTGATGCCTATGGATTTTCGGATGAATTTCGCGCAGCATCTCAAGCGAGTCTCGCGCTTGGGGAGATGACCTTTCCGCATGATCTTGTCCGGTTAATTTTTGCTGAACAACTCTATCGGGCGTGGACCATCCTCCATAATGAGCCCTACCATCACCGCTAAGCAGCCCGCGTAATGGGGCGCATTTCCCCGTACTTTTGACCTATGGCCGTCACCCTGGAAGTTTTGCAGCGCGAATGGCAGGCGAAAACGTTTCGACCTGTCTATGTTTTTGCTGGAGATGAAGCCTTCTTCATGGATCAAGCCATGGATGGAATCAGTGAACACAGCCTGGAGGATCATGAGCGGGATTTTAATCTCACGGTACTCTATGGTCGCGATACCGATGCGGCCACCATTATTTCGGAAGCTAAGCGCTTTCCCATGATGGCCGAGCGCACCGTGGTGTTAGTCAAAGAAGCCCAGCAAATCAAGGACATCGAGGCCTTGGCTTCCTATGTCGCGCAAGTTCAACCAAGTACGGTTTTGGCCTTGGCGCTTAAAGGCAAAAAGCTCGACAAGCGCAAAGCCCTGTATAAAGCCGTACAAAAGCATGAGGCAGTCTATTTGGAATTCCCCAAATTATATGACAACCAAGTGCCAGCCTGGGTGGAAAGTCAAGCGCGCTCCATGGGCCTTAAAATGAGTGGGAAGGCATCGGCATTGCTCGGTGAATACATTGGGGCAGATCTTTCGCGTATCGCCCATGAACTCGACAAAATTGCCGCATTCGTCGGCAAAGGAGGCGAGGTCACTGCGCAAACAATTGAAGAACGTACCGGCATCAGTCGGGAATTCAACACCTTCGAACTGATAAAAGCCATAGCGGCGAAAGACAGCACGCAAGCCTACCGAATTGCCAAGAGCATGGGGCAAAATCCCAAAAACAATCCCTTGGTGGTTACTCTCTCGCTCTTGTTCGGGAATTTTTCCAAAGCCCTGGTATATGGTGCTTTGCCAGATAAGAACCCACGAAATGCGGCGAGCGTTTTAAAAATATCCGAATTCGCCCTGCGCGATGTCGCTCGAATTGCTCAGAATTATCCCGCACCGAAGTTGCTGAGAATCGTGGGGTATCTTCGCGAAGCCGATCGACAAGCGAAAGGTATGGGCGCTCCACATATCAACGACTCAGACATTCTGAATGAACTTCTCTTTAAAATTCTTTACTAGCTGTTTTTTAGCACTTTGTGTGATTGGGTCAGCCCAAGCCCAGACCTCCTTACCCGGGGGTTTACGTGGTAATGTGCAAGAATATGGTTCGCAGATGCCCTTGGAATATGCCTTGGTCGTGGTGGATATAGCCGAAAAAGGCCTCAGTACCCCACTTTCTGCGTACACCAATGCCGACGGCTATTTTCAAATCAATGGCATCCCAGCGGGGACCTGCCAAGTCACCGTCAAAATGGCTGGCTTCACGAATATCACCCGCAGTATCACCGTAAAATCGGGTCGAATCGGTTTTGAACGCTTCCTCTTGGAGGAGTCAACAGTGGTGCTTGATGACGTGGTCATTGACGTCAAACGCCAAGAGCAGCAAACGAAAGTAGCGACCGCTGTCGTTCAGTTGAGTCCCAAATCCATCACCACCTTTTCTATAGGCGGTGAGCCTGATTTAATGCGTGCCCTTCAAGTGCTTCCCGGGGTCATCACGACGGGTGACCAAGGCGGCCAACTCTACATTCGTGGGGGTGCCCCGATCCAGAACTTGGTGAAGTTGGACGGGATGATTCTATACAATCCGTTTCACAGCATTGGCTTTTTCTCTGTTTTTGATACGGACATCCTGCAGAAAGCTGACGTCTATACCGCCGGTTTTGGCGCGAAGTATGGCGGACGGAATAGCTCTGTGATGGACATACGCACACGTTCTGGCAACCGTCAACGTGTGGCAGGAAAAGTGAGTGGATCGACCTATATGGCCAAAGCCCTTTTGGAAGTGCCCATCGGTCCTCGAGGAAAGGACGGTCTAGCACCTAGTTCCATTTTGGTGAGCGCCAAGTCGTCTTACCTCGATGCAATTGCTCCGGTGGTCTATCCCTACGTCGCAACGGAATATGGCGGTTTGCCGTTTAAGTTCACCGACGTGTATGCCAAGTACACCGTGGAATCCCAAGGAGGCAATAAAGCGAACATTTTTGGCTTCAATTTTAATGACGGGGTGCAGTTTGCGGGGGATAAAGCCATCAACTGGAATGCCACAGGAAGTGGAGCTGATTTCTTGGTGGTACCCGCGTCATCCGGGACCATCATCGAAGGTCACATCGCCCAAAGTGCCTATAAAATCCAATCGACGGAGCTTGAAAATCGCCCTCGGGAGAGTCAAATCGATGGCTTCAATGGGGGATTAGATTTCACCTATCTCTTGCGTAAATACGACGAATTCAAATATGGTTTGGAGTTTGTCGGATACCACACCGCGTACCAATACACCAACACGGTGGGCCGAACCTTAGAGCAAGAACAGAATACCACGGAACTAGGGGGCTACATGGACTACAAACGCCAACAGGGTCGTTGGTTAGTTCAGCCTGGACTTCGTCTTCATAATTATGGTTCCTTGGCCATTGTTCGCGTGGAACCCCGACTAGGACTGAAGTACAATGCGACCGAATTTTTACGATTTAAACTTTCAGCGGGCCGATACTCGCAAAATTTGGTGGCGGCCAACTCAGATCGCGATGTGGTAAACCTGTTCTATGGTTTCTTAAGCGGAGCAGATGATTTGCCGAGTCAATTCAACGGAAGACCTTTGAATACCAAACTCCAAACGGCAGAGCATTTGGTCTTCGGCGGGGAGTGGAATGTCATAGGTCGTTGGACCTTGGAATTAGAGGGCTATGTGAAGCGGTTCAATCAAATCACCAACATTAACCGGTACAAGATTTACGATGACATCCCGGTCTATGAAGATCAACCTGAGATCCTTCGCAAGGACTTCATGGTCGAAACGGGACTTGCCCGAGGCCTTGACGCCTTGCTGACCTATGAGGACAAGCATTGGTATTTCTGGGGCGTGTATTCCCTGGGTAAAGTGACACGCTTTGATGGTCAAACGACATATCCTCCGCAGTTTGATCGCCGTCACAACCTGAATCTCCTCGTGGCCTACAAAGGCGATAAGGACTGGGAGGTCAACGTGCGCTGGAATTATGGATCTGGGTTCCCATTTACCCCCATCAAGGGCTATTACGAGCAACAAACCTTCACGAACGGCCAAGGCCAGCCGTTCATTGATTATCCCTATGGCAGTCAAAACGGCCAAATGGGCATCATTTATGGGGATTTGAACAGTCAACGCTTACCTGCTTACCACCGTCTAGATGTCACGGCAAAGAAGAACTGGCAGGTCAGTAAGACGCAACGGGTTGAAATGGCTTTAGCTGCGACCAACGTGTATAACCGGGCGAATATTTTCTACTACGACACCCCCCGGGCAAAACGCGTAAATCAATTGCCAATTATGCCGACTTTGATGTTGAGCTACGCGTTTTAAAACCCTAACTTTGCCGGAACCCAATCGTTCATGGCCTCTAGCACTAAATATATCTTCGTTACCGGCGGGGTAACTTCTTCCTTGGGAAAAGGAATCGTCGCCTCATCTCTAGCCAATCTGCTCCAGGCGCGTGGCTTTTCTGTCACCATCCAAAAGTTTGATCCCTACATCAATATTGATCCAGGGACCCTCAATCCATACGAGCATGGCGAATGCTATGTCACGGATGATGGCGCAGAAACAGATTTGGATTTGGGCCACTACGAGCGTTTCCTGAATCGCCCTACTTCCCAAGCCAACAATGTCACCACCGGACGCATCTATCAGCATGTGATTGATAAAGAACGCCGTGGGGACTATTTGGGAAAAACGGTTCAGGTCATTCCACACATCACCGACGAAATCAAACGCCGTATGCAATTGCTCGGTGAATCCGGTGAATATGAAATCGTCATCACAGAAATCGGAGGAACGGTCGGTGATATCGAAGCATTGCCCTACATCGAATCCGTGCGACAACTGCGCTGGGAGTTAGGGAAGAACTGTGTTAGCATTCACTTGACCCTGGTGCCATTCTTAAAAGCGACAGGAGAACTCAAGACGAAGCCTACCCAGCACTCGGTAAAAATGCTGCAGGAAAGTGGGGTTCAGCCCGACATCTTGGTGTGCCGCTCTGAGCACGAGCTGGGGGATGATATCAAACGCAAACTTGCTCTTTTCTGTAATGTGACGCCCGATTCTGTCATTGAATCTTTGGATGCGAAAACCATTTATGAGGTTCCTCAGCTGCTATTGGCTCAAAACATGGATGAGGTTGTCTTGACTAAACTCGGATTACCGACCACGGGTGCGCCTGATATGGCTCGTTGGTCTGACTTTTTGCAGCGCCTCGAAAATCCCATGTCGACCATTGAAATTGGTCTGATTGGAAAATATGTAGAACTGAAGGATTCGTATAAGTCCATTTCGGAAGCCTTAATTCACGCCGGCGCAGAAAATCAGTCGAGGGTGGAAATTCGATGGATTCATTCCGAAGATCTCACCCCGCAAAATGCGTCCGAAGCGCTATCAGGATTGCATGGCGTACTCGTGGCCCCTGGTTTTGGTTCGCGCGGTTTTGAAGGTAAAATTGAAGCCGTCCGCATTGCCCGAGAGGAAGGAATTCCTTTCTTGGGGATCTGCTTTGGGATGCAAGCTTCCGTGATTGAATATGCCCGCAATGTATTGCACTTGCCTGAAGCAAATTCAAGTGAAGTGGACGCATCGACGAAGCATCCTGTGATTGATCTCATGGAGGAGCAGAAGAAAGTGACTGAGAAGGGTGGAACCATGCGCCTAGGTGCCTGCGATTGCAGCCTGTCTGAGGGAAGTCTGAGCCGCAGCCTGTATGGCCGCGCAAATATTTCTGAGCGTCACCGCCACCGCTTTGAATTCAACAATGCCTACCTCGCTGACCTCGAGGCCGCAGGAATGAAAGCTGCGGGAATTAATCCTGATACGGGACTGGTCGAGATTGTGGAAATCCCAAGCCATCCCTGGTTTGTCGGCGTCCAATTCCACCCCGAATACAAATCCACGGTGGCTAATCCCCACCCATTGTTTGTGGCCTTCGTGGCGGCAGCATTGACCCACAAGACCCACTGAGATGTTGGAAGAAAAATCGATTGATCGCAATCAAATTATTGGCTTCGTTCTGATCGCAGCCATTTTGTTCGGAATGAGCTTTTGGGCCTCTGAACTCCAGCCTGAGGCACCCAAAAAGGAAGCATCGGCGGCAGTATTAGAAGAAGTGCCCGAAGAAGCCGTGGTATCTGATGCCATTCCGGCAGAAATCGTAGTGACGGACAGCACGGCCCCTGCACCTGAAACGATTATACTAGAGAACGAAGTCGTCAAGTACACATTTACAACGGCCGGAGCGCAGCTTCAGCAGGTCCAACTAAAGGACTACAAGCGCTACAACGGCGAAGACCTCTACCTGGTCAACGGCCGGCAGTCCATGGCGGGTGCCCACGAAGGGGTATTCTCCGCGCTCGTAATCACAGGCAACGAAGGCAGCCAAAGCCTCACCATGACCTCAGGCGCCACGACGTGGACCTACACGTTGGGCGAGGGCTACGGCTTGACCTGGGCCTTGGACGTTGAAGGGGCGGCCAATGTGACCTTGGACTGGAAGCAGGACGGAATTCGGAACGAAAAGAGCCTGAAAAATGAAGCCCAAAACACCTCCACCTACTTCTGGGATGCAGCGGATGCGTCCGACGACTACCTGAGCGATGGCCGCGACGACGAGGAAACAGTAAGCAATATTGGCTGGGTTGCACATAAGCAGCAGTACTTCGCCAGTATTTTTTCTTCAGAGACGCCATTTACCACGGCCCACTTGGTCACCAAGACCCCTGAAGTAATCGACACGGGCCACACGCGATTATTCCGTTCCGAGCTCACCCTTGCTGGGACCAATGGCGGGGTGCATGCCAATGGCTTGTGGTACCACGGCCCCAACCAATACAACACCCTAAAGGCCTACGATCAGCATTTTGACGAGATCATCCCCTTTGGCTGGGGCATCTTTGGCTGGATTTCAAAAGGGGCGGTGATTCCCATGTTTGATTTGTTCGATGGATTTGGCTGGAACTACGGATTGATCATCTTCTTGATGGCCTTAATCATTAAACTGGTCCTCAGTCCGTTGACTTTCTCATCTTACAAGAGCATGGCTAAAATGCGTGTGCTCAAGCCAGAGTTGGACGAGATCAACGAACGACACAAGGACGGTGATGCCGCGAAGAAGCAGCAAGAAGTGATGGCCCTCTACCAGAAGGCTGGGGTGAATCCTTTGGGTGGCTGTATTCCTCAGTTGTTACAGTTCCCCATCCTGATTGCCATGTTCCGATTCTTCCCTGCGAGTATCGAATTGCGCCAGGAGTCTTTTTTGTGGGCAGATGATTTGTCGGCCTACGATTCGGTGTTTGAATTTGGTCAATGGTTCACGATTCCTTTTTATGGGGACCACATCAGCTTGTTCACGATTTTGATGGCTATTTCTACCTATTTGTATACCAAATTCAATAATTCAATGACACCCCAGTCAGGGAATAGCATGATGCAGCAGCAGATGGTGATTATTCAGTATTTGATGCCCGTGATGCTCTTGGTGTGGTTCAACAACTATGCATCCGGATTGTCATTCTATTATTTCGTGAGCAACATTTTGATTTTCGGTCAACAGTGGGCCATCAGAAAGTTCTTTATTGATGAAGAAACCATTCATGCCCAACTCATGGCCAACAAAGCCAAAGGCGGAAAGCAAAGCAAGCTTCAAAAGCGAATGAATGACATGCTAGAGTCGCAGAAAGATGCGGGCAACCGTCGCATGCGCCGAATGGACAAGTAAATGCATAGTATGCCCACGCATCCGCTCTATCGCTTCCGCGAATGGTGCGCGGGGGATGGCACACATCTTTTTGAATTAAATGCAGATCCCCGTGTACTTCAATGGACCGGGGATCGCCCATTTCTGGACCTTTCTGAAGCCGAAGAATTTGTCCGAGGCTATGCGGCTTTTCGTCAAAAGGGTATGGGCCGCTGGCTGCTAGAAGATGCGGCATCCGGTTCAGTTCTTGGTTGGGCGGGTTTGCGAAAGACGGGGAATGTGATTGATTTGGGATTCCGCTTGCATGCATTGAACTGGAATCAGGGCCACGCCACGCGCATCGCGCACGCCATCCTGGACTGGGCGAAGGAGCAAAAAATCCAGCAGGTCTATGCCCAACATCACCCCGAGAATTTGGCCTCGCAGGCGGTCTTACGCAAAGTGCAATTTCACGCATGCGAACCCTATGCAGGCTCCAATCCTGCTTGGTTGAAGTCTACTAGATTTCTTTGATTTTCGCGAGAATACACGCAAAAAGAAGTGGGTGTTAAAGCAAAAAAAAACGCGCCCATTGGGCGCGTTTTGAATGTGTAGGACCAAAAATTATTTTCCTTCGAAACCGTTGACGAACAATACGCCAGCCGTGCCATCAAATCGCTCTGACCAAATGATCGTCACTACTTCGTACTCCACACCGGGCACGCTAGGAAGCAACTTAGGGAGTTTGATTTGAATTGGGGTGTACTTGGATCCAAAGATGTCACCCTTGAAGTACGAACGACCCAATGGATTCACCGTATCCAGGGTCACGCCCCATTCAAAGCCCGTTACACCCTGGACTACAGGGATGTGATCGTGGGTATAGATGTCACCTGCCTTGCGACCCACGGTGTCCACGGCCCAAGTAGAAGGCGTAGCCCCAGAACCTGTGGTTACAATGGGTACAGAGGAAACTTGGTTCAAGTTTACGGGCATTCCGTTGACAGTGTACTCGCGCGCCTCAATCCCGGTAGCCAACAAATAGCTTTGGACGAAGTAGGAAGTATTCTTGCTGTCTTCGAAGAATTGAACTTTCACGTCCACGATGACCGTATCACCCATGGCATTTTCATGTGTCGTGTGTGCCACACCGACTACAGGCATTCCGCTGAGCGCAGCGGCCGTAGGACCTGCAATGCTCTGTCCAGCATCTGCGTTGTTTACGTAGAAGTTGGGCACCCCACTTGTCGGGAAGGAATTGTTGAGCAATGTTTGAACAGGCGTCTCCAAAAGGTCACCCGTGTGCGATGCAAAACCAATTACACGAATATTGCTATCGCCGTCGACATTATATCTGCGCATTTCTTTCAGCATCAACGCCGCTCCATTAGGGCAGTATTGGCACCAAGTCCCTGTGGTTTCAATCAAGAAGGCCTTTTGATCTTCTGTCACGACCAAATCGTCGGTAATGTACTTTTCAGGGGTGGGCTCAGGCTCAGGCTTTTTGCAACTAGCTACGGCGAGCATGGCGAGCGATAAGAGTAGTAACTTTTTCATGGCACTATCGTGTTGTTATAAGAAGTATAAATGTACGGCAAAGCCCCGGTGTTCCATATGTGGTACATCACAGGGAGATGGTCCGATGCGCCGCCGTAGTAGTTTCCTGCGTAAAAGGTGGGTTTAATAGAGGGGATGCGGGCCGTTTTTGTGCTGATACCGAAGGGAATAGGCTCCATTCTGCCGGCCAATGAAGTACGCGTTGAGAGCCATCCATGGTCCAAAAAACTCCATTTTGAACCGAATGCATAGGTGCCCCAGTCTCCTCGGCCCGGAACCCTTTGAAAACCCTGCGCCACCATCCAAACGCCGAGGGGGCCGTCGGGATGGCTATTGAGGTCGCCTAGGAGTAGCTCCACGGTGCGTTCCGCTAAGGCATGATCTAGGACAGCTTTTCGAATACGTTCGTCCGGTTGGCGCAACGAGGGAAGGTGCATCCAAAGCAGGTCGATCGGCCAGCCATGTACATCGGTCACGGGATTAAATCGGGTCCAAATCGCATCGCGGCTGGGCTGATCCATACCGGCAGGAATAAACTCCAGCGAGTCGAGACGCCAGGCTTCATGGTTGTACAAAACGGCTACATCAATTCCTCGAAGATCCGGACTGTCCTGATGGCAGGCCCAAAGGTCCCATTCCCATGGGAGTCGAAGGATCAAATCATCCAGTACTTGGGTGTTTTCTATTTCACACAGCCCGATGAAGTCCGGAACGCGCCCCATGCAGGCGCTTCGAATTCCCTTCGCGAGCAGATTTAGTTTCCTATGATAGCGCGGTGTATTCCAACGCTTTCGTCCTGAAGGAGTGAACTCCTCGTCTTTGGTCTCCGGGTCATCCAGCGTGTCAAAAGCATTTTCGACATTCCACCAAAGGATGCGTAGGGTATCCCTGTAGGCGGTTTGGCTGTGAAGTGCCCTAGGGGAGAGCCACAAGACCAAGCAAAATAGGCCGATAGAATTTCTAGACACACGTCAAAGAAACCCCCGGCCTCCGAGCAAAGCCGTCCCATCAAGAGTATACATGTTTGGGACAGCCCTATTTCTCCACCTTCAGGAGGCACGCGTCTCCGTAACTCAAGAATCGATAATCGGACGCCAATGCGCTGTCATAGAGCGCTCGCCATGCCGGGCCTATAGTTGCGGCCACCAGCAACAGCAGCGTACTTTGCGGCTGATGGAAATTGGTCATAAGTACATCCACCACGCGCATAGAGTAGGGTGGGGCAATCAGTAAGGCACTGTGACCCAAATACCGATCCTTTCCCTGTGCCTCGAGGGCATGAGCGAGGCCAAGGAGCGCCTCCGATCTCGAGGGCATGGAATCATAGTTCCGATATGGGGCCCACTGATCTAGGAAGTCCGGGATTGGGTGACCCTCCAAAACGTTTAAGCCTAGCCAGTAGAGTGATTCCAAGGTTCGCGCGGCAGTCGTGCCTACGGCCCAAATGGGCTTCCCATCGGCTAAAGACCTGAGCGTTGCGCAGTCGATAGAAATTTCTTCCGAATGCATCGGGTGATCTTCCATGCGCTCGCTTGCCACCGGTTGAAAAGTTCCCGCACCGACGTGCAATCGGACCTTGGCGGGCGTCCAGCCAGCGGCTGCAACTTCATCCAGCAGTGAATTTGTCCAATGGAGCCCTGCGGTTGGCGCGGCCACCGACCCTTGGACTCGCGCAAAAACAGTTTGATACCGCTCGCGGTCGTTGGCTTCGACTTGCCGTTGCATGTAGGGTGGGAGGGGGAGCTGGCCCAAATGTTCCAATAATTCAGACCATGTTTCTTGACTGTCCCACGAAAATTCGATGACCGAAACGTCTCCCTCAATTCGCAATCTCCGGGCGGTTAAACGATCTATTTGAAGCACTTGTCCTTCCTTCCACTTCTTGGAATATCGGACTTTGCATATGGCCTCGATCCGCCCTTGGGCAGCCATGGCTTGCTCAACAGAATCTTTGGCAGGGTGTAAATAAAAAAGCTCAAAGGGTTTTGCCTCTCCACGCGGAAAGATGAGTCGCGCTTGGACCACGCGGGTTTCATTGAGCACCAGATGTCCTCCTTGATCAAATCCAAGATCCGCAATGGCGCTCCCCATGTCGGAAACCCTTCGGTGGCTCATCTGTCCACGCTGCCAGGTCAGTAATTTGGCGGCATCTCGTGGTTCCACTGCGAACTGTGCAATGCGGTGATCCGGCAGTTCATAGCGATAGTCCGAAATGCGTAGTTGACGGGGATCCATTGTGCAAAGATAGCCGAGCCTTTGGCCTACCTTAGCAGGTATGCCCTCGGTGCTTCTTTCTGTCATCAATGATTTGCATTCAGACCAACGTGTGCATCGGAGCTGCATGGTTTGGCAGGAACAGGGGTATGAAGTGCTTCTGACCGGCCGGACCTACCCAAATCCAGAGCCACTTGATCGCCCCTACCGAACGGAACGCTTCCATTGTCGCTTCCATCGTGGGCCACTTTTTTATCTCGAATTTCAATGGCGCTTGTGGAAACTCCTTCGAAGGGAGCGTCCCGACGTGTATCTCGCCAATGATTTAGACACCTTGTGGCCACATGCTTTTTGGGCAAAACGTCGGGGGAAGCCCCTGGTCTATGATAGCCATGAATACTTTTTGGGCGCACCAGAATTGGAGTCCCGCCCGCTGGTACAAGGCCTCTGGCGGTGGGTGGAGAAGCGTTTTTTCCCACAAATCACTTCGGGAATTACCGTCAACCACTCCATTGCGCAGGCCTATTATGCAGAATATGGGCAATCCATGAATGTGGTCCGCAATGTGCCATTGCTACCGGAAGGCGGCCTCCCATTCCCAAAACAAGGAGATGACCAGCAAGAAACACGTCGGCTAGCCGCCTGCCGCCTGCTTAATTTACCCATGGATCGTCCCATTTGGATTTTACAAGGGGCTGGAATAAACGTAGACCGTGGTGCGGAAGAATTACTTGAGGCCCTCGGACAGCATCCAACGGCACTGCTCCTTATCGTGGGGTCCGGGGATGCGCTTGCTGGCTTGCAAAAAACAGCTGAACAGCAGGGCTGGACGGGGGACAAGGTTCATTTCATCGGCCGAGTAGCTCGGGAGGAACTTCGTCAGTACACCCAGGCAGCGCACATTGGGTTCTCCTTGGATAAACCCAAGAGTCAGAACTACCGTTGGAGTTTGCCAAATAAACTTTTTGATTATTTCCAAGCTGGGATTCCGGTCATTGCAAGTGATTTAGTCGAGGTGACAGCCCATCTTGGGGAGGCAGGTCTCATATTACCTGAAACGAGTCCATCCGCCATCCTTGCAGCCGTCGATTCCTTGCTGCAAGCGGATCGATATCGCGCTGCGGTCCAGGCTGCGCAAGAAGCGGCGCATCGCTACCATTGGGAACATGAAAAAGAGACTTGGAAGGCGCTCATTGCGCGTTTGGAGGGTGAAAAAACAGTCCACCTTTGGTCGATGGATCGCTTGGAGCCACCGGCCTACGGAGGTACTTTGGAAGTGGCGGGCCAAGTCGAACGATTTGTGGAGGCCGGCTATCAAGTGGTGGTGCACGCTACGACCAAAGCGAACTATGCCCATGTCCAGCCCCTGCGCTTAAGTGATTACCCCGGGGTGCAATTCAAAACCTACAGGCGAAACCGCCGGGCGATTGTTTCATGGCGCCGCCCCTATATCGTTGGGAGTAGGGTTAGTGCTTCCTTGCGTCGGGCGTTGCATGTGGCGAAGGGTCGTCATGTGGTTCAAGGCACGCATCTCACAGGACTTCAATTTCCGGCCCATGCGGTCCTTCGCTGGCACAACCCAGAATCACGCTACTATGCAAGCCTGAGCGATTATGCCACGGGGCTGATGCGTGGATATTTGCGCTGGGAAGCATTCAAACTGTCTCGTTGGGAAGCGCAATTGGCGCGCCGTTGGAAAGGACCCGTTTGGACCTTGACCGTCATGGATGCGCAGGCCTGGTCCGTTTTAGGCGGAGCACCTGCAGAGGTGGTGCCGGCCCAAAAGCGCTTTAACGGATCCCCACCGACGAACCCATCGCTCGCGCCGACGATACTCGTTCCAGGTAAATTCTCGGTAGCCGAGAACGAGCGTGCCGCGCGTTGGAGCGCATACTTGCCTCTGGGCGTAACCTGGGCGGGTCATGGCTTTTCTGCTGAACTCCGAAAATTGGCCACTACACGTGGAATTAACCTGCTAGAATCCCCCTCAGACCCCCGCATGGCAGAGGCTTTTTCTGAAGCATCCATGGTTCTTGTGCATGCGGAACATAGCTTGGGTCTTAAGTTGAAGCTGATTCAGGCCTGTTATCAAGCGCGTTGGATCATTGCACACGAAGCCGCGGTCGCTGGACTCGATTGGACCAAGGAAATGAGTATTCTCACCTACCATGATGGGGAAAGCCTCCAAGACGCGGTTCAAACCGCCTTGTCGATAGGTTGGGATGCAACGCGCTCCGAAAAAACCCATCAAGCGCGGAGCCCTTGGACAGAACCGGTGTCCGTTGGGGAACTCCTTTCTTAGAGTGTCCGCTGGACCGTACTGCTAATTCCTCCGCCTGCACACTTCCATGTGGGGTGCGGAAACTTCAAGAGCAGCGCATAGTCATGGGTAGCCATGAGAATGGTTCGTCCTGAAGCGGATATTTCTTCCATTAAATGCATGATTTCTTCCGAAGTGTGCGGATCCAAATTCCCGGTTGGCTCATCGGCCAAAATAAATGGAGGATTATTCAGTAATGCGCGCGCAATGGCCACCCGCTGCTGCTCACCCCCCGAAAGCTGATAAGGCATCTTATGCTCCTTCGTGGCCATGCCCACACGTTTGAGTACCTGCTGAATTCGATCGGAATTCTCAGATTTTGTGTGATGTCCTGTGGCTTGCAAAACAAAGTCAAGATTGTCAAACACGCTTCGATCCATGAGAAGCTGAAAATCTTGAAAGACAATGCCCAAATTTCTGCGCAAGAAAGGAATGTCCTTGTCTTTGAGGTTTCTCAAATCATAGCCTACAAATTCACCATCACCCACCGTCAGAGGGAGGTCAGCATACAAAGTTTTCAGTAATGAGGACTTTCCCGAGCCCGTGGCGCCAATCAAATAAATGAAGTCACCCTTGTGCATTTCCAGGTTTACTTGGCTCAAAATCAGGTGATCACCTTGATATATATCGGCGTTCTTAAGAGATAAAATGGGGCTTTGGCTGTCCATAGGCATGGTTTATGCCACAAATTAACAGGATTTTGTTGGTCCGAACTACCTTTATGCTTCCAACAATGATGCGAAGACTTCTCCTTCTTGTATTCTTGGCTGGGGCCGCAGCGGCTCACGGCCAAGCCCCGTTCTCTCATAAGACTCCTCAATCTGTGTATGCAGATAGCCGTGGTTTGTTTGATCGTGCCCTCTATGCTCCAGCAGCCGAAGGCTTCGATCACGTGCTACAGCAAATGGATGCCCAAACGGATTTGGCCGAACAAGCGGCCTTTTTTAAAGCCATCTGTGCCGTTCGTTTGCTCAACCGGGATGCGGGGGACCAAGTGCTCGCATTTTTAGATAGCTATCCCAGTACGGCTCGTCGCAAGGAAGCGGTCCTTGAAATGGCCGAGTATTCCTTCAACCGTCGGAAATATGCCGATGCCCGCGATTGGTTGCGACGCCTCGACGGATTGTACCTCCCCAAATCCCAAAGGGCCGAAGTCCAATTCAAATTGGGCTATTCGCATTTCCTGTTAGGTGAATATGATCAGGCTCGTCCACAACTAGCGGCTGCCAAGTCGAGTAAATTCCCAATCGCCGCATCCGCCCAGTACTACTATGGGCATATTGCCTACCTCGATACGAACGATGTTACGGCTATGGAAAATCTGGAGCCGCTCCAGAATCATGAAGAATTTGGCATGGTCGTCCCTTATTATCTCGCTCAGATCTATGCGCGCCAGGGACTGGATGACAAACTCTTGACCCTGGGGGAGTCGCTTTTAAAAAATGCTACAGCGAAGCGAACGCCCGAAATTGCCAAATTGATTGGCCAGAGCCTCTACAAGAAGAAACGTTACCCGGAGGCATTGCCGTATTTAGCGATGCACCGCGATTTAGGCGGCAAAATGTCCGCAGATGATTTTTATCAGCTTGGTGTAGTTAATGCCCAGACAGGACATTTTAAGGAGGCCATTCAAGCGCTGAATAAAATCTCGAGCAATCAATCGGAGGTATCCGAATTTGGACTGTATTTACTGGCCGATTGTTATGTGAAAGAAGGTCAGTTCGAGGAAGCCCTTTCCGCCTATCAAGCGGTATCGGCATTAGCTAAAGATCCAGTCATTCAGGAGGAATCGGCCTATCAAGCGGCGAAACTCACCTACCAGAGCTCAAGCCCGTTTGGCAATGCGATTGACATGTTCAAACGCTTTTTGGTGGACTTTCCGCAGACGGAACATCGACGTGAAGCCAATGAATATTTAGCCAACCTCTACATCACGTCCAAGGACTACAGTCGGGCGATGGAAGCCATTGTGCAAACGGGCATGGGCACCATGGCTATGCGTGAGGCCTACCAACGGGTCGCCTATTTCCGCGCGGTGGAGCTCTTTCAAGTGAGTGACTGGGCTGCAGCGCAGGAGTATTTCAACAAGTCCCTGGGGTACCCACAGAATTTGACCTTTGTTGCGTTGAGCCACTTCTGGTTGGGTGAATTGGCCTACCGGAAGGGGGATGCGCAAGAGGCTTTGGCTCAATTCGAGTCGTTTCTAAAAACTCCTGGTAGTTATACGCTGACGGAACGTCCAACCGCGCTATACAACAAGGCCTATTGCCTGTATAAGTTGGACCGTCTAGAGGATGCCTCTGCGGCATTTCGTGTGTACTTGCAGGATGCCAAGAGCAATGATCGCAAAACGGAAGATGCGACACTTCGCTTGGCCGACTTGTATTTCCTGCTCGGTAAGCATGCCTTGGCGGAGGAATATTATGCCAAATCCGTTCGCATGGACGCCCAAGGAAGATATGCCGGCTATGCGATGTACCAACAGGCCTTGTGCGAAGGATTGTTGAATAATTCACAGCAAAAGATTGACCTTCTGATGAAGTTGTCAAAGAATGCGAATCCCAATGACGCCTTCGGAGGAAAGTATTCGGATGAGGCTCAATTTGAAGCAGCACAGACCCAACTTCGAATGGGCTCCAATGCCGCAGCGGAGGCAAATTTCAAGGAGTTCATTCGTCGGGTACCAAACTCCGAGAAAGCACGCCGCGCTGCACTGAACATCGCCATTGCGCAACGGAATGATCAACGCCTCGATGCAGCGATTGCTTCCTTTCAAGACATCGTCAAGAAATATCCTGGCACGCCGGAAGCGCGTGAAGCCATTACCACGGCCCGCAGTGTGTACGACGAGGCCAACCGAATTGACGACTACCTGACCTGGGTGCAGGGTATAGACTTCGCCCAAATCCGCGCGAGCGAATTGGACAGTGTCGCCTATATGTCGGCCTACGACAAGTACGCCTCCAGCAAGTTTGACGAAGCTATGGCTGGATTTGATCGGTACATGAAGCGATTCCCAGATGGATTTTTCACCGTGAAGGCCAACCACTATGCGGGCGAGTCTGCACGTCGTCTCAACAAAGCGGATGAGGCCTTGGGCTACTTCCGCAAGGTGACCCAAGCGCCTGTGGGCGAGCACCATATTAATGCCTGGACCTGGATTCTGCGAATTAGTTCGGCCAGAAAGAATGCCGATGAAATGCTTATTGCAGCGGAATCCGTTCTCGCGCTCAGCGATGATGCCAGCCTGCTTCGCGAAGCGAATGTGGCGATGATGCGCGGGCACCAAGCCTTGAAGCATCTCGAAGTAGCGCATGGGTATTCCGAAGTGGTCGCAGCCGACGAACGCAACAGCCCTGAAGTCCGAACTGAAGCCAAAGCCAATGTCGCGCGCAATGCCATGACCATCGGTATGGGTAGCCGCACGCGGAAAGCGGACTTCCTGTCGTCTTGGTTCGAGTCCGACTTAGACGCCGTTCAACGCGACTGGGTGACCAAATCGCTCAATGCCTACATGGACTTGAAGAAGAACGGTCCAGCTGTATTGCAGGCGGAGGCGTCCTACTACCAAGCGTTGATTTTGTACTTGGACGGATCGCATTCGGCCTCAAACGAAGAGATCTTCTGGTTGATTGATAACCTTCCTGGTCAAGGGGAATGGCGCTTCAAGTCCTTGCTAGTCTTAGCGCATAACTACGACGCTTTGGACGACAAATTCCAAGCGAACTACACCTTAGACTTCATCATTGCGGAGAACTTCATCGCCGAAACGGTGGAGCAAGCGAAGGTCTTCCAAGCTATTCTGAATACCCCCGCCGAAGACGCTAGCGGCCCTGCGGTGGATACCATCATTGAAACGCCCACGCTCCCATGAAACGCATCCTATCCTCACTCCTGATTTTGACGGCGGCAAGCGTTTGGGCTCAGCCGGTCATGAATGGTTTAGAAATTTCTGTCACTGAGAAGTATACCGCTCAGGTCGCAGAAGGCATTAAAATCACGGGGCAGCCGAATGTCATGGACACCACGGTGGAAAAACTACCCGTAAAAATTTCAGTACGAAACCGCACGTGGGTCCCAGAACCTCGAATGGAAGAAATTCCTGCATTGAAGATTAGCCGAATCCGTTTGGAACGCCTTCCTGCGAATACGGTGCACATGGCCTTGGGGAATTACTCCACCGCGGATGTGGGTTTTGCCTTGGGTAATGCGCGTTCAGACCTACAGCGATGGGGTGTGCAAGGCCAGCATTTTTCCACGCAAGGTGGATTTAAGGCGAACGATGTAGCAGGAATGCCATTGAATGTATACAACCGCACGACGTGGATGGAGAATAGTTTGTCGGGCCACTACGCCCGCATTATTGGCCGTGGTCGGTTGAGCACCGAAGCATCTGCCGATTGGAATCGCTATGCTTTTTACGGTCTTCCCTTGACGGCTACCAATGCTGAAGATACTGCTGTGGCGGCACCAGGTCGATGGACTCAGGATTACCAACTGGGCCTTTCCTACGTGCAGAGTCGCGTCCGACGCAAGCAGGTATTTCATGGGGCTGAACTCGTAGGTCATCATTGGATTGATCAAGGTGGTCGCCAAACAGAAAGTGGCCTTGCTGGGGGGATCGACTGGCGCTTGCCTGTGCAAGATGTCTTCCTTGAATTGCCCATTCAGGGTTCCTGGAATCATTTGATGCAGACGGCCAACATGGACAGCACAGGTCTACCTGTAGGCCCCATCGATTATTGGTCGGCCCAATTTTCGCCCGCAGTATCAGATAGCGTGGGCTCAATCTATTTCCGCGTTGGGCTTAATGCCATCTTCACTGGACAAGGCAGCATGTGGGACAAGCCCTATTTGCCGCCCGTGGTACACCTGGAATTTCCGTTGGTTAAACAGGTCCTAAACCTATATGCGGGACTAGAGGGCTCGGCGGATAACGGCGGTATGCGGGCTCGGGTCGAAGCCATGCCATTCCTGAGCGAAGCGGCACAGTATGAAGCGGTTCGCCAAGCGAGTTTGTATGCAGGCGCTTCGGGCCGTTTGACCTCCACCATCGGATACCGCTTTGGCATTCGCCAACGTTCCTACGCCAATTATGCCATGTATACGCGTGATTGGTCAGCGTGGCAATCGGCAGGCGATAGTGGGCGATTTAATGTCCAATATGTCGGGGTCACGATGTTAGAGCCATCTGGTGAATTGAGCTTCCAAAACGGCCTTGGCTGGGAGGTGCGCGCTTTTGCGACCCTACGGACGGCGACGCGCAATGATGGCGGTCCGCTGTATCATGTCTCTTCCTCGGAAATTGGCGGTCAAGCCTTCTTCAATTTGAAGGACAAGATTCGCTTTGAATCCACGATTATCTACCGTGGAAGCCGTCTTGCGCAAGGCGAGTTCGGCGATGAAACTTTGCCTGCCTTCTTGGATGGCCGATTGAGTGCCGTCTATACCTACAACAAGCAGTTGAATGCCACTTTCCGCGTGGATAACCTCTTCCACAGTCGCACGACGTGGTGGACTGGGTACCCTGTTCAAGGGATTCGGGCAAATTTGGGCCTGGTTTACAAGTTTTAAGCGCAGATAGGCCATCTCCTTCCAGGCGCCGAGAAACGCGCTCTTGTTGAAAAAAATGTTGATAAACGGGCATGTTTTTCTTTTGGCTACACCCCTAGGAAAAATGCCGAAGTTATCTTTGTGAGATAGACATTTTTTACCCCACACAACATGAGTGAAGCCAAGAATTACGGCGCCGATAGTATCCAAGTTCTCGAAGGACTTGAAGCCGTCCGCAAACGCCCCGCGATGTACATCGGGGACGTGGGTCAAAAGGGACTCCACCACTTGGTCTATGAAGTTGTAGACAACTCCATTGACGAAGCGCTCGCAGGACATGCTACCTCGGTTCAAGTAACCATCAACGAAGGCAATTCAATCACGGTTAAAGACGATGGTCGTGGCATTCCCGTAGCAATGCACACCAAAGAGAATCGCTCGGCCTTAGAAGTCGTGATGACCGTCCTGCACGCAGGAGGAAAGTTTGACAAAGACTCCTACAAAGTATCGGGAGGTTTGCACGGGGTCGGTGTTTCCTGTGTGAATGCCCTTTCGACGCATCTCGAAGTACACGTCCACCGCGATGGCAAAGAATACATGCAGGAGTACTCCATAGGTAAGCCCTTGTATGCCGTTAAAGAAGTAGGGGATTCAGACTACCGAGGTACGATTGTCACCTTCCAGCCCGATGCAAGCATTTTTTATGAGGCGGTATACCAATACGATATTTTGGCCGCACGCTTGCGTGAACTTGCCTACCTGAACCGCGGTATTCGCATTCAGTTGACGGACGATCGCGACAAGGATGAACAAGGGGTATCCCGTACAGAAGAATTCCATTCGGAAGGCGGCTTGCGAGAGTTTGTGGCTTTTGTCGACCAAAACCGCGAAGCTTTGATCCCTCAACCCATGTACATGGAAGGAGAGATTGAAGGGATTCCAGTGGAGGTGGCCATGTCCTACAACACGAGTTACGCAGAGAATATTCACTCCTACGTCAACAACATTAATACCCACGAGGGAGGAACGCACTTAGCTGGATTCCGTCGTGCATTGACCCGTACCCTGAAGAAGTATGCTGACGAAAGTGGCATCCTCACCAAGGAAAAAGTAGAAGTGGCTGGAGATGATTTCCGTGAAGGATTAACGGCAGTGATTTCTGTGAAGGTCATGGAGCCTCAGTTTGAGGGCCAGACGAAGACCAAGCTGGGTAACTCGGAGGTTTCGGGTGCGGTTGATCGCATCGTAGGGGAAATGCTTACCAATTATTTGGAGGAACACCCAAATGAAGCACGTACGATCGTGCAGAAAGTGGTTCTTGCCGCCAAAGCGCGAATTGCTGCCCGTAAGGCCCGCGAAATGGTTCAGCGCAAAACAGTCCTCGGCGGAAATAGCCTCCCAGGAAAGTTGGCAGACTGTTCAGAAACCGATCCCGCTCAATGTGAGATTTTCCTCGTCGAGGGTGACTCCGCAGGGGGTACGGCCAAGCAAGGTCGTGACCGGAAGTTTCAGGCCATCATGCCCCTCCGTGGTAAGATCTTGAACGTGGAGAAGGCCATGCAGCACAAGGCCTTTGAAAATGAAGAAATTCGCAACATTTTCACCGCACTTGGGGTGAGCATTGGCACGGAAGAGGACAGTAAAGCCTTAAATACGGCCAAGCTCAGATACCATAAGATTGTCATCATGTGTGACGCCGACGTGGATGGATCGCACATCGCCACCTTGATTATGACGTTCTTCTTCCGTTATATGAAAGAGTTGATCGAGAATGGCTACGTCTATATCGCATCGCCTCCCTTGTATTTGGTGAAAAAAGGCTCCAAATCGGCCTACGCTTGGAATGAAGCTCAGCGTGACCAAATCGCCCGAGAATTAGGAGGAGAAGAGCAAAGTGGCATTGGTATCCAACGCTACAAGGGCTTGGGTGAGATGAATGCCGAGCAGCTATGGGTAACCACTATGAACCCGGAAGGGCGCACCCTGAAGCAAGTCACCATTGACAATGCGTCGGAGGCAGATCGCATCTTCTCCATGCTTATGGGTGATGATGTACCACCCCGTCGCGAATTCATTGAGAAAAATGCGCGCTACGCCCGCATTGACGCCTAAGGTCCCCCTACCTTTGCCTCACATTAAGACTCAAAAGATCAAATAGCGATGAAAATTACTGTTGTCGGCGCCGGAAACGTAGGCGCAACCTGTGCAGAAGCGATGGTCCGCATGGAGCTCGCTACGGAAGTAGTGCTCTTGGACATCAAAGAAGGCTTTGCCGAAGGCAAGGCGATGGATATGAACCAAACCGCCACCTTGCACGGTTTCAACACCAAGGTCAAAGGGGTTACAAGCAACTATGCGGCAACCGCTGGCTCTGAAGTCATCGTGATTACTAGTGGTTTGCCACGTAAGCCAGGAATGACACGTGAAGAGTTAATCGGAACGAACGCAGGCATCGTGCGCACCGTTGTATCTAATTCGCTGCAGCATTCACCCGACGCAATCATCGTGGTGATTTCAAATCCGATGGATACCATGACCTATCTGGCTGTAAAGGAGAGTGGACTGGCCAAGAACCGCATCATAGGTATGGGCGGAATATTGGACAGCAGCCGCTTCAAGTATTACTTGTCCGAAGCCATGGATGTTCCCGCAAGTGACCTCCAGGGTTCTGTGATCGGAGGCCATGGCGATACGACTATGATCCCATTAACACGCCTAGCGACCTATCAATCTACTCCGGTATCCAATTACTTGGATGAAGAAGGCATGAGCAAAGTGGCTGCCGCTACCATGGTAGGAGGCGCGACCTTGACCGGCCTGATTGGAACCTCGGCCTGGTACGCTCCTGGTGCGGCTGGTGCAGCACTTGTGGCGAGCATTGTTCGCGACCAAAAGAAGATCTTCCCATGTTGTGTGTACTTGGATGGCGAATATGGCCAATCAGACATCTGTCTAGGAGTTCCTGTGGTGATCGGTAAGAATGGCTGGGAGAAAATCGTGGACTACAAATTGAACGACGCCGAACAGGCAGCCTTTAATAAGAGTGCGGACGCGGTTCGTGCCATGAACTCGGTACTGGGCACGTTGTAAGCGGTTCTTTTTTACCAAATAGAGTGTACCGATGTCGCGCGAGCCATCGGTACATTTTTTTTTGCCCCGGTACGAGACGCCCTATGCGTGCGAAGGTGGGCCATGGGGCAGGGAGTAATTCTAAGGACTTCCAGAGCACTTCGGGGCCTTGCCATAGGCGGTTGCCGAAGACGATGGCCACGGAATCGGCGGGTAAGGCAACCCCAGAATGGGCTGACCATTCGGCAGCCCATACACTTTGTAAGGAAGTGTAGCGAAGCACTTGATGGCGATCTCGGCGCATGAGCCATTGAACTGAAGCTTGACAAAGCCCACAGGGTCCGTCATACAGTAGGACCCACTCCATAGGTGTGTCGTACGCCATTAGCGACTTTGCTTGATCCAACGGGCGTACTGTTGACCTTGGTGCAGTACATAGAGTCCTGCTGGCCATGTCTCTGCAGACACATACTGCTTTGACTCCGCCTCGGAAAGTTTGAGGACCACCCGACCTTGACTGTCAGAAATAACGAGGTTGCCCTGTCCGCCTCGAATCCAAAAGCCATCTTGGCCAGGATTCGGATAGACCTCCAAGGTATGCTGATTCGTTCCTGGACCCCACGACCACTCAGGGATCCCGATGGAAGTAGTATCTCCTGCGAAGAAGCGCAAACCGCCTGTGGACAATCCCATGACCATTTCTGGGCGACCATCCCCATCCATGTCTGCGATAACCGGGCTATTGTGGCGGCCATCCCGCAACCAATGGCGGCGAATGGGCATCCGAGGAACTAGGGTAAAACGGATGTCCGGACGAAGGCTATCACTGCCTAACCAGGGCATGGTGCAGCCATTGGAGGTGATAGAGTTGTTATTGGCCACATCCCCAAAGGCATGGGAGCGAAAGGGGGTGTGGCTGGCGGAAAGATGCACATCACTGCTAGGGACATTCTTGCTAAAGCAGATTTCTACCACGAGGTTAGAAACCCCGTCATAATCAAAGGCAGATTGCAGGGCGATGGTATTCCAGCCTTGGGTGGGAACGTGGATGTAGGAATAGCACAATTGGCCACTCGGGGCAAAACCGGTTAGGCTATCCAGGGTGCTATGTCCAATGCGAATGCTGAAGCCTTGACTTAAGTATGGGGAACTACTCGAAGTAACGTGAAGGCTCAGGTGCGTGATGCGACTCGCAGTGAGGCCTGCATTGGCCATTTCATCGGCACGGATGAGGTATTGATGACGGCCTGTGCGCTTGCTACTGCCCCATGGGGTTTCAAGCAAGCTTGACGTTGCCGTGGTACCGGTCCCTAGGGTCAGGTCGACCGAGGCGGGGGCGTTTTGGGTGAATTCCAGTGAATCCAATTGATAGACCCCAGAATCCGCTGTTCCCAAGGCTAAAAATCCACGTCCATCCAGATTGACGTAGCGCGGGATAGCTCGGCCCGAGGAGGTGCCGCGGAAATCTGCATCAATTGCACCAAAGGTGGGTGTAATGAGGCTGTACGCCCCATTGGTATTTTCGTAGAAAGCGACATTTCCCAGTTCATTTCCTATCAGTAAATCCATATCGCCATCTCCGTCCAAATCAGCTAATTCAGGGCTCGCAAATTGGCCCACATCAATCGCTTGGTAGTTGGCATTGGTTTGCCCGGTGAAGGCCGGATTGAAAAAGGTCCCAGAATTTGCCCAATAGGCTAGTTTTCCATCACTGCGTCCAATGATTAGATCCATCAAGCCATCCCCGTTCAAATCTGCCGCGGTCGGGGCACACCATTCCGCTTTCAACGTAAGTTGGGCCGAGCCCGAGACGTTCAATGGGGTCCACTGCCACTTAGGATGGCTTGCCGAGCCCACATTCTTCCAAAACTCAATTCCATGGGACGTGCCCACGATGAGGTCCAAAAGGCCATCGGTATTCATGTCAATGAGTTCGGGCACCGCAAATCGACCGGCATCATGCATTTGGCCTTGAAGAAAACTTGAATCCGTTAAAGTCCACACGGGAGCGGTGGCAGTTCCTGTGTTTTGATAGAGCCACACGCAAGTGTCGCTGATCCCTGTGGGCATTGTAGGAGAGACGATGATGTCTTGCAGGCCATCTAGGGTGACATCTGCGGCCGAAAACATGGGGTAGACCGGTAAATTCACGGGAATGTTCCCCGATGGCCAGGTGCTGTCTTGTGACTCGATGTTGGCCACTGCGGGGCTGCCTACATTGAACCCAGCAACTCCCGTAGAGAAACTCACATCGCCGAGCAGGATGTCTAGTAATCCATTTCCGCTGAGGTCGGTCGCCAAAATGGTAGAGCCGGAGTGTACGGTGCCATCAGCCGTCCCCGAAGAAGCCAAACTCCCTGTACAGGCGTCAATCGTGATGGCATTCGTTAGATTGTTCTCCAGAAAGTCACCCCAACAGGCGTCAACCCGACTAAAGTCTAACCCACAGCTGCTAGCATTTGAATGAAATTCCACGGCAGAAGCCTGTTGGCCAAAGGTCAAAATGTCGACCGTTCCATTTCCATCCACATCCAGGATGGCGGGTACATCGGTCGAAGAAACTAGTAGATTAATGGGGGTGCTTCCACTGCTATAGGTAGAGAGGAGATAGGCGCCTGGTAAGGCCCAAGTAAAGTGGAGGAATCCATTGACTCGGCTTGCTTCATAGACCCCCACCCCATTCACGACGGAGCAGAACAAGTCGGGAAGGCCATCACAGGTATAATCAGCAAATAGGACCCAGTTCGCTACCTCGGGGAAATGGCCTGCCCATTGGGGCCGAAATTTCCACAAGCCATTGACCCGCTGAAAGGGCATCCAGCGATTTCCTTCGCGGTCAAACACGAGCAAATCTTGGGCGCCATCTCCATTGATGTCCAGCGTGAATATTTGACTGTTGTTCATGCCCCCTGCAAAGCCATTGGGCAACGAATCCGATACAGAGGTCCAAAGTTGGGCGCGATTAGATGCGCTAAACTGATAGCTTTCCTGAGCGTAACTGTCAGAAAACAAGAAGACTAATGCTCCAATGAGAAGGTAAAAGCGCGCGGAAAACATGGACTGCTTCATAAGTTCTACCAAAGGTCAACATTCTCACGCGGTTCTAGCGGTCAAAAAATTGGTCGAAAAAGGAAAATGAGTCAGCGATTGAAACCTGTTAGTATAGCTAAAGAAGGCCTATATTTGCCGACTATTTCCAAAAAGAAGAACCATGCAGAATAAAGGGGTTATCCGTCTGTTCGCCATCATTTTCGCTGTTGCGTCACTGTTTGAGCTTTCGTTCAGTTACGTTGCTAGTCAAGTAGAATCGGACATTCACGCCAAATACGGCCAAGATGCAGCCAAGGTGCAGTATGCCTTGGACTCCATGTCCAACGAAGTTGTTTTTGACTTGGGCATCACTTCCTACACCTTCAAAGAGGTGAAGTCGAAGGAGATGAACTTGGGATTGGACTTGCGTGGAGGCATGAACGTGATCTTGGAGGTGTCCGTTCGGGACGTGTTGAAAGGTTTAGTCGGCAATGCTGAAGATGAGCAGTTCAAAGCGGCAATTGCCGCTGCAGATGCGGCCCAGAGGAATAGCCAGTTGGGATATCTCCCCCTATTCTTTGAAGCTATGGATGCCCAGCGTGGCACCCGCCCATTGAGCGATCCAGGCTTGTATGGTACCAAAGACATGACCGATCGCTTGGGTTTCAATGCGACAGATGAACTAATCAAAGCAGCTATCACCGAAGACGTAGAGGCTTCCATTCAGAACGTGTATACGGTCCTAAAGGCACGTATTGACCAATTTGGTGTGGTTCAGCCCAACATTCAGCGCTTGGATGGAACGGGCCGAATTTTAGTTGAACTGCCCGGGGTGAAGGACCCAGTGCGTGTCCAGCGCTTGCTGCAGAGCACAGCTCGCCTCGAATTCTGGCGTGCGGATCAAGGTGCGGCTTGGATGCAGTACATCGTGAACGCCAACGAGAAGCTGCGCGCGATTATTGAAAACCCCAATCAGAATGTTGTTGAAGCGGCTGAAAGCAGCGAAGGCGCATCGGATTTGACCCTCCCAACAGCTGTGGGTGAAGAAACAGGTGCCTCCTCAGAAGACGCGGTGGCATCGGTGGATGCCGATGGAGCCGTCGCAGATTCAGCAGCCCTTGGTTTCAACCCATTGCTCAATATATTCCAATTGAATGTGAACCCCCAGTCTTTCGTTCCAAATGAAGGCCCGATTGTGGGTTATGCGTTGACGCGCGACACGGCGACGATTAATGGCTATTTGGCCATGCCTGAGATTCGCAATTTGATACCTGGCAATGCGCGCTACGTGCACTTTGCATGGACTCGCCCTGAGAATAATAGCGAGGTAACCCTACTTATTGCCCTTCAAGGAAACCGCAATAACGAGCCAGAATTGGATGGCGGGGTCATCGTAGATGCTCGCCAAGAGTTTGACCAAGGAAACAACCCTGTGGTCACCATGGCAATGAACGGCCAAGGTGCTCAAGTGTGGCAACAGCTCACGAAGGAAGAAGGCGGCAAGACGCCAAAGGGTCATGTGGCCGTGGTCTTGGACAACCTGGTGTACAGCTATCCTCGCGTGAATGGCGAGATCTCTGGGGGACGTACGCAAATTGAAGGAGGCTTCAGCCTGGATGAGGCGACCGACTTGGCCAATGTGCTCAAGGCGGGTAAGCTCCCAGTTCCTGCGCGCATCATCCAATCGGATGTCGTCGGACCAAGCCTGGGTAAAGAGGCGATCTCTGCGAGTGTCAATTCATTTGCTTTTGCCCTTTTGGTTGTGTTGCTCTACATGGTATTCTACTACAGCGGAGCAGGCCTCGGCGCGAGCTTGGCCTTGGTGGTGAACATGTTCTTCATCTTTGGAATTCTAGATGCTTTTGGCGCTGTGCTGACCTTGCCAGGTATGGCAGGTATCGTTTTGACCATCGGTATGGCAGTCGATGCCAACGTTCTCATCTATGATCGCATCCGTGAGGAATTAGCTACCGGTAAGGCGGTGCGTACAGCGATCAGCGACGGGTATAAAGGATCACGTAGTGCCATCATCGACGCGAACGTGACGACTTTGTTGACGGCCATCATCCTCTTCATTTTTGGAACTGGACCTATTCGTGGTTTCGCGACCACCTTGATCATCGGTATCGCATCATCATTGTTCACGGCGATCTTCATCACGCGTATGTTCTTTGAATGGCGCTTGAAGAAATCGGAGGAAATGTCATTTGCGACTTCGATCACCAAAAACTGGTTTACGAATACGAATTTCAAATTCATGTCATTCCGCAAGCCAGCGTACATTTTCTCAACGATTATGATCATCCTGAGCTTGGCTTCTTTGTTTACTCGTGGCTTGAGCCTTGGTGTGGACTTCGAAGGCGGTCGAACCTATCAAGTGCGTTTTGATCAACCTGTGGAGGTGGCAGCTGTAGCAGAGGCCTTGGGTGCTCAATGGGTTGATGCCGACGGACGTTCATTTGCCCCAGCGGTCAAGACATTAGGTAGTCCGGACCAAGTGGTTATCACCACGAACTTCCGTGTCGATGAAAATGGTGCAGACGTTGAAGAGGCCTTGCAATCAAGCTTATTTGAAGGCGTTAAGGGCTTCTACACGAATCCGATTGAAGTATCGGCGTTCATGAATCCATCAGATGATGAGGCTGTAGGTCTTGTGGCATCCCGCCAGGTGGGTCCAACGGTAGCGGATGACATTAAGGATACCGCTGTTTGGGCGGTAATTTTCTCGCTGCTGGCCATCTTCTTGTACCTCTTGTTGCGATTTAATAAGTGGCAGTACTCTTTGGGTGCTGTGGCAGCGACAGTGCACGATACGATTATTGTTTTGGGTGCATTCTCTCTGCTCGATGGCGTATTGCCTTTCTCTTTGGAGGTGGACCAAGCATTCATTGCAGCCATCTTGACGGTGATCGGTTACTCCTTGAACGACACGGTGGTTGTATTCGACCGTATTCGTGAGTTCTTTGGTGGAAGTACCAAGTCCGATATGAAGTCTGAAGTGCTTGACAATGCCTTGAATGCCACATTGAGCCGTACGTTCAATACGTCATTCACGACCATTATTGTTTTGCTCATCATCTTCATTTTTGGCGGTGAGGTATTGCGCGGATTCATCTTTGCGATCCTATTGGGCATTGTGGTGGGTACCTACTCTTCGCTCTTTATCGCATCTCCAGTCCTTTACGATTCATCTAATCGTTTGGGCAAGGAAAAAGCCTAACTTTCCCCCATGTTCCTATTCATCAGCACCGGAGAGGTTGTATTCTTACTATTCGCGGTGCTGATGCTTTTTGGTACAGACAAGCTTCCCGAAATCGCTCGGATGGCGGCCAAAACCATCAAAATGGTTCGGAACGCCTCGAATGATCTCAAAGCGGAAATAACCAAAGCCGCGGATGCAGATCCAACGCTGAAAGAAGCGAAGGAAAGTGTAAAAGAGATAAAGGACTCCATCGACGATACGGTGGGTCGCATGAAATAAGAGCGCTTCGGCGCTCTTTTTTTATCCCTTAACGCTTGCTAGGTGCGAAGTTTTAAACAATATCCGCAGTTATTGAAGTTTTTAGGGGGGGTCTTTGGTTGAAAAATCATTTTTTACGTGCTTGTTGGGTTGAAAAAAGGGGGGTACCTTTGATTAAAATAAAAAAACCCATGGCAAAAGCACGTTTTTCTGGTTTGGAGCAAGCGAGTCAGCACAAACCCATTGATTTCGTCAACCCGCATGCTAAATCATCTGAATATTATGGTTCTCATGTATTCAATCAGAAGGCAATGCGCGAGTACATGTCTAAGGAGGCCTATGAGTCTGTCTTGAGCGCAATTGAAAGAGGAAACAAAATTGATCGCGACATCGCCGATCAAGTGGCTACGGCCATGAAGGCCTGGTCTATTTCGAAAGGGGCCTCTCATTACACCCACTGGTTCCAGCCCTTGACCGGTGCCACAGCAGAAAAGCACGATGGCTTTTTTGAGCCCACGGCGGACGGTCATGCGATTGAAAAATTTAATGGCGGTATGTTGGTTCAGGCAGAACCAGACGCATCGTCCTTCCCGAACGGTGGGATTCGCAATACGTTTGAAGCACGTGGATACACGGCATGGGATCCCACGTCTCCTGCCTTTGTGTTTGGCAGCACCTTGTGTATTCCTTCCGTTTTCGTTTCATACACGGGGGAAGCGCTAGATAACAAAGTGCCCTTGCTTCGCGCGTTGCAAGCGATTGATCGCGCTGCGACAGAAGTTGGTCAGTACTTCGATAAAAACATCACCAAAGTGAACGCCACCTTGGGTTGGGAACAGGAATATTTCCTGGTCGATGAGGCGTTATTTGATGCCCGTCCAGACCTAGTAATGACCGGCCGCACCTTGTTGGGACACTCTCCAGCCAAGGGGCAGCAAATGGATGACCATTACTTTGGTAGCATTCCAGAGCGTGTCATGGGGTACATGCGTGAGGTAGAATATGAATGTCACAAGCTCGGCATTCCTGTCAAGACCCGCCACAATGAAGTAGCTCCCGGTCAGTTCGAATTTGCTCCCATCTTCGAAGAGGCCAACGTGGCCGTTGACCACAACTCTTTGTTCATGGACATTTTGGACAAAGTGGCTCGCCGTCATGCATTCCGTGTTTTGTTGCACGAGAAGCCCTTTGCAGGGATCAATGGATCTGGTAAGCACAATAACTGGAGTTTGAGCACCAATACTGGGGTCAATCTTTTGGCTCCTGGATCTACGCCTAAGCGCAACTTGTTGTTCTTGACCTTCTTCATCAATGCCATTAAGGCGGTTAATGATCGAGCAGACCTGATTCGTGCGGCGATCGCTGCGGCGAGCAATGACCACCGCCTTGGAGCCAATGAAGCGCCTCCGGCCATTATTTCTGTCTTTATAGGATCTCAATTATCCGAGGTCCTTGACGAATTGGAGAAGCTCGAAAGCGGCAAAATGTCGCCTGAAAAGAAGACCGAATTGAAATTGAATGTCGTTGGTAAGATTCCAGAGATTATGCTGGACAATACAGACCGCAACCGCACGTCTCCCTTTGCATTTACAGGGAACAAGTTCGAATTGCGTGCCGTGGGTTCCACCGCGAACTGTGCAGGTCCGATGACGGTCATCAACTTAATTGTAGCGGATCAATTGGCCCAATTCAAGCTAGCTGTCGATGCGTTGATCAAGAGCGGCATGAAGAAAGATGACGCCATCTTCAATATTCTGAAAGACTATATCAAGACCTCCAAGTCGGTGCGATTTGAGGGGGATGGATATTCCGATGCTTGGAAAGTGGAAGCAGCGAAACGCGGCCTCAACAATACGCCAGACACCCCGCGTGCATTGGACTTTTATGTTACCAAAGACGCCCAGGAACTGTTTGCAAAGCACGGCGTTTTGAGCCACGTAGAATTGGAGGCGCGCTATGAGATTCTTCAGGAGGAGTACTACAAAAAGATCCAAATTGAATCGCGTACGCTCAGCGATTTGGTGAAGAATCACATCGTGCCCACGGCCATTGAGTACCAGTCCATTTTGAGTCAAAATGTGATGCGCTTAAAGGAAGTTCTTCCCGCGGATACCTTCACCCGTTTGAGCAAAGAGCAGGTGGATATGATCATCGAAATTTCAGAGCGAATTTCGAAGGTGCTTTCACAGTCCGATGCCATGACGGCGGAGCGCAAAGCCGCCAATCAAATTGAATCAGCACGGGAGCGTTCGCTCGCCTACTGCGATAAGGTAAAGCCCTACTTCGATAGCATCCGCTATGAGGTGGACAAACTCGAGTTATTGATTGACAATGAGATGTGGCCTTTGCCGAAGTACCGCGAAATGCTCTATATCCGCTAAGAAATATTGAATTTCTTGATAAATCGACCCCCCGGTTTTACCGCGGGGGTCTTTTTTTTGCTCGGATTTGGCTACTTTAGTGGTTTAACCCCCATATGCACACTTGCACGCGGTCATGAAGAAGGCATTATACCTGTTTACTCTACTCTTTTTATTGGGCTCCACCGCCTCTGTTTTCGCTCAAGATGCGGAAGGGGAGGAGTCTAAGCGTCCTCGTATTGCGCGCCAAGGCGATGCGTTTTTTGACGCCAAGGAATATGCTCAGGCCATCAAGGTTTACAAAAAGGCCTATTCCAAATTAAAATCACGCCCTGAAAAAGCCGAAATCGCTTTCCGACTGGGTGAATGCTACCGCTATACTTTTCAATACAAAGCCGCTGAGGCTCAGTATTCCCGTGCGCTCAAGATGAAATTGGAATCGGCCGAAGCCTACCTCGGTGTCGCCGAAATGCTTAAATACCAGAGCGAATACGAGGATGCCTTGAAAGCCTATGAGGATTTTGCGCGCGCCTTCCCAAGCGACGACCGTGGTCCTGCAGGCATCCAATCATGCCGCGATGCGGTGGCTTGGCAAAAATCGCTTACCCGCTATCAGGTGGGGAACCTGAACAGCTTGAATTCTTCCTCTCATGAATTTGGCATGACCTTCAGTGGTCGTCCGGAAACTTATGAAGAAGTGCTTTTCACGTCCATGCGTGAAGGCGGAATCGGCCGAAAGAAAGACGGCTGGACCGGCGAACGCTTTTCAGACATTTATTCCGCAGAACGCCTCAATGCAGACGGATCATCTCGTTCTGCCCGTAGACGAGGCCGCAAGCCAAAGACAGATCCTTCGGCGGCTAAAGTGCAAACCTTTTCAGAGCCTACGCTGCTCCCAGAAGCAATTAATACGGAAGATCATGAAGGTAGCCCCGTCTTTGACGCGCGCCGTCGGACCATGTACTTCACTCGGTGTATGGATGTTCGCCGCCAGCAGTTGGGATGTGCGATCTACAGTACCCGTAAGGCGGGCTTGACATGGCAAGAACCCCAGTTGATTGTCATCTCTACAGATTCGTCCAAGTCGGTGGGGCATCCCGCGATCAGTCAAGACGATCAGACCTTGTTTTTCGCGGGCGATCTAGAAGGTTCAGTGGATGGCTCAAAGGACCTTTGGATGGTTAAAGTCGACAAAAAGAAGCGCGGGTGGGGTGACCCAATCAACCTTGGGGCTTTAGTCAACACCAATGGGGATGAGCTTTATCCTTTCATTCACGATGATGGATACCTGTACTTCGCTTCAAATGGTCTCCCAGGAATGGGTGGGTTTGACCTGTTCCGTGTAGAGCTTGGTGCTGATGGTATGCCCGTGGGCATTCCCGAGAATCTCAAGGCCCCGATCAATAGCCCAGCTGATGACTTTGGCATTTTGCTCCGTCCTGGGGGTTTGCAGGATGGGTATTTCGTTTCGAACCGCGACGGGGGTCAAGGAGGAGACGATATCTGGACTCTGTACGAAGTGCCATTGAAGTACCGTATCAGCGGCACCTTAGTGAGTTCCAAAGACAACAGCCCATTGGGTGGCGCCGCCGTTAAAATCACGGGCAACGATGGGTTTAGCCAAGTGGTTCAAACGAGTAAGGATGGAAGTTTTGTGCTTGAGTCAGATGAATTGGCCGGCGATGTGGTCTACGCATTCTCTTTCGAGAAGAAAAAATTCCTAAACTCTGGAGCGCGAGCGAATACCAACACCTTAGCCTTGGAAGCCTTCAATTATATGGAGGCTCAAAATGTGTACATGCATACCGTCGAAGTCAAAGCAAAAATGGATCCCATCGAGATTCCTATTGTTTTGCCTGACGTCTACTTTGCACTTGCAAAGTGGGATCTAAACGACCAGGCGCGTGCCGCCCTAGATACGGTTGTAAAGACCCTGACGCTGAACCCCAATATTGTCATCGAATTGCGCTCACACACAGACTACCGTGACGTCGATGAAAAGAACCAGGTGCTTTCACAGCATCGTGCAGACACGTCGGTCAGCTACTTGATTTCTAGAGGGATTCACCCGGATCGATTGGTGGCCTTGGGTATGGGCGAAAGTCAGCCTTTTGAAATCCCTGGCGGGTACAAAGGTCTTGGAGCGGATCTTTTCCCTGTGGGTGTCCAATTGACGGAACGCAACATCCGCAAGATGTCCGCATCGCAGCAAGAGGTGGCCAACCAGATCAACCGACGTACGGACTTCCGCGTCATCCGCGATGATTACGAGCCCCCTGTCGATTCTGCGGCCTTGGCAGCCTCCGCGGCCGAGCAGGCCAAAGAGGATGACAAGCCAGTAATTGGTCAGATGTACACCGTACAAGAGCGCGATACCTACACGACCATCTGCCGGAACAACAACATCACGATTTCCGTCCTCAAGCGTTTGAACGGTGGACTTCGCGGAGTGCGTCCGTTCCCAGGAATGGTGCTTAAAGTCACGGCAAAAGGTGATTACACGGACTTCGACAAGACGCACCGTCAAGTCGCCGTTGGGGAGTCTTTCCGCAGTATCGCAAAGGATTTGGGAATGCGTCCAAGAGATTTGGAAGCACTTAACCCTGAGTACGAAGACGAGCTTCCTGCAGGTACGTATATCCGTATCCAGTAAAGGCTGCGTCGTACCTTTGTGGTATGGAGCAGAGCGCACGGTATGCAGGCCGCGGGGTATCCTCGGGCAAAGAAGAAGTTCATCAAGCGATAGCGCATATTGACAAAGGGCTCTTTCCCAAGGCTTTCTGTAAAATTGTTCCGGATGACCTCAGTGGTTCTGAAGATCACTGTCTAGTCATGCATGCCGATGGGGCAGGCACAAAGTCGTCTCTGGCGTATATGTATTGGAAGGAAACAGGGGACCTTTCGGTTTGGCGTGGAATTGCCCAAGATGCAGTCATCATGAATGTGGACGACCTCTTGTGTGTCGGAGCCACGGGCCCCATCCTTCTGTCAAGTACGATTGGACGCAATAAGAATCGCATTCCTGGTGAAGTTATCGCCGCCCTAATTGAAGGGACTGAATCCGTCTTGGCAGACTTGCGTGCGAATGGGGTAGATATTCGTTCCACGGGAGGTGAGACTGCGGATGTGGGCGACCTCGTGCGCACCATTATTGTAGACAGTACGGTGATTGCGCGGATGCGCCGCGACGAAGTGATTGACAATGCAGGAATTGCTCCGGGTCAAGTCATTGTTGGCTTGAGCTCCTACGGGCAGGCTACCTATGAGCATGACTACAACGGAGGGATGGGCTCAAATGGCCTGACCTCGGCGCGTCACGATGTCTTTCACAAACTGCTTGCGCAACGGTATCCAGAGAGTTTTGATGCAGAAATCGACGAAGCGTTGGTGTATTCAGGCACCAAGGCCTTAACAGATGCCATTGCTGGCAGTCCGATTGACGCAGGAAAATTAGTCCTCTCGCCAACGCGCACCTACGCTCCGATCATTGTGGAACTCCTCAAGACCTTACGCCCCCATATCGGTGGGATGGTCCATTGTTCGGGAGGAGCTCAAACCAAAGTGCTTCACTTTGCCACGCAAGGCAAAATCATCAAGGACAATCTCTTTCCAATTCCGCCTCTATTTGAACTCATTCAGTCCGAATCTCAAACTCCTTGGCGGGAGATGTACCGAGTATTCAATATGGGCCATCGCATGGAGATCTACATGGATCCAGCACATGCAGAAGCGGCCATTGCGATTTCAAAAAAATTCGGGGTTGACGCCCAAATTATTGGACGAGTAGAGCCTCAGGCTCAGCCTGAAGTGCACTTAATGGCCCCCGATGGCTGGCAGATTTATCAAGCCTAAGCCATGGATCTACAGCATAAATTAGACGCAATCCACGTTCGCTACGAGGAGGTTAATGACTTGCTCATGCAGCCGGAATTAGCGGCTGATCGACAACGTTTTGTCCGCTTACATCGCGAGTACAAGGATTTACAGGCGGTCATGGAGGCACGTCAGCGCTATGATGAATTATTAGGTCGGTTGGCCGAAGCCAAAGATTTACAATCCTCCGAGAGTGATCCAGAAATGCGCCAGATGGCGCAAGACGAGTTGGAGAGCATTCAACCAGAGATAGAAGCCTTGGAGCTTGAAATCCAACAACTCCTCATTCCAAAAGATCCGGAAGATGCCAAGGATGCCGTTTTGGAAGTTCGGGCCGGTACGGGAGGAGATGAAGCGGGTCTTTTCGCCGGCGAATTGCTCCGAATGTATGTGCGCTATTTGGAAGAGCGCGGTTGGACCTATGAGCTATTAAGTGCGACTGAAGGCGCTGCCGGAGGGTATAAAGAAGCGAGTATTCAGGTCCGTGGCGAAGATGTCTATGGCACCTTGAAATACGAATCCGGTGTGCACCGCGTGCAGCGAGTTCCAGCCACGGAATCTCAAGGACGAGTACACACTAGTGCGGCCACCGTGGCGGTTCTCCCAGAAGCCGATGAACTGGATGTGCAGATTCGAGACGTAGATATCCGTAAGGATACGTTTCGCTCCAGTGGAGCGGGAGGACAGCACGTGAACAAAACGGAATCAGGCGTCCGCTTGACGCACTTTCCCACAGGCATCGTGGTCGAATGCCAAGATGGGCGTTCACAGCACCAGAACTATGATCGAGCTTTAACCGTGCTTCGTGCCCGCATCTGGGACAAAGCGCGTGTCGCCCAAGATGCAGAAGTCGCCGAAAAGCGAAAGACCTTGGTCAGCACCGGTGATCGTTCGGCCAAAATTCGGACCTATAATTTCCCCCAAGGCCGAGTGACCGATCACCGCATCGGCTTGACATTGTATAACTTGGCAGAGGTCATGAACGGCCAAGTAGGTAAATTCATGGATGAACTTCGTCTCGCAGAAAATGCGGAGCGGTTAAAAGAAGGTAGCGGAGAATGACACGTACGGAGTTAGCTAGCTATATCCAAGCAAAAAAATCCGTTCTCTGTGTGGGATTGGATCCCGATTTGGATAAAATGCCCGCCCAGTTTACGCGCGATGCTCAAGGCGTGGCCGACTTCTGCTGTGCCATCATCGATGCGACCTCAGACTATGCGGTGGCCTACAAACCCAATTTGGCGTTTTTTGAATCGCTCGGACTCGAGGGTTGGGCCGCGTTGGCTCAGGTCGCCCAGCATTTGTCCAAATATCCAGAGCACTTCAGTATTGCGGATGCCAAACGCGGAGATATAGGCAACACCGCTCGACATTATGCGGAAGGCATATTGGGTCAGCTTGGATTTGACTCGATCACCGTCGCGCCCTACATGGGTAGAGATAGCCTGGAACCTTTTGCTTTGCCCGGTAAATGGGCCATTGCCCTAGGCTTGACGAGCAACCCGGGTGCGCAGGATTTCCAAATGCAAGCGATGGCGGACGGGCGACCCCTGTATGCCCATGTGCTAGATTCCTATGCAACCTGGGCTTCCCCGGACCAATGGATGGTCGTGGTCGGAGCTACCCGCCCCGAAGGACTCGCTGCGGTGCGGAAGCAACTCCCCGATCACTTCTTCCTGGTTCCTGGGGTAGGGGCTCAAGGGGGTTCCGTAGAGGATGTGATGAAAGCGGGTGCCGTCCCGGGCGAAATCGCCCTCCTAATCAATTCATCTCGAGGCATTTTATATGCTAGTTCTGAGGCGGATTTTGCAGAGGCTGCTGCCCGCGAGGCCGCACGTCTTGTCCAAGAAATGAAACAACACTGGCCTTCCTAAATGGCTAAAAAACGCATATTGATCACCGGCGCAAATGGCCTTTTAGGTCAATCGATCCTGCATGCGAATCAAGGCCGATTTGATTTGGCCGCTACGGGTCGAGGGGTGCAACGCGGAGATTTGTGTGGTGCGGAGTATTACATGCTCGACACCACGAATGCGGAAGATTACCAGCGGGCCTTTGCGGCCTTTTCACCTGACGTGGTCATTCATGCCGCCGCCATGACCCAAGTGGATGATTGTGAGCTTCAGCCGGAACTATGCCATCAGCTGAACGTTGAAGCCACGCAACGCTGCATTGAGGCATGTGAAGCGGCCCAAATTCATCTGATTTTTATCAGCACGGACTTCATCTTTGATGGGAGTGCCGGACCTTATTCCGAAGAGGCCGCAGCGGCCCCTCTAAGTATCTACGGCCAATCCAAAGCGGATGCCGAAGCCCTTGTCATGAAGGCCGAGTGCCCGTGGACCATTGCGCGGACCGTGCTGGTCATCGGCTATGTGCCCGGGCTGAGCCGGAGTAACATTATATTGTGGGCACGAGGTGCACTGAGCCGGGGCGAGCGAATCCGTGTCGTCGATGATCAAGTGCGCAGCCCAACATGGTCCATGGATTTGGCGGAAGGCTGCTTGCTGATTGCCCAAAAGCACGCCACGGGAATCTACCATCTCTCCGGTCCCGATACGATGAGCATTTTTGAATTGGTCCAACAGGTAGCCCAACATGGCGGCTATGATGTCGAATTAATGGACCGCGTGAGTAGCGATACGTTAGCGCAAGCTGCGAAGCGCCCCCCGATAACCGGTTTTGACATTCGAAAAGCCGAAAAAGATTTAGGGTATCACCCGCATACTTTTCAAGAGGTCTTGGATGTGATTCCCTATATTTGAGGGATATCCCTTAAACATGAGTTCAGAAACACAATCTTGGGGTTCACGCGTGGGCCTCATTCTCGCCATGGCAGGAAATGCTGTGGGACTTGGCAACTTCCTTCGTTTTCCGGTTCAGGCGGTAAACAATGGAGGAGGGGCCTTTATCATTCCCTACCTCGTTTGTTTCCTGTTGATGGGTATTCCCCTCCTCTGGATTGAATGGTCCTCTGGCCGCTACGGAGGTCGGAGTGGCAACCACTCAACCCCCTTCATCTTGGGCTCAATGGGCCGACGTAAGTTCTGGCGCTATTTCGGGGTTTTTGGAATCTACACCAACATTGCGGTTGCGGCCTACTACTGCTACATTGAGAGTTGGACCCTTTCCTATGTGTTTCACTCTTTAGGCCAATCCTTTGATGGACTGAGCCAAACTCAAGTTGCACAGTTCTTTGATTCCTATGTGAATATTTCAGAAAGCACTTTTGGCATTCCCTATGAGGCCGTATTCTTCTATGTAGTATGCTTGGCGCTAAATACGTGGATTCTATCTCGCGGTCTCAAAGGCGGCGTTGAAAAAGTAGCCAAAATCGGCATGCCCATGCTGATCATTTTCGGGGTCTTCTTGGCCATCCGTGCGTTGACATTGGGAGCCTCGGGAGCCCCTGAAGGTTGTCTGGACTGCGACTCTACCCTTGGTCTAAACTTTCTGTGGGAGCCGCAGTATGACTCATTGACCAACTTCAATGTTTGGCTTGCAGCAGCGGGCCAAATCTTCTTCACCCTCTCCGTGGGAATGGGTACCATCCACTGTTATGCCGCCTATGTTCGTTCCAAAGATGATATCGCACTCAATGCCATGTCTGCGGGTTGGATGAATGGCTTTGTAGAAATCGTGTTGGGAGCCTCCGTGGTCATTCCGATCGCCGTGGGTTACCTCGGTTTGGATTGGGTCAAAGAAAATGCCGGCTTCTCTATGGCATTCCAAACCATGCCCTTCCTCTTTGGTAAATGGGGCGTAGCCCTTGGCACGTTGGCGGGCGTCATGTGGTTTGGACTATTGTTCTTTGCAGGAATTACCAGTTCCCTCGCGATGGGTACACCATGGATGGGCTTCATGCAGGACGAATTTGGGTTTAGCATCAAGAAGTCCGCCCTCACCTTTGGACTTATCACGCTTGTCATGGGATTGCCCACGGTCTTCTTTTACAATCAAGGCGTCTTCGATCAATACGATTATTGGGGTGCCACGGTGGGTATAGTCATCTTTGCCTTGGCGGAGTCAATACTCTTCTCTTGGATTTTTGGAATAGATAAAGGCTGGGACGAAATCAATGCAGGATCGGACATTACGCTTCCAAAGATTTATAAGCCAATCATTAAGTACGTTACGCCGACCATCTTATTGATCATTTTCGTGATGAGCTTAATCACTCCGAAAAACAATGATTTTGCCGCAGCGCTTGAGAACGGGTGGGAATTAGACGAAGGCTCTATCATTGGTCGTGCCATGAATATGAGCCGACCCTATAACCGTACCTCTTTTGCGGATCATTACGAAACAGAAATTGGCGGTTTGGCCATGGTCCAAAAAGAAGGGGATCATTTCGCAGTCCAAATCTTGGATGCGGAAACTCAAGACATTTTGGCGATGCATGTATTTACAGAAGAGGATCAAGCCCCCCTCGTGTCCAATGGCGAAAGTGTTGTAGCTGGCCAACCCATTGCATCAGGGTCCTTTATTAATGACATCTTTTATATCCATCTAGCACGAGTGATGCTTATTGGATTATTCGTATTTATTTGTGCGCTGGTCTGGCGTGCTTCTATGAACCGTAGCCATTCTGAATCATGAGTACAACAGCTTTTTGGATGATGCTCATTACCCAAGTGACCGTCACCGTTATCACCGCCTATTTCTTTGTCAAAGTATTACGCGCTCCAGCGAAGGAGGAGTCGGATTCATATGAAGACAATGACCCCAAATAGGGGACAGGAGAAATGGATTTTTGGACTATGGGCGGGGATTTTCCTCGCCCTTTTCATTTTAAACCGGTACGAGCGGGCTGGGGATTCGGATAAGGTTTGGGAAGGCTGGGTGGATTGGGAAGATCCTCCCGTGGAGGCACGTCCATCCAAAGCCCTGAGTCAAGCATGGAATAAACAAAACTGGCCACTCAGGTCAAATGCCCAGGCGTCGACCCGCGAACAGGAATGGGTGAGAAGCGATACGGTTTCAGCCTCATGGCTGGCGAAACATTGGCCAGAATGGAAGGTGGCGAAGTACATCTTGGTCCGAGCGCGTTGGGGAGGGGTGGATTCCATGATCCTCCATCGCGAAGGCTTAGCGGATGGCCGATGGTTTTGGGAATTTGTCCCTCCTTCGACGAAAGAGCTCACCCAGATAGCGTTGGAGGACTGGTACGGGCATCCGCTTTGGCGAGCCAAGCAAGTTCGTGCGGTACATCATTATCAGTCCCGGATCCGCCCCTTGCGCTCTTGGGAGGAAGTGTTTGCTTTGGCTCCGTTTGACTCCATTCAGCAAATCTGGATTCCGCAGTATTTCCACTTGGCCACGGGAAGTGACAAATAAAAATCTCAGGACCGTGGGCTTAAGGTGGAATTTGTTTTACATTTGCCGTCCTAAAGAGAGGAGGTGACCACATTATGTTAGTAATTCAAGTTAAAGAAGGAGAAGGCATCGACCGCGCGCTCAAGCGTTACAAGCGGAAGTTCGACCGTACCCAGACCATGCGTCAATTGCGCAAGCGTCAGCAGTTCACGAAACCTTCGATCACACGTCGCGAAGAATTCATCAAGGCGTCCTACGTACAAAACCTACGTATTAAAGAAGCAGAATAATCTGTTTTCTTATGCTATACTGCCCCGAGAAGTTTTATCTTCTCGGGGCTTTTTTATGGCCCAAATCTCTATGTCTGACCTCACGATACTTCCAACCTTCGCGGATCATCTTTCCCTGGAGCGGCGCCTTTCGCCGGCAACCGTGGAGGCGTACATGTCGGACATGAACCAATGGACGCTCTTTTTGGAATGGCAGGTGGGAATTTCCAGCCCCTTGGAGGCCAAGCGTATTCACGTGCGTTCTTGGGTTGCCAATCTAGTGGATCGAGGAATCGACGCGCGCTCCGTAAATCGGAAGCTTTCAAGCCTTCGTACTTTTTACCGCTTTGCGATCGAGGTCCTGGGCGCCGCTGAGAATCCTGCCCAAGGGATTCCTGCGCTAAAAGAAAAGAAGCGGCTTGTCCGAGCATTGAGCCAAGACGAAGCGGAAGCCCTGTTGGATGAAACTTTATTTGAATCCGGAGCACTTGGTCTGCGGGATCGATTTCTGCTCTTTACGCTATATGCCTTTGGATTGCGCAGTGCAGAGCTCATCGGCCTAAAGCATTCTGATGTTGATCTTCATCAAGGGGCGATCCGCGTCCTGGGCAAGCGAAGTAAGGAACGCGTCATTCCGATGCTACCTGCCTGGGCCGATGCGTATCGCGCGTATGTCGAGCTATGGCCTGGCCTGAGTGTAACCGGTCCTGTATTCCGAAAAGAAGATGGTCAATCCTTACCCCGACGTCTTGTTTATTCTACGGTCCATTCGTATCTTCAAAGAACTAGTAACGTCGAGACGAAGAGCCCTCATGTGTTGAGGCACACGTTCGCCACGCATTTGCTAGACATGGGGGCAGATCTATCTGCGATTCGCAGCCTTCTGGGTCACGCGAATTTGTCGGCTACGCAGATATACACGCATGCTTCCATGGAGCAGTTGAAGCGTGTGTATCATCAATCGCATCCCAAAGGCCGATAGGATGCCACTAAATTCTTTGTCTAATGAATATTGCCGTTCACTCCGTTCATTTCAAAGCCAGCGATCGATTGTTGGCCTATGTCGAAAAGAAAGTAGAAACCGTAAATAAAGTATCGAGTCGAATCTCTAAAGCGACCGTTTTCCTTCGTTTAGACAATAATCACCTTCATGAAAACAAGATTGCCGAGGTTTGTATTCATCTTCCAGGCAAAGAAGTGGTCGTCAAAAAAGAGTCCAAAACCTTCGAGAAATCGGTGAGTTTAGCCATGTTAGCCCTCCGTCGCATCGTCAAGCGAAGCAAGGGAAAAAACCTTTCGGTGAAAAAGCGTTAAAGACCGCTTGTAGACATCCTTTTATTTTCTACATTTGCAGTCCGTTTGAAAATAGCGGGAAAGCTGCTATGCAGCAACGTTCTTTTTTGACGCACTGCTTGGGACTGCTTGTCCTTTACTTTTTGCCAGCATAGCTCAGTTGGTAGAGCTACTGATTTGTAATCAGTAGGTCGGGGGTTCGAGTCCCTCTGCTGGCTCGAAGCAAAACCAAGCATTACGTCAATTTTTTAGGGCTTATCAATTTGGGAGTGTCGCATAGTGGCTATTGCAGCAGACTGTAAATCTGTCACCTAACGGTATCGGTGGTTCGAGTCCATCCACTCCCACAACACAAATCGCGGAAGTAGCTCAGTTGGTAGAGCATCAGCCTTCCAAGCTGAGGGTCGCGGGTTCGAACCCCGTCTTCCGCTCATGACACATCAGCCGATGTAGCTCAGGGGTAGAGCGTTTCCTTGGTAAGGAAAAGGTCAGGGGTTCAATTCCCCTCATTGGCTCAATCAACGACTTCTTTCTTTGGGTTCAATCACTTAATCTTAAACAAAATGGCAAAGGAGAATTTCGTGCGGAACAAACCGCACTTGAATATCGGTACCATCGGTCACGTTGACCACGGTAAAACAACCTTGACGGCTGCTATCACTACGGTGTTGGCAAATGCAGGTCTTTCAGCGGCGCGCAGCTTCGATTCTATCGATGCGGCTCCTGAAGAAAAAGAGCGTGGTATCACGATCAATACAGCTCACGTTGAGTACGAGACGGCTAACCGTCACTACGCTCACGTGGATTGCCCTGGTCACGCTGACTACGTAAAGAACATGGTAACTGGTGCTGCCCAAATGGACGGTGCTATTTTGGTTGTGGCTTCTACGGACGGTCCTATGCCCCAAACGCGCGAGCACATTCTTTTGGCTCGTCAGGTTGGAGTACCCCGTATCGTTGTGTTCATGAACAAAGTGGACATGGTCGATGACGAGGAGCTTCTCGAATTGGTAGAAATGGAAATCCGTGACTTGTTGTCTTTCTATAAGTATGACGGTGACAACACGCCTGTAATTCAAGGTTCTGCCCTCGGTGGTTTGAACGGCGAGCAGAAGTGGGTTGACACGATCATGGAGTTGATGAACTCTGTTGACGCGTGGATCGAAGAGCCAGAGCGCGAAATCGACAAGCCTTTCTTGATGCCTATCGAGGACGTGTTCACGATCACTGGTCGTGGTACCGTTGCTACAGGTCGTATCGAAACAGGTGTTGCCTTGACGGGTGACGGTGTAGATATCATCGGTTTTGGTGACGAGAAATTGTCTTCCACGGTAACTGGTGTTGAGATGTTCCGTAAGATCTTGGATCGCGGTGAGGCAGGAGACAACGTAGGTCTTTTGTTGCGCGGTATCGACAAGGCGGACATCCGTCGCGGTATGGTTATTTGCAAGCCAGGTTCACAGAAGCCAGCAAGCAAGTTCAAGGCTGAGGTTTACATCTTGAAGAAGGAAGAAGGTGGTCGTCACACTCCTTTCCACAACAAGTACCGCCCACAGTTCTACCTCCGTACGACAGACGTTACGGGCGAAATCATGCTCCCAGCTGGAGTAGAGATGGTTATGCCTGGTGACAACTTGTCTATCGACGTAAACTTGATCGCTCCCGTTGCAGTTAGCAAGGGTCTCCGCTTCGCTATCCGCGAAGGTGGTCGCACCGTAGGTGCAGGTCAGGTTACCGAGATCATCGGGTAATTGTACATCAAAGAAGGAAGTAAGGTATCCCGGATTTTCCGGGATGCCTTTTTCCATCTACGGGTGTAGTTCAAGGGTAGAATAGTGGTCTCCAAAACCATTGATGGGAGTTCGAATCTCTCCACCCGTGCAATCAACGTTTAACCAAGGGAATCCCATGGAATCAATTCGTCAATATCTCAAAGACTCCTATTCTGAGTTCATGCATCGCGTGACTTGGCCTACATGGATCAGCTTGCAAAAGAGCACCCTCGTGGTGATTGCGGGTTCGTTGGTTTTTGCTTTGGCCATTTTTGCCATGGACAAAGTGATTACCCAAGTGTTTGACTTCGTATACACCCTCTTTGCCTAAGACGATGAGTGTGAACGAAGGAATGAAATGGTATGTGGTTCGGGCTATTAGTGGCCAGGAGACGAAGACCAAGCATTACATTGAAACGGAGATGACCCGTACGGGCATGTCTGACTTGTTGGGTCAAGTATTGATCCCAACAGAAAAAGTGTACCAAATCCGCAATGGAAAGAAGGTGCTTAAAGAGCGCAATTTCTTCCCAGGTTACATTATGGTGGAAGCCGTATTAACCGGTGAATTGGTCCACACCTTAAAAAATATTCCAGGTGTCATTGGTTTCCTCGGTGAAACCAAAGGCGGCGAACCCACTCCCTTGCGTCTCAGCGAAGTCAATCGCATGCTGGGTAAGGTGGACGAATTGGCAGAATCTGCAGAGCAGGTGACGATTCCTTTCGTCTTGGGCGAGTCAGTTAAAGTGATCGACGGACCTTTCCGCGATTTCGTTGGCTCCATTGAAAAGATTCACGAAGACAAGCGAAAGCTGGAGGTGATGGTCAAGATTTTTGGTCGCCGCACTCCGCTGGAGTTAAGCTTCATGCAAGTTGAAAAAGAAAGTTAAAACGGTGTGAGCTCCCGTCCGTTCCGAAGCAGAGCTTCCAACTGCGAACGAACACAACAAGCTGTCAAATAAAGCAAATACGAACAACAGAATATGGCGAAAGAAATCAGTGCGATGATCAAGCTGCAAGTTCGTGGTGGTGCCGCAAACCCATCTCCTCCCGTAGGTCCTGCCTTGGGTGCGAAGGGTGTCAACATCATGGAATTCTGCAAGCAGTTCAATGCACGTACGCAGGAAAAGCAAGGCAAGCTGTTGCCCGTAGTTATTACGGTGTATACAGACAAGTCTTTCGATTTCATCGTAAAGCAACCCCCAGTAGCTGTTCAATTATTGGAAGCGGCGAAGCTGAAAAGTGGATCTGGTGTGCCTAACCGCGAGAAAGTGGGCAAGGTAACCTGGGCTCAAGTTCAAGCCATCGCTGAAGATAAAATGGTAGACCTGAATTGCTTCACAATGGACTCAGCGATGTCAATGGTCGCGGGAACGGCTCGAAGCATGGGCCTCACCGTAACCGGAGCAAAACCGAGCAACAATTAATTCTCTGAATCATGGCAAAATTGACAAAAAAGCAAAAAGCCGCTGAGGAGAAACTTGTTCCCGGCAAATTGTACTCTTTAGACGAGGCATCTGCCTTGGTTAAAGAAGTAAGCACCACCAAATTCGATGGTTCAGTAGACCTCGCAGTACGTTTAGGAGTGGATCCCCGTAAAGCCAATCAAATGGTGCGCGGTGTGGTTAGTCTCCCCAATGGTACAGGTAAGTCTATCCGTGTTCTCGCCTTGGTTACTCCTGACAAGGAGGCTGAAGCTAAAGAAGCCGGAGCTGATTTCGTCGGAATGGATGAGTACTTGGATAAGATCAAGGGCGGATGGACGGATATCGATGTGATTATCACCGTTCCCGCAGCGATGGGCAAACTCGGTCCTTTGGGCCGTGTCCTAGGTCCACGTGGCTTGATGCCTAATCCCAAGTCAGGTACGGTCACCATGGATGTAGCCAAAGCGGTTGCAGAAGTGAAGGCTGGTAAAATTGACTTTAAGGTGGACCGTTATGGCATCGTACACGCCGGTATCGGCAAGGTGTCTTTCACGGCGGAGCAAATCAAGGAGAATGCGGACGAAGTCATTAAGACGTTGGTTCGTATGAAGCCTACCTCTGCCAAGGGTACCTATATCAAGAGCATCACATTGAGCCCTACGATGGGCCCTGGTGTTCCCGTTGAAGCGAAAAACGCCTAATGCGATAGTCCTATGACCCGCGAAGAAAAGAATCAACTGATCGAAGATCTCACTGCAGCACTAGAATCTACTGCTACAGTGTACATCACGGACATTGCCGGATTGGATGCAGAAAACACGAGCAACTTGCGTCGTGCCTGCCACAAAGCCGAAGTCAAAATGACCGTGGTCAAGAACGCCCTCTTGAAGAAGGCCATGGAGCGCTCCACCAAAGATTTTGGTGAACTCTCTGACGTCCTCAAGGGCAACTCAAGCATCATGCTTGCCGAGGCTGGAAATGCCCCTGCAAAATTGATCAAGGAATTCCGCAAGAAGAGCAAGAAGCCCATCTTGAAAGGAGCCTATGTGGAAGAAGCCATTTTCATTGGCGACAACCAGCTTGATGCATTGACTAGTTTGAAGTCGAAGAACGAATTGATCGGGGACGTTATCCTGTTGTTGCAGAGCCCAATCAAGAACGTTGTTTCTGGCCTTCAGGCTGGCAGTGGTCAAACCGTCGCCGGTTTGATCAAGGCGCTGGAAGAGCGCAATTCCTAACCCCGTACGCACTCACGCTTCCAAATACGTGCATTTTAATTAGAAATCTCAAACTCAACCAAAATGGCTGATATCAAATCCCTCGGAGACTCTTTGGTCAACTTGACCGTGAAAGAAGTTAATGAACTCGCAAACTACCTTAAAGAAGAATACGGCATCGAGCCTGCAGCTGCGGCTGTAGCTGTAGCTGCTGGACCTGCTGCTGGCGGCGAAGCTGCTGCAGAAGAGAAGTCTTCTTTCGACGTAATCCTTAAGAGCGCTGGCGCTTCTAAGTTGGCCGTCGTGAAGGTCGTTAAAGAATTGACTGGACTTGGCTTGAAAGAAGCTAAGGACGCCGTTGATGCTGCACCTGCTCCTATCAAGGAAGGCGTTAGCAAAGACGAAGCAGAAGCCCTCAAGAAGCAACTTGAAGAGGCTGGTGCTGAAGTAGAGCTCAAGTAAGAGCCCTGTCAACCACTCAGGTTTAGGCCCTTGAAACGCTGTTTCAAGGCCTAAACCTTTTCGTATTTCAAATAATATTCATCAATCTGTCGAGCTCCATGGCGCACGTTCAATCGCGAATCAATTTCTCCTCAACCTTCGCACAGGCGGATTGCCCGGATTTTCTTGATATCCAAATCAAGTCGTTCCGGGATTTTTTTCAGATCGATACCAAACCGGAAAATCGATTTAATGAAGGCTTGTTTAAAACCTTCAATGAAAACTTCCCCATTACGGATTCCCGCAACCAGTTTGTACTGGAATTCATTGACTACTTTGTCGATCCCCCCCGTTATAGCGAGATGGAATGCATCGAGCGCGGGCTTACTTACAGCGTTCCGCTCAAGGCACGCCTAAAACTCTATTGTACGGACCCGGAACACGAGGACTTTGAGACCATCGTCCAAGATGTGTACTTGGGAACTATTCCTTACATGACCCCACGCGGTACCTTCATTGTGAATGGTGCAGAACGCGTCATCGTATCCCAGCTTCACCGTTCGCCCGGTGTATTCTTTGGCCAGAGCTTCCACGCAAACGGAACGAAGTTGTACTCTGCCCGAGTGATCCCATTTAAGGGAAGCTGGATTGAATTTGCCACGGATATCAACAACGTGATGTATGCGTACATCGATCGGAAGAAGAAGTTGCCCGTGACAACCCTTTTCCGCGCCATTGGATATGAGCGCGACAAGGATATTTTGGAAATTTTCGATCTAGCCGAAGAAATCAAGGTTTCGAAGGCAGGTCTCAAGCGCACGGTGGGTCGCAAATTGGCTGCCCGTGTCTTGAAGAGCTGGATTGAGGATTTCGTAGATGAAGATACCGGAGAGGTAGTTTCTATCGAACGTAACGAAGTGATTTTGGACCGCGATACCATCCTCGAGAAGGAGCATGTGGACATGATCTTGGAAGCGGAAGTAGCGACTATTCTTCTTCACAAAGAAGACATCATTGAGGGTGAATTCTCTATCATCTACAACACTTTACAGAAAGATCCTACGAACTCAGAAATTGAGGCCGTAGAGCATATTTATCGTCAATTGCGCAATGCTGAACCGCCGGATGAGGAGACCGCGCGTGGCATCATTGACAAGCTATTCTTCTCTGAGCAGCGCTATAGCTTAGGCGAAGTAGGCCGTTACCGCTTGAACAAGAAACTCAATCTCGAAATCGAGAAGGAGAAGCAAGTATTGACCAAGCAGGACATCATCTCGATCATTAAGTATTTGATTGAATTGATCAACTCCAAGGCGGAAATCGACGACATCGATCACTTGTCTAACCGTCGTGTTCGTACGGTAGGTGAGCAGATGGCGAATCAGTTTGGTGTCGGCTTGGCTCGTATGGCTCGTACCATCCGTGAGCGTATGAACGTGCGCGACAACGAGGTATTTACGCCGATCGACTTGATCAATGCCAAGACGTTGAGCTCGGTGATCAATTCGTTCTTCGGAACGAACCAGCTGAGCCAATTTATGGATCAGACGAACCCTCTGTCAGAAATCACGCACAAGCGCCGTCTGTCCGCCCTCGGACCCGGTGGTTTGAGCCGTGAACGCGCAGGATTTGAGGTTCGTGACGTACACTATACCCACTATGGTCGCCTTTGCCCGATCGAAACGCCTGAAGGACCAAACATTGGTTTGATTTCTTCCCTGTGTGTTTATGCAAAGGTGAATAGCATGGGATTCATTGAGACTCCTTACCGCGAGGTGGAGGATGGTCAAGTGAAATTGGGCACCACCCCGCTTTATCTGTCCGCTGAGGAGGAAGAAGCCAAGGTGATTGCGCAAGCAAACGCACCGTTAAACCAAAATGGAACGTTTGTCAACGACCGTATTAAAGCACGTGACGAAGGTGATTTCCCGGTAGTGGAGCCTTCGAAGGTGGATTTGATGGACGTTGCGCCAAACCAAATTGCTTCGATTTCCGCGTCGTTGATTCCTTTCTTGGAGCACGATGACGCGAACCGTGCTTTGATGGGATCAAACATGATGCGCCAGGCGGTGCCTTTGCTCCGCCCAGAGTCTCCCATTGTGGGAACAGGATTGGAGCGTCAGGTGGCCCACGATTCACGGGTATTGGTCAACGCGGAAGGACCTGGAACGGTTCGTTACGTAGATGCCAACGAAATTGTAATCGAGTACGACCGCACCGAAGATGAGGAACTCGTGAGCTTCGAGCCTGCGACCAAGTCCTATCCTTTGACGAAGTTCTTGAAGACCAACCAAAGCACGACCATCAACTTGAAACCCATCGTCTCCGCTGGAGAGCGTGTGGATTTAGGTCAGGTGTTGTGTGAGGGTTATGCAACGCAAGGCGGGGAATTGGCTTTGGGCCGTAACCTGCTGGTTGCCTTCATGCCTTGGAAAGGATACAACTTTGAGGATGCCATCGTAATCAATGAGCGTGTGGTTCGTGAGGATATTTTCACCTCCATCCACATTGATGAGTATACCTTGGACGTGCGCGACACTAAGTTGGGCATGGAAGAATTGACTGCGGACATTCCGAACGTGAGCGAGGAAGCCACGAAAGATTTGGACGAAAACGGAATTATCCGCGTGGGTGCAGAAGTCAATCCAGGAGATATCCTGATTGGTAAGATCACACCGAAAGGCGAGAGCGATCCTTCTCCTGAAGAGAAGTTGTTGCGCGCCATCTTTGGTGACAAAGCCGGTGACGTGAAGGATGCCTCTTTGAAAGCATCTCCCTCACTCAGCGGGGTCGTGATTGACAAGAAACTCTTCAGCCGTAGCATGAAGGACAAGCGCCAGCGCGTTCGCGACAAGGAAGAGTTGGAGGTTTTGGAGTTGGAATTCACCACACAGTTGGAGGAAATTCGCAGCACCTTCATCGAGAAGTTGGCCAAACTTGTAAGCGGCAAGACCGCCCAAGGGGTGACAAACGACTTGAATGAAGAAGTCATTCCAAAAGGCACCAAGTTCACGTTGAAAGTGTTGAATGCCGTTGAGGACTACACGCACTTAACCGGTGGTACTTGGACGACCGACGATGAGAAGAATAAGCTCATCGACAATTTGTTGCACAACTATAAGATCAAGGTAAGTGATGTGGCTGGTGTGAACCGCCGCCGCAAGTTTACGATCAGCGTAGGGGACGAATTACCTGCTGGAATCGTGAAGATGGCCAAAGTCATTATCGCCAAGAAGCGAAAGTTGAAGGTGGGTGATAAGATGGCTGGACGTCACGGTAACAAGGGTATTGTCGCCAAAATCGTTCGTCAAGAAGACATGCCGTTCTTGGAGGATGGAACGCCTGTGGATATCGTTTTGAATCCGCTCGGTGTACCTTCTCGTATGAATATCGGTCAGATTTATGAGACCGTATTAGGATGGGCAGGCTTGAAGACGGGTCAGAAGTTTTCTACCCCAATTTTTGACGGTGCTACCTTGGATGAAATCACTCAACACACTGAATCTGCTGGTATTCCGATGTTCGGACACACCCAGTTGTTTGATGGTGGATCTGGTGAGGCTTTTGATCAAAAAGCCACGGTTGGTGTGATCTACATGTTGAAACTCGGCCACATGGTGGACGACAAGATGCACGCTCGTTCGATCGGACCATACTCGCTTATTACCCAGCAGCCGTTGGGTGGTAAGGCGCAGTTCGGTGGACAGCGTTTTGGTGAGATGGAAGTTTGGGCATTGGAGGCCTTTGGGGCATCCAACATCCTACGTGAAATCTTGACGGTGAAGTCGGATGACGTCGTTGGACGTGCGAAGACGTATGAGTCCATTGTGAAGGGAGACCGAATGCCAGAACCTGGTATTCCTGAATCCTTCAATGTCTTGCTCCATGAGTTGCAAGGCCTTGGCTTGAAAGTATCCTTAGACTAATCCGACCCTTCGGGAACCTCATTTAGAATACCATGCGAAAAATCGAACAGCAAACCTCCGGCAGCTTCAATTCCATTACGATTGGATTAGCGTCTCCAGAATTCCTTTTGGAGCGTTCCAGCGGGGAAGTATTGAAGCCCGAAACGATCAACTATCGCACCCACAAACCCGAGCGCGACGGCCTTTTCTGTGAGCGCATCTTCGGTCCTGTAAAGGATTTCGAATGTGCCTGTGGAAAGTACAAGCGCATCCGATACAAAGGGATTGTATGTGATCGTTGTGGAGTAGAAGTCACAGAGAAGAAAGTGCGTCGTGAGCGCATTGGCCACATCAATTTGGTGGTGCCTGTTGCACACATTTGGTACTTCCGCTCATTGCCCAACAAATTGGGTTACCTCCTCGGTATCCCAACGAAGAAGTTGGACATGATCATTTATTATGAGCGCTACATTGTTATTCAGACGGGTGAAGCCGTGGATAATGAGGGCAATCCATTTGAGCACATGCAGTTCTTGACGGAAGAGGAATACCTCGACGCCCAGGACCGTTTGCCTATGGAAAACCAGTACATGGATGACAACGATCCCAACAAATTCATCGCCAAAATGGGCGCTGAAGCCTTGTTGATGTTGCTCCAGCGTCTGGATTTGGATGCGATGTCCTATGATTTGCGCGACCGCGCGAACCGTGAGACTTCACAGCAGCGTAAGCAAGAAGCGTTGAAGCGTCTACAAGTGGTGGAAGCCATGCGTGATGCCAACGCGCGTTTGGAGAATAAGCCTGAGTGGATGATCATCAAGGTTGTTCCGGTCATTCCACCCGAATTGCGCCCCTTGGTGCCCTTGGACGGTGGTCGATTTGCCACGTCTGACTTGAATGATTTGTACCGTCGTGTTATCATCCGCAATAATCGTTTGAAGCGATTGTTAGAGATCAAGGCCCCTGAAGTGATTTTGCGCAACGAAAAGCGCATGTTGCAGGAGTCTGTAGACAGTTTGTTTGACAATACCCGCAAGGCCAGTGCGGTCAAGACGGAGAGCAACCGTCCTTTGAAGTCTTTGAGCGATAGCTTGAAAGGCAAGCAAGGTCGTTTCCGTCAAAACCTATTGGGTAAGCGTGTGGATTACTCTGCACGTTCGGTCATTGTCATCGGTCCTGATTTGAAGCTCCACGAGTGTGGTCTTCCGAAAGACATGGCGGCTGAATTGTACAAGCCATTTATCGTTCGCAAGTTGATTGAGCGTGGAATCGTGAAAACGGTAAAATCCGCGAAGAAAATCATCGACAAGCGCGAAGCGGTTGTTTGGGATATCCTTGAAAACGTGATGAAAGGCCATCCGGTTCTTCTGAACCGAGCTCCGACGCTCCACCGTTTGGGTATCCAATCCTTCCAGCCTAAAATGATTGAGGGCAAGGCGATCCAATTGCACCCGTTGACCTGTACCGCTTTCAACGCGGATTTTGACGGTGACCAGATGGCTGTTCACTTGCCTTTGGGACCTGCTGCCATCTTGGAAGCGCAAATCTTGATGTTGGCCTCGCACAACATTTTGAATCCTGCCAATGGTTCACCAATCACCGTTCCTTCTCAGGACATGGTCTTGGGTCTATACTACATGACCAAAGCTAAGCGCAACCTCCCTGGAGATGCGGTGAAGGGGGAGGGAATGACCTTCTACTCTGCGGAGGAAGTGAATATTGCCTACAACGAGAAGCGCGTAGACTTGAATGCAATTGTCAAGGTGCGTACTCTCGTAGACGGGGATCAAGGCGACTTGATTTACAAAGTAATCGAGACTTCGGTGGGACGTGTATTGTTCAACCAAGTGGTGCCTAAGGAAGTCGGCTTCATCAACGAATTGTTGACGAAGAAAGCGTTGCGTGAAATCATTGCACGCATCTTGACGCGCACTGATGTGCCTCGCACGGCGAAGTTTTTGGATGACATGAAAGATCTTGGATACTCCAACGCATTCCGCGGTGGTTTGTCCTTCTCTTTGGGTGACATCCAGGTTCCTGAGATCAAGACCAGTTTGATTGATGATGCCAATACGGAAGTAGAAGGCATTCTCATGAACTACAACATGGGTCTGATCACAAACAATGAGCGTTACAACCAAGTCATTGACGTTTGGACGAATGCCAACGCGCGTTTGACTCAAGCGGCGATGAACCAATTGATTAATGACCGCCAAGGATTTAACCCCATCTACATGATGTTGGATTCTGGTGCACGTGGATCGAAAGAGCAGATTCGTCAGCTCTCTGGCATGCGTGGTCTGATGGCTAAGCCACAAAAATCAGGCTCTGCAGGTGGTGAGATTATCGAAAACCCGATTATCTCCAACTTTAAGGAGGGTCTTTCCATCTTGGAGTACTTCATTTCTACGCACGGTGCCCGTAAGGGTCTGGCGGATACGGCCTTGAAGACGGCAGATGCGGGTTACTTGACCCGTCGTTTGCACGATGTTGCTCAGGACGTGATTGTAAATGAAGACGATTGCGGAACGCTACGCGGCTTGGAGATCCAAGCACTTCGCAAGAATGAAGAAGTCGTTGAAACCTTGAAAGAGCGAATCGCCGGACGTGTTTCTTTGGCCAATGTCATTGATCCATTGACGGGTGAAGTGTACATTCAAGCGGGCGAAATGATTTCTGACCTCATTGCAGAGAAAATTGATGCTAGCCCAATTGAAACCGTTGAGGTGCGTTCACCTTTGACTTGTGAGAGCAAGCGCGGAATCTGTGCTAAGTGTTACGGACGCAATTTGGCAACTGCCAAAGGGGTTCAAACGGGTGAAGCGGTTGGCGTAATTGCCGCCCAGTCCATCGGTGAGCCTGGAACGCAGTTGACCTTACGTACCTTCCACGTGGGTGGTACAGCGGGTAACGTATCCGAGATCAGCAGTTTGACGGCCAAATTTGACGGCATCCTTGAATTTGAGGAAGTTCGCACGGTTACGAGCGAAGTCAGCGGCAGTGAAAAGTCCGAAATTGTCATCGGCCGTACGGGTGAAATGCGCATTGTAGATGCCAAAACAGGCATTTCGATTATGACCGCGAATATCCCTTATGGTTCGACCTTGATGGTGAAGGGCGGATCGAAAGTGAAGAAGGGCGATGTCATTTGTACATGGGACCCATACAACGCGGTAATCATTTCTGAACACGCAGGTAAAATCGCGTACCAGGATATCGTCCAAGGCGTTACCTATAAGGTTGAAATTGACGAACAAACTGGTTTCCAAGACAAGGTAATTTCTGAAAGCCGCAACAAGAAGCTGGTTCCCATGCTTCAAGTGGTGGATAAGAAAGGCAACGAAATCAAGCATTACACCTTGCCAGTAAGCGCTCACCTTATGGTGGACGAAGGCGAAGAAATCAAGGCGGGAAAGGTTTTGGTTAAGATTCCTCGTAAAGGAGCGAAAGCAGGTGACATCACCGGTGGTCTTCCTCGTGTGACGGAATTGTTTGAGGCACGAAATCCATCGAATCCAGCCGTTGTTGCTGAGATCGACGGTACGGTTTCTTACGGTAAAATCAAGCGCGGTAACCGCGAAATCATGATCGAAAGCCGCACAGGAGAGCAACGTAAGTACTTGATCAATCTTTCCAAGCAAATCTTGGTTCAAGAGAATGACTTTGTACGTGCTGGTTCCCCATTGAGCGACGGAGCGATCACTCCTGCCGACATCTTGGCAATTCAAGGTCCTACGGCGGTTCAAGAATACCTCGTGAATGAAATTCAAGAAGTTTACCGACTCCAAGGGGTGAAAATCAACGACAAGCACTTCGAAGTGATTGTTCGTCAGATGATGCGCAAAGTGGAGATTGTAGACGGAGGCGATACCTCATTCCTTGAAGGACACCTTGAGCATACGATTGACTTTATCATTGAAAACGACCACGTATTCGACAAGAAGGTCGTGGAAGAAGCAGGTGATAGTGAGACTTTGAAGCCAGGTATGATGATTTCTTCACGCCGCTTGCGTGACGAGAATTCTTTGTTGAAGCGGGCGGATAAGGCCTTGGTGCAAGCGCGTGATGCGCATCCTGCTACGGCTAAGTTGATTTTGCAAGGAATTACACGAGCTTCGTTGCAGACGAAGTCTTGGGTATCTGCAGCATCGTTCCAAGAGACAACCAAAGTATTGAACGAGGCCGCGATTGCTGCCAAAGTAGATACCTTGGATGGACTGAAGGAAAATGTCATTGTAGGTCACCGCATTCCTGCAGGTACCGGCCTCAAGCGCTACTACACTTCGGTAGTGGGCAGCAAGGACGAGTACGAGCAAATGATGGCGAGCAAAGCAGTCGACGTAGAATCTGCGGAATAAACCGAAACGCATGAGCACTGAAAATGAAAATCAATTGCAAATTGAACTTTCTCCAGAAATGGCGGAAGGGATTTATAGCAATCTGGCCGTCATCAATCACTCGCCATCAGAGTTTGTCTTGGACTTCATTCAATTGATGCCAGGACTGCCCAAAGCGCGTGTGAAGGCTCGTGTGATCTTGACTCCGCAGCATGCGAAGCGATTAATTCGTGCGATGGAAGAAAATGTGCAGCGATTTGAATCTGCGCATGGACCGATATCTGAAACGGAACAGCCTCATGTCCCCATTCAATTTGGTGGGCCGACAGGTCAAGCATAAATGGAAAAGCCGCCCCTTGGGGCGGCTTTTTTCTTGAAAAACCTTTTCTTTTTACTATCCTTACTTCTAAAGCTCAGAGAACGTCTAACGGGTTGCGAGCCTTGGATAGCGTCTATTTGTGGTCAAAGAAGCCATCGAGAATGAGGGCTATCCCGCGTACGGCGAAGGCCGCTGCAGAAAACATCATGAGGACGATAAAAGCCGTCCAACCCCAGGCACCTTCACGCAAGGCGGGCGCGCCCACCCAATAATAGAAGGCAGGTCCTGCAAATAAGAATGGGAATGCGATCGCGAGAAAGGTGAGTCCTTTCACGAGTTTTTCTTTGTTGGAGGAGGGTCTCATAAGAGCGGATGGATTTCTTCTTGAATAAGGTGGCACGCATGCGCCAATTCGTTGGGCTCGATACATAAAGGGGGAGCGAGTCGGAGCGATTTGTTTTCAAATAAAAACCAGTCGGTGAGGAGCCCTTTTTGAATTAATGCTTGCTGCACCGAAACAACCTGCTCAAATGAAGTGAGCGGTAAGGACAATAACAGGCCTTGCCCGGATAGTTCGCCTGTCATGGAAAGGCCGCTCAAGGATTCTCGGAGGAAATTTCCCTTCTCCCGAACATCATGGATCCATGATTCCCTAAGAAGTACTTGAAATGCAGCGTGTCCCGCCGCACAACTCACGGGATGCCCTCCAAATGTGGTGAGGTGCCCCAGCATGGGGTTTTCGGCGAGACTTTGCATCTTCTCCTTAGAGGCGATGAAGGCGCCTAAGGGCATGCCACCGCCAAGTGCTTTACCCAAGCAAAGGATATCGGGGACAAGGCCCACGCCCTGATGGGCAAAGAGATGACCACAACGACCAAATCCGGTTTGAATTTCATCCACAATGAGTAGGATATCCAAAGCGCGACAGCGCGCTTGCAATGCCGTCAGAAATGCAGGAGGGGTAACTTTATATCCGGACTCAGCTTGCACAACCTCCACGATAACGGCAGCTGTCCGATGGCTTAGCTGATCAAGGGCAGCCTCATCCGCCCAAGGCAGAATCCGGTGGTCCGGTAGCAGTGGTCGGTAGGCGCGCTTAAAAGTTTCATCCCCCATTGCAGATAAGGCGCCTTGGGTAGAGCCATGGTAGCTCCCTTGAAAAGAGCAAATTTCTGTTCGCCCTGTCCAGCGTTTGGCCAATTTCATCGCGCCTTCAATGGCTTCTGCGCCTGAATTTCCCCAATAAACACAATCTAAGGAAGGGTCTAGCTGGGAACATAGGTCGCGGGCATAAGCGACTTGAGGTTGTTGGACATATTCTCCGTAGACCATGAGGTGCATATAGCGCTCTGCTTGGTCTTTTACGGCCCGGACCACCTCAGGATGGCTATGGCCGATATTGGAAACGCCAATTCCCGATATAAAGTCCATGTACGACGTGCCATCTGGGGCATAGAGGTAGATGCCTTCAGCTCGGTTGAATTCCAAAGCGAGGGGTGACGTAGTCGTTGGGGCTAAATGACGAAGAAATAATTGGCGCAAGTCCATGGGTCAAAGGTAGCAAAGCCCCAAGGGAGATGATACCTTGACGCCTGTTCAGGTTGGCCCCGAATATGAGATGGGTTGTGCTAGAAGAGCATTCCACTCGGCGGGGGAGGCCCTGCCGGGCGACGCCCTCCTGGAGGCGGTCCATTAGGCCGGCTATTTTGTGGTCCCCCATTCGGTCTAGATTCCCGAAGTCGGTCATTCAATCGCCGTTGAAACTCCCGCTCTGCATGGTAGTATGCCAAAACTTTGTGCGCTGGTAGGACAGCCAAAAACTTCTTCTGGTATTTTTTGCGAATAGCTTCGCGTTTTTCAGCTATCTCTTCCATGGCTTTGAGGATGGATAAGGCCTCTTCATCTGTCCAACGTGCGGGCTTTGATGGATCCTTTCGGATTTTGACCATGGGGTCTTTATCGATGGCGCGGAGTTCCGCATGAAAGGCTTCATACAAAGGCCAAAATACTTTTGCTTCTTCGGAGCTAAGCTCGGCCTCTTTGGTGATAAAGGCAATTTTCGCAGCCTCAATCCGATCTCGTTTGGATGCTTCGGATTCTCTATTTCTAGAATGTTCTTGGGCCCATCCATGCGGGGTTAATGTGAGCAGAAAGGCGAGGCTGTAGAGGAAATGTTTCATATTAAATATTTAAATCATTGATAAATTCATCAATGGAGGCATTGTCCAATAGTTGACTGGCATCCTCCAGAGTCAACTCAACTACACCGGATTGGTAGGCATCCCATGCGAGATCTTCCGTGATTTCGACTTCATGATTCGGCGCTTTCGTCAGACCGTTGAATATAAAAACTCCCAAGACAAGGACCGCCGCGATGGAGCCAGCCCAATAGTATATCGACCGAAGGAATGTGGGTCGGTCTTTGGTTGTCTCTTTAGCCGTTAACATGTGCTTCACCAGATCTTGGTGGGCCTTGTCGGGGATTTGAATGCCGTCTTTAGAATTCATCTTATTCATTAGATTCAAAAGTGTATTCGGAGTTTAATCGGCTCATTTCTAATTTTATTCGTTCCACCGCATGGTGATAATTTGCCTTGAGGCCACCGACGCTCGTGCTGAGGATTTCTGAGATTTCGGCATACGGTTTTTCATCAAAATAACGTAATTGAAAAGTGAGCCGCTGTTTTTCTGGCAGCATTGAAAGGGCTTGGTAGAGTGCCTTGAGAATTTCATCCGCTTCAAAATAAGGGCTGTCGGGCTGGCCTATTTGAAGGTCTTCCAATGCTACATGTTGGCGATTTGATTTTCGTAAAGAGGCTAATGCTTCATTGACCACGATACGGTAGGCCCATGTGCTGAATTTGCTCCTGCCTTGAAATGCGGGTAAGCCTTTCCAAATTTTAATAGATGCTTCTTGAACAACGTCTTGAGCCTGTGCATGGTCCAAAACAATGCGCACGGCGGTCCGATAGAAATCTGAAGCGTGTTGCGTGGCAAGCAATGAAAAAGCCTGGTCATAGGCTTTCGCTGACCAGGCTTCGTGAATAGCTATTTCGTGGGTCTCGGGCATCATGGTTTAGATGGTTCCGAGCGCGAATGGTTTAACGATTCATGACGCGTTTTACCGCCGCCACAATATTTGCGGCATCCAAACCGTATTTCGTCAATAGTTGGGCTGGTGTGCCGCTCTCTCCAAAGCTGTCGTTTACCGCGACCATTTCTATCGGGCTTGGGAGGTGCATGCCTAAGGCCTGAGCAATAGAATCACCCAATCCGCCATGGCGTTGATGCTCTTCAGCTGTGACGACCCGTCCGGTTTTACCTACAGAAGCCAATAGACTTTCGAGGTCAAGTGGCTTGATGGTGGCGAAGTTGATCACTTCGGCATGGATTCCTTCAGCTTCAAGGGCGTTAGCTGCTTCTAGGGCTTCCCAAACTAGATGGCCATTCGCACAAATCGTCACATCATTTCCTTGGGTGAGGATATCCGCTTTGCCAATGACAAAAGGTGCATTGGATGGCGTGAAGTTGGGCACTTTTGGTCGGCCAAAACGCAAGTACACTGGGCCATCATGTTCTGCAATGGCGATCGTCGCTGCCTTGGTTTGATTATAGTCACAGGGAGAAATAACCGTCATGCCAGGAAGCATTTTCATCAAACCGATGTCTTCGAGAATCTGGTGTGTAGCGCCATCTTCACCGAGGGTCAATCCTGCGTGTGAAGCACAAATTTTTACATTCTTTCCCGAGTAGGCAACGCTTTGACGAATTTGATCATAGACGCGCCCAGTGGAGAAATTAGCAAAGGTTCCCGTAAAGGGAATTTTCCCTCCAATGGTTAGGCCGGCAGCCATGCCAATCATGTGGGCTTCGGCAATGCCTGTTTGGAAAAAGCGGTCTGGGAATTCAGCGGCGAAAGCATCCATTTTTAAGGAGCCTGTTAGGTCCGCGCACAAGGCGACCACATTGGGATTACTTTGGCCTAGTTCGAGCAATCCAGCGCCAAAACCGGAGCGGGTGTCTTTACTTCCTGAGTCTGTGTACGGGTGCATGGGATAGAATTAAGGGATGCGCACCAAGGTGGAACTCCCTGGTGAAACGGTGAAACTGTGGGTTTTGGAATAGGTGGTTTGCTGAGCGCTGCGGGGACGAAAAATCACCTTGTAGCTGCCCGGCTGAAGGGAAAATTGTTGGCGCGTTTGGAATTCATCCAAATGGGTCACCCAAATCCAATCGGATCCGTCCATGGCAAAAATGGCACCGAATCCGGGCGATTTTAATTGGATCATAACCTCGCCGGCCGGGGGGATTGTGATTTCTTGGGTCCCGCCTTTTTTGAGGTTGATCACTTGGTGAATTCGTGGCAAGGTCAATATGTCGAGCACATAGGTGCCAGCGATATAGGAAACCGTACTGTTAAAGGCCTGAACATGGAGTATTTCTTCGCTATGTCCTTTTTCGCGCACCACCGCAACTGGAGGGGTCTGAGATGGCTTGAGCCCTGGGACGGTCAATTTTAGCTTTCCTTGGACGACATCGGCGGCCATGTGATTGTGCGTGCCTGCGTACATCGGTGTCGCTCGGATGGGGCGCGGGGGGATCGTGTAAACGGTGCCTTCGTAGGTCACGATGGGATCGACCAAGAGGGTGTCTGGTTGATTGTTGTAATTCATCGTATGGATGACACTGCGGTCGACCAAGCCACTGGTGGCATTGCGCAGCACGATGGGCAAGTTGGTGCCTGAAGGTTGGTTGTTCTCGTCAATGAGATTAATCTGACCCGTCGTGTTGTCCAAGGCTTGGGTAATGATCACGCCTAGGGCTTTTTTAAATGTCCCTTCATCGCTGGCATCATAGTAGGTGCCCACACAGTCAAAGGTTTTGATGAGATCCTTGTCCAGACCCACACCGATGACGAAGGGCTTGAGCACACGGCCTTTTTTCTGAAGAATGGCGGATGCTTCGCAAGGATCTTCGTCACATGCCTCGACGCCATCCGTGATCAAGATGATGATATCCCGGCAATGCCCCGTGGGACAATCGCGGGGAAAGTCATTATCCGCTCGGAGAATGGACCGAGCGATCGGGGTGGTGCCCATGGGGCGCAAGCCGCGGATAACTTGCTTGATTCGGCCCAAATTATTGTCTGAAAAGCCCACTTCCAACTTGGTGTCATTGCAATCTTGGGGGGGCACCGGCTTTTGATGCCCATAGACGCGCAAGGCGAGTTGGAAATTCGGATTGGGAACCTGTGCGAGGCTGTCCAACATGGTCGACATTAAGCGTTGGGCAATTTCCATTTTCGTCCCTTGCTCCCAACGCCCATACATGGAATTGGAGGCATCCAGGACAAAAAGTATGCGGCTGGTGGAAACTTCGGATTCATTTAAATCCGTCTGCGCTCGTCCCGCCAAAGGGAAGAGCAAGAGGGCCCAGAGGGCAAGTTTCCAGCGAAACATTAGGCGGGGTAGTCGCCTAGGGTTTCAGGCAATTGGGCCAAGGCAGATGCGAGTTGCTCATCGCTTGGGGCAATGCCATGCCATTTATGCGTGCCGGCCATGAAATCCACGCCGAAGCCCATGGAAGTGTGCATCACGACACACACCGGTTTCCCTTTTCCAGACAGCGCGATCGCCTGGCGCAATCCGCTTCGAACAGCTTCTAGGTTATTGCCTTCTTGAATGTGCATTACCTCCCAGCCAAAGGCAACAAATTTGCTTCCAATGTCTCCCATAGGCATGACATCGTCGGTTGAGCCATCAATTTGTTGGCCGTTTGCATCGATGGTGCTAATTAGGTTATCCACTTTTTTGGCGCCTGCATACAAGGCCGCTTCCCAGATTTGTCCTTCTTGCAATTCACCATCTCCGTGAAGGGTGAAGACTAAGCGATCATCTCCGACAAGTTTTTTGGCTTGAGCCGCGCCCACCGCCACACTGAGTCCTTGTCCAAGTGAACCAGAAGCAATGCGCACGCCAGGAAGCCCTTCATGCGTCGTGGGATGTCCTTGCAGACGACTGTTTAACTTCCGGAAGGTGTGGAGCTCGTCGATCGAAAAATAGCCACTCCGCGCTAAAACCGAATAAAATACCGGGCTAATGTGTCCATTGGAGAGGAAGAAGAGATCCTCTCCCGTGCCATCCATGTTAAACGGACTCGCCTGATGGCGCAAAATATCAAAGTACAAGGCGACAAAAAACTCGGTGCAACCCATGGATCCACCTGGGTGACCGGATTGTACGGCGTGAACCATGCGAAGAATATCGCGTCGAACTTGAGCGGGGAGGTCGTGGATAGAGGGGGTCATGGGGGAGACATTAGGGTTTTACCGTAGACAAAAGTAAGGTCTTTCTAGGACTACCTTTGCCCGAAATTCCTCGAATATGAAGTGCGGCATCGTTGGCCTACCGAATGTGGGCAAATCCACCCTGTTTAACTGCTTGAGCAATGCAAAGGCCCAAGCGGCTAATTTTCCGTTTTGTACGATTGAGCCCAACATCGGCACGGTGAACGTGCCTGATCCGAGACTTCAGGCGTTGGAAGCTATTGTCAATCCAGAGCGCGTTGTTCCTGCAACAGTTGAGATTGTGGACATTGCCGGCTTGGTTAAAGGCGCTAGCAAAGGAGAAGGTTTGGGCAACATGTTCTTAGGCAATATTCGCGAATGCCATGCCATTTTGCATGTCTTGCGTTGCTTCGACAATCCAAACATTGTTCATGTGGACGGCAGCATCAATCCGCTGCGAGATAAAGAGACCATTGATTTTGAATTACAATTGAAGGATCTGGAATCTTTGGAAAAGCGCATCGATAAAGTCCGTAAATCTGCCAAAACGGGAGCCAAAGAAGCGGTCCGCGAAGTGGAAATGGCCGATCGCCTCAAAAAGCATTTGGAGCAAGGGAAGTCAGTCCGCGGTTTCGAACGCTCGGAGGAGGAAAATGCTTGGATTGAAGATTATCAATTACTCACCGACAAGCCCGTGCTCTACGTGTGCAATGTCGATGAAGTAGCCGCCAAAGAAGGCAATGACTATGTGCGTCAAGTCGAAGCTATGGCCGCGGAAGAGGGTGCGGGGGTCATGCATTTGGCCGTTGCGACGGAATCGGACATCATCGAACTGGAAAGCTATGAAGAGCGCCAAATGTTCTTAGATGATCTGGGCCTCGAAGAGCCCGGTGTGAATCGCATCATCCGTGCAGCCTATGAACTGCTCAAGTTGCAGACCTATTTTACCGCAGGCGTGAAAGAGGTGCGTGCGTGGACCATCGAACAGGGCTTCACTGCCCCGCAAGCGGCGGGCGTCATCCATAGCGACTTTGAAAAGGGATTTATTCGTGCGGAAGTCATTGCGTACCAAGACTATACACATTACAAGTCAGAGGCCGCCGTGAAAGAGGCAGGTAAGATGCGCGTGGAAGGAAAAGAATACCGAGTCAAAGACGGGGATGTGATGCATTTCCGCTTTAACGTCTAAACCTAGGCTCTCAAAGGGAAAAATTGTTAAAAACTTCCCTTCAGAGTGGATTAAAACTGGGCTTTTTGGCCGTGATTTCAGGGAGGTATTGTGTAGATTCGCACCTTACCCATGGCTGAAACGACCCAATATACCGAAGACAACATTCGAAGCCTTGAATGGCAGGAGCACATACGTCTCCGCCCCGGCATGTATATTGGAAAACTAGGGGATGGTTCCTCGGCGGATGACGGTATTTACATCCTGGTCAAGGAAGTCGTCGACAACTCGATTGATGAGTTCGTTATGGGCGGCGGAAAACACATTGAAATTGATGTCCGTGAAGGCGTAGTGACAGTTCGGGATTATGGTCGCGGGATTCCTTTGGGAAAAGTCGTTGACGTGGTGTCCAAAATGAATACGGGCGCCAAATACGATTCTAAAGCTTTTAAAAAATCGGTCGGCCTGAACGGGGTTGGCACCAAGGCGGTCAATGCGCTCTCAAGCTCTTTTCAAGTGCAGGCATTCCGCGATGGACAAACTAAGTCTGCGCGTTTCGAACAAGGCATCCTTCAGGAGCAATCGGATATCGCTGAAAGCACGGCGCGCAAGGGCACCAAGGTGGTATTCACTCCCGACCCCAGCATTTTTGTGAATTATCGGTTCCAAATGGAGTACCTCGAGCGCTTGGTTTGGAACTATGTATACCTCAATCCAGGGTTGACTATCACCTTGAATGGGGAGAAGTTTTACTCGGAAAATGGACTGAAAGACCTGCTTGCGAACAACCTTTCTGGGGAAGTCATGCACGAGATCATTCACCTTCGGGGGGAAGACATTGAAGTGGCTTTGACGCATGCAGAGCGCTCTCAGAGTGAGCAGTATTACAGTTTTGTAAACGGTCAGCACACCACGCAAGGGGGGACACATCAAAGCGCGTTTCGAGAGGCGCTGGTGTCGACGATCCGCCAGCATTTTGGCAAACAATACGAAGCGGCGGACATCCGTCAAAGCGTGATTGGGGCGATTTCAATCAAAGTCATTGAGCCGGTATTTGAGTCTCAGACCAAAACCAAGCTGGGTAGCAATGATATGGGCCCTGAAGGCCCTACGGTGCGGACCTTTATTCTAAACTTCCTTCAGACAGAACTGGACAACTACCTGCACCGCAATAGTCAGGTGGCCGAGGCAATTCAGCGAAAAATCCTGCGTGCAGAACGCGAGCGCAAAGAGTTGTCTGGGATTCAAAAGCTAGCTCGGGAACGGGCAAAGAAAGCCAATCTGCACAACCGGAAACTTCGCGATTGTAAGGTCCATTACAATGACATCAAGCATGAGCGTCGACTAGAAACGACCTTGTTTATTACCGAGGGCGATTCGGCTTCCGGTTCCATCACGGCATCGCGTGACGTGCAGACTCAAGCGGTGTTTAGCCTCAAGGGCAAGCCGCTCAACTGTTATGGGCTGACCAAAAAAGTCGTGTATGAGAATGAGGAATTCAATCTCTTACAATCGGCCTTAAATATTGAAGATGGGCTGGAGGAGTTGCGCTACAACAATGTAGTGGTGGCGACGGATGCCGACGTCGACGGTATGCACATTCGGTTGCTGCTGATCACATTCTTTTTGCAGTTTTTCCCGGAATTAGTCCGCGAAGGTCATCTGTATATTTTGCAGACGCCCCTGTTTAGGGTTCGCAATAAGCAGAAGACTATTTACTGCTATGATGAGTCAGAAAAGCAATCCGCCATGGCCGAGCTCGGCGCCAAGCCGGAGATTACCCGATTTAAAGGATTAGGTGAAATCTCGCCGGGAGAATTCAAAATGTTTATTGGGGAAAATATTCGTCTAGAACCGGTCATGTTGGGGAAAGAGCAGATCGATGCACTGCTAGAATATTACATGGGGAAGAACACCCCAGAGCGGCAAGAATTTATCATTGACCACCTGAAAGTGGAAAAAGACTTGGTGGATCATGGATGAGCATATGCCCCAAGATCCTGAATCTACGTCCATGGAATCGACAGAATGGAGCGAAGATGTGCGCCCTGTGGAGTCTAGAGTGCGCGGGATGTACCGAGAGTATTTCTTGGATTATGCCTCGTATGTCATTCTAGAACGGGCCGTGCCTGCCCTCATGGACGGGTTGAAGCCTGTTCAGCGCCGATTGATGCATGCGCTGAAAGAAATGGATGATGGACGCTTCCATAAAGTGGCCAACGTCATAGGGCAGACGATGAAGTATCACCCGCACGGGGATGCCTCCATTGGGGATGCCCTGGTCCAATTGGGTCAAAAGAATTTGTTGATTGATACCCAAGGAAACTGGGGGAACATCTATACGGGGGATAGTGCTGCGGCGCCTCGTTATATCGAGGCTCGCTTGAGCAAATTTGCACTGGAAGTTGGATTCAATCCCAAAATCACGGAATGGCAGTCGAGTTATGATGGCCGCGGCCGCGAGCCCGTAGCCCTGCCTGTGAAGTTTCCCTTGCTCTTAGCTCAAGGGGTAGAGGGTATTGCTGTGGGCCTGAGTACCAAGGTGTTGCCACACAACTTTGTGGAGCTAATTGATGCTTCCGTCGCTCACTTGAAAGGGCGTAAAGCGGAAATTCTGCCGGACTTCCCGACCGGGGGTATAGCGGACTTTTCGCAATACAATGATGGCGAACGCGGTGGCCGAATTCGCGTTCGCGCAAAGATCACTGTAGATGACAAAAAGACGTTAGTCATCACAGAGTTACCCTTTGGTACCACGACGACGAGCCTCATTGATTCGATCATCAAGGCCAATGACAAGGGAAAGATCAAAATCAAAAAGATTGAAGACAATACGGCGGAGCACGTAGAAATTGTGCTGCATTTAGTGCCTGGCATTTCTCCGGATCAAACGGTGGATGCCTTGTATGCCTTCACTTCGTGTGAGTCATCGATCAGCCCGCTGTGCTGTGTCATCGAAGATGACAAGCCCCTTTTTACCGGTGTTTCGGAATTGCTCAAGCGTTCTACGGATCACACCGTAGACCTGCTTCGTGCGGATTTAAATATTCAGCTCAATGAGCTTCAGGAACAGTGGCACTTTGCAAGTTTGGAGAAGATCTTTATCGAAGAACGGATCTACCGAGATATTGAAGAGGCCGAAACCTGGGAGCAAGTTTTGGACAATATTTGGGAAGGCCTTAAACCGCATATCGGCCACTTGCTTCGGGAAGTAACGGAAGAGGACATTGCCCGTCTAACCGAAATTAAAATCAAGCGAATCTCCAAGTTTGACTCCAATAAAGCTGATGATCACTTAGCGGCGCTGGAAGGCAAGATTGCGGATGTAAAGCAACACTTAGACACGCTGGTGGACTACGCCATCGAGTATTTTAAAAACCTTAAAAAGAAATACGGCGCGGGTCGGGAGCGGAAAACGGAAATACGGAGTTTTGATACGGTCGTTGCGGCCAAAGTGGCTATGGCCAATGCAAAGCTCTATGTGAATCGCGAGGAAGGGTTCATGGGAACTGGACTCAAGCGCGATGAATTCGTCTGTGATTGCTCAGATCTGGATGACATCTTGGTGATCCGAAAGGATGGTACCCTCGTAGTGACTAAGGTGGACGCCAAGAAGTTCGTTGGAAAAGACATCCTTTACCTGGGAGTGTACCAAAAAGGAGACGATCGCACAGTATATAATTTGATATATCGGGATGGCGCCAAGGGGGCCAGCTTCGTGAAGCGATTCGCGATGACCGGGGTGACTCGCGATAAAGAATACGATTTGTCGCAAGGGGCTAAAGGTTCCCAAATCCTGTACTTATCCGTGAATCCCAATGGGGAAGCAGAGACGGTAACGATCAATCTTCGGGCCGCGTCTAACCTTAAGAAGTTGAAATGGGATGTTGACTTTGCCGATTTGGCGGTTCGCTCCCGTTCTGCACGTGGCAACACGGTCACCAAAAACGCCATCAAGAAAATCGAACTGAAATCGGAAGGGGTCAGCACTTTAGCGGCTCGAAAATTATGGTTCGATGAGGCGGTGTTAAAAATCAACGATCAAGAACGAGGTCGGCTGCTTGGAGCATTCCGTGGCGAAGATCGCCTCTTACAAGTGGAGAAAAGTGGACGGTATCGGATTTTCATCCCAGAATTGACCACTCATTTTGATGAACCACCCTATTTCTTGTCGAAGTGGGACGCAGAAGCTTCGTACGCGGTAGTCTACTACGATGGTGAGCGTGAAAAACACATGGTGAAGCGCTGTATTCTCGAGCCTAAGAATGACCAATGGGACTATTTGATTTCGGATCATGCCCAATCTGAAATTCTGGTACTTTCTGCCGCCAATCGGGTCGAGGTTGAAGTGCAGTACCGAAAGGTCAAAGGCAAAGAGAAAGATGCCGAGCAAATTCACCTTCAAGATTTCATCTCAGTCAAAGGATGGAAAGCCGCAGGAAATCAACTGGCTTCATGGCCAGTGAAGTCTGTGACGGTCCTTAGAGAAGAACGTGCGGAGGAAACAGATATTAAGGAGGAACATCCGACAGAAGCGGTCGATGACCCGGTGCCCCTTGAGTCAAATAATTCGGCGTCGTCCCAAGACGAAGGGAATCAAGATGCCCTGAGCGATGAGGGCCCCTCGGAGGATGCTCCGGTGGATGCTACGCCTGTGAATACGACCGGGCAAGAAACCATTTTACCCAAGGAAGAAAAGCCAAGTATCACCCTGGAAGTGGTAGATTTGACTTCAGATACGCCAGAGGTTTCCGCTCAAAAAGGTATTGTGTCGTCGGAGGAGGATACGGACCAGGAAGAAGACGGTCAATTCACGCTTAAATTTTAATCCATGAAAAACGGATTTCTCGCCTTGCTGCTCTGTGCGGCTATGGCATTATGGGCGCAGCCGAGCAATGATAGCTTGAACATGCGCGCCCTGTTGCAATATCCTGTGAGCCAATGGGGTATTTCTGGGGCCGACCCTGATTGTGCGGATATTTGGGGCTATGCTGACAGTGCCACGGGAACTGAATATGCGATTATTGGAAATCGCAAGGGGACCTTGGTTGTCGACATTAGCAATCCAAATACCCCAAGTAATGAACTTTGGGTACCGGGCACCAACAGTCTTTGGCGGGACATTAAGACCTGGGACCACTACGCCTACGTCGTTCACGACGTGCCTTCCGGCGCTAATCCGCCATACAACGGCCTGCTTATCATTGACATGGACAGCTTGGCGCAAAACCGCTGGAAATTCTTGAAGCTCCCCGTTCCCCGAGCCAATGGCCAAGTGGACACCCTGGCCCGTGCGCACAACATTTTTGTGGATGAAAACGGCATCTTGTATGCCTTTGGCAGTAATGTCGGAGTGGGTGGAGCAATCCTCATTGATGTCGCTACGGACCCTTGGAACCCTGTGGCGGTCGGCTTGTACGACGGCCACTACTTCCACGACGGGGTGGCGCGCAACGATACTTTATATGGGGCCGGCTTGTATTCCGGAATGGTGGTCGTTAATGTTACCTTGAAGTCTAATCCTACCATGGTCACTAGTTGGGCGACCCCGAGCAATTTTGCGCACAACTGCTGGCTAAGTGACGACGGCAACACCATCTACACCACGGACGAAGTGGCGAACGGCTACGTAACCTGCTACGATATTTCGGACTTGAGCAATGTGGACGAACTCTGGCGCCATCAAGTACAGCCCAATACCTCGCTGATTCCCCACAACGCACATGTGGCGGGCAATCATGTGGTAACGTCCTACTACACCTTTGGGGTACATGCCTTGGATACGGAATTCCCCGAATTGCCCGTACTCGTTGGCTACTACGACACGTCCCCCTTTACGGGTGGGGGCTACTTTGGTAACTGGGGAGCCTATCCCTATTTGCCTAGCGGCCGAATTCTGGCCTCCGACATGGAAGAGGGCCTCTTCGTTATAGAGCCTGAATACCCCGAAGTCAGCCGTCTGAAAGTGCAGCTGGGGCACATTAATTGGGGTGCGGGTACAACCGTCACCTATGGCAATATCACTTCCAAAGATTTTGTCTATTGGAAAAACAGCGGGGATACGTTATATGCTGATGCGGATGGGGTTGTGGTATACAGCGCTGCGCAAGCAACCAATGACACCTTGATTTATCCTTTTGAATACCAAATGGGCATGTCCGGGGTGGGTCAAGGAGATGACAGTTTGTTCGTCAGCTTGGCTTCCGGACTTTACCCGCACGATACCTTGATTGGTTCGTGGTCCTGGTCGGTGGATGAGAAGGACCCAGCTCCCTTTAAAGTAAACACTGGTGAAGATCACTGGACCTTGGTTTGTGGGGAGGAGCAGTACCCCAACTTAGTACTTGGCCTGTACAGTCTGGACGGAAAAGAGATCTGGAATGAGGCCTGGACACGCAACCGAAGCTATTCGATTCCCTTCCCAGAAGTCAAGGGGCTCTATGTATTGAGCTTCCGAAGCCTGGATGGACACGAGGGCGCCATTCGCGTGTTGCGCCCGTAGGTCTTGAACTAAAGCAGATTAAAAAAGCCCGGCCATGCCGGGCTTTTTTAATGGACGGAAGCTCAAGGGTACTAATGCACGTAATACAGGACTTGCCCCGTCTGTTGGTAACCCTCTTGAATGTTCAAGTTGATTTTCAAATGGTTACGGAGCCATGGGAAGCCTATTACAAGAAAAAGGTCCAGGTTTTTGACAGTCCCTTTTGATTTCCCTTCGGAATCCAGAAATGCACCGTGCGCTCTGCGCTAGAAATTCGGCTTAAACAAGTAGCGGCTGTAGAAGTCGTCAATGGCTTGAATGGCCTCTTCAGGACTGTCCACGAGCTTCATGAGGTTCATGTCGCCGTCGCTGATCAAGTGGTTGCCACCCAAGGTGCTTTCCATCCAATCCATGAGGCCCTTCCAGTAGTCTTTGCCCACCAAAACGACGGGAAACTTTCCAATCTTCTTGGTTTGTATCAGGGTGATGGCCTCAAACATTTCGTCCAAGGTGCCAAAGCCACCGGGCATCACGACAAAGCCCTGGGAGTACTTGACAAACATGACTTTGCGCACAAAGAAGTAGTCAAAGTCGACGCTTTTGTCTAAGTCTATGAAGTCGTTGGGCTTTTGCTCGTGCGGTAGTTCGATGTTGAGGCCTACGGATGGAGCACCCACTTCCATGGCGCCGCGGTTGGCGGCCTCCATGATGCCAGGACCACCGCCACTGATGATGCCATAGCCTTTTTTGCCCAGGCCTTCGGCAATGTCTTGAGCGTCTTTGTACCATGTGTCGCCTTCTTTGAGACGGGCAGAGCCAAAGATGCTGACGCAGGGGCCAATGCGGGAAAGGCGTTCATAGCCTTCCACGAATTCGGACATGATTTTAAAAATGGCCCAAGAATCGTTGGTGCGCTGGTCGTTCCAGGACTTGCGCTTGAAGGCCTTGGAGATGGGTTCGTTGGAATTTGTTGCCATAGGGTAGTATTTACTACTCTTTAAGATAGCACTAATCCCATGGATATTGGGGAGATGCAGTTACCTAAGTGAGAATAAAGGCTTAATTCTGGCCTGTCTGGAGTGCCCGAGCAAGAAATGGAGCGGTTAGGCTATCTGTCTTGAGGGCGATCTCCTCAGGGCTACCTGTAGCGACAATGGTGCCTCCTCCAGAACCTCCTTCGGGGCCCATGTCAATCATGTGATCGGCTTGGGTCATGACGTCGACATTATGTTCAATGATCAACGCGGTGTTTCCTTTGGATACGAGCCGTTGAATCACCTTCATTAAGATTCGTATGTCTTCAAAATGCAGGCCGGTGGTAGGTTCATCCAAGATATAGAGCGTGCGTCCGGTATCTCGTTTACACAGTTCGGTGGCCAGCTTAATCCGTTGTGCCTCCCCGCCAGAAAGCGTGGTCGATGGCTGGCCAAGGGTGATATACCCAAGGCCTACATCCACCAGCGTTTTCAGCACCTTTTTAATTTTGGGTACCGCTTCAAAGAAGGGGAGGGCATCCTCAATAGCCAAGTTGAGCACATCTGAAATGCTCTTGCCTTTATAACGCACTTCCAGGGTTTCGCGGTTAAAACGCTTGCCTTGACATGTTTCGCATGGGACATACACATCCGGAAGGAAGTTCATTTCTACCGTGCGCATTCCTCCACCTTGACAGGTTTCACATCGCCCTCCTTTTACATTAAAAGAAAAGCGCCCTGGGGCGTAACCTCGAACCTTGGCTTCCGGCAGTTCAGCGAAGAGCTTCCGAATGTCATTAAATACATTGGTGTAGGTGGCAGGATTAGACCGAGGGGTACGGCCTATAGGGCTTTGATCTACATCAATCACTTTGTCAATATGTTCCAACCCTTCCAAGTGGTCAAATGGCGCAGGAGGGGTCAAGAGCCCTTGCAGTGGGCCCGCGATTGCTGGATAGAGGGTGTGATTGATCAAGGTCGATTTGCCAGAACCTGAAACGCCGGATACCACGGTTAACGTGCCGAGCGGCAATTCAAGCGTGACATTCTTTAGGTTGTTCCCAGTGGCGCCCACAAGGCGAAGCCATTTTCCATTGCCTGGGCGTCGTACCTCGGGAATGGGCATGCGCAGTTCGCCACGTAAGTACTGACCGGTCAAACTTTCTGATTGAGCAACTTCCGAATAACTTCCTTCGGCCACGACGCGGCCCCCATGAAATCCAGCTCGAGGACCCAGGTCGACAATGTGGTTGGCGGCACGCATCATATCCTCATCATGTTCAACGACGACTACGGAATTGCCAAGATCTCGGAGCCTTTCCAAGCTTTGGATAAGGCGCATGTTGTCACGTTGATGCAAGCCTATGCTGGGCTCATCAAGGATATACAGTACGTGGACGAGCTGGGACCCAATTTGGGTGGCCAAACGGATCCGTTGGGCCTCTCCGCCACTCAAGGTGCGCGCAGATCGGTTCAAGCTTAAATAATGCAATCCCACATCGACTAAAAAGCCTAATCGTGTTCGAAGTTCTTTGACAATCTCTCCGCCAATGCGTGCCTGCGAAGGGCTGAGTTTTGGCAATAATTCATCCAGCCATTCTGTCAACTCCCCAAGGCCCATAGCGGCTAGGTCCGCAATGCTCTGGTTCTGAATGCGAAAATGCAAAGACTCTCGCTTGAGTCGCTGGCCTCCGCATGAAGGGCAGCCCTGTTCGATCATAAAGTCATCCGCCCAACGTTGGAGGGTTTTGCTCTGACTTTCGTTTTTCTGCGATTCAATGAACGCCACCAGGCCTTCGTATTGAATATTGATTTTGCGCGTGACGCCGACCGTTTTATTGGTCGTTGTAAAAGACTCTTCATGGCCATGGAGAATGGCGTTTCGTCCCTCATCTGGAATTTTCTCCCACGGAGTGTGTAGGTCAAATCCAAATCGGATGCCCAAGTACTCCATCTGTTGAAAAATCCAAGAACGGCGATAATTTCCTAACGGGGCCAAGGCACCATCATGCAGCGTGAATTTTGGATTGCTCACGACCTTCTCCATATCGACCACTTGCACGGTCCCTAAGCCATGGCAGCGAGGGCAGGCCCCTTTGGGCGAGTTGAAGCTAAAACTATTGGGTTCTGGTTCTGGGTAGGAAACCCCCGTTGTCGGACACATCAGATGTCGACTGAAATGCACGATTTCATTGCTGTCATAATCAGCGATCATAATGTTCCCTTTGCCCAAGCGCATGGCGGTAACAATGCTTTTTTTGATGCGTTCTTCTGCACTCTCTTCGACCACAATGCGGTCGATGACAATTTCTATATCATGCGTCTTGTAGCGGTCCAGTTTAAGACCCCGGCTGATGTCCTGCCATTCTCCGTCGATGCGCGCGCGCAAATAGCCTTGTTTGGCCATGGTTTCGAAGAGCTCTCGGTAATGCCCCTTTCTCGACTTCACCACGGGGGCCAGGATGGCCATCCTTCGGCCTAGAAAGCGCTCCATGATTTGGCTGCGAATCTCGTCATCGGTGTAACTCACCATCGGCTCATTCGTTTCCAAGGAATACGCAGTGGCGGTTCGAGCATATAAGAGACGTAAAAAGTCATAGACTTCAGTCACCGTACCTACGGTAGAACGAGGGTTGCGATTGGTTGTTTTTTGCTCAATAGCAATGACGGGACTGAGGCCTTCAATACTGTCTACATCCGGCCGTTCCATGCTGCCTAAAAACTGTCGAGCATAGCTGGAGAAGGTCTCCATGTAGCGACGCTGGCCCTCCGCATAAAGCGTATCAAAAGCCAAAGAAGATTTACCGCTCCCACTAAGGCCAGTGATAACCACCAAGGCTTCGCGAGGAATTCGCACATCGATTCCGTGTAAGTTGTGCTCGCGAGCGCCTAGGATTTCTATAGTTCCAGCCATCAGTGTGCGGATCGAAAATTAGTGGGCATTTTGAGGGACAGAAATCGCATAGGCCTTTCCGGAAGTATTGCTCAGCTGGGCATCGCGAAGCCACGGATTGTGTCGCTTTAACTCGTTGTAGGACCAACCGTACTGATGAGCCCATGTTCCCCAGTTGGTCACACTGGAGTCGACCAGGACGACGCGGTCGTTCCATGGCGCATCGTACTCGCTTGGATCAAGATCGAAGCCATAGGCCCTCGGCTTGGCCATAATACACTTTAGCGCCAAAATTCGAAAGACATAGCGCTTGGTTTCTTCATTGAGCAGCAAGTCGTAGTAGTCGGTTTCAAACTGGCGATCCATTTGTCGTTGTAAACCGGCCATCCCCATGTTGTAGGAGGCGGCCGCAAGCGTCCATGACCCAAAGCGTTCTTTGGCGTTACGTAAATAAGCGGCGGCGGCCCGAGTGCTTTTTTCGAGGTGGTAACGCTCATCAATTTCGCCATTGACTTCGAGGCCTAGTTCCTCTGCTGTTCCGGGCATTAATTGCCAAAATCCAGCCGCTCCTGCTGGGGATACCACAGGGCTCAATCCTGACTCGATGATTGCGAGATACACGAAGTCCTCAGGAATGCCCTCTTCGCGCAGGAGTTGCACTAATTCGGGCATATACCGACTGCTGCGTTTGAGAATTTGCAAGGTGTTTGAATGCCAATAACTATTAGTCAATAACTCTTTGCTTAGACGCTCTTGCGCATCTTCTTGGGTTAATGGTACGGACTCGCCTGCCAAATCCAGTGATACTGGTAAGGGGACTAGGCGTGTGTGATTGTGCTCTGACAAAAAGTGCATACGCTCCGAATAGGTCGTAGGATCCGGAATAGCCAAAATGGCTACCAGAAGCAGTAGGCAAAGACCTAAGAATATTCGTGCCCGATACATCACAGGGAGGAATCATTGCCCTCAAATGGGCTATTGAACGAAGCGAAGGCCGCCCCATGTTGATCCTTTTCAGAAACTTGAAAGGCTTGTTTCGGGCCTTCGAAAGCCTTGAGCCAGTCAATATTCAAGTCTTGGTCTAAATAGTCCAAACAGCCTTCCGATTCTGGAGCATAGAAAGCGCTGCATTTGTACTGAAAAATCGTGTGATCCTCCAACGTGAGAAAACCATGGGCAAAGCCAGCAGGGATGTACAGTCGTCGATGATTTTTCGCACTGAGCACGATGCCAAAATGTTGGCCATAGCTCGGTGAGTTTTTGCGCAAATCCACGGCCACGTCATACACGGCGCCCTGGACGACGGATACCAATTTGGCTTGCGCATGCGGAGGACGTTGAAAGTGCATTCCGCGGAGTACCCCGCGATGGCTCATGCTTTCGTTGTCCTGAAGCCACACGGGTCCGGTTTCGTGACGATGGGTTTCCATAAAGTACCCTCGGTCATCCCCAAAAACGCGAGGGGCTAAAAGAAGGAGTCCAGGGAGGGCCTCTTCCACGAGTTCAAGTCCAAAGTGCTTCATGAGGAGAAATGGCGTTGTGTCCACGAAACTAACGTCGACTGTGCATGAGGATTGCCCGCCACGATTTGGCGAGCATGTATGAGTTCAAAATCAGTTTGAGCCTGCCCCGAAAAGTCAGAAACCCGACCGCCCGCTTCGCGAACCAGTAGGACACCTGCGGCCACATCCCAGGGGGCCAGCCCATGTTCGAAGAAGGCGGCAAAGCGCCCTTGGGCGACCCAGGCCAAATCCGTGGCAGCCGAACCAAAGCGACGCACGCCACGTGAGCCCTGAAAGCATGCCCGCAGGACCTGGAGGTAGGCTTCCATAGCTTCAAAGTCATGGTAAGGGAAGCCCGTTGCTACGAGGCCTTGACGTATTTCAGGTCCATCACTGATCTGAAGGCGGTGGCCGTTGAGCCAGGCCCCTTGCTCGCGTTCTGCCCAGAAGAGCATGTTTTGCCCTAATTCAAACACGGCAGCCCAGAGCAGTCCTTCGGAGTCCATCAAGGCAACAGATACGGCATAGGGGGGGAGGTTATGAATGAAATTCGTCGTTCCATCGAGGGGGTCGATCACCCAATTATACCCTTGGTCTACCCATGGGTAATCACCCTCTTCCCCAATAACTCCAGAGCCGGGAAGGATGGATTGAAAGCCAGATACGAGATCTTCCTCTGCCTGACGATCTACATAACTCACCAGGGAGTTGAGGCTTTTGCTTTCGACCTGACGGGCATCAAATTCAAGGCGTTCTTCTTGGATCCACTGTCCAACCTTTTGAACATGGGCAAGTGCTGCTTCGCGGTGTGATGGAGTCCAGGTCATGAGGCTACTGGACTTTGCTGTTGGATAGGTTGGACATCTAAGCCATCATGGCTGCCCCATTCTCCGAGCATGACATGCTCAACGGTTCCTGCGCGATCGGCATCGAACGGACATTGGACTCGGATATAATTCTCGGTGTAGCCAAACATGAGTCCCTCGCGGTTAGCCTCTTCCCAGAGTACGCGACGAATCGTGCCGCGGTGTCTCAAGGCAAAATTCTTTTGTTTTTGGGCAGAAAGGAGTCGCAAGCGATGATTTCGTGCTTTACGCTCTACCGGAGGAACCACACCATCTAGGTGTATGGCTTCGGTACCGGGTCGCTCCGAGTAGGTAAATACATGGAGGTAGCCGATGGGTAAGTTGGCCAAAAATTGGTAGCTATCGAGGAAGTGTTCTTCGGTCTCTCCGGGGAAGCCTACAATGACATCCACTCCGATGCAGGCATCCGGCGTACGAGCCAAAATGGCTTCGACCCGTTGTTGATAGAGTTCCCTTTGGTAACGCCGCTTCATCTTCCCTAGGATTTCATTGTTCCCACTTTGAAGCGGGATGTGAAAATGGGGCACAAAACGTTGACTGTGCGAAACAAAGTCAATGACTTCATTGCTTAAAAGGTTGGGTTCGATGCTCGAGATTCGGATGCGATCCAAGCCATCGACTTCGTCCAAGCCATGCAGAAGGTCAATAAATCGGTGATCGTGGCGCTTGTTGCCAAATTCACCTTTGCCGTAATCTCCAATATTCACCCCGGTCAGGACGACTTCTTGGACGCCGCGTTGGACCAAAGCGCGCGCTTGGGAAACAGCTTGATCTAAAGGGGCAGAGCGACTAATCCCCCGCGCCATGGGAATGGTGCAGTAGGTGCACTTGTAGTCGCAGCCATCCTGCACTTTCAAGAATGCCCGGGTGCGGTCTCCTAAGCTGTAGGCTGCTTGATAGTTCTCTACGTCTTGAATTTCACATGAGTGGATGATGGCTTCATCCTGCTTGGTTAAGTCGGTCAAAAATTGGCGGAGATGCAATTTTTCTTGGGCGCCCACGACCAAATCCACTCCATCCATCGCGGCGATTTCGGAAGGTCGAAGTTGAGCATAGCAGCCTGTGACAACGATAAACGCTTCCGGATTCGCACGCAAGGCCTTGCGCACAATGCTTCGACACTCCACGTCCGCCTGATTGGTGACGGAGCAGGTGTTGATGATGACGACATCGGCTCCAGACTTTAATTCTGTCAAGGTCATGCCTGCGCCTTGAAGGTCACGCGAAATCGTGCTGGATTCTGCAAAATTGAGTTTACAGCCCAGCGTGTGAAAAGCAACGGATTTTCCTGAAAGCCCCATCGCGCGAATTTACGGCTTTTCATCGGTGCTATCTTTGATGCATGGCTAGACAAATCCCTCGCTGCGTTATTTTCTCTTCGCTCTTATTTTTGGCGATGTTTAGCGGCTGTCAGTCTGATTCTACCGAGGGAAGGGGACAGGTCTTTCGATACAATGAGCCGAGCAGCATAAGTTCACTGGATCCAGCCTTTGCCCGAGATCAAGCGCATTCCTGGCTGTCCAAGCAACTTTTCTCGACCTTGGTTAAGAGTGATTCACTCTTGCGGCCTGTTGCTGATCTTGCGACCCAATGGACGCTTAGTGCAGATGGATTGACCTGGACGTTTACGCTTAGGAGCGACGCATATTTCCATGAAAACCCTTGCTTCCCTGCTGGACAGGGTCGCATCGTGCAGTCCGAGGACGTTGTTTTTTCTCTCGAGCGATTAACTGATCCGAGCACCGCGAGTCCGGGGGCTTGGGTGCTTGAGAATGTTGCGGCAATTCGCGCGATAGGTGCAACAGAAGTACAAATTCAATTATATCAGCCGGATGCCGCTTTTCTAGGCCGCTTAGCCATGCCGTATTGTGGCATTCTGCCTGCCGAAGCCTTGGCGTATTATGGAAACGATTTCTCCAGTCATCCTGTGGGCTCCGGGCCGTTTTATTTGAAAGCGTGGGCCCGCCAAGAGAAGCTCGTCATGCGCAAGCATCCACGCTACTTTGGGCGAGATCAGCAAGGGAATAAACTCCCATATTTGGAAGCTGTGTCTGTGCGGTTTATTCCGGATCGTCAAGCGGCCTTTTTGGAATTTGTGAAAGGCAATCTCGATTTTGTCAGTGGGGTAGATGCCTCCTATAAGGACCAACTGTTTACGCAAGATGGCCAGCTTCAGACGCGTTGGGAACGCGATTTCCATTTGCAAAAAATCCCATTTTTGAACACAGAATTCCTCGGAATTCGGGAGCAAAATCCGCAGCCTGAATATCTTGGTGATATTCGTGTTCGCCGAGCACTCAATTGGGCCATCGACCGGAAAAGTATGATGCGTTACCTCAAGAACACCATTGGAATTCCGGGGTATGGAGGCATTCTGCCCGCGGGCATGCCAGGGTTTCAATCTATAGAAATGTGGAGAGATCGCGGGGCGGATCCATGGGAATACGATCCTCAGCGGGCTCGAAAAGAACTCCAATCTGCCGGAATCTTGGATGAAGATGGGCAGGCCAGGCCCGGAATCGAACCGATAGTGATTTCGACCACAGCAAGTTATCGCGATATCTGCGAGTATATCCAAAGTGCCTGGGGCCGCTTAGGTTTGCCTGTGCAGGTCAACGTCATGCCATCTGCGGCTTTTCGCGAGGATAAATCCCAAGGTCGGCTCGCCGTCTATCGGGCAAGTTGGATTGCAGACTACCCAGCTCCGAGCAATTACTTCATGCTCTTCGAATCCCGCTATGCCGCCCCGAAAGGCCCCAATGCCTCGCAAGTTTTGTCCTCCGAATATGATGCCCTAGTCGATGCCCTAGCCCAACGGGAACATGAAGGGAGTGGGGAGGAAGCCGCTTTCGAAATTGACCGATGGCTCCATGAACAGGCCCTCTTTGTGCCCCTATTTTATGATGAAAGTGTCCGGGTCTTTCGTAAAAAGTGGACGGGTATCGAGGCTCATCCAATGAACATGCTCGACCTCAGTCAAGTTCGGCATCAACGCGCAGCGGCTCTGCGATGAGATCGACCCACAAGGGATGGTGATCGCTATCTCCTTGGATACTTCGCTTCATCCCAACACAGTGCAGGTCTTCCTCGAGTAAGATCCAATCAATCCGCAAGGGAAACCCCCACAAGCCCGCATACGTGGAACCGAATCCGCGGCCTCGCGAGGTAAATGCATCGGTCCAATGCCGCATCCGAAAAGCCGTATTGCTGCTCGGAGCGTCATTAAAATCCCCTAACCAAACCAAGTCAGGTCGGTCGGACTGCTCCGCCCAAGCGAGCAATTGGTCTACCTGTTGCGCGCGAATTTTTGCTGTTCTCGTCAAGCGCCAGGCACTTCGAAAAAGAGAGGTAGAGATTCCTGCAGAATCGCTTTCCGCTTCGGCTTCGCGCGCGACGAAGGTGGTGGTCACTAAATGCACGTTGACTACACGGACCCTGCCATGAGGCCCTTCGATATCGGCCCAAACAAATCCTCGGTGCCCTGGATAACCGGCTTTGAACTCTTCAAAGTTCCATGCGACAATTGGGTACTTAGAAAAAATCTGAAGTCCTTGATCCACATGGGCCGTGTGATGCGGGTAATAAGCTTCGAGGCTTCGTTGTGGTCCCGAATTCAGGCGATTTTCTTGAATAGCCAAAACATCAGCATGCAGATTCAACGCGGCTTGTTGCATTCTCGCTTCGGTGACTTCCGGTTCGGTCCAATTGGCATTGCGCCATTGGTGCACATTCCATGTAGCCAATCGGAAGGTCCCTTCTTGATCGGATTCGGTATTAAAATGGATCCAGCCTTGACTTTGGGGCCATGTCAAAAGGAGGATGCACAAACCTAATAGTGCCGATAAGCGTAATTGACTCGCAGCAAGCAGCGTCCAGCCTAGGTGCCACAGAAAAAACAACGGCCATGCCAGAGCCAATGGAGCGAGCCATGGAAATGGATTTGGAGCAATGTAATAGCCTAACGTGGAAGCCAAGGTGAAGGGGCCGGCGAGCAAGTGTGGCCAAATGGATAGCCAGCGGCGCCACGATTTAGTTCTTCCCATACCGCGCCAAAAATTCTTTTTCTGCTGCTGTTAAGGCCTCGTAGCCCACCCGGGAAATTTTGTCTAAAATCCCATCTAAGTCAAGTCCATCCTTTCCGACGACATGCAGAGGTGCTCTGTGATGACGTGCATTCTTGGCGCGTTTTGTCCAATTCATGCGCATCAACCAAGCCGGATTTTTAGCCATGATCCACCCGATGGCAGCCCCGCCCAAATGGGCCATATTCCCACCTGCATTGGGCCCCTGCAACCCCGAAATGCTGATAAGCATTAACAGTAAACTAATGGCCCACAAGGGTAGCCGTAGAACGCCGAAGACGTACACGGGCATTTGCGGTGACATGCGGGTAGCGGCCAAGAGTAGAGCCAACACCCCCCCTGAGGCGCCCATCAGCGGGGGCCACTGCGGATAGAAATAGCTTGCCACTGCGTAGGCAACACCACCTGCGACAATACCTAGTGCAAAGAGGCGCGCAACTTGCACATCTTGCCAGAAGGTCTTGAGCATGTGACCGGCAAAGTAGAGCATGAGCCCATTGAGTAGCAGGTGAACCGCCCCATAATGAAGGAAGCCATAACTAAATAGGGTCCAAACTTGCCCTATGTTCCATGTTTGAATGGCAGGAAGGGCGGCGTAGCGCAGTAAGGCTGACTCTACGCCCACACCACTAAGCCAGCCAGTCGCCTCGAGGATCGTCTGCAGGATGAAGCAAAGGATGAGTATCAGGACCCACCGATGAACCCAGGATTCATGGGTCCAACGGTTGATTTCTTGGAGCCACGGAGCCTGCTTTTTGGACGAAAATGGAAAGCCCATGGCTTAATAGCGTCGAAATTGTTTTTGCTTCCAGTAACGCAGCAACAGGAATCCAAAGAGCATGCCGCCAATGTGGGCAAAATGAGCAATGTTGCTCCCCGGATTTGAAAAGCCAGAAAAAAGTTCAAAAGCTCCATAAAACAGGACAAAGTACTTGGCTTTGATCGGCATCAAAAAGTAGATATAGATCCGTTGATTGGGATAGGTCATGCCAAAGCCAAGGAGTAAGCCAAAAACGGCCCCTGAGGCCCCTACCGTGGGTATGAAGAGCAGCATTTGTGCCATCTGACCGGACTGGAAATTCCCCATGACCTGATATTCATTGAGATAGCGGTAATACTCAAACATGTTCACACCGAGGTGACATAAGGCTGCGCCGAGACCCGTCACGAAATAGAAAATGAAAAAACGTTGGCTTCCCCAAAGGTTTTCGAGTGAAACGCCGAACATCCAAAGGGCGAACATATTGCCAAAAATGTGACTCAAATTGCTGAGGTCGTGAAAGAAGAGATGGGTGACGAGCTGATAGGGTTGAAATTCGGAGGATTGCGGCAGGTATAAGCCGAACATGGAAAGGAGATCGATGCCCATTTGCGCAAAGACGATGCTGGCGAAATATGCCAAGCCATTGATAATCAACAGATTTTTAATGACTGGAGGGAGGAGCGAAAACGATTGTCTTTGGAACATAGTTATTGAAATTGGGCAGAGAGTGCTTCTCCATCTAAAATACGGGCAATGGCTTTGCCTTGCGCATCCACCCATGGGTTCTCTAAGGCGAATAATTCATCGAGTAGGGCGCGTAGGTCCTGCGTTTGAGGCAAGGATTTGTTTGTTGCCCAAGCGGAAAGCCATTGGTTGATGACCTGTTGCAGGGCTTCTTCCTCCTGTTGTGGATTGGTTGCCAGAAGGGACTCGAGCCATTCCATTGCTTCGGAAGGTTCAAGAAAATAGGGTCCAGCCTGAATTTGACGCACTCCTTGCTCTTCAGTCCATTGAAAGCCCAGTCTAGGTAAAATATCCACCCACGCTAACCAACGGCTTTGGGAGGGCAGATCCACCACTTCGGGAAATAACCACGTTTGCGCCGTAATTCCTTCTCCATGGGTCAAGGCCGCCGCGGTTTTCTGTTGAAAAAGATGCCGACGCGCCCTCGGGACGTGCACTGTGACGAGGCCATTTTTGAGGGAGGCAATGGCAAAGTGCGGGGGAAGAGGAAGGCAGAAACTGGTGGGAGATAGCGCAGATTCTTTCGGGTCCTCGGATTCTTCCCATTGCCATGCCGCTTGGCTTCCGACGTTGGCTTGCGGGGGAGCAAAAAAGTCGAAGCTCTCCTTGGCTGTGCTTCGAGGGTTTGAATTCTTGTCCGAACTAAATGGATTGTAATCCGGATTTACACGGATTTGTGGGGGCGCTGGTTGATTGCGAATATCCCATTCCACGTGCTGCTGGAGATTGGCCTCAAAATCGAGTGTAGGAGTTACTTGATGAATCCCGAGTGCTCGTTTAATTGCGCTTCGAAGAATGGCATAAATGGCCCGTTCGTCTTCGAATTTAACCTCGGTTTTGGCGGGATGAACATTGACATCCACTCGATCGGCAGGCACTTCTAAGAAGAGTACATAAGCCGGGTGATGTTCAGCGGGCAGGAGGCCTTCAAAGGCTTCGATGACAGCCTTATGCAGGTATGGACTGCGGATTGGGCGTCGGTTCACGTACAGATATTGGTCGCCCCGTGTTTTCCGGGCATGCTCTGGACGTAGGACGAAACCATCGCAGCGTACGACTTCTGTTTTTTCGCCGACGGGCACCAGTCGTTCGTTGGCCTTTTTCCCTAAAATTTGGGTGACGCGTTGCCGTGGATTGCCTACATCGAGAGACCAAACATCTTTCCCGTTGTGTTTGAGTATTAACCGCGTCTGGGGTTGCGCCAAGGCGATGGAAGCAAAAGTTTCTGAAATATGCCTGAACTCAATGGTATCGTTCTTCAGAAATTGCCGGCGTGCCGGCACATTAAAAAATAGGTTTTTGGCCGTGATCGTGGTTCCTACGGAGGCAGCTACTTTTTTGGCTGATCCCAGTTGACCACCTTCGCAACTTAATTCGGTGGCTACAGTGTGCTCGGCGGTTCGGCTTCTTATGCTCGCATGGGACACCGCAGAAATGGAGGCAAGTGCTTCTCCACGGAATCCCATGGTGTTCAAGGCAAACAAATCATCGGCGGAACGCAGTTTTGACGTCGCATGCCGCGCAAATGCGGCGGGCAGATCCTCGGCATCTATCCCGCTGCCGTTGTCTATGACTTGAATGGACGTTCTGCCGGCGTCTTGGATCAATACCGTAATTTCCGTAGCCCGGGCATCGAGGGAATTCTCCATGAGTTCCTTGATGATGGAAGCTGGTCGCTGAACGACTTCCCCGGCGGCAATTTGATTGGCAACCTCTTCTGAGAGATGGTGAATGGTCTGGGGCATGGCCTTACAAGACGTGTGGAATGGTCAAATACCGAAGCAAAATGTAGCCCAGAGCACCTAGGATGAGAATCAGCATGAGGGGTCCCCGCGCAGAACCTCCTTTGGCATTGGTGCTGCGCTTGGAGGCCCAGGCATCCCTCAACTGTTCTCGACGCACATCCGAGTCCTTGCTGCGCTCTCCTTCTCGCGCTTGACGACGAGATTCCATCTTCGCTTTTTTCTCGTCATAATAACGATGTTGCAGGTTGAAGCCGCGTGGCTGCCGTTGTTTAGAAAATGCGGAAAAGAGTCCCATAGACCTTCAAAGGTAAAGCCTTTTTTGGGGTACATTTCGGCTATGGTAAAACGGATGTGGCCCTTGATGGTGGCCTTGCTTTCTTTTGGCTGGGGACCAGCGGAATACACCGAATCAAACCCCTTCAAATCTCGGAATTACGGCGATTGGATCACCTCGGCGACGGTGGAAGATTTGGCCGGTCAGATGATCATGGTGGCCGGCTACAGTCGCCAAGGGGAGAGCCACCTGCAACAGCTCGCTGCATGGGCGGAAGCAGGTCAAATCGGCGGCATCATTTGGATGCAAGGCGGCCCCGGACGTCAGCTTCATGCCATTGAGCGCACGCAATCGGCGGCCATGCGAGGAACGGGTCTACCCTTGCTCAATGCGCAGGATGCCGAATGGGGTGCGTCCATGCGCCTGGATTCCCTGGAGCGCCTGCCCTGGCCGCTGACACTGGGGGCCACGCGGGACTCTGATTTGGCGCGGGCCTATGGCAAATCCCTGGGTCAAGAATCGCGTGCCCTGGGCATCCATGTAAACTTTAGCCCCGTCGTAGATGTCAATACCAACCCCGCGAATCCCATCATCGGGCAGCGCTCCCTTGGTTCTGATGTGGACCAAGTCAACCAAATGGCACGCAACGAACTCTGGGGGCTACAAAGCCAAGGGGTTATGGCCTGTGCCAAGCATTTCCCGGGTCATGGCGATACTGACAGCGACAGCCACAAAACGCTCCCCACACTGAATCATTCCCTGGAGACGCTGCGAAGCCGTGAAATGCGGCCCTTTGAAAACGCCATTCATTCAGGTGTGGGGGCTATCATGGTGGCCCACCTAAACATTCCAGCATTAGATCCGAGCGGAACCCCCGCTTCCATTTCTAAACCTATCGTGACCTACTGGCTTCGGGATTCCTTGGGCTTTCAGGGTTTGATCTTTACCGATGCCCTGAATATGAAGGGCCTAGCGCAGGATTTGACCCCCGGAGAAATTGAAATTCAAGCCATCGAGGCCGGCAACGATGTGTTGCTCTTTGTGGCTGATCCCAAGGCGGCGGTCAAGGCTATTGCGCGGGCAGTGGAAAGCGGCCGCCTGACTCGGACCCAGTTGGAAGAGCACGTAGGCCGCATTCTGGAGGCGAAAGCCAAATACATCCCTGAAAACGGAGCGATTCCTTCTTCAAGCGAAGTAGCATTACCTGAACGCAAAGCACTCAACGCCTCCATTTATTCCGCGGCCGCCACCTTGGTCTACGATCCCGATTCCATGGTTTCAAGAACGTCGGGTAGCTCCGTGGTCGAAGACGTCGTCTTCATGGTGCCCATCGGGGAGGGGCAGGCAGACGCCGCGCGCCTCCCAGGTATGGACAAACTAGCGGAAGTCGATGCCTTCCTCGCTTCCTACCGACCCGGACAAGACGGTTGTACGAAACCCCGCGTTTGGATTTTCCATACCGCTTCTTCCGCCAATCCCTGGAAATCTGCCAAGCTCCCAAGTGCCCTACTCTCCCAAGCCAAGGCCTGGAAAGCCAAAGGCGCAGAAGTGGGTTTGGTGCACCTAGGGAATCCCTATGGATTGCGCAGCCTCGCGGAGGGGGGAGCCTTGACGAGCGCCGAGGTTCTAAAAACCTTTAGCGCACTCATTCTAGGCTACGAGCATGTTCCTGATGCTATCCGATCCATTCAAGGAGCTTTGGAGTCCTTCGATCCAAGGTTGCTTCCAGGACGCATCCCGGTTTCGGGCCTAAATTTTAACCCAGCCTTGCCGTTGACCACGATGGGGGAGGCGGGCTTCCAGACCGACCTCATCAAAAACATCGATGCCATCGTAGAAATGGGCTTGCGCGAGGGCGCCTATCCAGGCTGTCAGGTTTTTCTGATGCGCCACGGCAAGGTGGTGCTCAATGGGGTATGGGGCACGCTCGATGGGATCCACAACGTGGAGCCGAGTGACCGATACGACTTGGCGAGTGTAACGAAGATCCTGGCCTCCGTCCCCTTGATTATGGACTATACGGAGGGCATGGGCGGTACGGCGTCCTTTTTAGGGACCCCTCTGTCGGAATTTCTTCCAGAGATGGCGGCCTCCCCGGTGGGGGACTTGGAGATGGGCGACATCTTGTCCCATCAATCCGGTTTGCCTGCCTGGATCCCCTTTTACCAATCCTATTTGTGGAAGGATGGGAATTTGGACAACCGCTACTTCCGGACGACGAAAAGTGAATCCTTCCCCAATCAGGTGGCCATCGGCGTATTTAGCCGAGCGGATTTGCGCGATTCGGTCCTAACGCGCATCGGCACAACCGCCCTTGGCCCTAAGAAGTACAAGTACAGCGACTTGGGCTATTACTTGCACCAGCGCTGGCTGGAGCGTCATTACGGTGCGGCCTTAGACGAGGTGTTGGAATCCCATTGGTACGGCCCCATGGGCCTGTCCTTGGCCTACAATCCACTGCAAAAGGCCCAATCTGAGGCAGAAATCCTCCACATAGCCCCGACCGAGAACGACCAAATCTTCCGCCGCCAACAGCTTCGGGGAACCGTTCACGATCAAGGCGCTGCGCTCCTCGGCGGAGTCGCGGGCCATGCCGGGTTGTTTGGCAGTGCGCACGACGTGGCCTCCATGATGCAGTTGTTTTTACAAGGCGGTCGTTGGAACGGTTACCAATACCTCGAGCCAGAGACGATTAACGCCTTTTCGGCCTGCTATGCCTGCGACGAGGGCAATCGCCGCGGTATTGGTTTTGACCGGCCACAAACGTCTGGACCCGGGCCGACCTGTGGCTGCGTCAGCCCCTTGAGCTTTGGACACACCGGATTTACCGGTACTTTTGCCTGGGCAGACCCCGAAACAGGCACCGTGCTTGTTTTTGTTTCCAACCGAGTGTACCCTAATGCAAACAACCCTCTCCTTAGCAAGCTCGATATCCGAACCCGTATTCAAGAAGCGGTTCAAGTGGCTCTACTCGATTAGTCTCTTGCTTTTGACGGCTTCAATGCAAGCCCAGGTTCAGCAAGCAGCGATTGGTTGGGTGACAGATTCTGCCTACGTCAGCTATTTTGGCAATGGTAAGCCGCGTACGATCTCCCATTTTAAGGACGGACTGGTTCAGGGCCCCCTTTGGGAATTTCATGCTTCCGGCCAAGTGTTGATTTATAATGAATGGCTCGAAGGGCAGAAGCACGGAGAGGAGAAAGAATTTGATCAGATTGGTCGCTTAGTTCATGTGACGAATTGGCGCTACGGCCGACTTCACGGGGAAGAGCGGACCTATTATGTCACCAGTGTCATTCAGAGTCGCATTCCATGGGTGAACAATCAAAAGCATGGCACCGCCCTTTGGTACCATGACAATGGAAAAGTTGCGGTTGAATTTCCTTACGTTCAAGGGGAAATCCATGGCGAGGCTACCTACTATACGGACCAAGGCGAGGTGGAGAAAACCTTGACCTATCGCCACAATCAAGTCATCGAGCCCAAATGAGAATTGGGGTAGTGTGCCATCCAACGTTTGGTGGTTCTGGGGTGATGGCCACGGAATTGGCGAACCACCTGGGTCGTCAAGGTCACGAAATGCATGTCATATCCTATGCGCAGCCTGTTCGTTTAGATCCATTTAACACGCAAGTTCACTTCCACGAAGTTCAAGTGCAGGACTATCCGCTTTTTCTGTACCAGCCTTATGAGTTAGCTCTGTCCTCGGCGATGGTGGAAACGGTCCGAAAAGAACGCCTGGATATTCTCCACGTGCATTATGCGATTCCCCATGCGTATGCGGCATTCATGGCGAGACAGATTTTGGCGGATCAAGGGATTCACATCCCTGTGGTGACAACCTTACACGGGACCGACATTACCCTCGTGGGTCAACTCCCAGCGTACAAGCCTGCCGTGTGCTTTTCGATTAATCATTCTTCGGCGGTCACAGCGGTCTCTGAGAGTTTGCGTCAAGAGACCATCCAGCAGTTCAATATCGTTCGCGACATTACAGTAGTCCCCAACTTTGTGGATATGAAACGCTATGGCCGGGGTGATGCCGCCGCCCGCCTGCGAATTGCCCAACCAGATGAAGCCATCCTTTGCCATGTGAGCAATTTTAGGAAGGTCAAACGGGTATTGGATGTTATTTCCATTTTTGCCGAGGTTCACCAAACCCGTGCCTCCAAAATGGTCATGGTCGGTGATGGACCAGAGCGTCCAGCTGCAGAGGCTCTAGCTATCCAGCTTGGAGTGCAGGATGAAGTGCTTTTTCTAGGTAAGACCTCGGATGTGGAGCGCATTCTAGGCATCTCAGATTTGTTTCTGCTGCCTTCCGAAACGGAAAGTTTTGGTTTAGCTGCCCTAGAAGCTATGGCTTCGGGGGTTCCTGTGATTGCATCGCGTGCGGGCGGACTTCCCGAGGTCGTGGACCATGGGCGCAATGGCTATCTTGAACCGGTCGGGGATATTCATGCCATGGCTGAGCGCGCCAAGTATATTCTTTCGAATGCATCGACCCATGCGATGTTTTCGAATCAAGCCCTCGAAGCTGCACAGAAATTTTCCATGGAGCATATTGGTCAAACCTATCTAAACCTTTACCAACAGCTGATCGATGGGAAGTAAGCGTAAAGATGCGAGCCATTCAGGCCCGGAGGAGCAAGTAAATCCTTTTGCAGCGGCCTTGGCGTCGGCCCTAGGGGTCGAGGCGCCTTTGGGCCCGGGTATTTCGGTGCTTCAAGAAGAGGAGGGAGTCGCGGTACAGGGCGGAAAGCAGGCCTATTTGCGCTTTGAAAAGAAGGGGCGGAATGGTAAGATGGCTACCCTCATTGAATTTGCGGGAATAAATTTTAGTGATCTCACGGACCTATCCAAACAGTTAAAACAACAACTTGGTGTTGGGGGAAGTGTGGATGAATCCGGCTTTGTCTTGCTTCAAGGGGATGTCCGAAACAAAGTGGAAAAAATCCTTCAAAATGAAGGATGGAAAACAAAACGCATTGGCGGATGACCCTAGTGATTGAAAGCCTTCAGAATGCCAAAGTAAAGCAAGTGCTTCGCTGGCGCGAAAAGTCTTCTGCTCGTCGGAAAGATGGTATTTTCCTCGTGGAAGGTGCTCGGGAGGTTCAACGCGCCTTAAAATCCGGTTGGATTCTCAAAGAATGCTACACACGCGTAGATGTGGAGTTTGCGGAATCCGGGATGCGAATGCGCGCATTGGCGTGTAGTGATGAGGTCTTTGAAAAAATGGTCCTTCGTCAGCGAGGAGTGGATGTGCTGGGGATTTTTGAAATCCAACTTAAGACCCTGGAGGAGATTACCCTCGGAGAAAATCCCATGATTCTTGTGCTCGACGGGATCGAAAAACCGGGAAACGTAGGAGCGATTTTGCGAACGGCTAATGCGGCTGGAGTCGATCTTGTGCTCGCCTCGTCGTTGCATTGTGACCTGTATTCCCCCGAAGTCATTCGGAACAGTCTTGGGGGTTTTTTTGATTTGGACATCGTGGATCTTGATCGTCATGAAATTCAACGTTGGCTCGCAGATCACAGGATCCCAGTCCTACAGATGCATTTGTCGGCCGACCAGAGTCCCTATGAAATGGATTTGAAAAGTGGATTTGCGGTCGTTTTTGGATCGGAAGATCGAGGCCTCGATGGCTCTTGGAATATGCTTAAGGGGGGCCGTATGAAACTTCCGATGCAAGGCGTTGTGGACTCATTGAATGTGTCTGTCAGTGCAGGAGTTCTTCTTTATGAGGCTGTGAGGCAGCGAATAGCCCGAAGGTAAAATGGAAAGGCCCAAGCTTGCGCCCGGGCCTCACACCAAACCAATAACCTAAGCTAGACGCTCAGATTGTGTCAAAAGTACAGCCTTAACATTTTTTGAACAAGATTTTTACGAAAAAAATCTAAAATAATTAGTCAGTTCGTGTTAAAAAGGGGGCAGTGATAGATTTATCACTGGAGATAATCCCATTTGAAACTCCTTGGTATACAATTTGTCCTCCGTCGCTTCCTCCGCCTGGACCCATTTCAATGATCCAATCAGATTGTGAGATCACATCGGTTTGGTGCTCAATAACTAGAATGCTGTGGCCCATATCGAGCAGGGCATCAAAAGCCCAAAGTAGTTTTTGAACGTCGTCAAAATGGAGTCCCGTGGTGGGTTCGTCAAACACAAAAAACACCGGATCTGCCCCTTGGCCTTTGGAAAGAAACGAGGCGAGTTTGACCCGCTGACCTTCTCCTCCAGAGAGGGTGCTGCTCGATTGGCCAAGTTGAATGTATCCCAAGCCGACGTCAAGTAAGGGTTGAAGTTTTTTAGCAATTTTCTCTTGCTGAATATCCCTGAAAAAGGCATGCGCCTCATCCACGGTCATGCGGAGGATGTCTGAGATGTTTTTGCTGTGTACTTCAACTTCGAGCACATCATCCTGGAAACGTTTGCCATGGCACTGCTCACACTGCAAATGAACATCGGCCATGAATTGCATCTCTACCGTGACAAATCCGTCTCCTTTGCACACGTCACAACGTCCACCATCCGTGTTGAATGAAAAGTGCTTGGCGCTGAACCCACGCAATTGCGCATTCTTTTGCTGAGCGAAGAGTGCGCGAATGTCGTCGTAGGCCTTGAGGTAGGTGACCGGGTTAGATCGCGAGGATTTGCCAATAGGGTTTTGATCGACTACCTCCACGGCGCGAATAGCGCGAAGGTCTCCAGTGAGATCGTCATAATATCCTCCGCGGCCGGAGTACTCCCCCAAGTATTTCTGCAAAGCAGGTACGAGCACATGGCGAATCAGGGTGGTCTTGCCGCTTCCGCTGACCCCGCATACGGTGGTAAAGCGCTGCAAAGGGATGTCAATGTCCACGGACTGAACATTTTGGGCACGAGCCCCCCGCAAGTGAATCCACTTGGTCGATTCCATGGAACGGGCGTCACGCTGGATGCGTTTTTTGCCGGTTAGATAGTCAGAAGTGAGGGTTTTGGCCGCGCGAACATCTCCTCCTGGGCCAACAAAGACAATTTCGCCGCCATGCCGACCGGCTCCTGGGCCGATGTCTATCAGCGTATCTGCGGCATGCATGAAAATAGCATCGTGCTCGACCACCACCACGGTATTTCCCTGATTTCTTAGTGATAGCAAGACCTGTAAGAGGTCATCGGCATCTTTGGCATGCAGGCCAATGCTCGGCTCATCTAAAATGTAAAGCGAGCCCACCAAGCTGGATCCAAGGCTCGTCGCGAGATGAATACGTTGGGATTCGCCGCCACTCAAGGTGCCTGCGGGGCGATTTAAGCTCAGGTAATGGAGGCCCACGCGTTCTAGGACTTCTAAGCGTTTCCGGATCTCAGTGAGCAAGCGCTCGGCGATCTTCCCTTCGCTACCCGTCAATTCGAGGGCATCAAACCAAGCGCGTGCTTCGCGGATGGACCAGGATGAAATCTCGCCAATGTGCACACCTTCGATCTTTACATAGCGCGCTTCTTTGCGCAAGCGCTGACCGCCACAATCATGACACATGGTTTTGCCCCGATAGCGGGCTTGGAGAACACGGTACTGAATTTTATAGGCTTTACTTTCTACATAGGTGAAAAAAGCATCGATTCCCTCAAAATGGTCGCATCCGCCCCAAAGTAGATGCTGCTGCTCGGGGGTGAGCTTAGCGACCGGCGTATGAATGGGCAAGCCAGCGGCCTCAGCGCCTCGAATTAACTGATCTTTCCATTCGGAAAGGCGCTCCCCCTTCCAAGGTGCAATGGCATCTTCAAAAATGCTGAGTTGTGGATTGGGGATGACTAGCTCCGGATCTACACCCAAGACGGAGCCGAACCCTTCACACGTGGGACATGCGCCTTGCGGGGTGTTGAATGAAAAGAAAGCAGGCGTTGGCTCCTCAAACAAAATTTCTCCATCGGAGAAGTTATTGGAGAAAATTTGACGGTCGGTTTGATCCCATTGCAGGATACACGTTCCGAGACCCTCAAAAAAGGCGGTTTGAATGGAATCCGCCGCACGGATATCTCCATCTTCATCTCGATCGCCCCCGCTCAGACGGTCCACCACGAGTTCAAACGTCTTCACCGTTTCTGGGCAGTCATCTATGCGGCAAATCTGCCCATCCGGCAGAATAATGCGCGCATAGCCCTGCTGAGAGAGTAATTGGCACATTTCCTTTGCACTTCGGTCTTTGAAGTCCAAAGGCGCAACTATGAGGACACGTTCTTCGGCGCTGCGCGCGGAGAGGGCTTCAAGCACATCAGCCACCTGATGCCTCCGTACCTCTTGTCCTGAACTCGGTGAATAGGTCTTTCCCACCCGGGCAAAAAGAACTTTTAAGTAGTCATGCACTTCCGTGACGGTGCCAACTGTGGACCGGGGATTTCGAGAAATAACTTTCTGTTGGATGGCAATGGCAGGGGCCAAGCCTTTGATGTCATCCACTTCAGGTTTATCCAGTTTGCCCATGAATTGGCGGGCGTAGGAGGAGAGGGACTCCACATAACGTCTTTGTCCTTCGGCATAGAGCGTGTCAAATGCCAGGGAGGATTTGCCACTTCCGCTCACCCCCGTAATCACTACGAGATGCCCGTGTGGAAAGGCAACCGTAAGGTTTTTAAGGTTGTTGACGCGTGCGCCTTCGATGCGGAGTTCGGACTGTGACATAAATGGGAAAACGCAAAAATACCCTTTGTAGTTGGGGGAAAAATGCTAGATTCGTGAATAATTCCAAAAAAAAGGCGCCTATTGTAAAAATCCTTACGCAATTCAAAACATGTTGGACTATGTCAGCCGTAAGGATTTCGGATGCCGAATTGGTATCCAAGTATGTGCAAGGTCAAGAGGCCGCGTTAGAACGTTTAGTTCTGCGTCATTCCGAAGCGTTAATCGCACGAATTTTTTCTAAAGTCAATGATGCGGATGTCAGTCAAGACATTCACCAAGAAACGTGGATCAAATTTGTCCGGGTCGTCAAACAAGGGGACTACAAGGAAGAGGGAAAATTTGCTCCATTCATCCACCGCGTAGCCCACAACTTGGCGATGGACCATCTGCGCAAAAAGAAGCGCAGCCGAGAGCTTTCCGTCGAGCGGTGTGGTGATCGTGTTTTGGCCGTTGCTGATGACCGAATGAACGCGGAAGAACTCGCCCTGCGCACCCAGTGGCACAAGGAGGTCAAACAGGCGATTGAACTCCTCCCAGACGACCAAAAAGAAGTCATTTTCTTGCGAATCTACGCGGGATTGAGCTTTAAAGAAATTGCCGAAGAGACGGGCGTTGGAATCAACACCGCGCTAGGTCGAAATCGGTATGCCTTAGGAAACTTGCGCAAAATTTTAGGGGTAGAGATCTGATCCGAGATACGAAGGTTTTTTTTTGGGCGTTATACGGTGAAATACCTCACTATTATCGCCTATGTCTGATCATACTCCTGACTACGCGGCAGCCAAGGCCGCACCCACCTTGGATCCACGCGCCCTAAAGTTCATACTCGACTATTCCAGAGCACTCTATGCCCATCGTTCAGAGACGCTGGGACTTACGGTACTCTTACCCAATAATTGAATTAAACGACTCCGCAGAGGAATTTGAGGCGAACCAATCGAAGTTCTTCTTCGGTATACGCGCCATCAAAATCTTTGGAGGCTTCCGAGATGTCTCCCGATTCGGACTCTTCACTGAAGTAGTCCATGATTTCTTCAATGGAGTCCTCGTCTAGATGATCCTCAATGATGTAGTCTAAAGCGATCCGTGTGCCGCTTTGGACGATGAGTTCCATTTCGCGAAGTAGTTCTTCTTCGCTAATGTTTTTGTTTTTGGCGATTTCTTCTAGGCTCAGTCGGCGATCCGTGGATTGGATCACATAGACTTTCAACGAACCTTTTTGCCCGGCCGACCGAATCGTAAAATCATCTGGCCGCTCAATTTGATGCAGTTCCACGTGACGGGCAATGGCATCTGTCATAGAGCCTCCAAATCGTTTGGCTTTGGCTTCGCCGACTCCGGGAATGACCTTGAGCTCGTCTTCGCTAATGGGATAGCTGGTGGCCATCTCTTGGAGGGCCGCCTCGGAAAAGAGCGCATAAGGGGGGATGCCGCGCTGTTTCGCGAGTTGGCGATTCAACGCCTTTAATGTTGCAAAAAGCGTTGGATCCAGAGCTGCGCCTCGCTTGGCAGCCCCTAGTTCGATGCTGTCATCGGCCATCACGCGGTAAGCCCGAGCGCGAAAGACCTCGGTGCCTTTCAAGAATGCCATGCCGACCTCGGTAACTTTAAGGATGCCATAGCGCTCAATCTCCTTGGATATTAGGCCTTGGAGGATCATTTGTCGGACTAAATCCGTCCAGTAGCCATCCGATTGGTCTTTGCCCGCGCCCCATTGATCTAGGTCACGGGCTCCAAAGGTCTTCAGCACGGCGGTCTCCATGCCAATGAGGGTATTGACTACTTGCTGGGTTCGGAAGTTGTCTTTGCCTGCCAGAATGGTCTCAATAATCAAGCGTGCGGCGGCGGTAGCGTCGTAATCGCTGGGGTCCCCTTGGCAATTGTCACAGGCTCCACAATTAGAGGCTTCGTAAACCTCTCCAAAGTAATGCAGGAGGTAGTGCCTGCGGCATGTAGCAGTCAGGGCATAGCCTCGCGCTTCTTGCAGGAGTTGTCGGCCAATTTCTTGCTCAGCAACAGGCTTGCGGGCTAAAAACTTATCCAGTTTTTCGATGTCTTTTTCTGAATAATAGGTGACGCACACGCCTTCCCCGCCATCGCGCCCTGCGCGGCCGGTTTCTTGGTAATAGCTCTCTAGGGATTTTGGGATATCATGGTGAATGACCAATCGGACATCCGGTTTATCGATGCCCATGCCAAAGGCGATCGTCGCCACGATCACATTCACATCCTCTTGTAAGAATGCATCTTGATGTCGCGCCCGGGTGCCTCCATCCAGCCCTGCATGGTAGGGCAGAGAGGAGATGCCATTCAGTTGCAATAACTGAGCAACTTCTTCCACCTTTTGGCGGGACAGACAATAAACAATGGCTGACTTTCCTTCGTGCTCACGAAGTAGGCGGATCATGTCTTTTTCAACATTGTTTTTCGGCTGGACCGAATAGAACAAGTTTGCTCGATTGAAGGAGGTGGTATAGGTAACGGGTTGCTCCATTTCCAAATTCTTCAGGATATCGGACATGACCTTGGGGGTCGCCGTAGCCGTCAAGGCCAAAATTGGCCGGCGCTGAATCGCATTGATGGCATGGCGAAGTTGGCGGTATTCAGGACGAAAGTCATGACCCCATTCCGAAATACAATGGGCCTCATCGATGGCATAAAACGAAACGGGCAGGTCCTTCAAAAAGGCAATATTCTCCTCTTTATTCAAGGATTCCGGCGCCATGTAGAGCAATTTGGTGTGGCCGGACGCCAAATCTTGACGTACTTGGACCATTTCTCGCTTAGTGAGCGACGAATTCCAAACATGCGCAATGCCATCTTCAGCCGCAAAACTCCGAATAGCATCCACTTGATTTTTCATCAGGGCAATCAATGGGGATACCACGATTGCCAAACCGTCCATTTGAAGGGCAGGTAGCTGATAACAAAGGGATTTGCCTCCGCCCGTTGGCATCATGACGAAGGTATCCTGGCCTCCAAGGATGGAAGCTACAGCAGTGGCTTGATTGCCTTTGAAGTCGTCAAAGCCAAAGAATGACTTGAGAAGTTCTTTACTCTTGGCCGCAGAAAGCACGGGATTCATTTACGAGGAACAATTCTTGAAGTTAAGGAATAAAGTACTTTTGCCCATCATGTCGACGACAGATTCTATGACTTTTCTCGAGCACCTCGGTGCGTTGCGCAGCCATTTGATGCGCGCCAGTTTGGCGATCATCATCGCGGCAGGGCTTGCTTTTGCATTCCGAGGCATCTTGTTTGATGAAATCCTCCTTGCCCCAAAGTCACCTGATTTCATCACTTACCAGTGGTTATGCCAACTTGGGGACTTGCTAGGAAATACGTCCATGTGTGTGCAAGAACTCAAGCTGGACCTTTTAAACAGCAAAATGGCTGGACAGTTCTCCTTGCACATTGCTTTGTCTCTGATGGCCGGGTTAGTGATTGCCATGCCCTTCGTTTTGCGGGAGATATGGCTCTTTATTGCGCCGGGTTTGACGGATAAAGAGCGTCAAAAATCCGTCGCTTTCATCGGGATTTCCTCCTTACTTTTCTTCGCAGGAGCGGTCTTTGGGTATTATATTATTACGCCCTTGAGCATACAATTTTTGGCCAACTATGTCGTTTCTGATCAAATTACCAATTTGATTGAAATGAGTTCCTATCTATCCACCGTGGCAAGCATCATTGTGGCATGTGGCGTGCTTTTTCAGCTACCCATTGTGGTGTACTTCTTGAGTCGCTTGGGGATTGTCACGCCTTCCGGAATGCGAACCTACCGCAGGCATTCGTGGATTGGCATTTTGGCGCTAGCCGCTGTTATTACCCCACCGGATATTTTTTCTCAAATCATCGTCACCATCCCGGTGGCATTTTTGTACGAGGCAAGTATTCTCGTGAGTAAACTGGCCCAGCCTAAAGCGTTATGAGACTAGAGGTTCAAGGTATTGTCAAAGAATACCGCCGCCGAAAGGTGGTCGATGAAGTAAGTTTCTATGTAAACCAGGGTGAAATTGTAGGATTGCTCGGACCAAACGGCGCGGGTAAAACCACTTCATTCTACACCGTTGTCGGGATGGTCAAGCCGGATGCCGGCGAGGTCCTCCTAGATGGTGAAGTGATCACCCGGCTCCCGATGTATAAGCGAGCTCAAAAGGGCATTGGGTACCTCGCCCAAGAGGCTTCAGTGTTCCGCAAAATGACCGTCGAAGACAATATCGCGGCGGTGCTTGAATGGCGCGGTTTTTCCAAAATTGAAATTCAGGAGCGATGTGACGCGCTCTTGGCCGAATTTGGACTCGAAAAAATCCGCCATACTCGGGGTGATTTGCTTTCAGGAGGGGAACGCCGCCGCACTGAAATTGCCCGAGCGCTAGCCTCGGATCCCCACTTTATTTTACTCGATGAACCCTTTGCTGGGGTCGATCCCATCGCCGTAGAGGACATTCAATCCATTGTAGCCCAATTGGTGAATCGCAACATAGGAGTCTTGATCACCGATCACAATGTCCAAGAAACATTGGCCATTACGGACCGGACATACCTCATGTTTGAGGGTAAAATTCTTAAAAGTGGAACGGCAGAGGAATTAGCGGCGGACCCGGTCGTTCGTCGGGTCTATTTGGGGCAGAATTTTGAACTTAGGCGCGGTGCGCGGCCCGCATAAGCCGATCATTCACCGCTCTCCCCAAACCGCTTTCCGGCGCCTTTTCAACAAACATCGTTGCTGCTTCAGGATAATCTAATCTGCGGAGCAGGGCAAAGAGTCGATGCGCCGCAGACGTGGCTGAGCCATCGGTGCTCAATGATTCTTTCGCCGCAGGATGAGGTGCAAAAGGAATCCATGTTTCGCCCTTGGCGAGACTGGGCGCGGCCGATCCATGATCCAAAAGGGCAATTGCACGGTGCGGGGCATAATGGCTATCGAGCTGGCCCGGGGCGGAGGGTTGACTCTGAGAAAGTTGACTGGGGATGGCTTCTCCGAGCACCGCGTGCAGTTCCTCCATGGAAATGCCGCCAAGTCGGAGCACTTTGGGCGAACCCTCAGCAAAGCTGACGATGGTAGACTCTACCCCAACCTGGGAAGGTCCTCCGTCGAGCACTAGGGCGAGCTTGCCCTCAAGTTGATCCATGACATGCTGCGCGGTCGTTGGCGACACATATCCGAATGGGTTCGCACTGGGTGCAGCCAATGGAAATGGGAGTGACTGGAGGAGTCGAAGTGCTAAAGGGTGCTTGGGCATGCGGAGCCCAACATGGGGCAATCCAGACGTGACGATATCGGGGATGAGTTCGCTTTTTCGCAAAATGAGCGTTAAAGGGCCAGGCCAAAAGGCCTCCATCAAATGCCTCGCTTGCTCCGGAACTTCGGTTACAAGTCGATCTAATTCCGCCATCTGCCCGATGTGAACAATCAACGGGTCGAAGCTTGGGCGATTTTTTGCCTCAAATATGCATGCAACGGCCTCTGGATTCAGGGCATTTGCCGCGAGACCATAGACGGTTTCCGTAGGGATGCCGACGAGTTTGCCCGCGCTTAGCTGCCGAACAGCTTCATGTAAATCGGAGGAAATCACCCGTCAAAGGTAGCCCTAGGGGGTGGCGATTTGAATGTTCAATCCCAAAATGCCATTCGTATGTAAGCTGACGTGCCCAATGACCCGATCATAGCGCTGGCCCCATTCCCGGAAATATAGGAAGGCACTATAGTCATTTGGACAATTCCAGTGGTTCGCTTCGGAGAATTGGAGATCCCATCGCATCGCAGTAGCATCCCATTCCGCCAAGTGGTATTCCAAGTACCCTTGCTTTACTAGGATGCTCCCTCGATAAGCTCCCTCGGCTTCATCATAACTGAGCTTATACTCCTGGGTGGGTCGGTATTGATTGAAGTCTCCAATGATGTATAGCTCCCGTTGACCACTCTGTTCAATGTCATTGACCCAAATATCCATCCAGATATAGTCCGCTTCGGTTTCTGCGCTCGCGCCTTGTTTCCTCGGGACAAATGCCCCACGTGCATCATCTTGATTGACGAAGGGATCTATGCCACGTGGCTTGTCTTGCACCACATAGGCACGCCATAGATCCTGCAAATCGTATTTGGGAATACGCAAGGTGGGTACAGGGATGTTTTTACTATCCACAAAGCGAAAAATGTTGTTCCCCGGGAAGGCATTTTCTCCATTGTTGTAATCAAAATCGTAGTATCCATTGCGCAAATAGCGCGGGGCGAGGGTGCGAAGGCTCTGCCAATTTCGGTTTTGGACGATACTCAATTGGACATCTTCAAAGGGGTTTTGTACCGAGAAATTACTAAGGTCTACCAGCGCATCAATTTCTTGGTGAGTTTTGGCAAGTTCCACATTGGCGGTGCGATGAATGGAACTTTGAATGCCGGTTAGGCTCTCATAAAATACGACTGGGTATTTCACGAGGTAATCATTCGGGTCGCTCTCGTAGATCAAAAGGTAATAATTACCGGATATGCGGGGCATGCAGCTGGCCTGAGGTAGGCGATCAGTAAAATGACTGTAGGGCATATAGGTATTGAAGGAAAGGCTTCCTTGATGCAGTTGTCCTTCAATGAAGCCCTCTAGGTACTCTGCGGAAAGCAGGGGAGAGGGGGCCCAATTTCGGTTACAATGGATCCATGTATAATTCAGCGCTTGCGTGTTGGCTGTCACATCATCGAACTGAAGTAGTAGGGAGGCCGCTTCGCCAAGTGGTGCTACCGCTAGCGATTGCGGATTTCCATCGGGGTATAATTGAAAGCTTCGAAGATCGTCGTAGATGTAGATTTCAGGGCCCATCCACTGAGCGGATAGGGCTAGACTCCAGGAACAAAAAAGGATTGGCAGAAAGAAATTTTTAATCACCACCTAAAGTTGAGGAAAAACTTTTTAGCCCCGTCTATGCTTTGTACCTTTGCAGCGAATTTTTTTCGAGACCATTTTAACCTTGGACATGTCGAAAACCCATACCATCCGCAAAGGCCTGAACCTACCCTTAGTAGGAGCACCTTCTGCGCAGGTGGAGGACTTTCCCCTCGGGACTTCCTTCGCAGTTAATCCAGATGAATTTGTAGGCGTTGCCCCCAAGCTTGCCGTCAAGGAAGGCGACCGTGTGCAAGCCGGTGAGCCGCTCTTTTATGACAAGAAGGATCCCCGCATTCAAATCACCTCTCCGGTGAGTGGCACAGTGCGCGCCATTGTGCGTGGGCCCAAGCGTCGCCTGGATCAAATCCAAATAGAAGCAGATGCGACCACTTCGTACCATGACTTTGGCAAAGGCTTTCCTCAGGATGCCGAGACGGCCAAAGCCACGCTGCTTAACTCGGGAGCCTGGACCCTCTTGGAAATGCGGCCCTATGCCCGCATGGCGAGCCCCAATGATAACCCCAAAGCCATTTTTGTGAATGGGATGTCAAGCGCTCCGTTTGCTACGGAAGCCTCGATTGCGCTTGCGGGACGCGAAGAAGCCTTCACGGCTGGCTTGAAAGTGTTAAATCTGTTGGCCCCTCAAACGGTATTGAGTCTCCATGCGGAGGAAAGTGCCCCGGTACTCACTCAAGCGACGGGGGTTGATATTCACCGCTTCTCCGGAAAGCATCCCGCAGGAAACACGTCCGTGCATATTGCCGCGGTGTCTCCCTTGAACAAAGGAGAAGTGATTTGGACCATCACGGCCCAGGATGTCGCCATCATCGGTGATCTCTTCCTGAAAGGCCAGTATTGCCTAGATCGGGTACTTTCTGTAGCCGGAAGTGGCATGGAGACGGCGCAATATTATCGTTTGCGCGGTGGGATGAATCTATCGGCACTCTTTGCTGCCAAGGCAAAGCCTGGAGCCTACCGCTATATCTCTGGTTCGGTACTGACGGGTCAGCGCATTGGTGCTGAAGGCTATCTTCAGGTAAACGCTCAACAAGTGACCGTCATCCCCGAAGGTCAAGGCACAGATTTCATGGGTTGGGTACTCCCCGGCTTCGGGAAATATTCGGTTAGCCGCACATTCCTGAGCTGGTTGACTCCTGGGAAAAAATATGACCTCAACACCAAGTTGCACGGGGAGGAACGGGCCTTTGTAGTTACTGGTCAATACGACAAAGTTTTCCCATTCGATATCTATCCAAATCAATTGCTTAAGTCAGTTTGGGCCAAAGATTTGGAAAAGATGGAAGCACTGGGCATCTATGAGGTAGCTCCAGAGGACTTTGCCTTGTGCGAAGTGATCTGTACCTCCAAGCAACCCTTACAGCACATGGTGCGTGAGGCTTTGGACATCCTTCATACCGAAATGAACTAACCGCGGACGAAGACTATGAAATTCATTCAAAATATTTTTGACGCGACCCGCCCGGCGGTCACAACTGGAAAACTAAAGCCGTTATATCCATTGCACAATGCCTTGGAGACGATGATGTTTGTGCCAGACCACAATGCGCATAGTGGAGCGCACGTTCGCGATGCGATTGATCTGAAGCGCACCATGGTGACGGTCATTTTTGCCTTGGTTCCCGCGTTGCTCTTCGGCATTTTTAACGGAGGCTACCAGCATTATAAAGCGTTGGGCCTGCTCAACGAAGCCATGGGTTGGGGACAATTCTTCACCTTGGACAACTTCATTTTTGGGGCATGGAAGATTGTTCCCATGATTGCTGTGACGTACATGGCTGGTCTGGGCGTAGAGATTTACTTCGCTGGCATCAATAAGCATCCAGTCAATGAGGGTTTCTTGGTTTCTGGATTGCTGATCCCCATGACCATGCCCATCGACATGCCGTTATGGATGGTGGCTATTTCGACCATCTTCGCGGTATTGATCGGCAAAGAGGTCTTTGGGGGCACAGGGATGAACATTCTAAATCCAGCCTTGACCGCACGGGCTTTTGCCTTCTTCGCTTATCCCTCCTTTATGTCCGGGGACAAGGTTTGGGTCAATACCTCCGTTGAAGCGGGACAATCCGTGGTAGATGGATTTTCAGGAGCCACAGCCTTGGGTCAATATGCGACGACCGGTTCAACGAGCTTCGGTGCGTGGGATGCCTTTTTGGGCTTGATTCCTGGATCGATTGGGGAAACAAGTACCTTACTCATTGTCCTTGGAGGAATTTACCTCATTGCCACGGGCATTGGATCTTGGAAGATCATGCTGGGCTCTACCCTTGGCGCAGTAGCTATGGGCTTGCTGTTCAACTGGGCAGCTCCTCATATGATCACCGAATCTCAGCAGCAGTTCATGAGCATTCCCTTCTACTATCACTTAGTATTTGGTAGCTGGGCTTTTGCTACGGTCTTTATGGCTACCGATCCGGTTTCAGCGGCACACACGGAACGAGGGAAGTGGATTTATGGCTTCCTCGTAGGTTTCTTGGGCATTATGATCCGGGTCTTCAACCCCGCATACCCCGAGGGCATGATGTTGGCCATCCTCTTTATGAACGTAATGGCCCCGATGATTGACCATTATGTCGTTAATGCGAATATTCAAAAGCGTCTCAAGCGCGTAAAAGCCTAAGTCATGGATATCAATTCAAACAAGTACACATACATCTTTGCGGTGGTCATGGTGGTCCTAGTGGCTGCATTGCTTTCCATTGCAGCGACGTCTTTGAAGCCTTTCCAGGATAAGAACGTTGAACTTGAGAAGAAGTCGGACATTCTTCGTTCCGTTGGAATTGAAGGCGAGAATGTGGAAGAGCTTTTCACGCAATACATCGAGGAGCAGCTGGTCATCCAAAACGGAGCAGCGGTGGAGTCAGAGGTTTCAGCTTTTGACATCGACATGGCAAGCGCTGTCGCGCTCAGCGCTGCAGAGCGCCAAGTTCCATTGTACAAGGCAGATGTTGAGGGCAACACCTATTACGTTCTTCCCTTGCGCGGCAAAGGCCTATGGGGCCCGATCTGGGGCTATGTGGCCCTCGAAGGCGACGGTAATACCATCTTGGGTGCCACCTTTGGCCACAAGACAGAAACTCCGGGCTTGGGAGCGGAAATTGCGACAGCAATTTTCCAGGATCAATTCCCAGGTAAGAAGTTGTTCACCGCTACCTATGAAGGCATTGAAGTTCGCAAGGGCGATGCCTCTGGGGACCAACAAGTGGATGGCATCTCTGGAGGAACCATCACCTCTGTGGGGGTTCAGGATATGATTGCTGACTGCTTGAAGCCTTACAAATCCTATTTAATGAGCATCGCCGCCGCGGCTGCAGCCCCTGCAGTTGAGTTGGCGCCTGTTGTTGATTCCACTCTAATCACGGCTGCGTTATGAGCACTGAACAGAAACCTGCAAAAGAAGGCTTATTCTCAAAGAAGAACCGAAGCCTCCTGATCGACCCAATGAACGCAAATAACCCAATCACTGTGCAGGTATTGGGTATTTGTAGCGCCTTGGCCATCACCGTGAAATTGAAGCCTGCCATCGTCATGGGCCTCTCTGTTTTGGTCGTGACGACGATGGCCAATTTGATCACATCCTTGATGCGCAACATGATTCCGAATCGGATTCGTATCATCGTTCAGCTTGTCGTGGTCGCCGCCTTGGTGATCCTGGTAGACCAGGTTTTAAAGGCCTTTGTCTACGACGTATCCAAGCAGTTGTCCGTATTCGTTGGTTTGATCATCACCAACTGTATCATTATGGGCCGTATTGAGGCGTTCTCTTTGGGCAATACGCCTTGGAAGTCGGTCTTAGACGGATTGGGAAATGGTGCGGCATATGGTGGCATTCTGATCATCGTTGCTTTCTTCCGCGAATTGCTCGGAAATGGTACCCTCTTGGATTACCCTGTAGTCGATATGCTCGGCTTATACGATTTGGGGTATAAAAACAATGGTATGATGCTATTGCCTCCAATGGCCTTGATTGTGGTTGCCTTGATTATCTGGGTACAGCGGGCCAAAACTCCTTCACTGATCGAAAAAGACTAAGCCTAAGAAGCCATGCAAGATTTACTCAACATTTTTGTCAAGAGCATCTTTATTGACAACATGATTTTTGCCTACTTCCTAGGCATGTGTTCCTACTTAGCCGTTTCCAAAACGGTAAAGACTGCGGTGGGCCTGGGTTTGGCTGTCACCTTCGTATTGACCATCACGCTGCCCGTGAACTACTTGCTTGAGACCAAAGTGCTCAAACAAGGTGCCCTCACGTGGTTGGATCCCTCTTTTGCGGACTTGGATTTGAGCTTTCTGAGCTTCATCATGTTCATTGCCGTCATTGCGGCCATGGTGCAATTGGTTGAAATGGTCGTAGAAAAATTTGCGCCTGCCTTGTACTCTGCCTTGGGCATCTTCTTACCCTTGATTGCGGTAAACTGTTCCATCCTTGGTGGATCCCTCTTCATGCAGGAGCGTGCCTATGAGAACATTGGACAGGCTACCGTGTTTGGATTTGGATCGGGTATTGGTTGGTTGTTGGCCATTGTGGCCATTGCAGCCATTCGTGAACGACTTAAGTACAGCCATGTGCCTGCGCCTCTGCGTGGCCTCGGCATTACGTTTATTATAACGGGCTTAATGGGCATGGCCTTTATGAGCTTCATGGGAATTAAACTCTAATCTGACATAGAAACTATGTTTTTAGCTGCTTCAACTACGGTTCTTTTGCTGAGCATTCTGGTGTTCACCTTGGTAATTTTAGCCTTGGTCACCATCCTTTTGCAAGCCAAAGCCCGTCTCAGCCCATCGGGCCCGGTTAAACTTGAAATCAACGGTGACACGGTCGAGGTGGAATCTGGGAGCACCCTCCTGGGCACCTTGAGCAATCAGAAAATCTTCCTTCCTTCTGCCTGTGGCGGTGGGGGTACCTGCGGTATGTGTAAGTGCCAAATCATGGAAGGTGGTGGTGAAATCCTGCCAACAGAAACGGGCTTCTTCAACCGCAAACAAATTGCGGATAACTGGCGCTTAGGATGCCAAGTGAAAGTGAAGAACGACATGAAGGTCAAAGTTCCCGATGAAATCTTTGGTATCAAGAAGTGGGAGTGCGAAGTGGTTTCTAACTACAACGTGGCCTCATTCATTAAGGAATTCGTTGTGAAATTGCCCGAAGGGGAAAGCCTAGACTTCCTCGCAGGAGGCTACATTCAGGTAGATGTACCTGCCATTGATGTAGACTTCAAGAATATGGACATCACGGCGCACCCACGTTTGGGCAAGAAGCCGGATGAATTCCAATCAGAGTGGGATAAGTTTGGCCTTTGGGACCTTAAGATGAGCAACCCGGAGCCATTGTTCCGCGCATACTCTATGGCGAACCACCCGGCTGAAGGGAACATCATCATGTTGAACATTCGTATCGCGACACCACCATGGGATCGCTCCAAGAACGGATGGATGGATGTGAATCCAGGGGTTTGTTCTTCCTATGTGTTTGATCTTAAGCCGGGAGATAAGGTGACTATTTCTGGTCCTTACGGAGAGTTCCACATCAAGGACACGGATTCAGAGATGATCTATATCGGTGGCGGAGCAGGGATGGCGCCTATGCGTTCTCACTTGTTTCACTTGTTCCACACGCTCAAGACGGGCCGAAAAGTATCCTATTGGTACGGCGGGCGCTCACGTCGCGAGCTGTTCTACATCGATGACTTTTTGAACATTGAGAAAGAGTTCCCCAACTTCAAGTTCAACATGGTCCTTTCCGAGCCCTTGCCGGAGGACAATTGGAATGCGAAGTCAAGCATGGATGACGAAGGCGATGGCTTTGTCGGATTTGTTCACCAAGCCTTGATTGACAATTATTTGTCAAAGCACGATTCGCCTGAAGATATCGAGTACTATTTCTGTGGTCCTCCTATGATGAATGCGGCCGTGTTGAAGATGGTTGATGACTTTGGGGTACCACCCGAAAACGTTTCCTTTGATGACTTTGGAGGCTAATCCATTCAAAGACAAAAAAGCGGCCTCGGCCGCTTTTTTTGGCGCTCTGCTGCTCGTGGCGGGCTGCCAGTCTCCGGACAACGCCCTTTACTTTGAAGGGGAAGCTCAAGCGACCACCTTTCACATCACCGTCTACGGCGATGCGCGCGTTGAGGCCTCCGACATCCAGCGTTGGCTGGCGGAGTACAACCACGTAGCCTCGCCCTGGGACAGCACGTCCTTGATCTCCGCGCTGAACGGGCCGGTGTTGGTTGCACCCGACCATCCCTACCTCTGCGAGCTCCTGCAAATTGGGCGCGCCTTGTACTACGAGACCGAGGGTGCGCTCGATCCCACCTTAGCACCCGTTATTGAGGCCTGGGGCTTTGGGGTTGGACCCGCTACCTTGCTGCCTGGCGACACTCTGGCTTTAGCGGCCCTCATGCATCACGTAGGGGATACCAGCTGGTTTTCATTGGCCCACCTCTGCACGGGTAACTCTCCGGCCAAATTGGCCTTTGACCAAGGGATTCCTGCTCCTGGTCGTGAGGGTTTACGTACACAGTTGAACTTTATGAGTTTCTCGCAAGGCCATTCGGTCGATATCGTGTGCGATTCGCTGCGCGCACGAGGCGCCACCGCGGCCTTTGTAGAAATTGGCGGAGAACTGCGCACCTTCGGCATCAAGCCTGATGGAAGCTCCTATTCGGTTGGGATTGAATTGCCCCAAGAGGGAAAGACCTCTGATTTTGCGTACACCTTGACGATCGATGAACGTGCCCTGGCCACCAGCGGAAATTATCGCAATTACAAGGTTGATCCGCGCACGGGACAGCACTATGGTCACACTTTGGACGCAAAGACGGGATGGCCCATCCAAACCGATGTTTTGAGCGCCACCCTGATAGGTCCAACTTGCGCCGCCGCCGATGGCATGGCGACAGCGGCCATGTCGATGGGACTCGAGAAAACGAAACAGTGGCTGGCTGCGCATCCGGAGTGGGATGCCTTACTCATCTACGGGAATGAAGCCGATGGACTAAAGGTCTGGGCTTCGATGGATTTGTAAGACGTGAGAGGTGATGGGCTCAATAGATAATGGAGTAACTCATCATCACGAAAGAAAAGCGTTGTAACCCGAAATACGCCGTGATAATCTCAAGCGGTAGGATAACAGGGATTACTTACTCTTGCTTCTGGCACTGCTGCTCTGGAAGGGCTCCACAGAAAGAACAGGCTTCGCCTTCTTTGTTTAAAAAGGGAGAATTGGAAGCGCATGTGCCCGCGAATTCACCGTCTTTTTTGGCCCAAATTTTTACCGCCATGCCAAGCAGACCAAGGCCCAACAGCACGACGGCTACGAGGATGAGTTTAAGCGTTGCAATCATAGGGCAAAGGTAGGGTCAAACCACAAATCCACAAGGTGATGTAGATCACCCAATGAGGTTCACTTCTGGCTCAAGTTGGATTCCGAATTGCTCGAAGACACTGGCTTGCACGCGTTGTGCATGTTCCCAAAGTTCTGGTCCGCTTGCGCCGCCATAGTTCACTAGGACGAGTGCTTGTTGGGTATGCATACCCACATTCCCTACGCGCTTTCCCTTCCAGCCGGCGTGTTCAATCAGCCATCCCGCTGCGACTTTGATCGTGCCGTCCGCTTGCGGGTATTGCGGTAGGCCCGGGTGGAGTTCGGCCAAGGCCGTAACTTCTTGTGCGGGTAATGCTGGATTTTTAAAGAAACTACCGGAATTCCCGAGCACTTTCGGATCGGGAAGCTTGCTTTGTCGGATGGCCATGACCGCATCCGAAATACTTTCCACAGAAGGGGCTACGCCTGTCGATGCCAAGGCATCTTGGATGGCCCCATATGAGGTTTGAAAGCGATGATCTCGCTTGGTCAAGCGGAAGGTCACAGATAGAATTACTCCCTTGCCTTTTAGTTGCTTTTTGAACACACTATCTCGGTAGCCAAAGCCACAATCCGCGGCATCCATCGTGCGAATTTCTTGACGTGTCCAATCAAAAAAGCGCAGGGAATCAAATGAATCAGCCAATTCTACGCCATAGGCACCAATGTTTTGGACCGGGGCGGCACCGACGAGTCCCGGAATGAGTGACAGGTTCTGCAAGCCGCCCCAATGTGCTTGGACGCTGAATCGAACGGTTTCATGCCAGGATTCTCCTGCCGCGACCTCGAGCCACACATGGTCTTCTGTTTCGCGTACCACGGTTCGTCCCGTCCAGGCAATGCGTGCCGTCGTTCCAGGGACATCGGCACACAAGAGCATATTGCTGCCTCCGCTGAGAAGCAAAGTCTGTTTCGCTAAGCCATCCGGGTGTAGCGCATAGGCGGCCACATCGGCTTCCGATTCCAAATGCACCAAGCGCTCCGCCTTGGCGTCAATGCCAAAGGTGTTGTAGGGCGCCAAAGAGGCATTGGATTCCCAAATCATGCGCGATGCGGATAAGCGTTTAGTCCAGCTTCTAGAGCATTCATGGCGCGCTCGAGCTCAGCCACTTCAAGTACATAAGCGATTCGGACTTGTTGTTTGCCAACCTCGGCATGGGTGTAGAATCCTGCGGCGGGGGCCATCATAACCGTTTCGCCTTGATGCTCAAAGGACTCGAGCATCCATTGGCAGAAGTGGTCTGCATCTTGGACAGGCAATTTTGCTACGGCATAGAAGGCGCCAGACGGCTTAGGGCAGAAAACCCCTGGGATGGCATTCAAACGCCCAATCACGTAATCGCGGCGGGTGCAATACTCTTTATTGACCTCTAGAAAGTAGCTATCCGGTGTTTCCAAAGCGGCTTCTGCGGCCATTTGTTCAAAGGTGGGAGGGGAGAGACGCGCCTGGGCGAACTTCATCGCTGCCGCCATAAAGGCTTCATTTTTCGATGCAAGCAAACCAATCCGCGCGCCGCACATGCTGTAACGTTTGGAGACCGAATCAATGAGGACCGCATGTTGTTCCATACCCGCTAGATTGAGGACAGAGGTGTGCGTTGCTCCATCGTAGGTGAACTCGCGATATACTTCATCAGCAACCACATAGAGATCATGCTTTAAAGCCATGTCGCGCACTTGCTCTAACTCATTTCGGTCGTACAGTTTCCCGGTAGGATTGCCTGGATTGCACAGAAGGATAGCTTTGGTCTTCGGGGTGATTAAAGCTTCGAGGTCGGACATCGGAGGTAAGGCAAAGCCATCTTCAATCCGACTCAACACAGGGACCACGACGGCTCCCGTCGCGGTGGCGAAGCCTAAATAATTGGCATAATAAGGCTCTGGAATGATGATCTCGTCGCCCGGATCCACAATGCTACCCATAGCGATGGCTAGCGCTTCGGATCCGCCCGTGGTGACGATCATATCGGAGGCACTCAGGGCGATGCCATGTTTTTCATAATAACCAACAAGTTTCTCTCGGTAACTCGCGAATCCCGCAGAATGTGAATAAGCAAGCACGGTGACTTCATGCCGTTTCAGTGCATCCATTGCCACTACTGGGCTTGGAATGTCTGGCTGACCAATGTTGAGGAAGTGCACTTTGACTCCCTTTTTCTGGGCGCCTTCGGCGTAGGGTACTAATTTCCGAATCGGAGAGGCGGGCATCGATTGACCGCGGGAAGAGACGTTGGGCATGGCGCAAATTTCAACAAAAAACCCGCTGCTTTCGCAGCGGGTTGCTTAGATTCAACGTGATGACGCCGAATTACTTAGAAACTTTGGAAGTGCCTGTGGTTGTATTCACTGGAGCGGTAGTCGTCGCGGCTGGCGCAAGAATCTCTCCTTTGATGGTCAATACTTCGGTAGCATTGGACGCGTTGCTTTGCACGGTCACCGTCTTTTGGAAGCGACCAACCCGGCGGGTATCATACTTCACCTTAATCGCTGCCGTAGCGCCTGGGGCAATGGGAGTGCGTGGCCACTGAGGTACCGTACAACCGCAAGAACCGACACAGTTAGAGATGATTAAAGGCTCTTTGCCGTTGTTCTTAAAAGTGAATTCACGCTCGCCATTGGCATCTTTTTCAAGTTTACCATAGTCGATTGTTTTGTTCTCAAACGCAATATTTGCAGCGTTGGGATTAGCTTCTTGGGCATACATGGCCAGGCTGGAAGCAAATACCAGAGCGGCGGTGGCGAAGAAATTTTTCATGGCTTTTATGCTTGAATATTGTTTGACATGGACGGCAAATGTAACCGCCAATTTGGTTACTGCAAAAAAAGTGCCAACTCCTACCTTTGCGCTCTATGGAAATTGCCTCAAAATATGCTCCCGGTCAGGTAGAGCGACAATGGTATACTCGTTGGATGGATGGAAAAGCATTTTCGTCTACGCCCGATGCTCGACCCGCCTATACCATTGTCATTCCGCCACCGAATGTGACAGGCGTCCTCCACATGGGGCACATGCTCAACAACACCATTCAAGATGTCTTGATTCGACGCGCCCGGATGCGCGGCTACAATGCCTGCTGGGTCCCCGGCACAGACCATGCCTCCATTGCCACGGAAGCCAAGGTGGTTCAGAAGTTACGCGAATCCGGAATTAAGAAGTCGGATCTAAGTCGAGCGGCTTTCCTTGAGCATGCCTGGGAGTGGACCCACAAGCACGGAGGAATTATTCTGGAGCAGCTCAAGACCTTGGGCGCTTCCTGTGATTGGGATCGTACGGCATTCACCATGGATGAAACGCGCAGCCAAAGTGTTTTAAAAGTTTTTGTTGATCTCCACGAAAAGGGACATATCTATCGCGGTCAACGCATGGTCCACTGGGATCCAGAGGCAAAGACCTCGTTGAGCGACGAAGAAGTGTTGCACAAAGACGTACAAGCGAAGCTGTATTACGTGCGCTACGAAGTCGTAGAGACTCCAGGAACCTACCTGACGGTAGCCACTTCGCGCCCGGAAACCATCATGGCCGACCGCGCCATTGCGATCAACCCGAAAGACGAGCGCTACACGGCACTGCATGGCTTGCATGTTCGGGTCCCCCTGGGAGGGATGGAGATTCCCATCATCACGGACGAGTATGTGACGCCGGATTTTGGCACGGGCTGCTTGAAAGTGACGCCTGCGCACGACTGGAATGATTTCGCGATTGGCCAGAAGCATGGCCTCGATGTAATTGATGTTTTGAACGAGGATGGCACCTTGAACGAACACGGCCTGGAATGGGCAGGTATGGATCGCTTTGCCGCCAGAAAAGCCACTGCAGCTTACCTGGAAGAACGCGGCGATTTGGTCAAGGTTGAAACCTATGCCTCCACCGTGGGAACTTCTGAGCGCACCGGAGCGGTCGTCGAGCCTCGTTTGTCCCTTCAATGGTGGATTCGCATGCCGGAGTTAGCCAAGCCTGCCTTGGACGCGGTAATGAGCGATGAGATTCAGCTCATCCCGGAAAAATTTAAGAATACCTACCGCCACTGGATGGAAAATGTCAAGGACTGGTGCATCTCGCGCCAACTTTGGTGGGGCCACCAGATTCCCGCATACTTCTTCGGGGAAGGCGAAGCGGACTTTGTCGTGGCATTAACGATCGAAGAAGCGTTGGAAAAGGCGCGCAAGGCGTCAGGTAACTCGGGGCTCCAAGCAAGCGATTTGCGCCAAGACGAAGATTGTTTGGACACTTGGTTCTCGAGTTGGTTATGGCCTATATCGGTATTTGACGGAATCAATCACCCCAATAACCCCGAACTCGACTATTACTATCCCACCCAAGACCTCGTGACGGCCCCCGAAATTCTGTTTTTCTGGGTTGCGCGCATGGCGATGGCGGGCTACGAATACACGGGTAAAAAACCCTTTGAAACAGTCTACCTCACGGGCATTGTCCGCGACAAGCAGGGCCGCAAAATGTCCAAGTCCCTCGGTAATTCTCCCGATCCACTGACCTTGATTGAGCACTATGGAGCGGATGGGGTGCGCATGGGTATGCTCATGAGTTCCCCTGCCGGAAACGACCTACCTTTTGATGAAGACCTCTGCCTTCAAGGCCGAAACTTCTCCAATAAGGTCTGGAACGCCCTACGCCTGGTCAAGGGCTGGGAAGCGGGTGACGTGGAAGTCGATGCGGCCTCTGAGTGGGCGATGACCTGGTTTGAGCAGGTGCTCTCGGAAACCCTCACACACCTTGAAGATGACTTCCAGAAGTACCGCCTATCGGATGCGCTGATGCGATTGTACAAGTTGATTTGGGATGATTTCTGCTCCTGGTACCTCGAAATGGTCAAGCCTGCCTACGGTGAGCCCATTGCGGCACCCGTTCTCGCGAAGACCCTGGATTTCTTTGAGGCGCTCATGAAGGCCTTACATCCCTTTATGCCTTTCATCACGGAGGAGGTTTGGCACGTGTTGCGCGAGGTGGATTCGGACGACTTCTTGAACTTGCAAGCTTGGCCTGAACCCGGCACCGCCGACCGAGACCAACTCGCGGCATTCGCGCATGTGGAAGAACTCATTGTGGCCCTGCGCAACGTTCGCAAGGAGCGCAATCTATCCTTCAAACAGCCCATGGACCTTCGCTTTAAGGGCGATGCGCCCTCCGGTTTGGCTGTGGTGGAGAAACTGGTAAATGCCCCCGGCGCTTGCGCTGAGGTGCCCGAAGGCGCCTTGGCGCTTCTCGCAGGTACCCGCGAGTACTTCCTCGTTTTCTCTGCGGAGGAGTCGGCCTTGAGCGACGAAGATCGCGCCCAAATTGAAAAGGACATCGCCTACTACACGGGTTTCATTGCTTCTATCGAAAAGAAACTAAGCAATCCAGGCTTCGTCAACAATGCCCCTCCTGCGGTCATTGAGATCGAACGCAAAAAGGTCAGCGACAGCCAGGCTAAATTGTCGGCGTTGCAGGCACGTTTGGGCTAGGAAGCGCCCGCGGCGCGTTGGGAAGCTAGGTAACTCGGGCTTTGCCCTCGCGCTAGGAAGCTAGAGAGCTAGGGTGAATCATGCATCCTAACCAACAAACGAAAAAACCAACAAACCGAGGGGGCGCGCAGCGCCCCCTTAAACCCTTAAACCTTTAAACCTCTAACCGCGCTGCCGCAGCACCTCATACAAGGCCATTCCAGCGGCTACAGATACGTTGAGGGAACCGAGCTCGCCCACCGTTGGGATTTTGGCGTGCGTTCGGCAGCCCTTCCACACAGCAGGGGAAATGCCATCCTCTTCAGAGCCCAATACGAGCGCCACGGGAAGGGTAAAGTCGGCTTCGGCGAGGAGGGAATCGCCTTTTTCGGTGCAGCCTACAATCGAGAGGCCGCTATTTTCGAGATCCGCCAGGGCGTGTGAAAGATTCTTTACCCGGCAAATAGGTAGACGGAGCATGGCGCCGGCGGAGGATTTGACGGCGTCCGCGTTCATGGGGGCAGATTGTTGCTCGGGGATGACCAGGGCATGCGCGCCACAGCATTCAGCACTGCGGGCGATAGCTCCCACATTGCGGACATCGGTGACGCGGTCGAGCACTACGATGAGCGGCGTTTCACCCCGTTCGTAGCAGGCGCCTACGACATGGTCTAATTCGGCAAAACTGACCGCGCTGAGGAAGGCGATGACGCCTTGGTGGTTCTTTTTAGTGAGGCGCTGCAGTTTTTCGACGGGGACAAATTTGACATGGATTCCGCGGGCTTTCGCGGCCTCCAGCACGGGATCCACCGAGTCTTGACGTCCTCGCGTGACAAAAATGCGGTCTACTTCTTGGCCCGATTCGAGCGCTTCAAGCACGGGGTGCACCCCGTAAATCATGCCTTCCATTTAACTAGGGGTATCGGTGGATTCTTCCTCGGAGGGGGCGGCATCCATGGCGCGATCCACGAGGTTGGGATGCACCGTTTTACTGTTTTTGAGGCCAAGTACCCGCAGGTTCTCGGTGCGTCGTACAAGATTGCCCTTTCCTTCCACGAGCATTTTCATGCTGTTTTCATAACTCCGCTTGGCGGTATCCATTTGGCTTCCCACCTTGATCAATTCCTCTGAGAAGCCCACAAATTTGTCGTAGAGGTCGGAGGCTTGACGGATGATTTCCTGAACATTGGCATTCTGACGTTCCTGGCGCCAGAGGGTGCCGACGGTACGCAGGGTGGACCATAGGCTCGTGGCGCTCACTAAGGCAATGTTCTTGTCGAAGGCTTCCTGGTAGAGGCCGGGTTCGGCCTGTAACGCCACCGAATAAGCGCCTTCAATGGGTACAAAAAGGATGACAAAATCTAAGGAAACCCCGTAGAGGTTCTGGTAGTTCTTTTCGCTGAGCCCGCGAATGTGGTTCTTTAACGATTGAATGTGTTCCTTCAATGCCACGGCCTGTTCTTCCGGATTATCGGCATTGACAAAACGCTCATAGGCCACTAGCGAAACCTTGGAGTCTATGATAATATTTTTACTCTCAGGTAGGTGCAATACCACATCCGGTTGGAAGCGTTTCCCATCCTCCGTGGTGACACTTTCTTGGACTGAGTATTCTTGACCCTTTGTTAATCCGGTTCGTTCCAAAAGCCGCTCAAGGACCATTTCGCCCCAGTTGCCTTGCATTTTTACGTCGCCGCGCAGGGCCTTGGTCAATTGATTGGCTTCGTTCTTCAGTTTTTCGTTTTGCTCGACCAGTTTGGTTACCTCGGTCTTTAATTCAATCCGTTCTTTTTGCCCTTTATCATGGCTTTCCTGCACGCGCTGGCCGAAGATGTCTAATTTCTCCCGGAAGGGGGCTAGAATGACCGAAAGTTGAGCCGAATTTGCTTCTTTCATTTGCTTCTGAAGCGCCTCGGTCTGCGCTTGCAGCGCCTCATGGGCCATGAGCTTAAACTCCTGACTCATTTGTTCTTTTTGTCCCTCGAGCTGGTTTAAACGCTCTTGCAACCGTGCCCCTTCAATTTCTGCGGCGCGCAGGGCCTCCTCGAGTTCACGGATACGAAGTTGCAAGGCGCTGGACCCATCGCTCTCCCCTTTTTGGCGTTGCAACCAAACCAGATAAACCGAAGCAGCCGCAGCCACCGCAAGAAGTACAAGAATGAGGGTATTGGTCATGTGATCAAAGGTAAGCCCTCCAAGCACCAGTTGATGGGTTCAAGGCCTTGAGCTTGGAAGAATTGATTCGTTTTTGAAAAGGGTTTGGAGCCAAAAAACCCCCGATAAGCCCCCAGGGGAGAGGGGTGGGCGCTGCGTAGAATCACATGCCGCTCCGTCGGTAGCGAGGCTCCTACTTTTTGGGCGTCATTCCCCCAAAGCCAAAATGCTCTTGCACCCGGACGCGTCGCCAGATGGCTGAGAATGGCCTGAATCATGGGACCATAGGGCAAATCTCGATGGCTGCCTGCAGAACCGGCGCGCACACTTAAGGAGGTATTTAGCAGGAGGACCCCTTCGTTCTTCCAAGGCGTCAAATCTCCGCTGACAGGCATGGCAAAGCCGGTGTCATGATGGTATTCCTTAAAAATATTCCTCAGAGAGGGAGGGATTTTTTGTCCCTGTGGGACCGAAAAAGCGAGTCCATTGGCTTGATGCTCCCCGTGGTAGGGGTCTTGTCCCAAGATCACTACGCGTACCTGATCGGGGCGCAGTCCATCCAATGCGGCCCACAATTGATGGGCTGGAGGGTAGCAGGTCTCCGAATTATACCGATCCTGAATTTCCGCTATGACCTCCCTCCATTGGCCTTCGGGAAAGCTTTGTTCGAGGATGTTTTTCCATGACTCGGGAGGAGGAGGGAGCTGCATACTGCGAAAGTCGTACTTTTGAACAAATTCCTTGGAATGAAACGTGTACTTGCTTTTGCCCTCGTGTTGTTGTTTGTAGTAGGCTTGGCCTCTTGCGGATCTGCGGAAAAGTGCCCTGCCTTCATCGGTGCGGTGCCCGGAGGTGCTCCAACACATACGGCATAAATGAATTGGACCGTCCTCGAAGGGGCGGCGGAATTGCATGCCTTAGAGGCAGCCTCGGGAGACCGGGGCTTCTTGGTTTTCAAGCATAGCACCCGCTGTCCTATTTCGAGTCAAGCTCAGCTATCCCTTCAGCGATGGGAAGCCAAAGCGGATGCCCCCGCGATCTACCTTCTGTATGTGGTAGAAAATCGGGCCCTGTCCCTCGATTTAGCCGATCGTTGGGGCGTTTGGCATGAGAGTCCCCAGCTGCTTTGGTGGCGTCAGGGATCGGTCCAAAGGCACTGTAGTCATTTCGAGGTGCGAGGCACCACCCTGGATGCTTGGCTAGAGGAAACAAAAACGTCCGCCTGCGGTTAATATAGCTCCATGTCAGAAGTCAGTTCCCCCACTCCCGTCCGCAAGCCCAAATGGCTTCGGGTCAAATTACCTACGGGAGAAAATTACAAGCATGTTCGATCTCTCGTGGATCAGTATAAGTTGCACACGATTTGTGAATCGGGACATTGTCCGAACATGGGCGAATGTTGGGGAGAGGGTACGGCAACCTTCATGATTTTAGGCAACATATGCACGCGCTCATGTGGTTTTTGCAACGTTGCGACGGGTCGGCCTCTTCCCGTGGATTGGGATGAGCCGGATCGCGTGGGTCGTTCCATCAAGCTCATGAAAGTGAAGCATGCAGTATTGACTTCGGTCGATCGGGATGACCTTCCAGATGGTGGTTCTATTCTATGGGCCGAAACCATCAAGGCGGTTCGACGCATCAGTCCAGGAACGACGATGGAAACACTCATTCCAGACTTTCGAGGAAACGAATCCCAACTGGATCGCATTCTAGAAGCGGCTCCCGAGGTTATTTCGCACAACATGGAAACCGTTCGACGGCTCACTCGGCAGGTCCGCATTCAAGCACAATATGACCGCAGTCTAGCTGTTTTGAAATACTTAAAAGACCATGGCGCCCATCGAACCAAAACGGGTATCATGCTTGGGCTGGGCGAAACAATCGATGAAGTGCGCGAGTCGCTCCATGAACTTCGTGAAGCGCGCGTGGATGTCGTAACCCTTGGCCAATACTTGCAGCCAACCCCGAAGCATTTACCGGTTCAACATTTCGTTGAGCCTGAGGTTTTTCAGCAACTTGAAGTTGAAGCCAAATCCCTTGGATTCATCCATGTAGAGTCGGGTCCGCTAGTCAGATCCAGTTATCATGCGGAAAAACACATACTGTAAGCGATTTACGCTGTATTTTTAACGAATTGAAAACCATCCGAACGATGCAAACACGTACGAAAATCTATATCCTTAGCTCCCTCGCTGCCGCAGCTGTCACTGCGTTTACCTTACTTCCGAATGCGACTCCAGTCGCAAAATACCATCCTCGGCATGCCGAAGCGGATAGGGCGATTGCAGGGACTCAAGACTATTTACACATGCTTCGTGCCAACGGAGTGACGGGCGAAATCGACCCTTCTGACGTGGCTCAAGCGTGGCAATCACTCCAAAACATGGCTTCGGCCAAGACGAGCACACTCATGTGGGACACCAAAGGTCCTGACAATATGGGTGGCCGTACCCGAGCGCTTTTGGTGGACAAAGGGAATTCAGCCCATGTTTTTGCCGGATCCGTAGGTGGCGGTTTGTTCAAGTCTACGAACGGAGGCGCTACTTGGAATGTCGTGAGCGATCCTGGAGCAAATCAATCGGTGGCAAGTATTACGCAAGCGTCCAATGGGGACATCTACTACGGTACGGGAGAAATTTTCTTGGGCTACGGTGGTACAGGTCAGAATACGACGCCCAACTTTGCGGGTGGCGGTATCTATAAGTCTACCGACGGTGGGAATTCCTTCACCTTGTTGGCCTCCACACAACCTGCCTCGGTTTCAGGCTCAGGCGACTGGGCGGCCGTAGCAGATATTGCGGCACACCCCACGGATGCCAACACGATTTATGCAGCGACCAATAGTGGCTTCAAAAAGACGACAGACGGTGGAGCTACGTGGAGCACCTTGCTCACTGGAGGAATCACAGACTTTGCCATTTCGCAGACTGGAAAGATCTTTTTGAACCGTTCAGGCCAAACCATGTATTCTTCCGACGGTACCTCTTTCACGGAGATCTCCACGCCGGTCGTGACGAGCACGAGCCTTCCCCGACGGACGGGTAGCCGCATGCGCTATGCCATCAGTCCTCAGGATGAAAACTACGTGTATGTCATTCAAACCAATGGTAGCAAGTTAGCGGCCGTGTATCGTTCCATGGATGGGGGTACCACGTGGGGTAAAATCGGTCAACGCGGTAACAACTTTGATCCCTTGTGTAACGGTTCAGGTACGGGTCAATATTGCCAGGGCATCTATGACTTGCTCTTCGCAATCTCCCCCACCGACAAAAATCACATCTGGTTGGGTGGAATCACCGTATGGCAGTGGCAAGAGACGCAAGGATGGAGCCAAGTGAGCACCCTGAACAATTTTGGAGGGGGCAATCCGTTCTACTTGCACGCGGATAGCCATGAAATGATTTTTGATCCCAACAACGGAAACATCGCTTACACGTCGAATGATGGTGGCGTTTTCAAATCAACCGATGGCGGTCAAACATGGACCGAGCGCAATTTGGGCTACAACACCTTCCAATACTTTGGATTTGGCGTAGGTAAGGACCGTAAATTGATAGGTGGTTGCCAAGATAACGGCACCTCGTATCTCGATGGGACGCTAGTTTCCGCGAATGGTGCCAAGGACGTATTTGGAGGCGATGGAGGTCATTCAGACATCTCATGGTTGCGCCCTAAAGTCATGTTTGCCGAAACGCAGAGTGGAAATTTCTATCGCTCCGATAATGAGGGTCAATCTTGGAGTTCTTTCGCTTCTCCGGTAATGAACTTGGCAAGCCAGCGTGGTTTCCCCTTGTCGAACTGGATGATGCCCTTTGAATTATGGGAAACAAGCAATGATGTGAATTCGGAGGATACCGTTGTTTTTGAGCTACTTCCAGCCTTGCGCTCTATGGGGTATGGCGATGGAATCAAAAAGGTCTTCAAAGGCAAAATGCGCCATGGCCAAGATGCGGCAGAGTACTTAGCCGGAACCTTTGAGGTCGTCGCTGGGCCAGTAACCTTGACGGCAGATGCCCAAGGCAACATCAGCGGACCAGATGGTTCAGGAACTTTTGTTGCGGACTCGGGATATTTTGAAATCACCTTCACATCAGCTCCCTTGGCGGAGGTGATCATGACCTGTGATGTCTTCTTGCCCGCTGCCTCCAACTTGACACTGCCTTCAGCTATTGGTGGTTTGCCCATCGAGGTAACGACCACTGGTGTGATGAATGTGGGTGATATCTACAAAACGCAAGACCCAGTTCAATCGATGTTCTTTGCAGGCTTGAGCTCATGGAGTGATGCCGCTTTCCCAACGATTGGGGGTATTTGGATGACCCGCGAAGTACATCAGTTCGGAAGCACAGAGTGGTGGCAAATTGCGCACCTGGGCTATGGGACTACCCCACAGTACATGAAGATTTCTAATGATGGAAATACCTTGTTTGTAGGAACCACCAATGGTCGACTGTACCGTATTTCAAATCTTCAGAATGCACGCACCAAGAACGAGGCAAGTATTGACTCTGTGAGCTCCTATGTGATCACAGTAGACCAAATCGGAACGTTCTCGAACCGAGTTGTTACGGGGATTGATGTGGATCCTAACGATGCCAATCGCGTAGCCGTATCCTTGGGTAACTATGGAAACACCAACTTCGTCTACGTTTCGACCAATGCGCTTTCCGCCGCTCCAAGCTTCTCTCCGAAGCAAGGAAACTTGCCAAACGTACCTGCTTATGCCGTGTCATTTGACAAGGGCAACTCGGGTCGTCTCGTGGTGGGTACCGAATGGGGAGTCTTCATGACTGATAACCTGAACTCAGGAGCCCCAACGTACACGGAGGAAAATGATGGCATGGCTCGTATTCCAGTTTTTGAGATTGAGCAGTACCGTACCAATGAGAATTATGACCCGAATGCCGCTGGGAGCAGCGAGACGGAAGGAGACTTCTTCATTGCAACGCACGGCCGTGGTCTTTTCCATACGACGACGACCTCAACGAGCCGACCTGTGAGCATTGTAGAACGCCCAGCAGATCAAAAAGGCTTAGCCCTTGGAGTTTACCCAAATCCTTCTACAGACCGCATCCAAGTTCCTATGGATGGTCAAGGAGAAGTGCGAATTTCGGTGCGCACGTTGGATGGACGCGTGGTGCGCCGTATGGACTTGAAGCGTGTGCCTTCCGGACAAAGCACGTTGACCGTAGATGTGTCTGGCTTAGCCAAGGGCAGCTACGTGGTGACCCGTACCCAGAATGGGGAAGGAGTCAGCGAAGTCATCGTAATTCAGTAAGGAGACCGATTTTAACGAATCAAAAAGCCCCGGCCATCGGCCGGGGCTTTTTTATATGTGTCGTCAAGAGACAGCGCACATCCTTCGAAGCGCTTAACGGCGCTCGGGTTGTGCGGGGGCGTTGGCCATACGCATCACCTCTTCGGCGAAGATTTGGGCCAAAGGATGGGTAGGATGGGCCTCCAGGATAGCCATTGCGTAGGCCTGCATGACCGCCATGTCTGAGCCAGGACGGAAAATGGGCACTTGACCTACTTGCTGGAAGAAAGCGAAAACGTTAGACAGGTTGGTGCTGTCTTGGGCGATGACGGCTTGAATTTCATCGCGGTGGGCCAAATAACGGGCTTGCAATAGCTCAAAGTGGCGATTCTCACGTTCTAACATCACATCGGCGCTATCGGTACGACGATTTTGGCGAAACACATCTAAGGAATCCAAGAGGCGTGAAGAGGTCAACACAGGGCGGTAGAGCGCCAAGAGTTGCTCGCTCATGGGTGAACCGGTGAGGCTGTATTCTGTCATGGGCGTGGTGGCGTCCACGGTGCCTTCAATTTCATCGCCGGGCGCAATGCCCAAACGCAAACTGCCGCCCGTGTCAAAGAGCAAGAAGTAGAAGGTATTCAAGGTACTGTCCACCGGAAGCTCGATGGATAGGTGTCCGTCCACGATATCCAGGGTATCAAAGGGGACGCTATGGTCTCCTTCAATGCGCACGACAATGGCTTCGGTAGCACCTTCAATGGCCAGGTTTACCTCGGCTGCATCTTTGGTGCAGGCCGTAACGGCTCCAAAGATGAACGCGGCCCATAAGGACGCTCGTAAGAACGGTTTTCTCATAATCAAATACGTTAGCGCTGCTTTAGGATTCTAACCGCTGTTGAATCAATCGGCTCGTGACTTTTGGATCTGCGGCTCCGCGGCTCCGTTTCATAACTTCTCCCATGAACAAGCCCATTAGGCCTTTCTTGCCTGCTTTGTATTCTTCTACCTTGTCGGGAAAAGCAGCCAAGGCGGCATCAACATGGGCGAGCAAGGCGTCTTCATCGGATTCCTGTAGGAGTCCATGCGTCTCGGCCAGCGCTTTGGGGTCAGAATCGGGAGCAGCGATTAATAAAGGGAATAACTGCTGGGCGGCGGCACTAAAACTTACCGTGTTGGATTCGACCAAGTGGATAAGTTTTGCCAGGCTGGCGGCAGGCATAGCCCATTGGTTCCAATCCAAGGCGCGTTCATTCAGCCAAGCTTGCACGGGCCCCATGAGCCAGTTAGCGCCCGATTTTGCGGGGCAGCCGGTGGCCAAAAGTGCTTCATAGTACAAAGCCGTCTCCTTTGATTCGGTCAATAGTTGTGCATCATAGCGACTAAGGCCCAGCTCCTCCTGGTAGCGCTTGACCAAGGCTTGAGGTAGCGGAGGCATGGATGCGGCAATAGACGCTTTAAAGGACTCAGTCACGCGCACAGGCGCCAGATCGGGCTCGATAAAGTACCGGTAATCGTTCGCGTCTTCTTTCGAACGCATCGCAGTGGTGCTGCCTTTGGTCGCATCGAAGGTCCGAGTCTCTTGAAAAAGCTGCCCTCCTGAATTCAATACTGCGCATTGACGTTCGTATTCGTAGTCAATCGCGCGCTGCACGTTTCGGAAAGAGTTTAGGTTTTTGACTTCTATTTTGGTTCCAAATTTCTCACGCCCTACTGGACGAATGGAGATATTTACATCACATCGCAACGATCCCTCCTCCATGTTGCCATCGGAGATGTCTAAGTAGCGCACCAATTTGCGAATTTCCTGTAAGTAGAGGTAGGCCTCTTCTCCGCTTCGAAAATCCGGTTCCGAAACAATCTCCAGGAGGGGAACTCCCGCACGGTTGAGGTCCAAAAGGGTGTGGAAGGGGTCCAAGTCGTGAATCGACTTGCCCGTGTCTTCTTCCATATGAATCCGCGTGAGTCCAATCATTTTTGGAGCCATGGTTTCCGAAGAGATCCAAACGCCGCCGCCGGTACAAATGGGCGTTTCATCCTGGGTGATTTGGTAGCCTTTCGGCAAGTCGGGATAGAAGTAGTTTTTTCGAGCGTAGGCGTTGTATTCCCGAATCTGACAGCCGCATGCAAGGCCAAGGCGCACCGCGTTGCGCACAACGGCGGAATTTGCCTTGGGTAAAGTTCCGGGATGACCCAAAGTAATAGGAGAAACTTGGCTATTCGGGGCAGCCCCATAATCATAGCCATCCGAAGAATATGCTTTGGAGCGCGTGTTCATCTGCACGTGCACTTCCAGTCCGATCACCGCCTCATAGGCCGTCACTACCGCTTCGCTCATAAGGGCAAAGGTACGCGGTATCCGTGGGCCTTCCATTGGTTTTGGAGCCAAAGGAGGAAGGGATTTCGGTCCTCTCCAAAATCGGCTTCATGTGGGAGGCAATAGACGTGCACGTCGGCCCATTCATCCGGTTTGTGCTGAAGGCGCGCAAGGTCTTTTGCGGTAGTAATCACGGCATTGCAAGCGCTCTGGTACGCGTCTGACGCAATTTGGGCGCATCGAGCGGCATCGAGCGGGCTGTGGTCAGGAAAGCGTAATGTGACGGCGGCTACTCCACCTTGAACATAGCGATCTGGATGGCTGGCGAACGTCTCAAAATGCCCCGGGTCTCCAATGCCAGAAAATACGAGGGCGGTTTCATCTCCACGCCATGCGGGTGCCCCCCACCAAGGGACTGGTTCCCCCATCAATTCTTGGGCGGCAAATAGCTGTTGGTCTTTACGCAGACCGAGCCGTTGGGCAATGGCTAGGCGTTCGTGCGCATCTAAGGGGTGGGGGCATTTACTGATCAAAATGGCGGTCGCACGGCTTGCGGCAGAAGGGTCTTCTCGCAGTGGACCAGCAGGCAACACGGCGGCATCGGTATACCATTCGCCATAGGGGCAAATTAGCAGGGATACGGGGCTTCTCAAGTCCCAATGCTGAAACGCATCATCCAAGATCACGGGGCATCGGGGCGGGAGCATGGCGAAAGCTTCGCGGCGCTTTCGGGCGACTAAAACGTGGACATCAGGCGAATGCCCGAAGACGCGTCGCACAAGGCGGGCCTCGTCTCCTACCTCTTCGGCCCGGTCTTCCAATTCCACGCGCCGACTCTCCTTGGTTTTCCGCCCATAGCCACGAGACACATAGGCTACATCCTTGACATGGGGCTGAAGTTGTTCGAGAATCCACAATGCAATGGGCGTTTTACCCGTACCTCCCGCATGTAGATTTCCCAAGGTCAGGGTGGGTTGGCTTGGGAGAAAGGGGACGATGATTTTCCATTCGTAAATGCTCCGATGGATCGCCACCGCCAGCAAGTAGAGGGGACTTAAGAATCGCCAGCGAGGGTGAGGTTGGCGGTTTTTCATGCCCTAAGGAGTTTTTCGGCGGTAGTGCCAAGTTCCACGGGGCGAACGCCCGTTTGCTTTTTAAGCCAGGTGAGCTGACGTTTGGCGTATTGACGGGTGTGGGTTGCAATCAATGAAGCTATGGATGCATCATCCGCATCCGGATGGGCATAGAATTCGCGATAACCGACCGTTTGCATGGCCGTTAATGATTTGTACGCGGCGAGATTTTCTGCTTCTTGCCGGAGGCCTTTGGCCAGCATTTGCCCACTCCGCTGCTGTATTCTTTGGGTGAGAGCTTCCATAGGGGGCCAAAGGGCGATCTCACGAAGGTCTGCGTCAAAATGCGCCTTGGCTTCTCGGCCCATCGTGCGTTGGGCTGAATAGGGCTGACCACTCAGGGTGATGACTTCTAGCGCACGGATGACACGCCTTGAATTGCTTAAATCTGCTTGTGCGGCGTAGGCTGGATCACGGCGTACAAGTTCTTGCACCAGGGCCTCTCGGTCTGTGTTCCAACGGGCCTCCAGGTCGGTGCGCACTGTCGGATCTGCCGCAGGCAAGGCATCCGTTTCATAGAGCAAGGCTTTGGCATAGAGTCCTGATCCTCCAACGATCACGAGATGTCCATGGCGTGACAGCTCTTCCTGTACAATGGGACGCGCCCATTGGGCGAAAGACATGGCGGTGAGGGGGCTGTGAATGGAATGACTCGCAATCCCTTTGTGATGGGCAGCGGCCAATTCTTCGTCACTGGGCCGGGCAACTCCAATATTGAGTTCTTGATATACCTGGCGGGCGTCACAGTTTAATACGTTGGCTTGCAGCTTGTTGGCCAGCGCAATAGCGAGGGCCGTTTTTCCCGAGGCCGTGGGTCCATGAAGCATCCAAATGTGAGGGCGTGACATACTACGAAGGTAAATCCTCTGCGAGTTCTTCGTAACTTGGATATACGGCATGGAAAAGATCATCTCAATACAGCGCGAGGAATTGAGTCAAAGGACTCTAGGCAAGGCACCTTTGTTGGCTGAAGAAGATCGTCATGCTCGGTGGAAATCGCTGCACAAGGCTACCTTCGTGGGCAACCTGCGGGAGGAAAAAGTGCTCATCTTTCTTCAAAGTGAAGCGGAAGCGGTATATCGTGTAGAGACCACCTTGTGGGCCTGTACACCGGAGTGGGCCGTTTTCAAAGATGGCTTACGGATTCCAGTGGATGCGATTGTGCGCGTCGAATTTTACCAGGCATCGGAGGAGTAGCCGTCGAGATCTTCCTCGTCAAAGCCATACTCATCTTCTTCTTCATCCTCATCGTCGGCATAAGCCAGCCCGCCTTCCCCTGCGAATTCGGGATCTGGAGCCTCTTTAGGTCGGTCGCCATAGGATAAGGTGACCTGCGCTTGGTCTTGGTCCCCCTCGTCTTGACGCACAAATTCAATCATAAAGGTCCACATGGCTAGGAAGTCGTAGACAAAAATCAGACGCTTCCCTGGGCTGCCCAAAATGCGATCGAGGACATGGTCGCTCATGGCGCCTAAACCATTGGGGTCCATGGCAATGAGCGGAATTTCATCTAATTGTGTCCATTGATCATCCGTGGTGTAGAAGGAAGCCATTTGGCCTGCTTCTAATCGGTAGGCCGCGGCCACGGCATGGTGCAAATCCTCTAAGCTCGCCGCACTATCAATGGCGATATCACGAAATACATCATCCGGACAATGTAAAATGGCGCGAAGGGTCAAACGTGTTTTCATAGAGCAATCTGTGGTTCAATGCCCATGGATCGGGCTAATTCATAAGCTAGACGTCGAGCGTCTTCAAAGGTATTCGGGATTTTCCCATCCAAGACCGCTTCGCGAATCGCGAGTTTGAGTTCGCCAATTTCGCGGCCAGGCGGTAGGCCAAACCACTCCATAAGTTGGTTTCCATCCACTGGGGGTTGCCAATTGCGCAAGTGGTCACGGGCTTCCACTTCGACCAGTTTTTCCCGGACTTTCTGAAAGTTCGCTAAGTACTTGGTTTTCTTTTTGGGGTTTTTGGTGGTGATATCCGCCTCGCAGAGTTGCATCAAATCATCAATGGCCTCCCCAGCATCGAAAAGCAATCGACGAACGGCAGAGTCCGTGGCCAAATCACTGGCTACTGCAATGGGGCGAGAGGACATTTGGACCAATTTGACCACATAATGCAAGCGATCGTCCAGCGGGAGGGAAAGCCGTTTAAAGATTTTCTTGGCCATTTTTCCGCCTAGATACTCATGGCCATGGAAGGTCCACCCTGTTCCTTTCACAAATCGCTTGGTCGGTGGCTTGCCGATATCATGTAACAAAGCTGCCCAGCGATGCCAGAGATTCGGCGAAACGGAGGCGAGGTTATCAAGGACCTCAAGCGTGTGCCAAAAATTGTCTTTGTGCAAATGCCCTTCCACTTCATCCACGCCGGCAAGTGCCGCCACTTCGGGCAAGAGGTAGGGGAGTAAGCCCGCCCGATGCATCCAAGCAAAACCAATGCTTGGCTTGGGCGTTTCCATGATCTTGTTGAGTTCGGTTGCTATGCGGTCGGCAGAGAGAATTTCTAAACGCTGAGCGCATTGCTGAATTCCTGCCAGGGTATCCGGGTGTAGCTCAAAGTTCAATTGGCTCGCAAAGCGCACGGCCCGTAGCATACGCAAGGGGTCGTCTTCGAACGTTTTGATCGGGTCTACCGGTGTTTTTAAGATCTTGCTTTGGAGATCACCTTGACCGTCAAATGGGTCCAGTAATTCTCCAAAATTCTCCGCATTGACCGCATAGGCCATCGCATTGATGGTGAAGTCCCGACGCAGTTGATCTTCTTGTAGGCTTCCCGGACGTACCGACGGATTGCGGCTGTGGGCGCTATAGCTTTCTGAGCGCGCACTCACGAATTCGATATCCCATTCTTTCCAACGGAATTGAGCGGTTCCGAAATTTTTAAACACCGTGACTTTACCCGCTTTCAGTCGACGCGCCGATTCTTGAGCCAAAGGCAAAGCGTCCCCAACGACTACGAAATCGACGTCTTTTGAATTTCCGCGATCAAGTAAGCGATCACGCACCCAGCCGCCCACGACGTAACAGGGCACGCCTGCCGCATCCGCCGCGGCGCCTATGGTCTTAAAAACGGGATGAGAAAGCGCTGCAGGGCTCATGCTTACACGGCTACGTTATAGGTGCGTAAGGCGTCGTTCAGGGAGGTCTTTTTGTCGGTGCTCTCCTTGCGTTGCCCAATGATTAGCGCACAGGGAACTTGGTAGTTTCCTGCCGGGAATTCTTTGGTCTGGCTACCTGGGATGACGACACTCCGCGCAGGGATCCGTCCTTTGTATTCCACTGGACTCGGTCCGGTAACATCAATGATTTTGGTGCTTGCCGTCAAAACGACATTGGCCCCAAGTACGGCTTCTTTCTCTACGTGAACGCCCTCAACGACAATACAACGCGAGCCAATGAATGCGCCATCTTCAATGATAACGGGCGCTGCTTGAAGCGGCTCTAACACGCCACCAATGCCCACGCCCCCGCTCAAGTGTACATCACTCCCGATTTGGGCGCAACTACCTACGGTGGCCCAGGTGTCCACCATCGTGCGTGCACCCACATAGGCGCCAATGTTTACGTAGGAAGGCATGAGGATAACGTCGCGATCGATGAAGGCACCATAGCGGGCTACCGCGTGAGGAACCACCCGGATACCCTTTTCTGCGTAGCCTGTTTTGAGCGCCATTTTATCGTGGAATTCAAGCGGACCTGCTTCAAAGGTTTCCATCTTGCGAATTGGGAAGTAGAGGACTACTGCTTTTTTCACCCATTCGTTCACTTTCCAGCCTTCTTGGCTTGGTTCAGCCACGCGTAAGGCACCGGCATCAATAGAGGCAATTACTTGGTCAATGGCAGCGATGGTCGAAGATTCGCTCAATAAAGCGCGATTTTCCCATGCTGATTCAATGAGATCTTGAAGGTGGCGATAATTCATGGTCTATTTTTTTGAGTCAAAAAGCTATCGAGGATGAGACTGGCCGCCGCCGCATCCAGCATGCCTTTGTCTTTTTTGACACGGGCTTTCGCCCCGGCATGGTGGGCCGCTTGCGCAGCAATTTTTGAAGTGTAGCGTTCATCCACCCAATGGATCGTGAGTTCCGGCCATAAGGCTTGAATCTGCACTCCGAGCTGACGCGCATGTTGGCTGCCTTCCGTCTCTTGTCCCTGTAAATTCTTAGGCAGGCCGAGTACGATCCCTTCTAAGTCTTGAATTTGGTAGGTCTGGGACAGATGCGTCATGATTTCAGCCGTTCGATGGCAGCCCACAGGGAAGGCCATGCTCTGCAGCGGGTCTGATTCGGCCAAACCCGTGCGTACGGCGCCTACATCCAATCCAAGCCAAATTCCCATTCTGCAAAGGTAGGTCAGGGCTGTATCTTTGCCCCAAAGAAAACGCATGGTTTACCCAATAGTTGCATATGGCTCCCCAGTTCTAAAGCGTGTTGCGGAAGATGTGGAGGTGCCTAGCGAGGAAACAAAACAATTCATCGAAGATTTATTCGAGACGATGTACGCCTCCAAAGGTGTGGGTCTGGCTGCACCCCAAGTTGGTGTGTCTTCCAGAGTATTTGTCGTGGATGGCTCTCCCTTTGCGGATGATGCGGCTGATCCAGAGGAGGCAGAGGTGCTAAAAACCTTTAAACGGGCATTCATCAATCCCATCATTTTGGAAGAATCCGGCGAGGCTTGGGGCTTTGAAGAAGGCTGTTTGAGTATCCCGGACATTCACGAAACGGTCCAACGCAAGCCAACCATTGTGGTGGAGAGCCAAACCCTCACCGGTGAATTTCTGGAAGAAACCTTTACGGGCCTGCCAGCCCGGATTATCCAACACGAATACGATCACATTGAGGGAGTGCTTTTTCTCGATCGACTCAGCCCCTTGAAGCGTCGGATGCTCAAAGGACGACTCACGGACATTGCTGGGGGAAAAGTCAGTGCTTCCTACCGCATGGTATTCAATGTAAAATGAAGAAGTTATTCCTTTTTATTACCGCCTTGACTGCCTTGGCAGCATGCCAGCGTCCCGCGGAGGAAGCGGAAGCGGCCATTGAATCCTTGCTCGCAGATGTAAGCAATCCCTTGTCCTTGACCTTAGAGGATACGACGGGATGGCGCAACACCCTGAGCGTCTTGGAGCGCGCTTCGGCATCGGTTGAGAGTGACTCGCTCTGGGCGCGTTATACCCTCGTGTCTGCCGATGTACAGGCCCAGCTTCCTGGTGGCGCATTGTATGCCATTCGCAGCTATATCGCTGTCTTCGATTCCTTGCCTCAGCGGGTGGAGGGCGCTTTAGGCTTATTGGGTGCAGCCATGGTTTTCGAAGAGAAACTTGAAGATCATGGGCGGGCCATTCAAACGTTAACCATGCTCACGGACGCCTATCCCAACACCGCCATTGCACGAACCGCAATGGAGTTAAGGGATGTCATCACTTTTGAAACCGAGGCCAGCCTATTGGATAAAATTCACCAATGGGAAGCCCAAGAATTACCTCAACAACCATGAAATCGATCAAAACCATTTTGGCCATTGCTGGCCGCCCCGGGCTGTACAATTTGACCGCTCAAACTCGGACAGGTATACTGGTGGAATCCCTCGATGACCAAAAGCGCATCACCGTTTCGGCGCAGCAGCAAGTGCATGCACTCGATGAAATCGCTATGTATACCCTCGAAGGGGAGGTGCCTTTGCGCGAACTCTATGAATCCACGGGCAAATCCTTGAAGGGAGCAAAAACAGTTTCTCACAAGGCGGAATCAGCCGAAATTTTGGCCGCCTTCCAAAGCCATGTGCCCAATTATGACGAAACCCGTGTGTACATCAGCGACATGAAGAAGTTTGTCAACTGGTACAACCTGCTCGTCGATTATGGCTTCTTCGAAGATGAAGCCAAGCCCGCCAAAGCGCCAAAGCCGAAGAAAACAGCAGAAAGCACAGCGGATGGCAAATCCGAGTGAAGCGCAAGCGGCCTTTTTACGATTGCTCGGCATCATGGACGATCTGCGGACAAAATGTCCATGGGATCGGGAGCAAACGGCGGAATCCTTGCGAAAACTCACCATTGAGGAGACCTATGAGTTGGCGGATGCCATCGATGCTGGGGATTGGGAGGAGTTAAAGAAAGAACTTGGAGATCTTTTCTTGCACCTTGTTTTTTACAGTAAACTGGGGGAAGAGCGCGGCGCATTTGATGTCACCGAAGTATTGCATGGCGTTTGCGAAAAGTTAATCCGTCGTCATCCGCACATCTATGGGGATGTGGAGGCCACAGATTCCAAGGCCGTCAAAGCCAATTGGGAAGCAATCAAACTGCAAGAGAAAGGGGCAAAACGGAAATCGGTTTTGGAGGGGGTGCCCAAGGCCTTACCTGCCATGGTGAAGGCCTATCGCATGCAAGAAAAAGTCCAAGGGGTTGGTTTCGATTGGCCCGATGGGGAAGGGGTTTGGGCAAAAGTCCAAGAAGAACTGCAAGAAATGCGCGAAGCGACCACAGTGGAAAGCGAAACCATGGAATTAGGCGATGTGCTATTCGCCTTGGTCAACTATGCGAAACACCGGGGCTTAGATCCGGAGCAGGCCCTCGCCTTGAGTAATGCCAAATTCGCACGCCGCTTTCAAGCCATGGAAGCCCTTGTTGTGCAGGAAGGGGGTTCTGTATCAGAAATGGATCTCGATGCCTGGGAAGCGCTGTGGCAGAGGGTAAAAGCAACGGAATCGTGAACTTGACTTAATGTCAATTTAATACCGACGCACGACCTTCCCCGCCTAACTATCTACGCTTCGTCCGATGAAAACGGTTTACCTCGTTCGCCATGCTAAATCTTCTTGGGACTATCCTCATTTAGATGATCGGGATCGTCCATTGAAGGGTCGTGGTATCCGGGATGCCCATTTGATGGCGGACTATGTTGCAGAGCAGACCGATGTGACGCCTACGCTATATGCTAGCCCTGCCACTCGGGCATTGCACACCGCCATGATTTTTGCTCGCCATTTTCAGATTTCACTGGATGCGGTGCGCGTCCAAGAGGAACTATACGAGTCCACGGCGGAACGGGTCCGAACTTTATTGCGTGGATTACCCCAAAATGAAGATGCGGTAATGATTTTTGGACATAATCCAACGTTTGAAGAGTTTATCGACCAATGCCTTCATCAGCCCTTAGGCCATGTGCCCACTGCCGCGGTTGCTTGTCTTCATTTTCCAGTGGAAGCGTGGCAAGACCTTGATTTTGAAGCAGAATTGCTATTCTTCGATTTCCCTAAAAATCTTAAGGCCACTTAGCCGAACTTTAGGCTATGATTCAAGGTGCACGTACTCGGTTTGTGAACCGTGATCTCAGCTGGTTGCATTTTAATGCGAGAGTCTTGCAAGAGGCTCAAGATGAACGCAATCCGCTGATCGAACGCGTTCGTTTTTTGGGAATATTCTCCAATAACATGGATGAATTTTTCCGTGTACGCTATGCCAGTATTCAGCGTCTATCCAAGCTTCCCAACCAAAAGAAAGTTCGAACGCAGTTGGGAGGATGGGATGCGCACGACTTGATGCACGCCATTCAGGTGGAGGTTAACATGCAAACGCAGCAAGTAGAATCTACCTACGAGCAGTTGATGGTGGCTTTGGAAAGGGAAGGCATCGTGCTGATCACGGAAAAGGACTTGTCGAAAGGGCAGGAGGAATTTGTCCGTAAGTACTACATCGAGAAGATTAGCCCTTCCGTCTTCACCATGATTCTCCAAAATGATCTGCGCTTCCCCGAACTAAATGACGGGTCTATTTACCTGGCCATTCGGTTGTTCGCCGATGCGACATCTTCACCGATCCAATCGCTCATCGAAATCCCAACGGATCTTCATGGACGGTTTGTCTCCTTGCCGAAGTATGGCAAGAATTATCTGATGTATTTGGATGACGTCTTGCGATACAATTTGCGCTATGCCTACTTCATATTTCCCACCAATCGAATTGAGGCGCATTCGTTTAAAATCTCTCGAGATGCGGAATTAGACATGGACCATCATGACGTGTCCAAAACGATGCTCGACCGTGTGCGCCGCGGCTTGGAAGATCGTATGGGGGGCGACCCAGTGCGTATGGCCTATGATCAAGACATGGATTCTGGGTTTTTAGAGTCCTTGGTAGAGCGGATCGGATTTGAGGATACCGACGCCCTAAATCCGGGTGGGCGCTATCACAATAAACGTGATTTAATGCGCTTTCCCAATGTGGGTGGACCACACTTAGAGCATCCTCCGTTGCCTCCGTTGAATCATCCGGATTTAGATTTGGAGCGATCCTTATTGCAGGTCATTCGTCAGAAGGATGTTTTGATATTTACTCCCTATCACACCTTCTCCTACATTATCCGTTTCTTGCGTGAGAGTGCTATGGATCCCTTAGTTGAGTCCATTTCCATCACCTTGTATCGCTTGGCATCCCAATCGCGCATCATTTCTGCCTTGATCAATGCGGCAAAAAATGGAAAGCGCGTGCGCGTGGTAATCGAATTGCAAGCGCGTTTTGATGAGCAAAACAACATCCATTATTTGGAGAAGATGCGCAAGGAAGGGATTGAGGTCCAAACGGGAGTAGAGGGACTCAAGGTGCATAGCAAGATCATTTCCGTCGAACGTCGAACAGGCCAAGGACGGGAGCTGTTCTCCGTGGTAGGAACAGGCAATTTCCATGAAGGTACCGCCCGAGTTTACACGGATTATTTCCTCTTCACGGCAGATAAACGCATTACCAAGGAGGTTGCCAAAGTTTTTCAGTTTTTAGCAGAGCCTTACCGCGTGCAGAAATACAAGCACCTGCTTGTTAGCCCGCATTTTACCCGGAAAGGCCTTGTCAAGTGCATCGATCAAGAGATTGCCCATGCCAAAGCAGGGCGTACTGCCGAGATTTGGATGAAGTTCAACAGTCTATCGAGCTATGATTTAGGTCAGAAGCTCTACGAGGCGAGTCAAGCGGGGGTGAAGATCAAGCTCATTGTCCGTGGAGTGTGTTGTGTCAAGCCAGGTATCCCAGGACTCAGTGAGCATATCGAAGTCATTTCTGTCGTTGATCGATTCTTGGAGCACAACCGCGTGTATGCCTTCAGCAATGGAGGTAAGTGGAGCATGTATGTGGCCTCCTTTGACTTAATGACCCGAAATTTGGACCTCCGAGTCGAAGTAGGGGCACCCATTTATAGCCCTTCCGTGCAAGCCGAAATTTTGGATCATATGGCATGTATGTGGAAAGACAATGTCAAAGCACGTATGCATGGGGAATCCTCCATGAATGCCTACCGAAAAATCCCTGGACCACGCATTCGCAGTCAAGAGGAATTGTATCGCTATGCGCAGAATCAACTGAAAACGGGAGGTCACTCATGAATATCGTCAAGCTTGCCGCCATTGACATTGGGTCGAACTCGCTGCGCTTGTTGGTGAGTAATGTCATCCCAACGACGGAGTACACGCACTACAAGAAGGCCTCGATGACTCGTTTGCCCGTGCGATTAGGAGAAGACGTGTTCAAAACAGGTCGGATTTCAAAAGAGACGGGGGAGCGCCTGGTCGAATCGATGCGCGCCTTCGCGGCCATCATGAAAGTAAATGGGGTAGTATCCTATCGCGCCTGTGCTACGAGCGCCATGCGGGAGGCCAAAAACGCCGCACGCTGGATTCGCAAGATTCGACGAGCTACAGGCATCCACATTGAGGTCATTGATGGAGATGAGGAAGCCCAGTTGATTTATCATGCCAAATTATTTGACAAAATTCAACCGGAAGAATCCCACTTGCTCTTCATTGACGTCGGAGGAGGTTCCACAGAATTGACCTTTTTCTCCGATGGTGAAGCGGGGATGTCCCGCTCCTTTCCAATTGGAACCGTGCGTAGTTTGAATGCCGTTGATAGTCAGCGTGAATGGGCCACCATGCAAGCATGGGTGGAAGAACATGTGAGAAAGTTAGGGGCTTCCGTAGCGCTTGTTGGCTCCGGCGGAAACATCAATAAGGCCCATAAACTTTCGGGCAGACCCCTGAGCGAGCCTTTATCCCGTCAGTACTTGGATCGATTGAGTAATCAAATTTCCGCGTTAAGTACGGAGGAACGCGTCATGCAAATGGGGCTAAATCTAGATCGGGCAGACGTCATTGTTCCTGCACTTCAGATTTACCGACGCGCCATGAAATGGGCCGGGGCGACATGGATCTATGTGCCTAAAATTGGTGTCTCCGATGGAATGATTCGTGAACTCTATCACCGTGAATTTAAAGCTTTCCTTGAATGAGACCGGTCGTTGTTTATCTATTCCTTGGGCTGAGTATGGGCCTGTTGAGCACCCTGGCCTGCACCCGGTCAGGACAAAATACATTCGAGGTACATATTGCGGTGGAGACGACGGAGCCTCTCCTCGAGGGCGATACGATGTTTATTACCGGGAACATACCCGAATTGGGCTCGTGGAACGGCCGAGGACTTCCAATGACCCGGGTGCAGCCCAATCGATGGGAGGCCCACTTTAGCCCTAAGGACTCTGCCTTTGCATACAAACTCACCCTTGGGGATTGGTCCCGTGAAGCGGAGTTAGTCGAAGGTCTAGCATATCGTGACTTAGGTGGTTGGCATGGATTGGACACGTTGCTGCATGCCAAAACATTCGGCCCAGCGCAGCGCCATAACGATGGCCAAGTGAGCGGCTATCTTCACGTTGTCGACGCGCCGGTGGATCCAGCAGGAATCATTCCTTCTCGGAAGTTGTGGTTCTGGACGCCTTATGATCTCAAAAATACCGAGCTCGCCGGACCGATGGACTTGCTCCTTATGTCCGATGGCCAAAACTGTATTGATCCAGCGACCAGCACCTTTGGGGTGGATTGGGCGGTGGATGAGGCCATTCTGTCCTTGATGGAAGCTGGCCGAATTCGACCCACTATGGTTGTTGCCTTAGCATGTGCCACCGAAGGCGGAAATCGTCGTCGTTTGGAATACGGCCCGGGTGAATTGGGCGAAGCCTTCACGGACTATTTGGTGCATACGGTATTGGCACAAGCCCTGGAAGACCCTAATCTGACGGAAGAAAGTCATATATACTTTGCCGGTTCGAGTATGGGGGGCGTCCTGGCCTTTCGCTTGTTGACGGAGTACCCTGGCGTGTTTGATGGAGCGCTTTCCTTTTCACCTGCTGTCTATGTAGAAACCTCTACGGGGCTTGCGGTCGATGCGATTAGCCCATGGAAAGCCAAGGGGCGACCTGCGCCTTCAGGCACCTTGTACATGGACAATGGGGGCATTGGATTGGATGCGCAGCTGCAGCCCGGGATTGATCTCCTGATGGCGGAGCTTCGTTCCATGGGATTCATGGATCAAAAAAACACCTTCAAGTGGGTTTTGGATAAAAAAGCAGATCACAGCGAAGTGGCTTGGCGTCAACGCTTCCCGGAGGCCTTCGCCTGGCTTTCCAGCGGAGGTAACGATTCTGCAGAATAAAAAAAGCCCGCCGAAGCGGGCTTTGTTGGTCTGATTTCTCTTACAGAGCGGCCAAAACCGCCTCATAGTTAGGCTCTTGGCCCGTCTCAGAGACCTGCTCCGTGTGCGTGATTTGGCCCGAAGCATCTACCACCACCACGGCGCGGCTAAATAAGCCCGCAAACTTGCTATCTGCAAAGGTTACACCGTATTCAGCCCCAAAGGAAGGAGCTTTGAATGCAGATAAGAAGGCCACATTTTCAAGGCCTTCTGCGGCACAAAAACGCGCTCCAGCAAAAGGGAGGTCCATGCTGATGTTCAACAATTGAACGCCATCCATCGCATTGAGCTTTTCACTGAAAGCACGAACGCTCTTTTGGCAAACGCCGGTGTCGATAGAGGGAAAAATATTCAAAACGACGTGCTTGCCAGAATAATTCGACAAAGAGGCATCGCTCAAATCTTGCGATGTCAAGGTAAAAGCTGGGGCCGCGGTTCCGATTGCAGGTAGGTTGCCTACAGTGGTGCATGGGCTGCCGCCAAGTGTGATATGTGCCATAGTGTTTGTGCGTTTTAATGAATGAATTGGGAAAGGCCAAATCCGGAGAGGAGACCAATAATAACGATGAGCCACAGTCCGGTTGGTAGGCGGTGGTCTTTTTGAAGTTCAAAGAGGATTGTGCTCGAAACATGAAGAAAAATACCGACGACGAGCCCGCCAATAAATCCTTCCATGCCAGGTAAATCCAAGGGTAGGAGGATGCCAAAACCTGCTCCAAGCGGTGCGGCCAAACTCATGCCAACCAAAGCAAATAGAACCTGCCGCAATGGGATGCCACATTGTCGTAACCAAAAGGCTAAGAGCGCAGCGATGGGCAGGTTGTGCACGCCCAGCGACAACGCAAAGGCCAATTGTTCCGTCTCCGGCAAGCGAAGCATGGGGACGCCCTCGACCACAGAGTGAATGAGCAAACCGATATAGGCAGGCCATGGGTTGGGGTCATGGTGGTGAATATGTCCATGTTCCAATCCTTTGGATCGGCTGTCCAAGGCGAATTGGAGAAAATAACCGAGGACGATCCACAAACCCCACGGCAAGCTTCGATCCGGTTCGACATGCGCCAATTCTGGAATCCATAAGAAGACCGTCACGGCAAAAAGGAAGGCACCAGAAAATGCGTTGCTTTTAGCCAGCCAGGCACTAGGTATGGAGCGGAATCCCGCCATGCCTCCCAAAAAAATGGGGAGCATTAAAACGAAAATGGAAAGTAAAGACGTGGACATGCGGCAAAGTTAGGTCATCGCTTTGTAGATGGACTGCAACGCGCCAAAAAGGATGACCGCGATCAGAACCCAACGCACGTAGGGTTGGGCTTTGGGAATTCGCACGATGTAGCGCCCGCCAATCCATGCGCCGAGGGTGGACCCTATGGCCAGAATTAACGCGGGTCGCCATGCTACCAAGCCGCTTTGGATGTAGAGAATCCCCGCTGGGACCGCCAAAACAAGGGCCATGAGGAGTTTGATCACATTGGCATCCCGGAGGCTCCATCGATCTGCAAGGACGAGTACGGAGAGCATGAGAACCCCAATACCCATTTGTATGTAGCCGCCATAAAAACCGATAAAAAAGAAGAGCAGCGCGTTCTGCCAAGGCTTGAGCGTGCGTTCAATTTCCGAAGCGGAGCCCCAGGAAGCGGGCTTCCAAAAAAGGGTCACCAACATGGAGAGCATGACAATGGCAATGGACCACTCCATTCCATCAGCCGAAATACGGCTGCCCAGCCATCCTCCGACTAAGGAACCGACTAAAGTGGGTAAAATGAGGCCCTTGCCCTTTTGCAAGAGATAGCGCTTACGAGCGCTTCGCCGAACACTGGCTATGCTTGTGAAGGTTTGCGTGATGACCCCAACGCGATTGCTTGCATTGGCAACGGCACCATCCAGACCGCCAAACATCAGGAGACTAACGGTAATGGCGGAACCATTTCCAGCCAAGGTATTTACGATGCCGGCGATTAAGCCGCCGAGAAAAAAAAGGAGGTCCATTTCCCACGTCATGCCCCCCAAAGATAGGGGAGGGTTGTACCTTTGATTAGATTCTTTAAGACAATGAAAAAATTCGCGATTTTCTCCATTTTGGCCGGTTCTTCCTTGTTCATGGCCTGCACTCAACCCAATGTGGTGAATGCTACGCCGGAGGAACATCATGAAATCCCTTATGAGATGGCCTCTCAGTTGGATACGGTGGAGCTAGGCGAAAGCCGAGTTTATGCGATCCATTATACGTGGGTTGGGGGCATGAAGGATACCAGCATCGTGTATTATCTGAGTTTGTATGCGGGTAAGGCTTCAGAATCGGATACCTTGTATGAATACTTGGCTGCGGGTGACACCGTCCAAGGTGATTATATTTTCAGTAGCGTGCCGGTCAGTTCGGGCACGGCAGCCTATAAAACGCATTTAGAACCCTATACCACACATGGCAAATAATCATGCCCCCGATGAGGTTTTCATCGCCAAGACCCTGATGGGCTTGGAAGACGTTCTTCGCGATGAACTTCTAAAACTCGGTGCGCGTGACTTGACCCCGATGACTCGGGCAGTGAAATTTAAAGGGGACCTCGGCTTTCTCTACAAGGCCAACTTGTGCCTTGGTACGGCGGCACGAATTCTGCGCCCCATTAAATATATCGAAGTGAACTCCCCCGATGATTTGCTGATGGGGGTGCAAAAAATACCATGGGAAAAGTGGTTTCACCCAGACAAGACGTTTGCCGTGTACGCCTCAGGGAGCCATCCAGCCTTTTCTCATACAGGCTATGCTGCCTTGGTCGTCAAGGATGGCATCGTCGACCGCTTTCGCATCAAAACGGGCAAAAGGCCTTCGGTGGATCGTGAAAATGCCATGGTTCGAATCGAGCTCCATCTGAATAAGCGCCACTGTACCGTCAGCCTAGATGCATCGGGAGATTCCCTACACAAACGGGGTTACCGTCAAGAAATGACCATGGCTCCTATGAGCGAAGTGTTGGCAAATGGACTCATTCGACTCACGGGATACCGCGGAGATCGCGCCTTGTATGATCCCATGTGTGGCTCCGGAACGTTGGCGATCGAAGCGGCCATCATTGCGGATCGCCTCCCCGCAGGGATTTACCGAAAGAGTTTTGGCTTCATGCATTGGTTGGATTACGACAAGGAGTTACATGCACTCATAGAAGCGGCGGCGCTCAAGCGGATCTCCGAATCTCCGATGCCCATCTTTGCCTCAGATATTGATCGGCGTGCCATGGATGTTGCCGAGAATAATGCGGTGTCTGCTTTGGTCGATGAGCGAATTACCTGGTCTGTGGAAGCATTTGAATCCACGCGGCCACCCGCAGAACGCGGTATCCTCGTGATTAACCCGCCCTATGGTCGTCGGCTAGAAACAGATGTTGAAGAAACGTTTAGCCGCATTGGCGCCCACCTGCGCGAACACTACACCGGCTGGACGGCCTGGGTGGTGGTGCCGAGTGCTGCGGCGAACAAGGCCTTGCAAATGAAAGCCGCACAACGGATTCCATTTCAAAATGGTGATTTGGATTGCATGTGGCAACAGTTTGATATTTACGAATCATGAAACATATAGGAGTACTAACCTCGGGAGGAGATTCTCCAGGAATGAATGCCTGCGTGCGTGCAGTGGTGCGCACGGCTACGTTGAATGGCATGGAAGTAACCGGATTTTACCGAGGCTATGAAGGTCTGATGGAGGATGACGGAGTAGCCCTGAGCCGATACGATGTGCGGAACATCATTCACCGGGGAGGAACCTTTCTACAGACGGCACGCAGCCAAGAGTTTCGTCAACCTGAAGGGCGGAGTAAAGCCGCTCAAAACCTTCAAAACCGTGGGATCGAGGGACTCGTGGTCATCGGGGGAGATGGCTCCTTTACCGGGGCAAAATTCCTATCTGAGGAACATGGTATTTCCGTGATGGGCTGCCCTGGAACCATTGATAATGATCTCTTCGGAACGGATTATACGATTGGATATCAAACAGCCGTGGATACCGCCGTGGAGGCGGTGGATAAAATCCGCGATACGGCGGCCTCACACAACCGATTATTTTTTGTGGAAGTGATGGGCCGGGATGCTGGTTTTATTGCCTTGCGTACGGGGATCGCTGCCGGCGCTGAAGGAGTGCTTATTCCTGAAACCCCAACGGATATTCATCGGTTGGTGTCCTACTTGAAGACGGACTTCCAAAAGAAGCGCCGTAGTGGCATTATCATCGTTGCCGAAGGGGATGATGGAGGAGGTGCCTACGATGTGGCCCAAAAGGTTCAGGCTGAATTTCCAGACTGGGAAACGAAAGTGACGGTGCTGGGCCATACCCAACGCGGGGGCAAGCCAAATGCGTTTGACCGTATCCTGGCCAGCCGGATGGGGCATGCGGCAGTGCTGGCCTTAATGGAAGGCCGCAGTCGCGAAATGGTTGGCGTCCAAGGGAATCAGATTGCCTATGTTTCCCTCGAGCAAGCCATCAAGCACCATGCAACCATTTCGCCTTACTTGTTGGAATTGGTAGACGCCCTATCCTAATTCCGAATGTGGGTTGAAGTAATTCTCCCCGTTCCCGTCCATAGCACGTTTACTTATGCGTGGGACGCGGAGAGTCTCCCGGCTCCGGGCATGCGTGTACATGTCCCTTTTGGCAGACAGCGCTGCCTGATGGGCGTCGTTCGTTCTGTGTTGCTGGAAGCCCCAACCCATGAGGTTAAAGGCATTCTCCGTGCGCTCGATACGCATCCGCGAATTCAACGTCAGCAACTCAGTCTTTGGGATTGGATGTCGGATTATTATGCGTGCAGCCTCGGGGAAGTCATGCAAGCGGCCTTACCTCATTTTTTTAAATTAGAAGAAGATGCAGAAGGGCCATTTACCATTTCGGACGGGGCCATGGCGCATTGGCGATGGATCGGGCGTCAGAGTGACCAAGGTCAAATTTCCGCGGCTTTTGAACAGCTGAGTCGAGCAACTAAGCAGTCGGAGGCCTTACTACAATATTTTCAAGTGGCTCTTCGACTGCCGCAAGAAGAAGGGGATTTCTATCCCTGGGTAGCCCAAAACTCGCTTCTCGAAGAGGATGGCATGGACGCCTCAAGTCTTCGTGCCCTCCAAAAAAAAGGCTTCCTTGAAAAGACCCTACGGATGGAGTCTGAAGCCCATTGGCCCAATACGGAGGCCGATTTGGCTGCGTTGTCTTCGGCCCAAAGTAGGGCCCTAGCCGAGATTCGCGAAGGAATGGAAGAAGGGAAGCCTGTACTTCTCCGGGGCATGACGGGGAGTGGGAAAACAGAATTGTATGTGCATTTGGCGGCCCAAGCCATGGACTTGGGTCAGCACACCTTGTTATTGGTCCCCGAAATCGCCCTGACTGCTCAGTTATATCGACGTTTAGATCGATCACTAGGTCGAGGTCGTCTGCTCGTCTATCATAGCCAAGTGTCCGATGGTCAACGTCGAGATGTTTGGGAGGCGATGCTGCGTCCAGATAGTGCGCCCAGGTTGATACTGGCAGCCCGATCTGGCTTGTTTTTGCCAATGGAACGCGTGGGGTGCATTATCGTCGATGAAGAGCATGAAACGAGCTATAAGCAGCAGGATCCCGCGCCACGCTATCACGGACGGGATGTGGCTGTCTGGCTCGCTCATCAAATTGGGGCGGCATTGGTTTTGGGCTCCGCCACCCCCAGTTTAGAGTCTTATCAGAATGCGAGACAAGGAAAATATTTAGAGGTTGTTCTAAATCAACGCTTTGGAATTGCTCAAGCGCCAGCTATTGAAATGCTCTCCTTGGTCAAATATCAGGCGCTTCAGCAGATGGAGGGCCCTTTTACACGGCCTGCATTAGAGGCCATTGCCGAGGCCGTGGGCGAGAAGAAACAAGCCTTGGTTTTTCAAAACCGCCGGGGGTATTCTCCTTTTTTGACCTGCATGGCCTGCGGATGGACGGAGCCTTGTACGGATTGCGATGTGGCCGTGACGTATCATAAAACATCCAAAAGTCTTCATTGCCATTACTGTGGCCAATCTCGCGAACCAAGCCCCCATTGTCCTTCTTGTGGGAAGTCGGCATGGCAATGGCGCGGACTGGGAACAGAACGCGTAGAGGAGCATGTGGAGGAGCTTTTTCCGGAAGCACGCATTCTGCGGATTGACTCGGATAGCACGCGCAAAAGAGCCGCCATGAGTCAATTCGTAGATTGGCTTGAACACGGAGAGGTTGATATCGTGGTAGGTACGCAGATGATTGGGAAAGGGCTTGATCTGAGTGGCTTAGATGTCGCCGTAGTACTGAACGCAGATAACGCCCTCCAGTTACCTGATTTTAGGGCACATGAGCGTGCATTTCAGCTCTTCACTCAAGTAGCTGGTCGGACTGGACGTCGCGATCTCCCGGGCAAAGTCCTCATTCAAACAGCGACTCCTGAGCATCCTGTTTTGCTCGCTGTACAACAGGGCGACTACGTGCCGATGGCGGAATCCCTTTTGGCCGATCGAAAAACACATCATTATCCTCCCTATGTTCGGATGATCCGCGTCGAGGTGCGACACCGAAGGGAGTATGTGGCTCAGCAAGCGGCCCATTTTCTAGCAGGACAACTGAATGCGGCTTTAGGTGGTGGGGTATTAGGTCCCGATGCGCCGAGTGTGGCTCGAATAAAAAATGTGTATCTCCAACACCTGTGGTTGAAGTTGCCCGCAGATCGAAGCCTTTCGGTCATCAAAAAGCGCCTGCGGCAAACGGCAGATCAACTGTCGTTTCACCCAGATTTTAAGTCAGTAAAGCTTGTGTTGGATGTAGATCCGGCTTAGAGCGGACTGACCCGGCGTCTTAGTCTCCGTAAATCCCAACAAAGCGATGTATTTCCTTGGAATTTCCTTTGAGTTGGCCTTTGGCGCCTCGATACATACCGGGTGAATTAAATTGAAGTACCGCCTGCCCTTGTGCATTGATCCCAATCAAACCGCCCTGGCCCGCATTGGCATTCAGTACATTGAATAACACATCATGCGCAGCATCCGCCAAAGTCTGATCTCCAAATTGCATGCGGGCATTAACTTGATAGGCCACCGCCTCGCGAATGAAATACTCGCCATGGCCCGTGCAGGAAATGGCTGAACCTTGGTCATCGGCATAGGTTCCTGCGCCCAAGACAGGGACATCCCCTACACGTCCCCATTGCTTTCCCATCATGCCGCCCGTCGAAGTGCCTGCAGCGAGGTGCCCTTCGCGGTCACGCAAAACCACACCAACCGTACCTCGTTTGTGCTGCTCTGCCCAGCGGGCATATTGGGCATGGCGACGATGGGTTAAAAAAGTATCGTTATCGACCAAGTTCATTCCGCGCTCAACGGCAAAGGCCTCCGCGCCATTTCCTATTAAAAAGACATGATCACTATGCATCATGACCTCCCGGGCGAGCGCTGCTGGGTGAAGGATGTGCCGCAATCCGGCTACGGCTCCTGCGTGTTTCGTTTCACCATCCATGACGGAAGCGTCCAATTCAGCAATACCTTCCGAGGTAACCACAGCGCCAATACCCGCATTAAAGAGGCTATCCGATTCGAGCATTCCAAGTACGCGCACCACCACATCCATTCGATCCTCCCCGCGCTCTAAAGCCGCATAGCCTGAATCTAGCACCCGCTCCAAAGAGGATCGGACGAGTGCCTCCATCTCGGGACTCATGTTTTCCCGGGTGATGACCCCCGCACCGCCATGGATGACAATTGCCGGGCCGTCAAATTCAAAATCAGGGGCATGCGCCGGTTGTCTTTGATACCAAGAATACGAGGCGATGGCCAAGACAATAAGCGCTGAGGCCCACCAGGGGAGATGTCGTTTCATTATCCTAAAGTACCGCCTTTTCGATGGCGGTCGATCAGAAGCCTCCTGTTACGGAGTTCACTGTAGGGCTTAGGCGCCTAGTGCCTTCCAAAGCACCTCTTCAGGGAGCGGAGCAGTCAGTTCAATGCGCTCTTGACTCACCGGGTGTGTGAAAGCAATACGTCGTGCATGTAGATGGATTCCGCCCCCGGGATTTGAGCGTTTTGAGCCGTATTTGAGATCTCCTTTGATGGGGTGACCGATGGCTTGCATTTGCACGCGAATTTGATGGTGACGGCCAGTTTCCAAATCAATTTCTACCAGCGTGTACCGGTCGCCAACTTGACGAACTTGGTAGCGGAGGATGGCTTCTTGTGCCTCTGGCCGCTGGGAGATAAAGCTCTTTTTCGTCTTCCCATCGCGAAGGATGTGATGCACAAGACGGCCTTGGGCAGGATGTACGTGGCCCTCTACAATGGCCCAATAGGTTTTTTCGATGTCGCGACCCGAAAAAACGGCATTCATACGACTCAAGGCTTTAGATGTTTTGGCCAGCACAACGATTCCAGAAGTGGGCCGATCCAACCGATGGGGGAGGCCAATGAAGGCTTTGCCCGGCTTGTGGAATCGCTTGGCGACGTCTTCTTCTGCCCAATCTTTCAGGCATCGGTCGCCTGTAATATCCCCTTGCACCAGCATGCCCGCTGGTTTGCTGACGATCAGTAGATGGTTATCCTCCCAAAGAATTTGCGGTTCTTGCACCTTAGTAGCTTTCGGCGTCATTTGGAAAATCGCGTCGCTTCACGTCATCCACATACTGGCCAATGGCCGCCGGGATTTGCGCAGCAAGGTCCAGATAGCGGCGAAGAAAACGAGGGCTAAAGTCAGTGTTCATCCCAAGCATGTCGTGCAAGACCAGGACCTGACCGTCCACATCGCCACCTGCCCCAATTCCAATGGTAGGTATAGCGATGGATTCGCTTACTTCCTTCGCGAGCTTGGCGGGAATTTTTTCTAGAACCAAGGCAAAGCAACCGGCTTGCTCTAAGGCCTTCGCATCGGCCAAAAGTTGTTCTGCTTCGGCCTCCTCTTTAGCCCGAACGGCATAGGTGCCGAATTTGTAAATACTCTGCGGCGTAAGCCCCAGGTGGCCCATGACAGGAATCCCGGAGCCGACAATGCGTTCGATCGTTGAGGCAACTTCTTTCCCGCCTTCGAGTTTCACCGCGTGTCCACCGGATTCCTTCATGATGCGGATAGAAGAGGAAAGCGCTTCTTTGGCATTGCCTTGATACGAGCCAAAGGGTAAATCCACGACTACCAACGCACGGTCGACGGCGCGAATGACGCTAGAGGCGTGATAGATCATGTGATCCAGCGTAATCGGTAGGGTGGTTTCATGACCCGCCATGACATTGGAGGCCGAATCTCCAACTAGGATCACATCGATGCCTGATTGGTCCACTAATTTCGCCAGACTATAATCATAGGCGGTGAGCATGGCAATGCGTTCACCGCGCTGCTTCATCTCAAATAGGGAGTTGGTTGTGACCTTTTTGTATTCCTTTTTTGCCGTAGACATCTTCTGGGATTTTGTCCAAAAGTACAACGCAGTTCCGTGGTATCTTTGAACCCTATGATGGGAAAGAACCTTTGGATTGCCTTCGTCACCGCGCTTGCCCTGACTGCGTGTGATAACACTTTGGATGTGACCGCACCATTCGAAAACGTGCCCATCGTCTACGCTACGCTGAATCCGGATTCAGACACCCAATACGTCCGAATTGGTCGTGCGTACTTAGGTCAAGACGGTCCCAATGGCGGGGTAGCTCATCCAGATAGTTTGTACTACCCTAGCTTGGTTGCACACATTCAGGCATTCAAAGAGAATGGCGATTTCGCATGGGAAAAAGCCTTAGAAGTCACCTATGATATTCCCAAGGATTCCGGTCTGTTTACCACCCAAGGTCACCGGTTGTATCGATTGATTCTTCCAGGATTTACCGCCAACAGTAGCCGTTTGGATTGGGAGTACAAGTTGGTTTTAAAGAAAGATTCGGTGAGTCCGGTGTTTGCTACGGCGGTCACTCCATTGGTTAATTCGGAGACGTTCACCTTGAAAAAGCCCACTCCCATTGGCATTCAACGCTTGAATCTCACATCCACTAAGGGTCAAGAAATCGAGTGGTATCAGGCCAAAAATGCACGTGCCTACCAAGGATATATTGATTTCTTGTACATGGAAATGCCTGAGCACCAGCAGTCGGATTCCACCCGCCACGTGGTGCGCTATTATTTACCCTATCAATTGGGCAGTACGCTGAACGGGGGTGCCACAACCAAGACCACCTTGACCTATCAGGAGTATTACCAGTTTTTGGCGGAGTCCATTCCCGTGCGCGCGGGCCACATTCGCTTTTTTCGCGGGTTCACATTGTATTTGACGGCAGGAACGGATGACTTGGCCACGTATATATCGGTCACGCAACCTTCGAACACCATCCTTCAAGATCCGCCTTTCTTCTCGAATGTGCAGGGCGGTGCGGGCATTTTTGCTAGCTCAGCCGGGCTGATTCGCCCCAATTTGGGATTGGCGGATCGTTCTCATGACAGTTTAGTTTTTGGCAAAGTGACATGCGAATTGCGCTTTGCGAAGGCCACCTTCCTGGATACTTTGACATGTAACTGACATTTTGTCTCACTTGAGGCTTTGGTACGGGGTTTGACCTTTGGATGTCAAATTCAAAACAACTCAAGTATTCAAAATGGGTAAAATCATAGGTATTGACTTAGGCACCACCAATTCGTGTGTGTCTGTCATGGAAGGCAATGAAGCGGTGGTCATTCCCAACGCAGAAGGCAAGCGTACCACCCCATCCGTTATCGGATTTGTGGAAGGTGGCGAGCGCAAAGTAGGCGATCCCGCCAAGCGTCAGTCCATCACCAATCCTAAGAAGACCATCTTCTCAGTAAAGCGCTTTATGGGTGAGTCGTACAGCAATGTGGCCAAAGAAGTGGGTCGTGTTCCGTACGAAGTGGTCAAAGGCGACAACGATACTCCACGGGTTCAAATTGACGATCGTCAATACACCCCACAAGAACTTTCTGCCATGATTCTTCAGAAAATGAAGAAGACGGCAGAGGATTACCTCGGCACGGATGTGAATGAGGCAGTCATTACGGTTCCCGCCTACTTTAACGATGCGCAACGTCAGGCTACCAAGGAAGCGGGCGAGATTGCTGGTTTGACGGTCCGCCGAATCATTAACGAGCCAACGGCCGCTGCATTGGCTTATGGCATCGACAAGCAAAACCGCGATATGAAAATCGTCGTGTTTGACTGCGGTGGCGGTACGCATGACGTGTCTATCCTTGAATTGGGTGACGGCGTTTTTGAAGTAAAATCTACCGATGGCGATACGCATTTGGGTGGGGATGATTTTGACGATCGCATTATCAACTGGCTAGCGGAAGAATTTGAAAAGGAAGAAGGGATTGATTTGCGCAAAGACGCCATGGCTCTTCAACGTCTAAAGGAAGCCGCTGAAAAAGCCAAGATTGAGCTTTCCAGCACGACGAGCACAGAAATCAACCTTCCCTACGTTACGGCTACGGCGAGTGGACCTAAGCACATTGTCAAGACCATGACTCGTGCTGATTTTGAGCGCTTGGTAGCTGATTTGATTGAGCGCACCATCGCTCCATGTAAGTCTGCATTGAAGAATGCGGGACTTTCCAATGGCGACATTGATGATGTGATTTTGGTGGGTGGATCTACCCGGATTCCAGCAATTCAGGAAGCGGTAAAGAAATTCTTCGGAAAGGAGCCCAATAAAGGAGTGAACCCGGATGAGGTGGTGGCCATTGGCGCCGCGATCCAAGGCGGTGTCCTTGCGGGCGACGTGAAAGACGTGCTTTTATTGGACGTTACGCCCTTGTCTTTGGGTATCGAAACCATGGGCAGCGTAATGACCAAATTGATCGAAGCCAACACCACGATTCCTACCAAAAAATCCGAAGTGTTCTCCACGGCAAGCGACAACCAACCAAGTGTGGAAATCCACATTTTGCAAGGTGAGCGCCCCATGGCCAAGGACAACAAGACGATTGGCCGTTTCCACCTCGATGGTATTCCTCCCGCGCCACGTGGCGTGCCCCAAGTGGAAGTCACGTTTGACATTGATGCGAATGGTATCTTGAACGTCAGCGCCAAGGACAAGGCCACAGGCAAAGAGCAGAAGATTCGCATTGAGGCTTCTTCGGGCTTGAGTCAGGAAGAGATCGAAAAGATGAAGAAGGAAGCTGAGGCGAACGCCGATTCAGACAAGGCCGCTAAAGAGCGCGTGGACAAGCTGAATGCGGCAGATCAAATGATCTTCCAAACCGAGAAGCAGTTAACTGAGTTTGGCGATAAGCTGGGCGACAAAAAAGGTTCGATCGAAGAATCTTTGGAGAACCTCAAGAAGGCTCACGCTTCTCAAGAAATTTCCGCGATCGATGCAGCGATGGAGCAAATCAATGAAGCATGGAAAAATGCTTCGGAAGAGATGTATAAAGCGCAGCAAGAAGCTGGAGACGGCGGTCAGCCTGGACCCGATGCCCCTGCCGGTGGCGGTGCCGATGACGTGACCGACGTAGAGTTTGAGGAGGTGAAATAATCTCCAAAAACGAAACGCTTATATGCAAAACGCGGCCCCGCAGGGCCGCGTTTTTTCTTTTATACGAACGTGATTTAGCGAAGCTTAAAGGCTCCGTACTTCAAAATGCAGTAAATCGCACGAAATCCATCCTTCCAGCCGATTTTCTTGCCTTCTTCGAAGGTGCGGCCGTAATATGAGATGCCCACTTCGTAGATGCGGACTTTGGGGATACGCGAAATTTTAGCCGTCACCTCGGGCTCAAAGCCGAAGCGCTTTTCGGTCAAATGCAGAGATTGCACCATCTCGCGCTTAAAGAGTTTATAGCAGGTTTCCATATCGGTCAGGTTCAAGTTGGTGAACATGTTGGATAGGAAAGTCAAGAACTTATTCCCGATGCTATGCCAGAAAAAGAGAATGCGGTGCGGATTTCCGCCCAAGAAACGCGACCCATACACCACGTCAGCTTGACCAGCAAGCACGGGTTGCAGCAGGAGGTTATACTCCTCTGGATCGTATTCTAAATCGGCGTCTTGAATGATGACGTAGTCTCCCGTAGCCTGAGCAATGCCTGTATGCAAGGCTGCGCCTTTGCCCTGGTTGTAAGCGTGCGCGTGATAGCTGATGGGAAGAGCGGGATGGCCGGCGGCCCACTGATGGATGGCTTCCTCGGTGTGATCTTTGGAGCAATCATTCACGATGATTACTTCTTTTTTCCAATCCTTAGGTAAGGTTACAGCCAACACTTTATCCAAAATCAAATGGATGGTTGGACCTTCATTATAGGCTGGAATTACAATACTGAGTGTGGGCATGGGGGGCAAAAATAGGTATTTTCCATGCTAACTTGTGGTCATGAATGCCAGTGCTACCCAAGAGACCCGATGGCTGCATTTTGATGCCTCAGCGGTACAGGATGTCCAGCTTTCAAATCCGACCTCCTTTATTCAGCGCCCTGAAGCGGGAGTGCACTGGGTTAACTTTTTGGGATATCCCGAAGAATCCACTTGGTTGGAATGGCGCGAGGTATTGGGATTGAATCCGCATATGATGATGGACGCCGTAGACGCGAAACAGCGGCCACTCATGGAGGAGTATCCCGAAGCTTTGTTTCTATCGGTAAAAAGTATTGTTAAGCGAAAGGGATCTCGGGTAAAAATGGAGCATATTTCCTTTGTGCTCACCAACGACTACGTGCTGTCCATCCAACAAAAAGTGCAAGATCGCTTTGAAGCCGTCTATACGCGGATTCAAGAAGGCCGGGGTATTGTCCGCCAGCGCTCCGTGGACTATTTGCTCTATCGCTTGCTCGAAGCCGTTATTGCGCCCTATGGTATGGCCTTGGGCTCGATGGAGGATCACTTAGAAAAGCTGGAATTGGCCGTGGTCCAATCCCCGAGCCCCGAGGTGATGATGCAAGTGCTCCAATTGAAACGGGATCTGACGAATTTGCGTCGGGCACTCATCCCGATGAAAGAGGTTCTGGGTAGTATTGAAACGTCGGCCTTCATCAAGGCTGAGCATCATCCGTATTTCCGTGATGTCCGAGATCAGGCGATGCAATGTGTGGATCGCATGGATTCGCTCCGTTCAATGCTGGAGTCTTTAGAATCCCTCTACTTATCCAGTGTGGGCCAGCGAACGAATGAAGTCATGCGGGTCCTAACCGTTTTCTCGGCTATTTTTTTACCGATCACCTTTCTCGCGGGCCTGTATGGGATGAACTTCCAAAATATGCCCGAGACGGAGACTCAAAATGGGTATTTCGTGGTACTCTCCATCATGTGCGCCACCGTGGGGGGCATGTTGTGGTGGATGCGTCGAAAAGGCTGGATTTAAGCCTTGCGAATTCGGAAGCCGATGAGCGCCCATGTCGCATTGATGATGGGGCTCAACCAATTAAATAGGGCATAGATCGCATAGTCGGCAGCACTCACGTGTAGCGTGGCATATTGATACGCACCACAGGTATTCCATGGAACCAACACAGAGGTCACGGTTCCGCTGTCTTCGAGTGCGCGCGATAGGTTCTCAGGGGCGAGGCCGCGGTCTTCGTAGGCCTTTCGGAACATTCGGCCGGGAACGACAATGGCCAAATATTGATCGGCCGCCGTAGCATTGAAAAACCCGCAGGTCGCCAAGGTGGCAATGATCAAGCCCGCTGAACCATGGGCCATACGCAAGAAGAGGGCGGTGATAACCTCCAAAAATCCCGAAGCGGCTAACGTACCACCAAAGGTCATCGCGCAGAGAATGAGCCAAATGGTTCCCAGCATTCCCGACATCCCGCCAGATTCCATCAAATCGTTCAGCAAGGGATTGCTCATAGGGATATGGGTGTCGCCGTAGGTGCTGATGAAGAGCTGCTGGTAGATGTGCGTCCAGTCAAACGCGTCGACGCCTAAGCGTTCCATAGTTAAATCGACGAGGAGGTCGTATTGGAAGAAATAGGCCGCAATGAGTCCTGCGAGCGTCCCTACGCCCATCGACACGATGGCATCAACCTTCAAAATAATCAGGCCAATACTGAGCGCGGGGATGAGCATCAGCCATGGGCTCAGGTTGATTCGGCCACTCAGCTCTTGGGTGAGCAGGCTCAAGTCGTCCAGGCTGCCTTCTCCGCCGTTCATGCCCATAAAGCTGAAGGCGATCAAAGTAATGACGATGGCGGGTCCGCTGGTAAGCGTCATGTACCGAATGTGGGTCATTAAATCCGTTCCGGCCATGGCAGGGGCCAAATTGGTCGTGTCCGAAAAGGGCGACATCTTATCGCCAAAGTAGGCGCCTGAAATCACAGCCCCCGCGACCATGGCGGAGGAAAAGCCCATGCTTTGGCCTACGCCCATGAGCGCAATACCAATCGTAGCCGTCGTGGCCCATGAAGATCCAGTAGCCAAACTCACGATAGCACAGACAATCACCGTGGCGGGGAGGAAAATAGAGGGTGATAACAGGTCTAAACCGTAGACAATCAAGGTGGGGATAATGCCCGAGATGAGCCAGCTTCCTGCGAGAGCGCCTACCATGAGCAAGATTAATATGGCCTTGGAACTGTCTTGAATGTTGTGTTGGATGCCTTCCCAAAGGGTTTTGGCCTGTACGCCATTGAATGCAGCTAATCCGGCCGTCACGCCCGCGGCGGCGAGCAAAATCAGTTGATTGCTTCCATCTAAGCTGCTGTCCCCAAAAATGCGCACATTGATCGCAAGGGCGACAATGAGGAAGAGAACAGGAAGGATGGCAAGGAGGAGGCTGGGCTGCTTAGCATTCATATGCCCTAAGGTACGCTTTCGAGGAATGCTTGAAAAGTGCTAACGCAGCCAGGGTCGCAGGACGCGCAGCACGGAAACCAGGGATAGTCCTTTCACGTTGTCAAAGTCCCCTTCCATTTTGGTAATGGCCACATGGCCAATCCATTCTTGGGCCCCGTAGCCACCGGCTTTATCTAAGGGCTGGCAGGTGTCTACATACCACTGCAGCCAGGAGTCAGGGAGATCGGCCATCGTGACAAGGGTCGTATTCTCGCTGGTTTCCCAACGTTGCCCATCCGTAGCCCAAACGGCCGTAATGACCTTGTGGGTGCGACCACGTAGGCGTTGCAGCATGGTGAGGGCATGGGCGAGGTCGCGCGGCTTTCCAAAGCGCTCTCCGTCCATCCAGACTTCGGTGTCTGCCGTAAGGAGGATTTCGCCGGGTTGCAAGGTGGCGACCAGGGCCTCGGCTTTCTCTTTGGCGACAAAACGCACGGTTTCGACATCGTTCAAGTCTGCAGGGGCGATTTCCGCGGTGTCGGCGGTGCGCACCTCAAAGGGCAGCCCAAAGAGGCTGAGGAGTTCTTTTCGCCGGGGAGAACCGCTTCCAAGCACTAGCTGACCATCCAGCGCAATGGGACAGGCGAGGCCTACCAGTTCCGATCCGAAGGCAGGTTCCATTTGCCGTGCACTTTTAAGGTTTGTTCAATGAGGTCACGGACACAGCCCTCTCCGCCATTGATTGGGGAGATGTAATCGCAAATGCTCCGAATTTCTGGGGCCGAATCATGCGGGCAGGTTGCTAATCCGACGCGTGTCAAAACTTCATAGTCCGGCAGGTCATCCCCCATGTAGGCGATCTCTTCAGCCTTGAGTTCATAGGCTAGCATCAGCTCTTCCAAGGCTTCTTCCTTGTGTCGTGCGCCGAGCCAAACATCCGTGATGCCCGCGGATACAAATCGTTCCTTGACGGCTTCAGACTTTCCTCCCGTGATGATCGCAATCCGGTACCCTTGGCGCAGGGCAACTTGCAAAGCATAGCCATCCTTGGAATGAAAGGTTCGAATTGGCTCCTGTCCGGGAAGAATGAGGATATGTCCATTGGTGAATACCCCGTCTACGTCAAAGACGAACGTGGTGATCCCGTGCAGTTTGCTTTTATAGTTCATGACTGAGACGCGTGGAAGCGTTGAATGCTCTCGCTGAGTGCAAGATACAGGTCGCGAAGCTCTTCGGGGAGCTCTCGGAGGTGCCGTTCCATCGTGGCCTGGTCCCCGCGTAAGGCTGGGCCCGTTTGGAGGGTCTTCGCATCACCGAGCAAAGCGTTTTGGACGGATTCTAAAAACATAGCTTCCAATCCGGTCACCCCGGTTTGTGCCTGGTACGTTTGAAAGAGGGCGGCGAGATGATTGGGGAAATTGTTTGCCCATACCGCGCCCAAATGATAGGCCCCTCGCTGTTCGGAAGTGGCCCATTCGCCTGGGACGGGTATGCCCAAAGCTTGGTGCCAGTCGTTCAAGGTGGAAGCGAGGGTATCATTCTCCCAAAAAATGCGGAATTGGCCCCAGGGTACGTCAGGACTTCGAAATGACTGCATTGGATACCACACCCCGCTCAGAGGCACGGAGGCCAGGGCACTTAATGGTGTCGCACCGCTGCAGTGAAATACGGGATACGTTGGATGATGCGCGACTAAGGCCTCGGCGGCTGCAGCAAGGGCGTCGTCTGGGAGGGCCAAGAAGAGTGCTCGGCTGTTAGCGGAAGGAAGGTCTATTCCTTCGGACCATGCCCGAGCAGAAACGTGTTGAAATGAACCCCCACGAGCACGCAAGCGATGGGCTAATGCCGTGGCAACTTTACCATGACCGGCGATGCACCACGTCATTTTGCTCCTTCACTCAGGCTTCGGTAGATCCGCTTCCACACTGCGAGCAGACTGCCGATCCCCATGAGGATCGAACCTAGCCAAAGCAAGTTGATATATGGGAAAATAAACGCCTGCATCAAAATGAAGGGCGGGTCATTGGCCTTTTTCTGCCAGGCAGTAATGCCATAGCTACCTTCTTCATCCTTCACTCCATCAAAACGCAGCTTGATACCTAGCGCTTCCAGTTGGACTTCTTCGTTGGAGACGGAATTGCCATCCAATAGATAGGGCAAAAGAATGGGATAGGTTTGGCCATCCATCGCTTTCAAGGTCATACTCAGCGCGAGTTCAAGATGCGTGAGCTCTCCACTTGCTGGATCAAAGGCGGCATCGACTACCACCAGCGTGTCCCCATGGAGCAAGTACTCGTTAAAAAGGAATACCTCATCGCCCGTTTTGAGCGAGGCTTCCATCGGTTCCTTCCAGTCGCCTTGCTGCTCCTCCGCGTTCCGCAGATCGGCGTAGCTGACATAGGTGTAGATATCCTTATTCCAAAAATGCTTTGTACTCGGTTCCCGAACGTTGCCCATGCGCGCATTCATCTGAATGAAGGGCTGCAGGCTAAAGCTGGTTTTGAGGTGCTTGCGCTCTCCGTCGGCCCAGGAGGCCAGGGGGGATTCCACCTCATAAAATTCTACATCGTAGACGCGGTTGTGTCCTTCCATGCGTTCTCCTTTCCAACTGACATAGTAGGGGAACATGGAAACCGTATCGCCCATCGGCAAGAGGACATTCTCGTTCGCGGGAAAATCCTCGTGAATAAAGGTGGCATTGGTGGAAATGGCCTCCTTTTTTGCGTTGCTAATCAGGGCGCCAATGAGGACCAGCGCGAAGCCCAAATGCGCTAATGCCATTCCGCCCGCGGTCCACTTGCCTTTGAGGTAGCGGAGCCAGTAATCGGCGTTTGCAAAGAAGGCAAAAAGAGATGCGCCCAAGAGAGCCACGTACAGGATGTCCCACAAGTCCAAGCCCCACGCAATGACGAAGGTCAAGACGACGGAGATGATCAAAGACAGGGTGGCTCGACGGATTAAGGCGTTTGGACTTTCTTTCCAGCGCAAGAAAGGACCCATCGCCATGAGGATAGAAATAATGATGGCAAAAGGAATCTGCAGGCTGTTATAGTGCCTTGCGGCATCGGCAGGAGGGGCCATTTTGGCATCCAAAAGCGGTAGTAAGCCTTCGGGACCGATTAACTTATTGAATACGGGAATGCTCGTGGAAAGGGTAATTTGACCGGCCGAAAGGAGCAAGGTTAGGGCGCCAATAAACATCCAAAACTCACGGGAGGAAAAGGCATCTTCGGAAGCGCTTTTGGGAAGGGAGCGCGCGCGCCAGAAGAAGACCACCAAGCTTCCCACCGTAAAGAATCCTAAGAAAGCTAGGAGTTGGCCGTTGAGACCCAAGTCAACAAAGGCGTGTACGGAGCTATCTCCAAGGATGCCGCTTCGGGTCAAAAAGGTGGAGTACAACACCAGTAAGAAGGAGAGAATGGCTAAAAAGAGCGTCGTGCCCGGTGCGGTCTTTTTGTGCTTGACGATCATCATCAAATGTCCAGTGGCCACCAGGGTAAGCCATGGGACGAGGGAAGAGTTTTCTACTGGATCCCAGGCCCAAAATCCGCCGAAACTCAAGGCTTCGTAGGCCCACGCGCCGCCCATGAGGACTCCGGTTCCCAAAATCGCTACACCAAAGAAGGTCCAGGGTAGCGCGGGCAGAACCCAGTCCGTGTAGCGCTTCTCAATTAATGCCGTGATGGCAAAAAGGAAAGGAATGGTGACCGAAGCAAAGCCCAAGAATAAGGTCGGTGGATGGATGACCATCCAATAGTTTTGAAGCAAAGGGTTGAGGCCCTGCCCATCGCGGAAAGCGGGAATGCGCATTAAGTAGTCCCTGAATTCGGTCCATGGCAGTCCTATGTTCTCAGGGAGTTCGCGAATGAGCACGAAAGGGGAGGAGCCGAGCTTTACCTCGCCGAAGTACACCCCAAGTAGCATGGAGGCTAGAAATAACTGAACGATGGCCAATCCGAAGAGCGTGCCATATTCCCATGTTTTGGCGGTCTTGATGAGAACCCATCCGAGAATCATATGCCAGGTCAGCCAAAGCAGGAAGCTTCCTTCTTGACCTTCCCAAAAACAGGAAGCGATGTATTCGAGCGGCATATCGAGCGAACTGTGGCGCCAGACATAATCGAATTCAAACCAGTGATTGAACAGCGCCGCAAAGAGCACTCCGATGGTGCCTAAAACCCCGAGGCTATGCAGTCCAAAGGCCCATCGACCAGCCGTGCGAAGGGAATGAACAGGGCGCTCTTCGCGCGCAGCTGGAGACCGAAAAACCTGCAACCCATAAAAAAACGCAGCAACGAATGCCCCTGCAAAGGAAAGGGCGACAAACAAGCGCCCGGCGAGGGACCAAAGGTGATGTTCTCCGAGGTATTGCATTAGGGCGCAGGCTGGGTTTGGTTATAGGTGCCATCCGCAACGACGCCTTCGCCATCCGTGTATTTGGATGGACATTTCATGAGGATTTCGGTCGCGATGAACGCGTCGTCTTTGTAGTGACCTGTGAGGGTGATTTCTTCACTGCGCTCAAAGTCGGTTGGCTTGGGCTGGTTGTAAATAACCGTCGAAGCGACTCCTTCCTTGTCCAAAGCGGTGAAGGTGAGTAATGAGCTTTCCGCTTGAAAATCCATGGGCTTTTCTACATCCAAAACTGCGACGACCGTCACGGTTTCAGGTTGCTGTTTTTTGGCCATGGTGAACGTAGCGTAGACGCTGGCATCCTGGAGTGTAACCAACAGGGCCCCAATCAAAATCGCTACTACCGCGAGAAGGATGATGGAACTGCGCTTCATGGCTTTTGCTCCAATTTTTTGATCCGTCGATCCATCCAAATGAGATAGGCGACCAATCCAACAAAAACGATTCCCAAAACGACGAGAACGACCAACATCTTTCCTTCAGAACGAAAGATATCGGCCATTTCAGCGGGGGGAGCTTGTAAAAATGTGTTCATGGTTAGTGATTGTTTCGGTAACGCAGGCGCTCGAGCCGGACGCGAAGGGTGGCGATCCACCATCCCATGAGAATCCATCCCAGAACGGCCGGGTAGAATACCATCCGCATTCCATTGTCTAAATCATAATTTCCAAAGGCGGGATTTCCGCCATTCCCTGGATGCAGGGAATCAGTCATTCGGGGAAGAATCCCGATGAAGACAATCATTAAGACAAACGCAAAAACATTATACACTGCCGCAAGACGAGCCCGTTTTTCTGGATCATCGATGCTGGTGCGCAAAATGAAGTAAGCCGCATAGATCAACAAGGTTACGGCCGTGCCTTGCAGCTTGGGGTCGGCCGTCCAGTAAGCCCCCCAGGTTGCTTTGGCCCAAATCATCCCGGTAAAGAGCCCGAGCATGGCAAATACCATGGCAACTTCGGCAAAAGAACGCGCCTGATTATCCCGATCGAGGTTCGATGGTTGACCTTCAGTGCCGGAGCGTAAAAAACGGAATGAATAGGCAAGAGAGCCGCCTAGAAGCGCAATCATGCTGAACCACATCGGAACGTGGAAATAGAGGTTTCGGATGGTTTCGTTCAAGATGACGAGCCGCGGCACGTCAAACATGAGACCGGCATAGAGGGAGTAGCCCACTAGCACTATGGCAAGAATTTTCCAAGCTTTCATCAGGAGCGCCAAAGGTACGGAAAGAGCAGCCCGCCGAGGGCTAATGGAATGGCCGCCATGAGAATTTCTCCCGCCCAATTCGGGTATAAAACGAGAGGTGTTTCGCCCAACAGGGCCAATTTGCTCGCCCGCATCGAGACCAAGAGGGTTGGCAATAAAAGTGGAAGGCTCAAAATCGCCATCATCCCGGTGCCCCGGTCCATCTTGGACGCTAACGCCGCGGTGAAACTCAATGTGGCCGAAATGGCTATAGCACCCAAGGAAATACTCACAAGAAAAGGCCAGGTAGCCACGGAGGCATCCGTTTCTGGAATGTGCGGCCAGCCTAGCCAGAGGCCAAAGAGTAACAGGCCAGTCCAGGTGACCAAGAGGCTGCTTCCCGCGGTGCTCATGGTTTTACCCAAAAGCAATTCGATAGGTTGTACAATCTGGTTTAGATAGAGCCATTGACCCGCACTTGCGGAGAAACTTCGGCTGGCAGTCTGCAAGGCGCTGAAGACAATGGTCATCCAAAGCAATGCCAGCCAAACGGTAGGGCTGGGCTCTCGCACTAGGAGGGAACATAAATACGCTACCATGGCCGCAAAGAGGACGGGTAGGAACCAGCCATTTGATCGGCGGTATTCCAATTCCCACTCCCAACGAAGCATTTGACGGATAGCTTGAGGACGAATCACGGCACAAAGGTAGGGCTGGGCTGAACTTAGCCTAGCCATTTGCGGTTAACAAGTGGAATGGCTGGATAAATCAGCCGTATATTTGTTTAAACATGAAAAAGACCTTTACTTTTTTTGCCATGGGATTACTCGGTATGCTTCTCGGTTGTGGCCACAGTGTGGCACAGCCTGTCCATGGTGCCGTGGACTTTTACAGTCTTTCTGCTCAGACGCTAGATGGCGAGACTTTTGACTTTGAGCAATTGCGTGGCAAGCGGGTGCTGATTGTGAATACCGCCTCGGAATGTGGATTTACTCCCCAGTACAAAGACTTACAAGCGCTTTGGGATCAGTCCAATCACGAAGAGTTCATCATTCTAGGTTTCCCATGCAACGATTTTGGTAACCAAGAATCTGGGTCAGCCGATGACATCAAGTCATTTTGCAGCAAGAACTACGGTGTCACCTTCCAAATGATGGAAAAAGTGTCGATCAAAGGGGAGCACGTGCATCCAGTATATCAGTGGTTGACGCAAAAGGATCAGAATGGCAACAGCAACGCCAACGTGCGCTGGAATTTTTGCAAATTCGCTGTGAATGAAGAAGGGCAATGGTCTGCGTCCTACTTGATGACTACCTCTCCATTGAGCAAAGACATCAAGCAATTCGCAGGAGTTCAATAAGCTCATCGCGTTACGAATTACGTCATGTCTCAACTGCCCACTATAGATATCCTTGCTATTGGAGCACATCCAGACGATGTCGAGCTGGGCTGTGGTGGAACCTTGGCTAAGCATGTGGCTCAGGGAGATCGGGTGGCTATTTTGGACTTGACGCGCGGAGAAATGGGGACGCGGGGCACTGCGGAGCTGCGCGACCAAGAAGCCATACATGCGGCGCAGATTTTAGGGGTTTCGGCCCGATACAATGTGGGCTTGCGGGACGGTTTTCTCGAAAATTCCGAAGCCAATCAACGGGCCTTGATACCGTTTCTCAGAGCCTTGCGCCCCCGTATTGTACTCTGCACAGCGCCACGGGATCGTCATCCTGATCATGGGCATGCCTCCAATCTTGTCGTGGATGCTGTTTTCAAATCGGGCCTTCGTGCGATCGAAAGTCAATGGGAAGGGCAGGAACAGGAGGCATTTCGCCCCGCTCATCTTTACCATTATATTCAATTTTACGATTTGGTTCCAGATTTTTCGGTGGATATCTCTGGCTACATGGAAGTGAAAATGCAAAGCGTTTTGGCCCATAGTTCGCAGTTTTTTGACCCCTCAAGCCAAGAGCCAGAAACAGTGATTTCCTCTAAAGGCTTTCTGGATAGCATTGAATCGCGCGCCCGTGAATGGGGCAGGATTATGGGAGTAAGCCACGCAGAAGGTTTCATCGTGGAGCGCCGCCCTGGAGTGGACTTACTTTCGGACCTTCGATAACTCCGACTATTTTTTGGTTGGTGTGTAAAGCGCCACAATATCCTTAGCGATCACCTCGCTTCGGAATCGGTTCATTTGTAGGGGGACATCACTCCATTTTTCCGCTATGGCGAGGTGATGAATGAGGTCTTCAAGGCTATGGTCTTTGCGATACGTGATTCCCGCTTCCGTGTATACGCTCTGTGGCCCGGGAATCGGGGTGCATAGCACAGCCATTCCGCGTTCTATGGCTTCGCCTATGACCATGCTAAAGGTTTCTCGTGAACTATTTACCAGGAGGATGTCGTGATGCAGCATGCGCTGGTGGACCTCATTGGGGGTCGCAGGTCCAACATAGATGGCTCCACGGGGCACATGGTCAGAATGGATTCCATGCGCTTGGGTGCCGCCCACCAACGTCAGGGTATCCCCTGGATAGCGCAAATGGTGAACTTCCCAAGCCTCTAATAGCTGTTGTAGCCCTTTAAGCGGTGTCAGGTCGCCCACCCATAGGTAGCGTCGATGCGTCGCCTCACTGCGTTCTACAGGAATTGTGGGCGGAGTCAAACTATTGGGAATAACTTGAATCGCTGCCCCCGCACTGTGCGGCTGCATCAAGCCCGCTAACCATGCGGAAACGGCTGTCCGCACGTGCGCCAAGCGCAACGTCCAAATGGCTCCTGATGATGGGTGATCCGCCCATTGACTTTGATGCTCCGTGACGACACGCCGGATGCGCGAACCATAGAGCATGTGGATGAGTAAAAAGGCGAGCGCCGTATCCTTTCCCGCTCCATGGACGTGAACTACGTGGGGTTGGTCTTCGGATAAAAGTGTTTTTAGCAGGCGCCATTTAGCGCGAAAGCCATCCGTGCTTGGGGCATGCAATTGGAATTCCTCGGTGAAAAGATGCCCTCCGGCTCCCTGACCATCCCAAATCACCACGCGTTGCTGTACATGGGGGGCGAGCGAACGGAGGTGCGCAACGACGAAACTTCCGTGCTGCGGATCCTTGGCCGTGGGCCACATGCGTGCAATGTGAATAACGGAGCTCATCCTTCAAAGGTCGGCTCCAGTGATCACTCTACCACCATCCGACGGGTCACACTTTGACCGTTTGCCTGGATTTTCACCAGATATACCCCTGGAGAAAGCTTAGCTTGAATTGGAATGCGCTGCAGGTTCTCGGTGGACTTTTGGTACACTCTGCGCCCCATGACGTCCCAAATCTCTACCGTAACCTTGGCCGCCGTTTGGCCCAAATCCACGGAGAAAGTGCCTTTGGAAGGGTTCGGCATGAGTTTGATTTCCACGGGGCTAGCCTCGCGCAGGCTGATGCCCGCTACCGTGTAGCAAGTGGAAGTATCTGTGCAGCCGTTTTGGGTCACAATGACCGCGTAGCTGCCATTGGCTGTAGCGGTATACGTTTGACTCGTAGCGCCAGAAATGGAGGCTCCGCCATTCCCGCAATCGATCCATTGGTAGGTCGCATTGCTCGCATCAGCCGTCAGGATATTCATCGTTTGCAACGTGCCACTTTGAGTCACGCCCGTTTCGACCGTGTCAATGGTGAGTTGCAAGTAAATCGTTGAGTCGCACCCGTTGGCCATCGTGTAGGCATACGCGTAGGTGCCACTGCTTGTGTAGGTTGTGCCTAGCGGGTCGGTAAAGGAACTACATGCAGAGGCACTCACCGTCGTGTCTTTTCCTCCAGAGAGACTCACTCCTGCCACAAAATTGGAGCTACTTCCCGTCAATGCGAAGTTGTACAAGGTGCCGTGCTGATTGCCCACGGCATCGGTCAAGGTCGAAATGGCGGAATTGTTCCCGGAAGCAATTCCTTGATTCGCCTGGTAATATGCGACTAAAGTGATTGGAGGGCTACATAACTCCTTGGTGTAATTCGCAGCAATTTGGGCTGCCGTACGGGCTGTATTCCAAATACGCACTTCGTCAATTTCCCCAGTAAAAGGATTGGTCCCATCGACGCGTTTCCCTATCTGAGCGTAGGTGCCTGTCGACGTATTGGTGGAGACGGTCAGATTACCTTGCGCATCCAGTTGCCCATCAACATAAATCTTGTATTGATTTGTCGCATTGGGGTCATAGGTAACCGCAACATGATGCCAATAGCCGTCATTGACCGCCGTGACGCCACTGAGTCCGTTCCCGCCCACTTCAATGCGCGGGGCATTGGCCCAAAGCAAGTTGAAGGTGAATCGAGTACCTGTGGCAAAGACACCCCAGTCAACAATGGTTTGTTGGATCCCTCCCCCTGCGCCAGGGATGCAATTCGCCGTGGTCCGTATCCAGGCCTCTACCGAGCGGGCCGAGTTGCCACTAGCTCCTTGATGAGTGGTGACAACATAATCATCGGTCCCATCAAAATGCAAGGCATTGCTTGGGATCGTTTGTGCCTGCATACTAGTTAGTGAAAATAGCGTAGCGCACAGGCCTAGGGCGCTTCGTCGGAGTATAGTTTGCTTCATCTGATCTATAGGATGTGGTATTAACGAAGTTAAAGTACACCGAATTTCTCGTTAAAACATATGGATACCCTATTTGCACGGTGCATGGTGTAGTGTATATTTGCCGACCCAAATGGTGGTTGTAGCTCAGTAGGTTAGAGCGCCTGATTGTGGTTCAGGAGGTCGTGGGTTCGAGACCCATCTTCCACCCAACGAAAAAGCCCAGCAGAAATGCCGGGCTTTTTTTATTTAATACCCTCGATATCAGTGGTGATGCCCGTCCCCTTCTATGGCCATGCCTTGAGCGAAGAGGTAGCGGAATATGGCTTGTTCGCCGGACTTGGTAACCACCTCTCCTCCTGATTTTTGGTTCGCCTTGCGGGCCATGTTGGGGATGATGGCGGTCCATTGTTCTTCATTCAGAATGGACGCCGGGTGGAGTGTATGACAACGGTTGCATTGAGTTTGGTACAGTGCTTCACCTGCTTGGTATTCAGTCAACGTGTACCCTGGGAATTTGGCTTGCAAGGCCGAGTCTGATAAATTACTCGCCGCGGTCGTTTCTGTTTTTGGCGCAAATAAGGCTCCGCAGGCGCTTAGGATTAACAAGAAAGAACACACGGTGGTCCATTTAAAAAATGTAGTCATGGTGGGATAGGATTTTTGGAAAGTTCGTGAAAATTTGACAGACGAAACAGGGAGTAACATCGTTGAAAAGTTGTGGCGCTCTGCATTTCATTGCACCCACAGACCTTTTACATTTGATCTATGCGTCCTGCGAGCTTGATTTTGCTTCTCTTCTTGTCGGTTTCCGCCCAAGCAGTGCAGCCGATTTACTATTATCCCAGCCTGATTCGGGGTACGCAAATGCTTTGGCAACATGGCCAAGAGGGCAACCCAAATAGTGCGGTGCAATTTGTCGGTCCATATGGCCTGCACCCGGTAGCCGTCGCAAAGTTTGGTTATCCGGTGGAGGCATTTCAAGATTCAGCGCTCTCATTTCACGTAGCGGAGCACCTTTGGCTGGATTACTATTGTGTGATGGGGGACTCCGCGTTGGCCGATTTGGCCTTAATGTTGGGGCCAGCCTATGTCCGGCGACAAAATGAAACCGAATTGGCTCTGCAATGCCTCACGGTGGAACAAGCGAAATCCAATCCCAGCTTGGCGATTCGTGCGAGCTATGACTCGCCTATATCCGCCCAGAAGCGGGAGGAGGGGCCGAACTTGGCCTCCATTCCACAGTTTGAGCGCTATACCGTGCGTCCAGGCGATTCACTTTGGAAAATTCATCAGCGCTTTCCGCAGCACTCCCTCGCTTCACTCATTGAGGCCAATGGGGGGAAAGAGACGATTTATGTAGGCCAAATCCTTCAAATCCCTTTGTGATCGATGGGAGTAGAAAACCGGCCCCCATGGGTCACAGCGGCATTTATCCTATCGGTTCTCCTGATTTTTGGCGGCTTGGCCTATGTGAACCCTACCCCTGAATATTCACTAAGCCCTTCCGTGACTTGGCGCTTCCCCACGTGGCATCCCTGGGAAGATTGGGCGGAAGAGGAAAGGGAAAATGCCTGGGCCCAACACGTAGCGGACTCCATCGAGGCCTTCGCTTTAGCGGATACCTTGCCCAAGGAGGCTGTTCTGCGTCGGCCAAAACCGGGCATTGGGGCGATTCAATTCGCTCCATCGGACAGCTTGGGAATGGCCAAACTAGCACGCGCATTGCAGCAACTGAGCGATGGAGGGATCTTGCGGATTCTCCACTTTGGTGATTCGCAAATAGAAGGGGATCGGATTACCGGCGATTTGCGTGAATCTCTGCAATCCTTGTATGGGGGTGAGGGACCGGGCATTCAACCTGTGGTACCCTTTGTGCCAATGGCTTCAGTGGCGCACAACGCAGAGGGGCAATGGACGCGCATGGTGAGTTTCGGTCGAGCCAACGACAAGAGTCCAAGCAATCAATATGGGCCACGAGGTATTTCTCATCGGTACAGTGAACTTGCAGGGGCTGGGCCTGATGCCAAAATTCGCTTTAGTCCTAGGACCTATGGACCGGCTCGTGCACGACGCAGTCGTTCCTTCAGCTTACTTCACGGCCCCTCGCGGGGACCGGTTGAGATTCGTTGGTATGCCAACGATAGCCTCTGGAAAATCGACTACCTCGATTCCAATGCTCGCCCTGGTGCTTTGACAGCGACGGCAACCCAAGCGGTGAAATCCTTGTCCTTGGAATTCCGTGGGGCGAGTCCAGACTGGTATGGTCTTTCGATGGATGGGGTTTCTGGCGTCCGCGTGGACAATGTGGGTATGCGCGGTGCGGATGGTTTGAGCTTTACTCGAATGGATCGAACGCATTTTATGGCTTCGCTACAACGGGAGCCCGTGGGCTTGGTGATTTTGCAATTTGGCGGAAACGCGGTGCCCTATTTCAAGAGCAAAGAAGCCGTGCATCGCTACGGAGATGCTTTCCGACGCCAAATAAGACTCTTTCAAGAGGCGTTGCCCGGAGCGAATATTCTCGTTGTAGGACCAAGCGACATGGCCGTGAAAGACGGGTTGGAATGGCACAGCTATCCCTTTGTAGAGGAAGTTCGAAACACCCTGAAGGCTGCTGCTTTTGCCGAAGGAGCCGGCTTTTTTGATGTGATGGAATTCATGGGAGGCCCCGGAGGAATGGTTGATTGGGTAGGGCAAAACCCTCCCTTGGCGGGTCCAGACCACATTCACTTTACTCCTCGTGGGGCAAAAAAGGTTGCCCAGGCCTTAGTCACCTCCTTACAAGATGAATTGAAGCGCCATGAATAGGCTCCGTACACTGCCCTGGATGGGCCCACGCCGGAATGGCCTGTTGTTGGGCCTCTTGGTCTCTTGGACCATCCATGCGCAGCCTATTTCTGTGCGTGCCCTGCCGAATCCAGCTCCGATTCCAGCGGGTGAAAATGTGCTGCTCTTTCCCGATGGGGATTCGGCCTTCCTCCCATTTTTCAGAAAGATGGATGCGTTGGTCTTCGAAGGAAAGGAAGAGATCAACCTCGTTCATGTCGGCGGATCTCACGTTCAAGCAGGGCTGCTTACCGATGCGATTCGCTATCATTTACAAAGTCTGGCCCCTGGATTAGCTGGGGAGCGAGGGTTCTTTTTCCCGTTCACCTTGGCCCGAACCAATAATCCACCGAGTTACAAGGTTTGGACCAATCAGCTGGACTCATGGACTGGGCAGCGATGCTCTGTTCCCAGTCATGAGGGACCTTGGGGGGTTGCGGGTATTCGAGCTTGGACCAGAGATAGTACGGTTCAGGTAAAAATTCATCATACCGAAGACCCTTTCCAATTCCATCACCTCCGCGTGTTTGCCGCGCCGAGCGATTCCTCCTATGGGGTGGTCTTTGATGGTGGTCCCGATACCGTTTGGTACAATTCGGAGCTGCAAGCTTGCGAAGCCTATTACCACGAAGCTCAAGACACGGTGGCTTTTCACTTGTATCGTTCCCATCCGGACCAAAACTATTTTTCCCTCGAGGGGATCCAGGTGATGAGTGATGCCATAGGCTTGCGTTATCACGCCCTGGGGGCCAATGGGGCCGCCACCCATTCCTTCTTGAAATGCGAGCGATACCGAGATCAATTGGCTGCCTTTCCTCCGGATGTGATGATTTTTGGGTTGGGTATCAATGATGCCTACAAGGCCGTGGGTCGATTTGATTCTACCGAGTTCGAAGCCAATTATGACAGTCTCATGACGTGGACAAGGCAAGTAAATCCGGCCTGTGCCTTTGTCTTTCTTACGAACAATGACAGCTATTATAAAGGACGCTACAATCCCCATGGAGACGTCGTGTATCGCTGTATGATGCGCCTAGCCAAGCGGAATGGGGCCGCAGTTCATGACTTTTACCATTTGATGGGTGGCCCGCGATCCATGGCGTACTGGATTCGACAGGGGTGGGCAGCGCGCGACGGGATTCACATGACGCGCGCTGGCTATGCGCTTCAGGCTGATTGGCTCGCTGAAGCGCTCGCGGACTGGTACCTCGCACGCTACGATGCGTTCTTTCCTGTGGACCTTTCAAAAAGTGATGCCCCATGATGGATTGGCTCCTCCACCAACTACCCGTTTGGCTGTCCTTTAGTGCCAAGCAGCCGATCATCTTCACTGAGATAGGCTTCTGGGTGTTCTTTGCCATCGTTTTGGCGGTGTACCAATTGGTCCATCGCAAGATGGCCATGCGGAATGCCTTCCTCTTTCTGGTTTCCCTATACTTCTATTACAAAACCAGTGGGGGCTTCTTTTTGCTCTTGCTCTTTTCGACTACCGTCGATTATTATGTTGGGGCGTGGCTTTATCGCAGCCAAACCGAGTGGAAGCGAAAGGCCTGGGTGGCCGTTTCGGTGGTCACCAATCTTTCGGTCTTATTCTATTTCAAATACCCGTATTTCTTCGCACAATTTTTGGCGGATGGATTTGGTCTGCTGTGGGAGCCTGTGCCGCATTATGCCTTGTGGAGCAATGCGTACTTGGGTACGGATTTCGTTGAAGATCGCATTCTGCTGCCGGTGGGAATATCCTTCTACACGTTCCAGTGCATGAGCTATACCATTGATATTTACCGTCGGCAGATCGAGCCCGTGCGGCGCATTTTGGACTTTGGATTTTATGTCAGCTTTTTCCCGCAATTAGTAGCTGGCCCCATTGTACGCGCCTCGGAGTTCATCCCACAACTGTACAAGAAATATGAATTAAGCAAGGCCGCATTTGGACTCGCTTTTTTCTGGATCCTGAATGGGTTGCTCAAAAAACTCATCCTTGCGGACTACATCGCAAGCAACTTTGCCGACCGCGTGTTTGCCCAGCCTACGCTGTATAGTGGATTGGAGTGCCTCCTCGCTTTGTTTGCATATTCCTTACAGGTCTATGCGGATTTCAGTGGGTATACGGATGTGGCCATAGGGGTGGCCATGTTGATGGGCTTTACGCTCACCAAGAATTTTAATTCCCCCTATAAGGCGCTATCTGTTTCAGATTTTTGGCGTCGCTGGCACATTTCCTTGAGCACGTGGCTACGGGATTATTTGTACATCCCCTTGGGGGGCAATCGACAGGGCTCCTTTGCCTCTTATACGATCGTTTTCTTGGCCTTGTTCGTCATTAGCATGATGGCTGAGTCCTTTTTGGTCCCGGTTTCACTAGCGGGTGTGATCCTGTTTATTTTCCTTTTGAGTCGATTCTGGGCTCCCTTCCGACGCTGGCTGAATACCAACATTAACGTCATGCTTACGATGCTTTTGGGGGGATTTTGGCATGGCTCTTCGTGGAATTTTGTCACATGGGGTGGCCTAAATGGACTGGGGCTGGTCATATATAAGCTTTGGGCCAAAATCCGTCCCTGGAGCCCACGGAATTCCTGGGTAGGAAAGGCCTTTGGATTGGCGAGTACGTTGCTCTTTATCACCTTGACACGGGCCTGGTTCCGTGCACCGGGTTGGGACGAAGCCTTGAGTATCCTCACGAGAACATGGACGGCGATGGATTTGAACATTGCAGGCGATATCCTCATTGGATTTTGGCGACCACTCAGCGTGATGGTCTTGGGTTACCTTATTCATTGGATTCCCAGCCGCTGGAAGAATCGGTATCGGGAGTTGTTTGCCCAAGCACCCTTAGGTTGGCAGCTTGTGGTTGCCTTTCTCGCGGTAGTGACCATCTATCAGTCCCTCTCGGCCGATAGCCAGCCCTTTATTTACTTCCAGTTTTAGGTAAATTATTGCAGTGCCAATAGGGCGTTTGCCATGGGCTTGGGTGCCTTAGCCCGGTCGATGGCTTCGACGTAGCCTCGATAAAACGTGGCCAAGCGGAGCGTCTTTCGCGCATAGTGCGCCCCCGGACCTTTAGCCACTTGATCGACATTGCCCGTCCAGTAATTTGGATCCCAACCCTTCTTGGCGGCCTGGTCAGCGGCCCGGGCGATGGGGGTAGGTCCCGTATTGTAGGATGCGAGAATAAAGGGTAGTCGATGCTCTTTTGCTACCCCGCGTTGCTTCCAAAATTGATCGAGGAAGCGCAAATATTTTAGTCCTGCTTGGATGTTTTGCTTTGGTTCAAAAAGTTCGTCAGGCTCAATCCCTAGTCTCGCCGCGGTGTTGGGAATGAGCTGCATGACGCCTATCGCGCCGGCAGGGGAGATGATGTCACTCCGAAAGCGACTCTCCACAAAGGCCAAAGCGGTCAGCGTATACCGATCAAATTGATTTGAATTTTGGAAGTACCGATCGTAGGGCGAGAGCTGGATGGGCTTAAGCCAGTCATCATGGTAGCCTGGGCGGCCGTAGAAGCCCCGTATTCGTTTCGCTTTGCGGCTTGCCAAGAAATCATTGACCGAGTGAAGAAGTAAACTGTCTTTTTCGCGACCCATCCAACAGAAGGAACCCGCACTGATCGCCTCAACGCTTCGTGCTTCCGTGGATTGCGCCTGGAGGGCGGGTAAAAACACATCGGGGATGAGCCAGCCCGTTGCTTCCACGGACATTTGCCGCCACATGGTCATTGCTTGAATGGCCAATGGGAGGCTATCCGATTCGAGAAGAAATTGTGGGAGCTTGGGGTATTCATTGAGGTAGCGAAGGCTATCCGATTGCCCATACCGCACCCAGGTGAATTCGCGAATAGGATCCGAAGCGAGCATGCCAGGGCGTTCCATTCCTGGGATGTTTCCCGCGGCCAAATCTGCCCGTCCAACTTCCACCCAGGCGAGGGCTTCCAGTGCACTGCGGGCGAAGAGCCATTCAACCTTTTGCGGAATGGCCTCTTCCCAAGCGTCGAGTAAAGCGTATTCATAGCCTTGTAGCTTCCCGTCGACCACATCCAAGCAACCCGCATCAGGCACAAAGGCAATACGGACGGTTCCATTGTCTCGACGGTCGTTTTGATCCCACTGTGCGGTCCGAATAAAATCGAGGGGCTCAGATGGCGAGCCGATAAAAATAGCTGCGACAATAAAGGGGTAGGACCATCTCCAGCGCCAAATCATGCCGCCAAGGTCGTTAAAATGCCGGTATCTTTGACGCTATGATGCTTGGACTACAGCTCCCTACGGACCCCCGCTGGGCGGATGCAGCGGAAGAACAGATTGAGGCCATCCTAACGGACCATGCCTACTGTGAGCAAAAGGCGGCTTCTACCGCTATTTCGCTCATGATTACCTACCCTGAACTCAGCGATTTGGTGACGGACATGGCCGCGTTAGCGCGCGAGGAAATGAGCCATTTCGAAATGGTGCACAAACGAATTGTTGAACGCGGGCTGGTTTTGGGTCGCGAGCGCAAGGATGCATACGTTCAGGCCGTGAGCCAGTTTTTTCCGAAAACTGGCGATCGGATGTTGCGTTTAGTGCATCGACTTTTGGTTTGTGCCCTGATTGAAGCTCGGAGCTGTGAACGATTCAAAGTTCTTTCGCAGAATATCAAGGATCCGGAATTGTCTCAATTTTATGACCGACTGATGGTGTCTGAGGCCAACCATTATACTTTGTTTTTGGGCTATGCGCGTCAATATGGAGGGCGAGCCCCGGTGGATGACCTTTGGAAGTCTCTGCTCGCATTTGAAGCGGGCCTCATGCAGGACTTTACCAACGGGGAACGCATTCATGGCTAAAAGCCCGAAATAATTCATTGCAGCCGAGCCAAGTAGAGGACATTCACCCCGAACTTTGCCCCATGGAATCACAGGAAACACTCCAACTCACGGCCCTTAATGCCGTTCATGACGCCCTCGGCGCCAAAATGGTCCCTTTTGCGGGATACCGCATGCCTGTTCAATACGAAGGGGTGAGCGTAGAGCATCACGCCGTGCGAAATGGGGTAGGGGTCTTTGATGTTTCTCACATGGGGGAGTTTTACGTGGAAGGGCCAGATGCTTTGGCATTTTTACAGTCTGTGACCTCCAATGATGTGGCCAAATTGCATAGCGGCAAGGTGCAATACTCCTGCTTGCCCAACGACCAAGGGGGAATTGTCGATGACCTTCTCGTGTATTGCTTCGATGCGCAGAAATATTTGTTGGTTGTCAATGCTTCCAACATGGCCAAAGATTGGGCCTGGCTGCAGGCGCATCTGGGAAGTTTTGACGTTCAAATGCGCGACGAATCTGCGGCAACCTCGTTGCTCGCAGTGCAAGGTCCTTTGGCCGTAAAGGCACTTCAATCCCTTACCGAAGTTGATCTAGATTCCATGACCTACTACACTTTTGGAGTGGGCAGTTTTGCCGGCGTGGAGAATATTCTCATCTCGGCCACCGGCTATACCGGGGCGGGCGGATTTGAAATCTACATGCCTAATGCGGCAGCTCCTGCGATTTGGCAGGCAATCTTTCAGAATGGCTCTGGCCTGGGCATTGTGCCTGTGGGGCTTGGAGCGCGCGACACCTTGCGATTGGAGATGGGCTTTTGCTTGTACGGCAATGACATTAATGACGAAACCTCCCCCTTGGAGGCAGGTCTAGGCTGGATTACCAAATTCACCAAAGAATTCACGAACTCGGATAACCTCAAAGCGCAAAAAGAAGCGGGACCTCGCAGAAAATTGGTTGGATTTGAGTTGATCGACCGTGGCGTACCTCGCCATGATTACCCTATCACAGATGCCACGGGTACCCCCATTGGCATCGTAACCAGCGGAACCATGGCTCCGTCTGTTGGAAAGGCCATTGGCATGGGCTATGTGCCTTCGGAGTTAGCAAGCCCCGGCAGTACGATTTATGTCGAAGTTCGCGGTAAGCTTTTGCAGGCAGTAGTGGTTTCCTTACCTTTTTGGAAGGGAAATAAAGCCTAAAACATGCAACATAAACTGGACCGTACAGACAAAGAAATCCTACGGCATCTCCTTGAAGATGCCCGCAAGACGTATACAGATATTGCGAAAGATCTTCAGGTTTCTCCCGGTACAGTTCATGTGCGCGTCAAAAAAATGGAAAAGGCCGGCATCATCCGTGGGGCTAGCCTTCAATTGGATTACGATGTCCTGGGCTATAGTTTCATCGCCTTTGTCGGAATCTACCTCAGCAAGACTTCCAGTACCCACGATGTCATTGAGGCCCTAAAGGTCATTCCTGAAGTAACGGTGGCGCATATTGCCACGGGTCGATTTGGAATCTTTGCCAAGATTCGCTGCCAAGACACGAAACATGCGAAGCAGATCATCTTTCAAATTTCTGACATTCCTGGGGTGACGAATACCGAAACCATGATTGCGCTTGAAGAGTGCATCAATAGTTCAAAGTCGCTCTTGGCCAGCATTTTGGATGAGCTGCCAGCAGGGGAGGATTCAAACGCCTAAATCAGGCCACAGAGTTTACGGACGGCATAAGAAGCCGCATGCAGGCCAAAAGCGGCCGGAATCCATGCAGAGGTGCCGTAAAAGGACTTTTTAAAATTGCTTCCATCTGTCAGTCGGACTGAATCTTTGTTTGCCAGCTCATGGCTAAAGACCACAGGAAACCCCTTTCGAATGCGGTATTCCTGGGCTAATCGTTTACGAATGTGTTTCGCAAAAGGACAATTGTAGCTCCGTTCGAGTTTGGCGATTTGAATTTTACTCGGGTCTAATCTCCCTCCAGCGCCCATGGAAGAAATGAAGGGAAGATTCGCTTCGAGGGCCGTGACAATAAAGTTCAGTTTTGGCTGCACACTATCAATGCAGTCTAACGCAAAATCATAGGAGCCCTGCTTCACCAGGGCACGCATTGCTTCTGGCGTCATGAACTCTGCATGGGCATGTACCACGACATCTGGGTTGATATCCCGCATGCGTGCCTCCATGAGTGCGGCTTTCTTTTGGCCCTGCGTCGAAGCCAGCGCTTGCAGCTGCCGATTCCGGTTGGTGGGGTCCACCACATCGCCATCGACAATCGTCAAAGTGCCAACGCCTGCTCGCGTCAAGAACTCCACAGCAAAGCTGCCAACACCCCCTAACCCAACGACCAATACATGGGCCTTAGACAGCCGTTCAAGGGCGTCCGGTCCCATAAGCAATTCAGTGCGTTCGAGCCAGTGAGGGGTCATCGTCGCGCGAAGATACGGAGGTAAAAAAAGTGTTTCGAGTGGACCCGAAGACTTTTTAGTAGTACGTCTTTCGGCGCACTCCGGCCATGTGCTTGGCTAAGCGCATCACCTGGCGCGTATATCCGTATTCGTTATCATACCAAACATAGAGTACGGCTGATGTTCCATCGCTGTGAATCAAGGTAGCTTCACTGTCAAAAATCGAGCAACAGCTATCCCCGACGATATCGCTACTCACGAGCTCAGGGCTCACTGAATATTTGATTTGCTGCACCAATGGACCGGAGAATGCCGCCGCTTTCAGGGCTGCATTGATACTATCTCGATCGGTTTTCTTTTCGAGATTCAATTTGAGGATCGCAAGGGAGCCATTCGGGACCGGCACGCGAATCGCATTGCTGGTCAACTTAGCGCCCAACCCTGGAATCGCTTTGTCGACAGCTTGACCCGCCCCGGTTTCTGTGATGACCATATTGAGGGCTGCGGCACGTCCACGTCGATATTTTTTGTGCATGTTGTCCACCAAGTTTTGGTCGTTGGTGTAGGCATGAATGGTTTCAATATGACCTTGTACAATGCCAAAGTGGTCATTCATGACCTTCAAGACGGGGGCAATCGCATTCGTCGTACAGGAGGCTGCGGACTGAATGCTCTCATGACGATCTATGTCTTCATGATTTACGCCAAACACCACATTGGGCACTCCTTTGCCGGGGGCCGTTAATAGGACTTTGGAAACCCCTGGACAGGCCTGATGCCGAGCTAGGGCCTCTTTATCTCGGAATGCCCCTGTATTGTCGATCACTAAGGCATGCTCAATCCCGTAGTCTTGGTAGTTAATCTCTTCAGGCTGATTCGCAGAAATGATCGCGACGGGACGCCCGTTGATAATGAGTTTTTGACTGTCATGGTCAACATCGACTGTCCCGGGGAAAGAGCCATGGATAGAGTCCACGCGGAGGAGGGAGGCACGTTTTTCTAGACTGATGGGGTCGGAACCACGGGCTACGATCGCGCGAAGGCGCAATTGGGTCCCGCGTCCTTCTTGGGCGATGAGCTCTCGGGCAACCAATCGCCCAATTCGTCCAAAGCCATAGAGCACCACATCGACAGGGCTCGAATTTGGATTCTCTCCATTCGCATAACGCTTGAGTTTGACCTCGAGAAACTTTTTGCGCTCGAGATATACCCCGGCTTCACGGCGCCACTCCGTAGCCAGGCGACCTATATCAATGCTGGCGTTTTGCACTTTGCTTGCCAGGAGGGCTTGGGCCATGGCGAGGGTGTCGTCGATACCCAACATTTCTCCGGCCATCACGGAACCATGGACATGTGCTTGCAGCATTTCTGAAGGGCGTTGATCCACCATGGGTTGACGGTAGAGTACGACCTGCACATTGCGGTCATAGAATAGGTCACCGACGATTTTTATCAAAGCAGCGGCAGCCTTCTCGTTTTTCACACGTTCGGAGACCGAAAGTGTGTACGTTTCGAGGGAGGAATTCATCAAGGGTTTGGGTTTGAAAGGTTGTTCTGCAAAGGTATTTCTGACCCCTTCCCTGACCAAGATCTTTGTCTGTACATTCTATGTACTAAGTGTCTAAAAATTAGTTTTTTAGGTCAAAAATGATATGGTGAAAATCACATTAAGTCATTGGATGCGCTCCTTTGGACGCGCATTAAAAGCAAACGCCCCTCCCGAAATGGAAGGGGCGCTCACGAGCTTCATGGGATTGATTTTGCCTTAGTAGCCAAAAGCGAAGTAATCCGGGCGTCCGTCTGCTCGGTACCCCTGGAGCAGCACGCCATCCCCAGGTTGTAAGCTGCCCAGAATACGCTCTACATCTTCTTGAGAGGCAACCGGCAAATTATTGAGCTTGACCAGGATGAAACCTTTGGGAACCCCGGCATCCGCAATCTTTCCTTGGCCTACCTCGGTAATTTTCACGCCGGAACGCAGACCATAGCGCCCTTTATCTTCGGTGCTTAATGCTTCAAATGTGGCCCCTAAGGTTTTCATGGCCACCATGTCTTCCTTCTTGAGTACATCTGTGTTGCCTTCGCGGTTGCGCAGGGTAATTTGGAAGGTTTTGGACTTGCCGGAGCGCAAGATGGTAACATCGACTTTGTCCCCGGGACGACGGCTGCCAATGACTTCAAGTAATTCGCTGCTTCGCTTGATCGTTTTGCCCCCAGCGCCTACAATGACATCCCCTTTTTCTATGCCGGCCTTTTTGGCCGCACCATTGTCAGTCACATCAGAAATATAGACCCCTTGAGTCGCTTCAAGCTTCATTTCTTTCGCTAATTCGGGCGTTACATCGGCAATATTGACCCCGAGATATGCGCGTTGAACGACCCCATAACGGAGCATATCATCCACGACTTTGCGGGCAATATTCGCCGGGACCGCGAATGAGTAGCCTTCATACGAGCCGGAACGCGTAGAAATCGCGGTGTTGATTCCAATCAACTCTCCGGACGTGTTGATTAATGCCCCCCCGCTATTGCCCGGATTGACGGCCGCATCCGTTTGAATGAAGGCCTCAATGGCCGATTGGTTGTCAATGATGTTGATGCTGCGCCCCTTGGCCGAGATAATTCCTGCCGTCACCGTTGAAGTTAGATTGAAGGGATTGCCTACCGCGAGGACCCATTCGCCCAATTTAACCTCATCACTATTGCCAAAAGGCAGGCTGGGAAGTTTGCTTGCGTCAATTTTTAACACGGCCAAATCTGTCGTGGGATCCGTGCCGACCACGGTGGCTTCAAATTCACGCCCGTCATTGAGTGAGACGCGGACTTCTTTTGCTTTGTCGACGACGTGGTTATTGGTCACGATATACCCATCCTCTGAAATGATCACTCCCGAACCAGAGGCTTGCACCAATCGGGGCGTCATTTCTGGCATTTGAGGTTGATCCCCAAAGCCGAAAAAGAAATCGCGGAAAGGGTTGAATGGAGACATCTGGTAGCCTTGTTCAACGGAAGTTTTTACGTGGACCACCGAATGCACAGCTTCTTCGGCCGCGGCAGAAAAGTCAGTCGACGTATTAATTCCTGCCACCGCTTGGGTCATGCCTGTGCGCAGGCTATGTTGTGGATTAGACCAACCATCGGCCTCCTGTTGGGAAGCAAAAGACCAGGCACCAACAAAACCGCCAGCGATACTAAGTCCTGTGACGGCCACTACAGTGAGAAGAGTTGTACGATTCATCGATTTTAGATTTAGTTCCAAAGACAAATTTCAAAAACTGTTCCACTTCCTACTTTTACAAGATGGCTCAGCACTTTGAAAAATACCACGGAACGGGAAATGATTTCATTCTCCTTCGTGGAAAAGGTGAACGTCAACTCTGGGAGTCCACCCTCGTGGCCCAAGCGTGCTCCCGTCACACGGGAATTGGAGCGGACGGCCTCATGATTCTATGGGATTGTGCAGGCGCTGATTTTCAACTGGACTATTATAATGCGGACGGAGGGCTAGGCAGTTTGTGTGGCAATGGATCGCGCTGCGCCGTGGATTTTGCTTTTCGACATGGACTTTTTGTCGGGACCAACTGCCAATTTTTCGCTTCGGACGGGCTCCATCAAGCAGAACGCTATTCGGCGAATGCCATCACCGTCCACTTTGCTGATGCCTTACCGCTCAAAGCGCAGCACCAGGGCTATTATGTCCATACGGGCTCACCGCACCACGTTTTCTTTGTAGATGACGTAGACGCCGTGGATCTATCGGCAGAAGGACCTGCGCTCCGCTACGGGGCCTATGCCGCCGCGGGTGGAGCAAATATCAATTGGCTTTCACCGACCGGTCCGGATGGCATGTGGCACATCCGAACCTATGAACGCGGGGTAGAGGCGGAAACCTTGAGTTGTGGCACAGGAGCCGTAGCTGCGGCCTTAGCCCTGCATCAATGTCAAAATCTTCCCGCGCCCATCACCTTAGCAGCCCGTGGCGGCTCGCTACGCATCGACTTTGAGCATGGAGCGGATGGCTATAGGGCCATTCGGCTTACAGGCCCTGCGGCCTTTATTTTTGAAGGAACATGGCCATGGTAGCCTATCGATTGCGGCCGCTCGAGCCATCGGATATCACCGCCCTGATGGCCTGGGAAAACAACCCTGCCCATTGGATTTCGGGGCAACGGACGAGTCCCTTTGCCAAGGATACGCTAGAAAAGTACATTGCCGCTTCTGGCCGCGATTTTTGGGAAACGGGCCAAATGCGCTGGGTCCTCTGTGCCGCCTATGACGATCGTCCCCTTGGCCTCTTCGATGTATTTGCTGCGAAGCGCATGCACCTGCGGGCAGAAGTCGGGATGCTCATCGCTCCCGAAATGCGAGGCCAGGGATTGGCGCTCCAAGGGCTTCGCTTGCTGCAAGCGTGGGCGAGTCAACATGCCATGCTAGAGTGCCTACACGCCCAAGTGTACACCGATAATGATGCGGCGATGCGGAGCTTTGCCAAAGCGAACTTTGCGCGCGTTGGAACCTGGTCACGTTGGATAAAAACCCCCCAAGGCTGGAAAGATGTAGCCTTGTTTCAATGGTCTGCACGCGGATGAAACGTCACCGTCAAAAGCGCCGTTTAATTCGCGGAGTATTCGGGGTAGCCATGCTCTTTGTGCTAGCCATTTTTGGGTATCGCTGGACGATCAATGCGCCCGTATATGTTGTAGAAGAGCCCTTTGATCTGTACATCGCCGATACCGGTATGACCTCGTGGGAAGCCTTAGCCCCATTGCGTGCTTCCGGGCATCTATACCGCCCAACGGCCCTTCAGACCTTGAATAGCCTTCGAGGCAACCCCAAAGCACAGCGTGGCCATTACCGAATTACTTCAGGGATGGGCTTGATGCAGCTCCTCCGGAAAATTGAGTTTGGCTATGAAGATCCCATTTGGTTGAGAATTCGAGGGTATCAAAAGGCCCCGGCCATAGAAACTCAGCTCACGGAAGTCTTTGGGTACACTGCAGATAGTGCGCACGCAGTTTTGGCTAAGCACATGGGTTTTGATCAGGTCATTCCAAATTCCTATCAGGTGTACTGGTCCTACCGCCCGAAGGACCTAGCGAAGCGTTTGACTCGAGAGCATGAAGTCTTTTGGAATCCTGAGCGCTTGGGAAGGGCGGCCCGAATGGGACTCAGTGCAGAGCAAGTTGTTGTTTTGGCGAGTATCGCTCAAGCAGAAACCAAGCAGCGCGATGAATTGCCACGCGTGGCCGGCTTGTACCTGGCCCGTCTCAAGATTGGAAAGCGATTAGAAGCAGATCCAACGGTCGTATGGGCCTACCTGGATCGCTATCCAAATGCGGGTGTTATCCGACGCGTCACCACCGCGATGACCAACCTCAATCATCCCTATAATACCTACCGGAGAGATGGATTACCTCCAGGCCCATTGACCACCGTCGAGCCCGAGGTCATTGATGCCGTGCTCAAAGCCGAGGCCAAGAACGAAATCTACATGTGTGCGGATCCTGATCGCCCTGGCTATCACGCTTTTGCGCGCACCTACGCAGAGCATCTGCGCAATGCGGCACGCTATCATGCGAGCCTCAATCGACGTGGGATTCGACGCTGACATTCTTGAAAAACAAGGTGCCATCGACCGCATCGATGAGGATGACCGCATCCCGTTGAATTTCCCCAGAGAGCAATTGCTTTGAAAGCTCGTTCAATACCCTCCGTTGGATGGTTCGCTTCAAGGGCCGCGCTCCAAAGGCAGGGTCAAATCCCTCTTCCGCTAGAGCTTGCACCGCTTCAGGGCTAAAATCCACCGTGATTTCCTGTTCGAGCAGTCGTTTTTTGACGGTTTCAAGCTGAATTTTCACAATGCCTTGAATGTTTGAGCTATCCAAGGCGTGGAAGCCAATGATTTCATCAATTCGGTTCAGGAATTCAGGACGCAAGCTACGTTTGAGCAGGGTCATGACCTCTTCCATGCCTTGTCCATCCATCAGTAATTCAGAACCCAAGTTAGAGGTCATAATGACAATGCTGTGGGTAAAATTGGCTGTTCGGCCCTTACTGTCCGTCAAACGCCCGTCATCCAGGACCTGGAGCAGGATGTTGAAGACTTCGGGGTGGGCCTTTTCAATTTCATCCAAGAGGACAACCGCATAGGGGCGACGTCGCACGGCTTCGGTCAGTTGACCGCCCTCATCATAACCGACATATCCGGGAGGGGCACCGATCAAGCGCGAAACGGCATGTCGCTCTTGGTATTCACTCATGTCAATCCGTACGACGGCGTTTTCATCATCAAAAAGAAAGTCCGCTAGGGTACGTGCCAATTCTGTTTTTCCTACGCCGGTTGGGCCCAGGAAGAGAAAGGAGCCAATGGGCCGCTTTGGGTCATTCAAGCCGGCGCGAGAGCGACGGAGCGCATCGGAAACAGCTGAAATAGCCTCATCTTGGCCGACGACGCGCTGGTGCAGTTCTTCTTCAAGTCGAAGCAATTTGGAACGTTCACTTTGAAGCATTTTTTGGACGGGTATCCCCGTCCAACGGGACACGACCTCCGCAATGTCCTCCGCACTGACTTCTTCTTGAACCATGGACTGGGCATTTCGCAAGGACTGCAATTCGGTGGCTGCAGCCATCTGTTCCTTTTCGAGCTCGCTGACTTTGCCATAGCGAATCTCGGCCACCTGGGCATAATCCCCGGCGCGTTCGGCTTGATCGGCCTCGAAACGCAGTTGTTCGATGCCTTCCTTGGCGCGTTGCAAGCGATCAACGGCTTCTTTTTCCGCGTTCCATTGCGCGCCAAGCTGGGCACGTTGCTCAGAAAGTTCACTCAACTGCTGCTTAATGGCCGTGAGGCGTTGCTTGTCTTCCTCTCGCTTAATTGCTTCCTGTTCGATTTCTAGTTGGGCAATCTTGCGATCCAAATCATCCAATTCTTCCGGTTTGGAGTTGATTTCGAGTCGCAGCTTGGATGCGGCTTCATCCATGAGGTCAATCGCCTTATCGGGCAAGAATCGATCTGTGATATAGCGCTGGCTCAGAACAACCGACTGAACGACCGCCTCATCTTTGATGCGGACTTTGTGGTGACTCTCATATTTCTCCTTGATGCCGCGAAGGATGCTGATGGAAGCCTCGGTATCGGGTTCTTCCACCATGACTTTTTGGAATCGACGTTCCAGAGCTTTGTCTTTTTCAAAGTACTTCTGAAACTCTGCGAGGGTGGTGGCTCCCACGCAGCGCAACTCACCCCGGGCAAGGGCGGGCTTTAGAATGTTGGCGGCGTCCATGGCACCTTCTCCGCCACCAGCTCCCACAAGCGTGTGGATTTCATCAATAAACAAGATGATGTCTCCATTGGCTTGGGTTACTTCATGAATAACCGCCTTGAGACGCTCTTCAAATTCCCCTTTGTACTTCGCACCTGCGATTAAGGCGCCCATATCAAGTGAAAAGATCCGCTTCTCCTTCAGGTTTTCTGGAATGTCCCCTCGGATTATGCGGTGGGCAAGACCTTCAGCGATGGCTGTTTTTCCCACGCCAGGTTCCCCTACGAGAACTGGGTTATTTTTGGTTCTACGGCTTAAGATTTGTAAAACACGACGAATCTCTTCATCTCGTCCGATGACGGGATCCAATTTGCCAGATTCCGCGCGGGCGTTGAGGTCAATCGCATACTTGGCCAAGGATTGATACCTTCCTTCCGCGGAAGCACTCTGCGCTTTTTGACCATTCCGCAGTTTGGCCATTGCTTGCTTGAAGTCAGCCTCCTTAAACCCTTGATCTTTCATGGCCTGGGCGCAAGCATCTTTTCCGCTTCCCAAACCGAGGAGGAGGTATTCCAAAGTCAAGTAATCGTCTCCGTCTTTTTTGGCCAAATTGAGCGCCCGCTGCAATGCTTCTTGCGCGGCACGCCCCATATAGGCTTGACCGCCATCGACTTTGGCGATTCGTTGGAGTTCAGCTTCTGCAATGGACTGCAATCGGGATGCGGACATCCCCATCATTTTGAAGAGTTGATCCGTCAACACGGTGTCCGTGCGAAACACGGCAAGGAGCAGGTGCCATGTCTCCATGGCTTGATGGCCATGTTCCATGGCCAGTGCTTGGGCTGCTTGCAGCGCTTCTTGGGTTTTAATGGTTAGATTTTCCATACAAGGTTCTTTACATGGAGGTAGGCCTCAATTCAAATGCCGCAGCCCATTAAACCCTAGAAAATCCGTCAAAATGACCGATTTACACGCGCTTCGATGCCATTTTGACGGAATTCTGAATGTTCAGGACAAAAAAACGCCGCGGCGAGGCCGCGGCGTAGGAGCAGAAGATTCTGCGCTTAGTGCTGTACGATGAACTTGCGTGTGAGGCTTTGACCATCTACAGTGACTTCCATCATGTAGAGACCGCCCGCCCAAGCGCTTGCGTCCAGATCTACTCGGTTGTAGCCTTCTTCTCCTTTGACGCTCGCGTCGCTGAGAATTTGACCTAAGCTATTGGTGATGGTGTAATGCACCGTCACGGGCTTATCCGAGTTGAACATAAAGGCACCCTGACCACTTAACGGGTTAGGTGAAACGTGACCCAGGAAGAATCCAGGAATCTCCACCTCAGGAACGCCGATGCCTACAATATCTGCCGGAGTGCCGAATGGCGCTTCTTCCAAACAGAAGTCATCTACGGCCCAACCTTGGTTGTCAATCGTGTAGTCCGAGCCGAAACGGAAGCGGAATACCAATTTACCTGCGTTCTCAACGGTGAATTTGATGATCGAACTCGTATATCCGTTTGTGTTACCACTCCAACCTGGTCGGACGATATCGAGTGAGGTCACGTGGACGGTGTTGTACCACAAGCCATTGGTCAAGGTGTTGCCCAGGGTGTACCACGTAATGCCACCGTCATAAGACCAATCGACACTTCCGCCATCATGGTACAGCTCAGAAATCATGTTGTGATTAAAGCTCATGGAGTAGGTCTTGTTCGTGTCCAAGACAAAGAATGGCGTGTGAAGGGCAGACTGACCTGTGTGGTGGTAGTTGCTATCCAATCGAGTCATCCAAGCCTTGCTGCCGCTTGCTGCCGCGTTGAGGCCCGTTTGATTCGGTGTGCCAAACTCCCAGTCATGGTTGAGCAACTTGTTCGTCGTATGCAAGGGCAACCATGCAGGAATAGCGGGGTCTTCGAAATCATTACAATACCCATTGGCGATGTCAATCGTGATTTCATCCAGGGTGGTCACCGGCAAGCAGAGTACATCGTCTGAAGACAAGTTGTCTTGCTTGTTGTTGGGTCGAGCCGTCTCGACGCAAATGTTGTAGGTTCCGGCGCCTTGGTTGACCCATACTTGATTGAAGTCATACCATTGACGTTGTCCGCGAAGCAAAGGAGCCACATTGCCGTTCTTCTTGTTGACAAAAACGACAGTTTCGTAATTGCTCCAGGTACCTCCATTTACTTGGAAACGCACGAGGCAGCTGTCCAGTTTTTTAGCCCCAGTGTTTTCAATCCGAACGCGGATGTGTGAGGTATCTCCAGGAATAACGATGTATTCACGGGTATCTACTTCAATGGGTGAGGCAGAGTTCTGTGGTGGAACGTACACTTCAAAGTCATCGATCGCCCAACCCTTTGCCGAGGATCCTGCGGCAGAAGCCATTCGGAAGCGCAAACTAATGGGGTTAGGGGAGAAGTTCCACACGTTCAATGGAATCGAAGAAGTGATCCATTGACCGCCCGTGCTGCCCGCCCATCCGGGAGAGTTCAACGAGGAGACTGAAGGTGAACCATAGTTCGACCCATACCAGTTGTATCCTACGGCCACTGCAGCATTTCCTAGGGTATTCCAGTTGCCGCTTTGGAAGTACTCCACAACGCCGCCATCGGTTGGCGAGAAGTCAAACTTGTGCTTGAATCGCAGTTCGGCAGATACTACCGTGTCAAAGTTGGTTAGTGTGGGGATACGGAGGATTTCCGTCTTGCCTGGCTGATAGTTGTCCGTGAGGCCGGTGACCCAACAGTTGGTGCCGGATGCGGCGCTATTCCAACCACTTCCTTTGGCTGGGGTGCCAAACTCCCACATTTGCAAGGTGCCAGGACCACCCTGGGCAAAGAATCCTGTCTCGTCGCCGACGCAGTTATCAAAATTGACGGGACCAAAGGAAATAGGATAGCTGGTGGCTCCCGAAGAAATTTTGGAGGCCGTATCATTCAATGCGATCGCATCACCACTCAGCGTAGTCCATGCTTTGACTTCAAAATCACCTACGTAATAGGTTGGTGGAGTAGTGACCGTAATCGTGCCTTCAGCCCCAGGGGCAAGTGATCCCGCATAAGTAGTGGTATACGTACCCGTATTGGAAGGAGTACACAGATCATTCACTTGATAGGTTACTGGAACCCCTGTCTTAGTCGAGGTGCCATAGTTCCGCACCTTGATAATTACGTTCTGTGGGTTGCTCAGGTTGACCGAATTCAATGGAGAGGTTACGAAGCTTACACCGACATCACTGGCGGGTTGATCGTAGATCATTAAATCATCAATGGCAATGTCCGCCAGATCTCCGGAGCCTGTTTTACGTGCCAAGATTCGAATCTTGACAACATCGCCTGCGTAGGCTGAGAGGTCGACCATTTTGTACTTCCAGTCATCCACCTCATTCGTTTGCTGTGCACCAGAAATAGGGGCCCCTGCTACGGTTTGCCAGTTGTTGCTTCCGTTTGGAACGACTTGGACGTTGAGGATGTTGATATCCCCACCGAACATGTGATACCAGAAGGTGAGTACTGGGTTGGTCAAGGCGGATAAATCCACACAACGCGTGGTGGCAAACAAGGCGGCTGGACCATTGTTTCCGTAGCTCGCTTCCGTGTACAGATAGTTGCCCGAGCGCGTGCGATTCCAACGGGGTCCCGTATTGAATGTGGGCGTGAGTGCACTTCCTACATGCCAAGAATAGTCCGCATTGGCCGGTGGTGGTAGCGCTTCCCAGTCCGTGGTATTCATGGTGCCTGCGTTGTTCGAAGTGCCATTGCCCGCATTCCATCCTGGTCCATCAAAGTTTTGAATATGAGGGAACTGAGTAATTGGCGCAATATGCTCAATGAAGAATGCCCCTAGGGTATCATTACTTGTGTTGGGGTCTCCAGGAGCTTCAGCCCACACATAAATGTTGTAATTGGCATAGGCGCTTAAGTTTGCCTTTGGCGCAAAAGTGTGTGTGGTCGTGTCCCCCAGGTTGAGGGTGGTGTAGATGGTATCACGGGACACTACCGTAGTGTTGGTGTTGAGGTTTTTCACCGAGAAGGCGACCGGAATGGTGTCAATCGGGAAGAATCCTTCGGAACGCAAGTGAATGGTTACGTCTTCTGTGGCTGTGTATTGGCAGAAGCCATTCTCTGGCGTGTACATGGCCAACATTTCGATATCTGCGGGATCTGGTTCGTATACCGAGATGTCATCGATAGCCATGTCGCCGGCGTCGTTAGCGGTTGTGTTGTTTTTGTTCCCCAAGAAACGAATGCGAATGATTTGGTCTAAGTAGGGATCCAAATTCACGAGGGCTTTTTGCCAAGGATCGTTTTGGTTGGTTTGCTGTTGACCGGGGACCAGCATGACGCCGACCACCCATTTTGGGGTCGTAGAGCCGGTATCAATATCCACACGGAGGTTACCCATGTCGTTTCCGTACTTGTGGTACCAGAACTCCAACACCGCGTGGTTCAATCCTGTGAGCTTGATACAGGGAGAAATTAAGGTGGTGTTATTGTTCGTGTTTCCTTGAGAGGCTTCTGTGTAGATATATTTTCCGCCCCCCGTGGTGTGGTCGCCTAGAGGACCGGTATTCAATGTTCCTGTTTGACCAATCCGAACGGACCAAGCAAATCCCGTGCTGTTCGTGTTCGGTGAAACTTGCCAGTTTTTACCAGAAGGAGGGTTTCCTTGCGGGAAGGTTCCACGGTGGGCTGTGCCTGTGGCCCCTGTTCCTGATCCAGGGATCCAGTCGATGCTTGAAAAATTCTCAACCCATGGGAAGTTGGTCACGAGATAAGGGAAGCTGTTCGGGGTAGTCACACCACAGATAGCCGGTGGGGATGGATCCAGCCAAAAGGTGTTGTTCATGGGGGTGCTACTTGTCGAAGGTACACGCACCATGTTGGGACAGGCACAGTCAAAAATCTCGACATACCAATCCACTGAATCGCCAACCACCAAATTGCTCAGGGTGTAGAAGTATTCAGCCGAGTCCGGACATGAGGTGGAAAGCGAAGAGTTCATTTGCACGGCATTCCAGGTTCCTCCGTTAAGTCGGTGGAATAGGACGACTGAGTCAATTCCAGATTCTAAATCTCTGGCTTTCAGGCGAATCTCTTGACTTGATTGGTAGCGTGCACCAATGGGTTCGCGGCGTGGAATCAGGTCAAATGTGTAGGTAGGAGGAATCAATTCACAAGGAGCGGCTTCCACTTTTACGTTGTCGACAAACCATCCCGCAGGATTGGCTGTACCATAGGGAGAACGGTATTCCAAGATGAATTGGATCTTACAGCTTGCATATCCCTGAGCCGTACCACTCGGCCCATCTCCAATGATGCTAGAAATGTCAAACGTCTCGCCAACCCACCAAGTTGCCGATGGTGCTACGCCCGTTCCACCCGTTGTAAGGCCACCCCAATAGGGCGATCCACTTGGATTTGCGTAAGAAAGTTCGTTGAAGTACCCGGTCGTTGGGAAACCGCCGGAACTTCCTCGGTAATGCGTCCCGGTGAGACGCGTCCACGTGGCACCATTGTCATTGGATACGCGGATATAGGCTTGTTGGCCAAAGTGAACTTTACAAATCTGGTCAAACTGAAGTCGAACGAAGATATTGCCCGTGGTTGCGAAGGCATCGGTTTCAAAAATGACCGAATCAAATGGGACCACTTTGGCGTGGTAGCTATTCGGGGCTGAAACGGCAAAAGCAGAAGTGTCATTCCAATATGGGATGGTCGTTCCAACCGTGGTGTGAAAGGATGTGACGGAGTCTGGACCGGAAGGTGGATCAAACTTCTCGTGGAAAACGATTGTGATCGGGCTGGTCTGTGACATGGCCGCCCAGGAGGCGACAAGGGCTATGGCCGTAAGAATGCGACGCAGGCGTTGTTTCATCGTAGTGGTGTTTGGGAAAGTCCGCATTCACCAAATATACACTTTTAACACCGTGTTTGTACTAGCGTATTCTCAATCGCAGTAGGCTTTTGCCATCTAATTTGGCCTCCAATTCATCCCCGGCAGAAATGGGGCCAACCCCCGCGGGGGTGCCTGTAAAGAGTAAATCCCCCGTTTTTAGGGTGAAATATTGGCTCACATGGGCAATTAATTGCTCTAAAGGAAAGATGAAGTCAGCGGTGTTTCCCGCTTGCACTTCTTGTCCATTCTTGTGTAAACTAATGTCAAAATTTCCCGGCTCAATGGGACCTTTTATCCAGGTGCCGAGCACGGCTGAGCCATCAAATCCTTTGGACTTTTCCCAGGGTAATCCTTTGGATTTCAGTTGGTTTTGAAGATCGCGTGCGGTGAAATCCAGCCCGACCGTCATCGCGTCAACATAGGACCATGCGAATTCAGGTTCAATGAACTTGCCCACTCGTCCAATGCGAACTACCCATTCCACTTCGTGATGGATATCCTGAGACCAGGAGGGGATCACAAAGGGCAAACGGGGTTGTAAAATGGCGGAATCAGGTTTGCAAAAAACCACGGGCTCCGTGGGGACGGCATTGCCCAGTTCAGTTGCGTGGTCCCGGTAATTCCGGCCGATGCATAGAATTTTCATCGCATTCGAAGCCGTATGGCTGTTAGAATCTTCTTGGTGTAGAGGGGGAAGTCGGCATTTTGAATCCAAGAATAATACCCCGGGTCCTTTTCTAGCACACTCGCCACGGTTTGATTCTTGTATTTGCCAAAAGAGAATTGTTCTACCCCTTCTTTGTTGAAGGTAATGAAGCCCGCAAAGTCCGCAGCTTGGTGCATATTGCTGAATTCAGCGAGGCCTTTGATGCTGTTAGGAAGATCTTCATAACGCTCCACTTGGGCGCGAAGGACGTTTAGGGTAGCCCGAACATCCGCTTCGGCATTGTGGGCGTTGACTAGCTCTTCTTGGCAATAGAATTTAAGGGCCGCAGTCAGAGTGCGCTGCTCTTTTTTGTGAAAGATGTTTTGGACATCCACCGCGTGCACTGCGCGCAAATCCATATCAACTTCGGCGCGAAGAAATTCTTCGGCAAGTAAGGGGATGTCAAAGCGATTGGAATTATATCCAGCCACGTCACAATCCTTCATGAAGCCCGCGATTTCATGGGCTAACTCTTTGAAAGATGGGCTATTGGCTACCATGGCATCCGTAATTCCGTGAATAGCCGTAGTGCTAGGTGGAATGGGCATGCCCGGGTGGATGCGCCAAACTTTGGTGGTTTCTGTTCCGTTAGGCTCCACCTTGATGACGCACATTTCGACGATGCGATCTTGAACGACATTGACCCCGGTGGTTTCCAGGTCAAATACACAAAGTGGACGTTGGAGTTCCATTAGATCTCTCGGTTGAGATCCCACTGCTCGAGGTAATCTGCCACGCGACGGACAAACATGCCGCCCAGCGCGCCGTCGACCACGCGGTGATCGTAGGAATGCGAGAGGAACATTTTATGTCGGATGGCTATGACATCCCCTGAGGGGGTTTCGAGCACAGCTGGCATCTTGCGAATGGCACCGAGGGCCAGGATGGCTACCTGAGGCTGATTGATAATGGGTGTTCCCATCACGTTGCCAAAGGTGCCCACATTGGTTACGGTGTACGTGCCTCCTTGGATGTCATCGGGCGCCAGTTGATTGTTTCGGGCCTTGTCGGCCAATTCATTCACTGCCTTGGCCAGACCGCTCAAGCTGAAGCGATCCGCATTCTTAATTACAGGAACAATGAGGTTGCCACTGGGTAGAGCTGTAGCCATACCCAAGTTGATGGGCTTGTGTTTGACAATGGTCTTGCCGTCAATGCTCACATTGATATTGGGGAAGTCTTTGATGGCCTTCACCACTGCCTCCATGAAGATGGGGGTAAAGGTCAATTTGTCATTCTCCCGCTTTTCATAACTGCCTTTCACCTTGTTGCGCCAGAGGACCAAATTGGTCACATCTGCTTCTACAAAAGAGGTGACGTGGGGCGAAACATGCTTGCTCATGACCATGTGGTCTGAGATCAAACTACGCATGCGATCCATTTCGACTAACTCATCGCCAGGGAACACGGTGGGTTTCGGAGCGCTAAATCCGTGGCCACTTGGTGCTGGTGAACTCGCTGCGGGTGCAGGGGTAGCCGCTGCAGTCGGTGCAGGGGTAGCGGCGGGAGCTTGACTGCGTTGCTTGATGAACTGAAGTAAGTCACTCTTGGTGACCCGTCCTTCGTGGCCAGAGCCTTGGATGGTCGCAAGCTGATCTTCATGCACGCCTTCGGCTTCGGCGATACTGCGTACCAAGGGAGAGTAAAAACGTCCATCGCTTTCACGAGGGATGGCTCCTGTGCTGCTTTTTACGGCTTCGGCCGAAACGGATATGGCCGCTGCTGCCGATGCGCTGGTCATCACTTCAGGGGCGCTAGGTACTGCCGCTGCGGGGCTTACTTCCTTGTTCGTCGGGGTTTCTGCGGGTGCAGCGACAGGAGCTGCTGCTGGGGCATCGCCTTCGGTTTGAATATGTGCGATGACTTGACCAACTTGGATAACTTCATTCTCCTGAAAGAGGCACTTGATCAAAACGCCTGATACGGGAGAGGGGATATCGCTATCCACTTTATCTGTAGCAATCGTGAGGACCGATTCGTCCATCGAGATGGTTTCGCCCTCCTTCTTCAGCCATTGGGTAATGGTGGCTTCGGCGACAGATTCGCCCATTTTGGGCATGGTCAATTCAAACATAGTATCTCAGGTTGTGCGGCAAATTTACGTCAAAAGCTCCCCCCGAATAGGGCGTATACGTCTAATTCAGGTCGCCAATTTTCAGCGTAGCGGAGATCGGATTCGTAGGCAATGTCGTCGGTGAAAGCGCCTGGGCCGTGTTGGAAAACAGCGGGTCGCAAGGGGGGAAGGTGTGCTCCAGGAGCGAGGTACCCAACCCAGGTCATTCGGCCCGAAAGTACCGCTGGCAGATGGGAGAGCATGCGGCGACCGCGAGTGGTCCAGAGGATGAGAGGAAAGCAACAGCATGTGAACGCCGCGATTAAAAGGTCCAAGGCGCGCTTTTGGCGGCGGACGCTCGATTGTGAAAGGGCGAGCTTGCCGGATTCCGAGGCGGTGGCGTGGGTATCGCTGCCCAAGGTCCAACTGGGATAGGACATTCGGAATCGAACGCCGTCTGGAACCAAAGTGGAAATGGTGGCCATGGCGTCAATCATTCCATGGTAAGAATGTTCTTCAGGGTGGAAGAAGAGTGTTTTTGGGCGGAGATGCAGTACGCGAAGCGCAATGCGGTCGAGGGGCCATTTTTCGGAACCCACATGGGCTTCTGCTTGCCCATACCCACGGTAGAAGAATCCACTCCGTCCACGGGCGTGGAGGGAAGTTCTAACCAAAAAGAAGCCGACCAAATGGCCTAAAGAAAATAAGGCGACCAAGGCGCGTGAGAACCGCCAATCCATGGGTAAAAACGCATAGCTAGCCAGAAGGACACCGGATGTGATCAAGAAGGCGCTGATGACACGACGAAGCGAAGCCGACTTGCTGAAGGCCCCTAGGAAAGCCATGCTTACCGTCCAAAAGACGGCAAAGAGTGGTAAAAAGACGAGGCGGAAGCGTTCCGGATAAGCGCCGCCTTCTACATAGCGGTGGTTGCGTTCCCAGTAGGTGCTCAGGCCATCACTGAACACATAACCAAGGAGTAGTGTGAGTAGGAAGGGTAAGAGGACACGGCCCCAAGAGCGCGTGAGCGTGGCAATTCCCTTCGCATAAATCCCCAAAGAAATGAGGACGCGGTAGGCGATTGCCTGCCCTTTAAAATGCTTGTTGGCAAAGATGGCCATGGCCTCGTGGAAGGTCTTGATGTAATGCCAACTCTGATGTTTCGTGCTTTCGCCCTTGTAATGCAGAATTGGGCGGTCGGCCATGTAATAGTTCCGGTGGCCCGCCTGAAGCACACGGTAGGAGAGGTCGATGTCCTCGCCATACATAAAGAAGGCTTCGTCAAAGCCGCCGATCTCCTGGAGGACCGAAGCACGCATGAGCATCCAAGCCCCGCAGTGAATATCGACATAGCCCGATTCTTCGGGGGCCAAGTGGCCAGCATAGTAGGCGCCAAAGCGGGAGTGCGAAGGAAAGAGCTTCGCCAAGCCTAGGATGCGGTAGAGCGCCACGGTGGGGGTGGGCAGACCACGCTTGGATTCGGGCAAGAAATGGCCAGAGCCATCGATCATCCGGCAACCCATGGAGCCCACCTCGGGGTGTGCGCGCATAACCTCCAGCGCCCGCCGGAAATTGTCCTCCGAAACGACCGTGTCAGGATTTAAGTAGAGCACAAATTCCCCCTTTGCTTGGGCGGCGGCCAGATTGTTAGCGCGGCCAAAACCAAGGTTTTCAGGGCTCGCGATGCAGTGTACCCAAGGAAAGTGTTTCTGGATATGCGCTACGCTGCCGTCCGAAGAAGCATTGTCCACGACGAAGACCTCCACCTGCAACTCTTTGCTGGCGCGTTCTACGCTCCGAAGGCATTGGTCCACATATGCCTTGACATTGTAGTTAACGATGATGACGCTGAGGTCCATAGTCATCGGTGAAGGGTGGTTTCAAAGGGAACACGCTGTTGAAAAGAGCGACTCAAAGTCACCTCATCCGCATATTCTAAGGCATCTCCTACGGGCAAGCCTCGGGCGATGGCCGTCAAGCGAATAGGTAGATCCCCGAGTTTGCGATAAATGTAAAATGCCGTCGTATCGCCCTCCATGGTCGCAGACAAGGCCAAAATCACTTCTTCGATGCCTTCGGATTCTACACGCTCAACCAGTTCATCAACCGTCAGGTCACTTGGCCCCATGCCATCCATGGGCGATATCAATCCGCCGAGCACATGGTAGCGGCCTTTATGCGTCGACGTGTTTTCCAAGGCCAACACATCTCGAATGTCTTCCACGACACAGAGGGAGCGCTGGTCACGACGTTCATCTGCACATATGGAACATTGTTCCGCATCAGCGATCGCATGGCAATCTTTGCAAAACTGTGTATTCTTTGCCAATTGTTCCATGCCCTCGGAGAGGTCCATGATGCGCTCTGGCCCCTGTTTCAATAAATGGAGGGCAAGGCGCAGGGCGGAGCGCCTTCCGATGCCTGGAAGACGACTCAATTCGTGCACAGCACGCTCAAGCGATTTGGACGGGAGTTCCACAATGGTAAAAGTACGCCATCTTTGAAGTGATGAACTTCAAGCCTCAATAAGTCCATGGAACCCCTACATATTCTTTTCATTATGGCCGTCTATTTTGCCCTTTTGGTGGGCGTGGCGCGCTTTTTTACTCCGTCTTCCGACAACAAGACCTTCTTTACCGGTAACCGCCAGTCACCATGGTATGTGGTGAGTTTTGGCATGATTGGCGCGTCCCTTAGTGGCGTCACGTTCATTTCAGTGCCCGGGTGGGTGGAGGGCTCCGGGTTTGCCTACATGCAAATGGTCTTGGGATATGTCGTTGGGTATGCCTTGATCGCCTACGTGCTTTTACCGCTTTATTACCGAGAGAATACCACCACGATTTACGGCTTTTTACAGTCGCGCTACGGCCGTGCTGCGCATGCCACCGGCGCATGGTTTTTTATCCTTTCTCGTTGGGTCGGTGCGTCCTTTCGCCTGTATTTAGTGGCGGCAGTGCTGCAGACCTTGGTCTTTGACCCCTTGGGTATGCCCTTTGGCTTAACGGTTTTGCTGACACTCGCTTTGATTTGGCTTTACACCTACCGAGGGGGTATTCGCTCGGTTATTTTTACGGATACCCTCCAAACAGTGGCTATGCTAGGGGCCTTGCTGCTATCGATGTATTTTATTTTTCAGGCTCTTGATCTTGAAGATTATAAGTCCGTGGGGGAAGGGATGGACCTGCGGTTCTTCTATTTCGATGTAGCGGATCATCGCAATTTCTTTAAGCAGTTTTTGGGCGGGGTATTTATTACACTGGCAATGACGGGATTGGACCAAGACATGATGCAGAAGAACTTGACTTGTCGGACCCTCAAAGAATCTCAGCGAAATATGATGACCCTTTCGGTCGTCTTGATCGTGGTGAATTTTCTCTTTCTCACTCTGGGGAATGGGCTTAATCTCTTCGCCATGGCCCATGGAATTGATGCCCATGGTGATGCGCTTTTCCCGGCTGTAGCCACATCGGACGCTTTGCCCACGATTGTGGGGGTCTTATTTATCCTCGGTCTGGTTGCCGCCGCTTACTCCTCGGCTGATTCGGCTTTGACTGCCTTAACGACTTCTTTTTGTGTGGATATACTGGGCATTGAGTCCAAATCAGAGTCGGAGGCTTTGCGCACCAGACGATGGGTACACGTGGGGATGACTTTGGCGGTTGCAGCCTTGATCATTTCCGCGCGGCCTTTTGTGGACGCCAGCATTATTAAAAACATTTTCACCGCCGCAGGGTACACCTATGGTCCGCTCTTGGGCCTATTTGCCTATGGTTTGATGGGGACGAAGCGTCCGGCAAAACCATGGATGATTCCCGTGGCGGCCTTGGCCAGCCCATTGCTCACCTACGGGTTGAGTATTTGGGTACCCGCCCAGTTGGGCTACACCTTCGGCTTTGAACTCATTCTAGTGAATGGGGCACTGATGACCAGCTTCTTGGCCTTGATGCCCAAGGAGAAAGGACTGAAAGGGGCATAGACTTTTGAAAACCGCCTGAAATAAAAAAGCCGCAGCTCTCGCCGCGGCTTTTTCGTTTTGGTTACTGCTTCACGAAGGGCAGGACCTTGGATTGTCCACCCGACCAGATTCGGACCAGGTAGCGGCCAGCGCTATAGGTCTGGACATCCAATCGATTATCGGTCGGCATAGGCCCTCGGTAGACGACCCGTCCAAGGGCATCGAGAACCTCGACACGATCTGCTTTGACGCCCGCCGCATGGCTGAGCTTCACGTAGTTCTGCGCAGGGTTTGGTGAGAGAGACCAACTGACCGCAGTGCGCTCATCCAAGCCCACCCCTGAAATGGTGATGCTGCTCGTGGTGGTGTCCCAGCCACAGGTATTGTAGGCGGCAAAGGTGATGGTGTAAGTGCCACCTGCGGCGGGGAAGGTATGCGTAGGATTCTGCGTGGTCCCCGTGGTACCATCTCCAAAGTTCCAATACCATTGGGTTGGACTGCCTTGCGAAATATCCACAAAGACCCGCTCTTGAGGAGTGCTACCTGCGTTAGCTCCAAATACAGCCACTACGGGAGTGCCTACATTGAAGGTGGTACTCGTCGTACCCGTACCGCCCGCATTGGTCAGAGACAACGTCGCGGTCTTCGATCCTGGGGTGAAATAGGTGACCGCATGCGGTCCAGGACCCGTCGCGTTTGGCGGAATGGAACCTAATCCAAAATCCCATGTGGCCAGTGCACTGCCTGGGTTGATCGCTTGGAAGATAACCGTATCATACTTACAGGTACTTGCACTTGCAGAGCTATTCATGACGGCCGTTGGCGCAGTGGCACCAAAGTCGAACACTTGAACATTGTCGATGTACAGGTTATTGCCGTACCCGTTCAATCCTGCAAAGCGGAATTTGATACTTGGACCTGCGTACATGCTATCCAAGTAAATGGTATCCCGTCGCCAAACTCCGCTCGTATTGGGTGTAAACGAAGTCGTCAGATTGCCGGTGGTAGCCAGTACCGTACCACTCTTATTGTATCCCGTGCCAGCCCAGCTGCTTCCACAAGAATTAGATACGTCCACCCGAAGGCCATCTGAGTAGGAGGCACTGTATTGCGTGTAGGCCACTTCAAAAACCAGGGCCGGAATGCTCGCTCCCGTCAAGTCAATCCCTGGGGTGATGAGGTAATCTTCTTGCAAGGGCGCATTGTAGGCGAAATTATCCATGTAGGCCGTCTGTGTGGCGGCACTATTGCTTCCAATGACGACCCGAGGAGCCCACGTGGTTGCAGCATCTGGGTTGCCGATTTCCCAATCGGTGGGAAGCCAAGTGGTGAAGTCTTCACTGAAGGGCAGAGGTGCTCCCCCATTGACGACAATCGTTGCATTGGCTACCGCGGTATCGGAACCAAATGTATTCGTTGCAATCAACTGAACCGTGTAGGTGCCGAAGCCATTGAAGACGAGTTCAGGGTTTTGGCTCGTTGCCGAGGATCCATTTACAAAGGTGAAACCCGTCGAAGGAGTCAAGCTCCAAGCCCACTGGTTGGGACTGCTTGTGCTTTGATCAAAAAGTTGAACCACTTCATTGAGACATGGGGCCGCATTGCTGACTGCGGCAGCTGCGACCGGAGCCGTGTTGACTTCGTAGATCGATAGGTCATCAATCGCAATGTCACTTGCGATCCCTGTGCCGGTTATCCCGCGGAAACGGACAACGATAATTTGACCTACAAAGGGGGTCATTGAAGCGGTATTCTCAAACCACGCATTGCCTTGATTGCCAACCAGAGGCTGGATAACATCCAAGTACCATTGACCTTGGCTCAGCACATCCATGTGCAGCTCGCCCATGTTGTTGCCGAACATGTGTGCCCAGAACTTCAATTCAGGCAGGCTAGCATTGGTCAAGTCAATACATGGGGTAGTGACGAAAGCTACTTGCTCCGTACATGTGGATGCTTCGAGGTAGAGGTATTTGTCACTACCGCCGCTTCCTGTCGTGTGGCCAGTTGCAGGTCCCGTGCCCGCAGAAGGGGTGCTATTGGCATTGGTGCGCCAATCGTGATCGTCATCCACCCCGTTCATCGCATTGGTCATGTCCCCTCCGAGGGCGCATACCGTGGCTCCACAGTTGTTCGTCGTTCCGCAGTTTGTAAAGCTGTCAAAGTTTTGAACGTAGGGCAGCAGGTAGGTCGAATCCGAGTTCACCACTTGGAAACTGCTGATCAAGGTATCGTTGTATTTGTTCTGGTCATTGGGGAACTCGGTCCAAACTTTCAGACCATAGCTACCGAGACTTGCTGCATTGACCGTCGCGGTGAAGCTAAATGGCAAGGTTTGAGTCGATGGAATTACCGCGACCAATGTGTCGCGCTCCACAGATCCACTGCCGAGTTGGAAAGCGACTGGCACAGAGAATAGCGTGTCAATCCCTCCATTGGTGATTTGGATATTCACCGGAAGCGCGCTGCTGTTCTGACAGTTAGGTATCTGTCCAGATGGGCTCAGCACGGTTTGAAGGATTGCATCTTGGCTCATCACGCATCCCGCAAGTCCTGGGACTTTCTCGATCGCGAAGGCGCGCTTGCCCGCCCGTTGGCCCGAAGTAATGGCCGAAACGGTCCACCACTGGGTTGAAGAAGGATTGATGTTTTGGAATACGTACCAAGGCGTGGTGACGGTGTCAATGGGGTCCATGTACTCGGAACCTAGCAGATAGACCACGTAGCCGCTTGCACCTGGAACCATGTTCCAGCTGACGCGGAAGGAATCCGGGCAGGACCAATTCGTGTTCAAATTGCTAGGAACCCCTACGTAGCCAAGACGGAAATCTACAGAGTCTGATTGGTTGCCTCGGCTGATGCGAAGAAGCAGGCTATCTCCAGCGCCGGATGGCACAGCAAAAGTTGCTTGACGTGCATTGGCATTCGCGGTTGAGAAGACGGTCCAAGCGCCTCCGTTATTCGAGTATTCCAGGCTGAAGGTGCCCGTGCCTTCGGGCGCATCCCAGCGCACGGGGATGGTTGTCCCGGCAGGCAAGATCTCGCCACCTACGGGATAGGTAAGTTCAATATCTTGCTCCACGAGCGTCCAGGTCACCCAATAAGTTTGCGGACCTGAAGGGATAGAGGCACCGTTTACGATAACCTTGTAGGTGCCTCCGGAAGGATTGTTTAAGGTAAACTGCTCACTATTGTTCAAGCTATCCACAGCACGTACCGCATTGGCATTCAATGCGGTTGCATTGGCCGTGGGGTTGAGTACCCAGGGATTCCAGGACTGGGCATCCAAAACCAACGTGGCGTTCAGGTTATTGACCAAGGCCGTTCCCGCATTGACCAGGGCTTGGGGGTCCGTCCAATGGAGCATGACGCGCAGCTCGCCAAGGCCGGCGGGAACCACGATGGATACCGTGTCTGTTTGGTTTTGGCTGATGGTGTCCGTGATGAACCAGCCGTTTTCAATGGCTTTTGCGGCACGGAGGCCGTTGGCGCGTCCGTAGCCGTATTTAAAGTCGGGTCCAGGATTTCCGAGGTCGTCCGCGTTGTTGGTCAAGAAGGCCTTCATCAGGCCACCGGCAGGCTCTGCACCGCCGTTGTTTTGCATGTATGCGTCGTAGAGCTGCGCCATGACCCCTGCGATGCCAGGGCATGCCATGGAGGTCCCCGTGATACTGCGGTAGTCGTTGGGGGAGAGGCAGGAATATACGTCGGTTCCCAAGGCAGCGATGTCCGGCTTGATTCGGCCGTCGTGTGCAGGACCACGGCTAGAAGAGCCAGCGATGAGGTCCGCTCCAGTCACGTTGGCGGTCGCAATGACGTTTTTGCCTTGTTTGTGGCCACCCGTGATGTTGCCCCAGCCGCTTCCCGCACCGTAGTTGCAGTTTGCGGTGCCGTTGTTGCCGGCGGAGAAGACGTGCGTTAAGGAATAGTTTTGGATGGCGTCTTCGTCCATTTGTCGCGTGAAGGCCGTATAGCCCGCGTTGCACCCGTTTGAATAGGAAGATGCGGTGATCCGCACATCGTAGTTAGAATAGTCGGCGTCGACGTCGTTTAGGTTGTCGGGGTAATCGTAATACACTAATTGGGCTCCGGGCGCTTGGCCCTCGCCATCCGGATCCAGGTTGCCGGCGCCAAAGATGGTACCGGCTACGTGGTCGCCGTGGGCACCGTAGGAGGGGCTGGATTTATTGGCCAGCACGCGGCCTTGGAAGTCGATATGCACTTGAATGTCACCATCGTCTCCATGTCCTACGACCACACCGGTGCCGTCGTAGGCGCGACCGCCTGCATAAGGAACACGTAAGGCATTCGAGCGGTGGTTCTTCGTGCCAATGCGGTTTTCAGGCTCGGCTGGTGCTTCTTTCTGCTGCACCAACGTGATGTTTGGGTGGCTGGCAAGTGCACGGACCTGGTCGGGTGCGACCAGTACGCGGAATCCGATGGGGCTCGCCTCCAAGATTTGGCCTACGCGGGCCATATGGCTTTGCACCG
>JAHEGI010000021.1:230706-255489 GCA_024639785.1 Cryomorphaceae bacterium
ACCAACGTGATGTTTGGGTGGCTGGCAAGTGCACGGACCTGGTCGGGTGCGACCAGTACGCGGAATCCGATGGGGCTCGCCTCCAAGATTTGGCCTACGCGGGCCATATGGCTTTGCACCGCCGCTTGGCTGCTAGCCGGGTAGCATTCCACATAGACTTCCCACTGGCTGCCGACCCACACGTAGTCGGGCACGTTTCCGGTGTGAAGTTGGGACGTGAGCTTCATCTCAGGCAGCAAGGGCGAAATGAAGGCCAGGCCGTTGGCTTCTAGGAGGCCTTTCAAGTGGGCATCATTCAAGTTGACGTAGGCCAAATAGCTGTTGTGGGGCAGGTAGCCCAGGATGTCTAATCCGGCTTGTTCGAGGGCGCTGCGCTGGCTTTCGGTCCAAATCTGCTCCACACCCAACACACGAAGGGCGTAGTCCGAACCGCGCTCCCCAGCGGTACGTTGTTGGTATGTATCTTCGGTCAGCTCCGGCAAGGCATAGGTGCCTGATTGGAATTTCACGCGAGATTGAGTTGGAATTTGCTGCGCGTGTACAATCGTTCCAAGGAGGCAAAATGCCAGGAGTGAAGCGTATAAGTTTCTCACTAGAAAGAAGTTAAAAATGATCCATTCAAAAGAAAGGCTTGAAGATATAACAACTCGTCTGAGTATCTGTTTAGCGCTGCTATTTTCTCTTGGGCTTCAAGGGCAAACGCGCGCCCATTTTCACAGCCCGAGTGAAGGCCAATTCCACATGGATCAGCGCCCAGTGGCGATGCGTATTCTGTACATCGCCGCGCACCCGGACGACGAAAATACCCGCCTCATCGCGCACTGGTCGCAATTCAACGGCTACGAGGTGGCGTATCTAAGCCTCACGCAAGGGGAGGGAGGACAGAACATTCTGGGCCCAGAGCTCGGTGAAGCGCTGGGAGTTATCCGCCGGGAAGAACTTTATGCGGCGCGCCGTTTGGACGGGGCCACCCAGTATTTTGGCGGGGCGGCGGACTTTGGATACTCTAAAACGGTCGATGAGACCCTCGAAAAGTGGAACGAAAACGAGGTACTTGCGCGCATTGAAGCCGTGGTGAAGGAATTCAAGCCCGATGTGATTGTCACCCGCTTTCCGCCGGACGCACGCGCCGGCCACGGCCACCACACAGCCTCCGCCGTTCTGGCGATCCGTGCCTTTGAACGCCTCCAATCTATGGGGCGACGCGGCGGGTACGCTCCCAAGGCCTTGTATTGGAACACCTCCTCGTGGTGGGCAAAGGACCTTGAAAACGCGGTATCGAACGACTCTCTGGCGGTCCTACAGATAGGCGGCTTTATCCCAGAACTTGGGCAATCCTCCTTAGAAATTGGAACCCTGGCACGGGGCATGCATAAGTCCCAGGGCTTTGCGGGTACCACGGATCGCGGTGAGCGCACAGAATACTTGCAGTTGCTGAAGGGGGAGCCCATCGATTGGACGCCGCCAACCTATGCGGCCTGTTCAGCACCCATGCCGATTCCGGGACTCTATGCGGAGTGGACGGCGGATTCGCCTTATCTCGTCGATTCGGTGCAAGGGCGCGTTACCGTCATCAATGAGTCGACGGAGGCGATTCAGGTTCGGCCCCTGGTGGCCCAGCAATCGGCCGCACACAACGCGCCGTACACCCTGGTGCACCCCGGCAAGACCTATAGCTTCCCTGCCAACCTCTACGCAAACGGACAGCAGGGCGGTATGGTCCTGGAGGTCACCAATTCCGATGGCCTCTGGCCTCAGACCGTCGTGCTCAGTCCAGAATACGTCACATCGGACCGCATTAAAGGGGAGCTCCGCCGTCCGGTGCAGTTGACGCCGCGGTACTCGATCAGTTACGATGTTCCTTGCGCGGTGGTAGGTGGCGGAACCCGCTTAATAAACGTTAACCTCCACCGCTACGGGGCCCTCCCCGAAGAATCCGTGCAGCTGGACTTTCAAGGGGATGGGGTGCTCGTCCTTGAACCAAGTGCTGTACGCTTCCTAGCGGGCCAGTCGGTGATTCACCTTTCGATAGCGGTGAGGAAGCCTACACGTAGCAAAGCCGGACAAACCCGCGGTAGCCTTACCGCCTACCTCCACGGCGATGAAGTCCCTTTGTTTACGTCTATACCCCTTCGTTACGACCACATTCCCCACCAGGAAGTGTGGGTGGACGGCAGTTTGCCTATCGTAACGGCGGACATTGCGGTTCCTAAAGGCTTGCAGGTGGGTTACATCGACGGGGCGGGCGACGATGCGCCGGAAGCCTTGAAGCAGCTGGGGGTGACGGTCAAGCGCTTGAATGCCGCGACCTTGACCCAAGAGGATTTGCAGGGTCTGAGGTCGGTGGTGCTGGGTATTCGGGCCTTTAATGTGAACCAAGGACTCGCGGCGGCGCAACCCGTGCTGGAGAATTGGGTCCAAAACGGCGGCCACCTCATCATCCAATACAACACGGCCACACGCGATCAGGTAACCGACCACATGGGCCCCGTGCCCTTCAAGCTGGGACGCGATCGCGTAACGGTGGAGGAAACACCCGCGACCTTCCTGGCGCCGGAGCACCTCATGATGACCTATCCCAATGCCCTTTCAGAGGCGGACTTTGACGGCTGGGTGCAAGAGCGCGGACTCTACTTTGCGAGCGAGTGGGACAAGTCCTTTGTTCCCTTGATAGAATGGGCCGACCCAGATGAAACCCCCAAGCAAGGCGCTTGGATCACGGCACCTTCCGGGGAAGGGCGAGTGACCTACTGTGGCTTGTCCCTCTTCCGCGAATGGCGGGCTGGGGTGCCGGGCGCCTACCGCATCCTTGCCAACCTCGTAGCCTACCCAACGTCCGAGTATGCAAAGTGAGTTAGCGACCTACGACTGGTTGGCCTTGGCCGGGACCCTAGGCATCATTGCCTTTTACGGGATGTGGAAGACGCGTCAAAAATCCAGTGGCGTCGAATTCCTGACGGGCAAGCACGAAAGCCATTGGGCAACCATAGGCCTGGGGATCATTGCCACCCAAGCATCGGCGATTACGTTTATTTCGACCCCCGGGCAGGGCTTTGCCGACGGCCTGGGCTTTGCGCAGTTCTACTTTGGAATGCCCATCGCCTTGCTGGTGATTGGCGTGTGGATCTTGCCGCGTTATATGTCGACGGGCGTCTCGACGGCCTACGGCTATCTGGAGCGGGTGTTTGGGTCGCGCGTGCGCTTGCTCGCAGCAGCCCTCTTCTTGATGTCGCGCAGTTTGGCGGCGGGCATCACCCTGTATGCACCAGGAATAGTTTTGTCCGCAGTGCTAGGCTGGGATTTGAATACCACCATTTTGCTCACCGGCGCGGTCGTGGTTTTTTATACCGTATTTGGCGGCTACAAGGCAGTGGGGGTCACGCAAACGGCCCAAATGACCGTCATCTTCGGCGGCCTCTTCGCATCGGCCTACTTCTTGCTCGATTCCCTGCCTGCGGGTGTGGGCTTAACCGAATCTTGGGACCTCATGGCCGTCTACGACCGAACCCAAATCCTCGACTGGTCCCTGGATCCCGCCAACCGCTACACCGTTTGGTCGGGATTGGCCGGGGGCTTCTTTTTGGCCATGTCCTACTTCGGAACGGACCAGAGCCAAGTCGGTCGCTACCTAGGCGGAAAAAGCCTGCGGGAAATTCGGATCGGATTGACCTTCACGGCCTTGATAAAAATTCCGATGCAGCTCTTTATTCTAGGGCTGGGACTTTTGCTATTCACCACCATGCACTTTACCGAAGAGCCCCTCTGGCACAATCCGGCGGTAGCGGAGGTATGGGACCAAAATCCCAACCATGAGCCCCTAAATGAGGCATGGCAGGAAACCCAAGCACTGCGCCGCGATGCCGCCACCGCCTTCGTCGCTGGTGCCGACAATGCAGATGAACTTCAAGCTTTGGATATGTCACGCGAGCAGTTGAAACAAATGGCTGTCGCTGATGTCAAGCTTATCTATCCCGAGCTGGAAACCAAAGACACGGATTACGTCTTCTTGGGTTGGGCCCTAAAAGGCCTTCCTGCGGGCATGCTCGGCTTGCTTTTAGCCGTCATTCTTTCGGGCGCCATGTCCAGTGCCAGCGCGGAATTGAATGCCTTGTCGGCCACGACGGTGATTGACTTTGGTCGGGTCTTCGGCTGGTCCGAGCAACCCTCTTTGGGGCTATCCCGTATCCTCACGGGATTCTGGGGCTTGGCGGCACTTGGGGTGGCATTGAGCGCCAGCTTGGCGGAAAACCTCATCCAGCTGGTCAACATGATAGGCTCGCTCTTCTATGGCCCCATTTTGGGCCTCTTTGTCTGTGCGTGGCTCTTCCCCAAATTGCCGGAGAACAAAGTCTTCTATGGCGGACTCTTTGCGCAGTTGACTGTGGCACTCTTGCACACAGCCAATGTCCTAGGGCTCATGGATCTGGGCTACCTCTGGTACAACCTCATCGGCTGCGTCGCGGTCGTTTTGATCGCTTTCCTGACTCCGCAGAAGGTCCAGCGGTAAGGTAGAGGGCTTCCATTTTTTGCACGATGTGCTCCACGGCGGGGCAGATGGCCGCATTCTTTTCCATGAGTCCCAAAATCTGGTGCTGCTTGACGCGGTCCGTATGGGGATATTCCCGGCAGGCTTTGGGCCGAACGTCATAGATCGAACAGTAGTTATCCGTCCCCAAGAAGGGGCATGGAAGGGTCTGTAGGACCCAGTCTTGGTCTTCGTCCACCCGGAGGTACTGTGCCTCAAAGGCCCCTGTCTTCATGCCTATATGCTTGGCGACACGCTCTCGGTCACGGTCCGTCCAAAGCGGGCCCGTCGTCTTGCAGCAGTTGGCGCAGTCGAGGCAGTCGATTTTCGTGAAGGCCTGGTCGTGCAAGTCGTGCACCACCGCATCCAGGTCGCGGGGAGGCTTGGCTTTGAGCTGCTTGAAAAGTTTGGGTGAAGCCATTTAAGGCAGGGGTTCCAAAAGTTCCTGAAGCGTGGCGAACATCTGCTCCGAATAGGCTTTCCAGCCGCTCGTCGCGGGCCCCGAAAATCCCGCATGCACCTCGATCAACTTTCCTTGGCGGTCGTAAAGCAAGTAGGTTGGGTAGGAGATAAAATTCTCGATAGGGAGGACCTTTTCCACCGCCCCACGCTCCGCACGGCCCGCGAAAAGAATGGGGTAGGGCAGGTCGAGGTAGCTCGCTACGCGCGCAATGGCCGGCTTGGCTACCTCGCGGTCATCCGACCGCTCAAAGGCCAGCGCGTACACCTCTAGGCCGTCCAAGGCGGCCAGCTCTTTGAAGAAGGTCGATTCATCCAGACAGTTGGGGCACCAAGAACCCATGACTTGGATGAGGGTCACCTTGCCTTGCCCGGTCAGGATGCGAACAGGCTCGCCGCTCGCATACTCTGGGAGGGTGAGGTCCAAACTCGCCTGCGTGGCTGTCGTAATCGTGAAGGGATTGTCTAGGCGGGCATCCGGGTTGGGCGTCCCGCTGAAATCCTCCCGGTAGCTGGCACCGCTGAAGTGCGTCCCGCTCACGCTGCCGTCGCGCTGGAGCTCCATCGTGAAGGTGTAGCAGTGCACCCCGTCAAAGGTGCTCAGGAAGATGCGGTTGCCGTAGCGGTTCCCGGCGAGGTAACGGTAGTCGCCCGTTTGGGTCAAGATGCTCCCGCGGATTTCCCCGGAGGTGTGGGTGTAGAATTCGCCCACGGCGTGGACTTCGTTTTCCTTGCCGGCGCGCATACGGAGGTCGTAGCGTTCAGCCAAGGGATGGCGAGGGCTGTTGAAGGTGCTTTGGCCAAAGAGGCCTTCTGGAAAGCGCTTTTGCTGCATGAGCGCATCGCATTCTATGACGGTGGCGGGTTCGGCATAGAAACGGAAGCGCTCGTTGGTTTCCGTCTTTTCGAAGAGTCCTTCCAAGCGACCGTCGTCAAGCGTTTGAATCATGAGCTCCGCTTGGAAAGGGAAAGCCCAATGGGTGATGCCTGCGCGCCCGGTACCTGTGTGGGTAAGAGCCAGCCATTCTTCTCCGTTTATGATAAAACAACTGCCTTTGGACTCGCCTTGGCTAGGCGCAAACGCCATTTGAAAATGCATCGTGTGCTCATCGCTAAAGACGATGCGCGCGTTGTAGAAGATATCCGGATCTGTGGTCGTTTGGACAAAAGCCGTGCTGGAAAGCGTCATGAGCGTCATGAGTGAGAGGAGCCAACGTTTCATTCCCCCAAGGTAGTGCCGCACGTGGCGCCAACCAACGCCTTAAAGTGCCGTGATGACTTCCGTGTAGGCGGCGATGCGGGCTTCCAATTCGCTGCGAAGAGCGCGGTACTGCTCGGCGGGCTGGTCGGGATCCAAATGGGGTCCCAAGGCACAGAAGTAGTACTTGATTTTGGGCTCGGTACCACTTGGGCGGGCTGTGACGCGATCGCCGTTTGCCAAGTGCAGTTGAATGACGTTGGATGAGGGTAATTCAATGGGCTCTTCGCGACCGTCTGACAAGTAGGTGGTCAGGCCAAGCTTAAAGTCCAGTATGGCGGTTACCTCTACGCCCGCTAACTCTGCTGGTGGGTCATTCCGGAAGCGCTCCATGATGCCGGCGATGGCTTCAGCGCCTTCGCGGCCTTGTTTTGTCACGCTGAGTAGTGACTCATGGTGAATTCCATGGCGGACATAGAGGCTCAACAAGTGCTCATAGAAGCTCGAACCACGGGCCTTGTTCCATGCAGCGGCTTCTGCGAGCATGGCCGCGGAGGACACGGCATCTTTATCGCGAACAAAATCATCCACGAGGTAGCCGTAGGACTCTTCACCGCCTACTATGAATTTGGCTTGACCTTCTAGCCTTCGAATCAGGTCCGCAATCCACTTAAATCCGGTTAGGGTATGGTAGGTAGGAACATTGTAATATGCTGCGACGCGCTCCAGCAAGGGGCTGGTGACCACTGTGCTGGCTACAAAAGGGTTTTTTGGCATGGTGCCACGCTCGCCATGTTGATGGATCACGTAATCTACCAGAACGGCCGCAGCTTGATTCCCATTGAGTAATTGTAGGTCCCCGTGGTCGTTGCGCACGGCGATGCCCACACGATCGGTGTCGGGATCACAGCCAATGACCATGTCTGCATTGATTTCTTGCGCTTTTTCGATGGCTAAGGCCAGTGCTGCGGGTTCCTCCGGGTTTGGAGATACCACGGTTGGGAAATTGCCATCGGGGGTCGCTTGGGACGCCAACACATGCACCTTTTGGAAGCCAAAGCGCTCCATGGCAGGAGGTACCATCGTGATGGAAGTTCCGTGCAAGGCAGTAAATACCACAGATAAATCCTCATTACCTGAGGCATTCATCGAAAGTTCAGCCACCTGGTCTAGGTATTCATGGTCGGCTTCTTCCCCGAAATAAAGAATGCGGTCTTCGCCACCGGTCCATTGAATATCATCTAGGTTGACTGCGCGGACGGCTTTTAAAATGGCCTGGTCTTGCGGTGGGACGAGTTGTCCGCCATCTTTCCAATACACTTTGTAACCGTTGTATTCTTTGGGGTTGTGTGAAGCGGTCAAAACAATCCCCGCATGGCAGCCGTAGTGACGCACGCTGAAGCTGAGTTGAGGGGTAGGTCTCAGCGCAGGAAACAGGAAGACGTGAATTCCATTCGCTGCCAAAACCTGGGCAACCTCGTTGGCGAGGGTGTCGCTTTGATTCCGAGAGTCATAGGCAATCGCTACCTTTTTGAGTCCGTGGACTTCTCGTTTGATCACATTGGCTAGGCCTTGCGTGGCCAAGCCTAAGGTGTATTTATTGATCCCGTTAGACCCTAGGCGCATAATGCCACGTAAGCCACCGGTACCGAACTCTAAATCCGTGTAGAACGCCTCATTCAAGGCAGCGGGGTCTTCTGCCAGCCATTGGCGGATGACCGCTTTATCTTCTTCAGAAATTTGACTAGAGAGCCACTTTTCAGCGTTTAATTTAGCTTGTGGGTCCACATTCATGCCTACAAAGATGAGATTTTCCTTGAAAAAGGCGTTGTCTCAATTGACTCAAAATTGAGCCATTTTGACCGCAGCAATCGCTGCCTCATCTCCTTTGTTGCCTAGTTTTCCGCCACATCGATCGAGACTCTGCTGTTCGTGGTCATCGGTAAGAACACAAAAGATCACGGGTGTTTTTCCGTGGACATTTAATTCCGCGATCCCATGAGTCACCCCTTGGCAAACAAAGTCAAAGTGGGCTGTTTCGCCACGAATCACCGAGCCGATGGCAATGACGGCATCGAACTCAAGGCTCGAGGCCACGACTTTGCATCCGTGAATCAGTTCAAAGCTACCAGGCACCGAAAAGTCTTCAATGTCCGCGGCTTGAACGCCTAGGTTTTCGAGTGTGTCTCGTGCTCCTTGAGCGAGTGCATCCGTAATGTGGGCATTCCACTCAGAAACGACCAAGGCAAATCGTTTGCCTCGTGCGCTGGGAATTCCTTCCGTGGAAATGGTTCCGCGTTGCGCGGTAGCCATCTTAGTTATTGTTGACCTTGGCCTCGCAAAACGCAATCAAGGCATCTACTTCGGCCGCCTCGTTTGAGGTGGGGAAGTCTTCTTTGATGCGCTGATAGTGCTTCAATGCGGACTTGTAATCGCCTGTCATTTCGGCAGTTACACCGGCTTTGTTCAAGAAAAATGGGGTCAAGAACGCATTGGCTTCTTCTTTGCTCGCCTTGACATAGTAATCATGGGCATCCTCCGGCTGGTTCAAGTCAGCAAAGGCATCCCCAATACCCGCAAGGGCAACGGCAGATAAAACGCCATCCGCACCGCTGAATTCATCCAAATGGGCAATGGCCTCTTCTGGTTGGCCAAGACCTAAATAGCAGAGTCCTGCATAGTATTCAGCCAAATTTCCGGCCTTCGTTGAGCCATGCTCGTCGATGATGTCCAAGAATCCCAATTGGTTGGCGTTGCCGTTCAAGGCAAGGTTCAAAGAGTCTGCCGCGAAGGCCTTTTGAGCGGGATATAGAGCGATTTGCGCTTCTTCTTCCGCGGGCATGGCCACAAAATGATTGTAGGCCCAAACCAAGGCGAAAATGGCTATCGCGCCGCCCAACACTTGGGTGATGCGTTGCTTGTTTGCGTTGATGAAGGTTTCAACTTTACCGAGGCTCGCTTCGACTGCTGCTTCGGGGTTCTCAATCAGATCAAATTCTTTTTTCTTCGCCATGACGGGATAAAATGGAGTGAAATAGGCCGCCAAAGATAGCCAAAAGGATAGTTCAGCGGTACTTTTGGCTCATGCAGGATGTGATTCTTCAAGATCTCCGTTTGGTTCATTTTAAAAACCATAGCCAAGCGGACTTTCAATTCAGCCCCAAACTCAATGCCCTCGTGGGTTCCAACGGGGCGGGAAAGACCACCGTCCTCGATGCGGTGCACGTTCTCTGCATGACGCGTAGTTATTTTCATAGCACGGATAGTCATTGCATTCAGTTCGAAGCGCCCTTTTTTGTGGCTGAAGGACGCATGCGCGTGGGAGAAACGGAGACTCCGGTCTACTGTGGACTCAAACGCGCAGAAAAAAAAGTATTCAAGGCGGATGATGCCGAGTACCCTCGGTTGGCGGATCATTTGGGCCGCTTCCCTGTGGTCATGATTTCACCTTCCGATCGCGATCTCATCACCGAGGGCAGCGAAGCACGTCGAAAATTCATGGATGGCGTCATAGCCCAGTCCGATAAGGCTTTTCTCGATGCGCTCATCCAGTACAATCGGGCGTTGAGTCAGCGAAATGCCTTGTTGAAATACTTCGCCGCGAATCGAACCTTTGATGCCTCCATGTTGGAGCTCTATGACAGCCAGTTGTGTCAATGGGCGCCGGTCATTCACTCGGCACGCAAGGCCTTCATCGAGTCCTTTGAGCCCCGCCTCAAACATTATTACCACTGGATGGCGGGTGATCGTGAGGAAGTGGGAATTGCCTTTAAGTCAGGGCTTTTGGAACATTCGATGGAGCATTTACTTCAAGACAAACTCGCGAAAGATCGTGTGTTGCAATACACCTCCGTGGGGCCGCATCGCGAAGACCTCATCTTCACCCTGCATGGAGAGCCATTGCAGCGGGTGGGTTCTCAGGGGCAGCAAAAATCCTATGTGGTAGCCTTGAAGCTGGCGGTCTTTGATGCCCTCAAGGAGGCGCTCGGGATCAAGCCGATTTTATTGTTGGATGACATTTTTGACAAGTTGGATGCTCAGCGCGTAGAGGGTTTAATCCGTCTAGTCAACGAGCATCATTTTGGCCAAATCTTCATTACGGATACCCATCCTGAACGCACGGCCCTGATGGTCAAAGAGGTGAATGAAGAGGCTAAAGTTTTGGATTTAAGCCCTAAGCAATAATCGATGGCACGTCCTAATCTCCAATCCATCCAAGCGGTCTTGGGCGATTTAACCAGTCCATTCAAGGATAAGTCGGCCTATCAATTGGCTTTAGTCCAAAATGCGTGGCGTCAAATCCTTGGCGAGGAGGCCTTTCAAAAGGTCCAAAAATTCAGTCTCCATCAAGGAATTCTCCATGTGCATTGCCATTCAGACTCGCTCCGACATGAACTGAGTCTCCAGCGCAGTCGGCTCTTGCTGGCCTTGAATGAGGCACTGGATGGGCAGGTTATCTTGGAAGAGTTGGCTTTGCGCTAATTCCTCCAGATCCATCGATTCCTCAATTTGCGCCGGGCGTAGAAGGCCCAAAAAAAACCGGCTCACCCCCATGGGATGAGCCGGAAAAAAAGCGGGCGGGGCCCGCAAAAAAAATCTTAGTAGTTGAACTGCTCGCGGCCAGAGAAGTGGAAAGCGCCCTCAATGGCGGCGTTTTCGTCCGAATCTGATCCGTGAACCGCATTGGCTGCAATGGAAGTGGCAAAACGCTTGCGGATCGTTCCTTCAGCAGCTTCTGCTGGGTTGGTCGCGCCAATCAAGGTGCGAAAATCCGCTACTGCATTGTCTTTCTCCAAAATGGCTGCGACGATCGGGCCAGAGGTCATATACTCAACCAACTCGCCGAAGAAAGGGCGTTCTTGGTGCACCGCGTAGAACTGACCCGCGTCGTGGCGGCTCAATTGGGTCAACTTCATCGCAACAATGCGGAAGCCAGCGGCGTTAATCATGTCGAGGATCGCGCCAATGTGTCCGTTTGCTACGGCGTCAGGCTTGATCATGGTAAAAGTGCGGTTGCTCATAATATTATTTCTCGTTTTCGGCCGCGAAATTACGAAATTTACACCCATAGACCGTCTTATGCCTTTAACTGATTTATCCCAACGACTTGCTTCCAAATCCCATCGCCTGGTGATTACCACGCATTGGAATCCCGATGGGGATGCCATTGGGTCGTCTCTTGGTTTGGCGCATTACCTCCGCGCTCAGGGACATCGTGTGTCGGTCATATTTCCCAATACAGCTTCCTTGCCCTTGCAAAAAAGCCCGGGCTATTCGAGTGAATTTGTCCATGTTTTTTCCGAAGATCGAGGGGTTGCAGAGCGTTGCTTTGATGAAGCGGAAGGTCTGTTTTCCTTGGACTACAACACGGCCTCTCGTGTCGGAGATGAGATGCAGCCATGGGTTGAAAACTTTCAAGGCTTCCGAGTGATGGTGGATCATCACCAAGAACCTGATGGGGGCTACGACTATTGTTACAGCCAAACCACAAAGTCCTCAACGGCTGAAATGGTTTTTGATTTTATCGAAAGCGACGGAGGCCCTATGGATGCGGCCGCCGCGGATGTATTGTTGATGGGTCTAATCACGGATACGGGTTCGTTCCGCTTTCCCTCGGTTAGCGCGGATACGTTGCGGGCGGCTTCCAAACTCGTAGAAGCAGGAGCTGAGTCGCACGTCATTCATGAAAGGCTTTTCGAATCCAATCCCCCGAGTCGGGTAAAGCTTTGGGGACGGGGCTTAACCAGTATGGAGCTCTTGGCCAATGGGCAGGCGGCCTTACTCTTCTTAACGGCCAAGGACCTTCAGGAATGTGGCTACGAGGCGGGCGATACCGAAGGTCTGGTAAATCAAGGCTTGGGTATTACCGGGGTACGGATGGCCATTTTTGCGCGGGAAGATGCCGCCGCAGGCATCGTTAAACTCTCTTTCCGAAGTAAAGGGGAAGTGGATGTGAACGCATTCGCCCGCAGCCATTGGCACGGCGGAGGACATATCCATGCCGCGGGCGGAAAGTCGGATGAGGCTATGGAAAGCACCTTAGCGCGTCTGCGCAGCACGGTGAATGAATTTTTAGGATAAAGTATGAAGTCCTACTGGTCTATAGTGAGCCTTTGGGTTCTCGCGCTGATGTCCTGTGTACGCCCTGTAGGTGAGCCCGAGCAGGCGGCCCCACTAACGGCCCATGAAATGCGTGAGCGAATGATCGAACAGAACCGGGCGGTTTTGGAAGCTGAGCGTGCGGATATTCAAGCTTTTATAGACTCCCTTACCGTGGGATTTGAAGCGACGGGTACGGGCATGTTTGTCGCTCGATTAGAGAAGCATCAAACCGCCGGACTCATTGACACCGCACAGCGCGTGGTGGTGCGCAGTCGAATTACGGGTTTGCACGGAGAAGTATATGCGGATCAGTTAGACCAGTCCATTAGTGTGCTCCGTGATAATGATGCCATTTGGGGGCTCCAAGAAGCCTTGATTCAGTCGCACGTGGGAGATAGCCTCATCTGCATCATTCCGGCGCATTTGGCGCATGGGTTGGCAGGAGATTTGGCAGATATCCCCCCGCTCACCACCTTAGTGTATTACCTTCGCATTCTTCAATAAAACAACCTCATTCGTATGAAACGTTTTGCAGCTCTGGCGCTTGGCGCCCTTCTAGTCGTCGCATGTGGCGCTACCCCAGGAATTAAAGTCAATGGCGAAAATGCCAAAGTAGAAGACGGGCTGTACGCCCTGTTCCAAACTACGGCAGGCGACATTTTGGTTCAACTCGAGTTGGAGAAAGCTCCAATGACCGTGGCCAACTTTGTAGCGCTAGCTGAGGGCAATCATCCTGAAACTAAAATCAAACGAGGTGAGCCTTTTTATGATGGCTTGACGTTTCACCGGGTCATACCCCAGTTCATGTGCCAAGGGGGTGACCCCAAAGGAACCGGCGAAGGGGATCCTGGATATTCTTTTCCGGATGAGTTTCATCCCGATTTACGCCACAATGGCCCAGGGATTTTATCGATGGCGAACAGCGGTCCTTCGACGAATGGATCTCAGTTTTTCATTACCGAAGTAGCCACACCTTGGCTGGATGATCGCCATTCGATTTTTGGCCATGTCATCATGGGTGGTGATAAGATTGCCGAAATGGCCCGCGTAGCAACGAATCCCCAAAACAACATGCCCAATGAGGCGATCACGATGAAGGTCAAAATTTATCGCGTCGGCAAGGAGGCAAAGAAATTTGATGCCCAAGCGACCTTCTTGATGAAGAAGAAAGAGATCGCTGACGCTGCGCTAAAGGCCCAGCAAGAGGCGTCGAAAGTTGGCCAATCTCGCGCTGCGCAGTATACCTGGATCGATGGAGAAGGCGGCTATGTAAATAGCGACATCTTCGAGCCTTTGTTCAGCAAGTGGAATCAAAAAGCCACGGATCTTGGCGATGGCCTCAAGCTGTTGGTCACCACGGAAGGTGAAGGTGAGGGCATTCGCGAAGGCGATCAAGCCTTAGTGCACTACGCAGGGTACTTGTCAACGGGTAAGCCTTTTGATAGCTCGGTGAAAGAAGTGGCCATGCTCTTTGGAAACTATACGCCACAGCGCGAGCCATATGGCCCATTCCCCGTGGTAGCAGGCCCTCAAGGTCGTGTCATCGAAGGATGGAAACGTGGATTGGTCGGCCTGAAAAAGGGCGCTCAAGTGAAGCTCATCATCCCGGCCGCCTTGGGCTACGGTGATCGTGGCGCGGGGGATATCATTCCTCCCGGCAGCACCCTAGTATTTGATATTTGGGTCGAAGACATTAAGACGAACTAATTCAATTTCAACACGATAGAATTCATGCAAGACGGTTTATACGCAAATTTTCATACGAGCAAAGGACTCATCACGGTGGCTCTTCATTACCGCGAAACACCCATGACGGTGGGCAACTTTGTGGGTTTAGCCCAGGGCACCATGCCCAATAAGGCCAAAGCAGAAGGCACGCCATACTATGATGGACTGGATTTCCACCGCGTGATTGCCGACTTCATGATTCAAGGTGGCTGCCCTGAAGGCCGAGGTACTGGAGGCCCTGGGTATCAGTTCCCTGATGAAATTGTACCCGCCCTCAAGCACGATGGCCCAGGAGTCCTGTCCATGGCGAATGCGGGACCTGGCACGAATGGTTCACAATTCTTTATTACGCATGTCGAAACCGGTTGGTTGGATGGCAAGCACACGGTGTTTGGCAAAGTGACCGAGGGCCAGGATGTCGTCGATGCAGTGAAGCAGGGGGATCGTTTGGAAAAGCTCGAAATTGTTGCAGTAGGCGCGGATGCCGAGGCGTTTGATGCGCAGGCTGCATTTGACGCTGGGATGCTGTCGATTCGCAAGAAGGAGGAGGAAGCCAAAGCCGCTCAAGCCGAGGCCCTGAAATCGCTCACTGAAGGCATGACGGCTACCGAATCGGGTTTGCATTACCGCATGGACGTGGAAGGCAAAGGTCCAAAGCCTAAAGCAGGCCAAAACGTCAGTGTACATTACACCGGCATGCTCACCGACGGTTCCATCTTTGACAGTTCTGTTCAACGCGGTGAGCCCATTGCGATTCCTATCGGTGCAGGCCGCGTGATTGCGGGCTGGGACGAGGGCATTATGCTCTTGAACGAAGGCGGCAAGGCGCGTTTGGTCATCCCTTCGCATTTGGGCTACGGTGCCCAAGGTGCTGGAGGCGTCATTCCGCCGAACGCCACGCTTATTTTCGACGTCGAACTCGTCAAAGTCGGCTAAGCATGGAATGGGTTGGTTGGGCAGCCGCCATTCTTACTACGGTTTCTTTTGTACCTCAAGCCGTCAAGGTGATTCAGACGCGTGACACCGCGTCGATCAGCTTGTGGATGTACATCCTCTTTACCACAGGCATTGCCTGCTGGCTTGCCTATGGCTTGATCATTGGGGATGTACCCATGACGGCTGCGAATGCCATTACCCTTGTGCTCGCCACCATCATCTTGGTGACGAAGGTGCGGAATGGGTGAGGGGCTTGCGAGGTCTACGGATCAGAAGGTTTCACCCCTTCAACTCCACCAACAAATCGCGCAGCTGAGCGGCCTTGATGAAGTCCAGATCTTTCGCGGCGGCCTCCATGGCTTTGCGGGTTTCTTTGATCCGATCCTCCCGCTGTTCCGGGGTGAGGAGACTGAGTTTTGCCTCTTTGAGTAACTGCCGTTGCGTGTCTTGACGTGCGGACTCCTCATGGCGGTTAGCAAAGGCATCCGAACGTTTCTTCACAATCGCCTGAGGCGTGATGCCATGCGCTTCGTTGTACGCGTGTTGCACCCCGCGACGGCGTTCCGTTTCGGACATGGTTTTGGCCATACTGTTGGTAATCTTATCCGCGTAGAAAATGGCCTTGCCATTCACGTTTCGGGCGGCGCGGCCGATGGTTTGGACCAAGGAGCGTTCAGACCGTAAAAAGCCTTCCTTGTCCGCGTCCATGATGGCGACCAGACTAACTTCGGGAAAGTCCAAGCCCTCGCGCAGGAGATTTACCCCAATCAACACGTCAAAGAGGCCCGCACGCAGGTCGTCCATGATTTGGATTCGGTCTAAGGTCTCCACATCCGAGTGAATATACCGGCAGCGGATGCCAAAACGGGTAAAATACTTCGTGAGCTCCTCCGCCATGCGTTTGGTGAGGGTCGTCACAAGTACGCGCTCATCCTTTTCCGCCCGGAGCTGAACTTCTTCCATCAAATCGTCCACTTGATTCTCAATCGGGCGCAATTCAATGATAGGATCCAGCAGCCCGGTGGGGCGAATCAGCTGTTCTACTACAATGCCTTCGGACCGCTCCAGCTCATAATCTGCCGGGGTCGCAGAGACGTAGACAACTTGGTTCTGAAGGGCTTCAAACTCTTCAAACTTTAAGGGGCGGTTGTCCAAAGCCGCGGGCAGGCGGAAACCAAACTCGACCAAGTTCTCCTTGCGCGAGCGATCCCCGCCATACATGGCGCGCACCTGGGGCAAGGTTACGTGGCTCTCGTCAACCACCAAGAGGAAATCTTCGGGGAAATAGTCCAAGAGGCAGAAGGGGCGAGTGCCCGGCTCTCGGCCATCTAGGTAGCGGGAATAGTTTTCGATGCCCGAGCAATAGCCGAGCTCGCGAATCATTTCCAGATCAAACGTGGTTCGTTCTTGCAGGCGCTTGCCCTCCAGCGGGCGATCGGTAGCATAAAAATGCTGCACCTGCTCGCCGAGATCTAACTCAATATGCTTGATGGCCCGGTTCAACTGATCCGGTGTGGTGACAAATAGATTCGCAGGAAAAACACGGAGCTCCTGCAGAGTGCCTTGGCGCTCCATAGCCACCGGGTCCCAGACTTCGATGCGCTCAATCTCATCATCCCAATAACTAATCCGGTAGAACAAGTCCCCATAGGCAGGGAAGAGATCGACCGTATCCCCTTTGACACGGAAGTTGCCGCGCTTGAACTCTCCCGTCGTGCGGGCATAGAGGGCCTGAACGAGCTGATGTAAGAGCTTTTGACGAGCAATGCGCTGTCCGGCCTTGATTTGGACCACTTGGCTGTTAAACGCTTCGGGATTGCCCATGCCATAGAGGCAGGAAACCGATGCCACCACCAAGACATCCCGCCGGCCACTCAGTAGGGAAGAGGTGGTGCTCAGGCGCAGCTTTTCGATCTCCTCATTGATCTGGAGGTCCTTTTCAATGTACGTGCCCGTCGTCGGGATATAGGCCTCCGGCTGGTAGTAATCGTAGTAGGACACGAAGTACTCGACCGCGTTGTCGGGGAAGAAGCTCTTGAACTCCTGGTAGAGCTGGGCTGCTAAGGTCTTATTGTGACTCAAGACTAGGGTAGGGCGCTGGATGCGCTCCACCACGTTGGCCATGGTAAACGTCTTACCGGAACCGGTAACACCTAATAAGGCCTGTTGGCGCTCTCCTTCAAGAACACCACGGGCGAGGGCTTCAATGGCGGCAGGCTGATCGCCCGTAGGCTTAAAGGGGCTCTCCAACCTGAAATCCATCGCCTAGGCTACTTTGCTTATGCTTCGGATGGGTCGTTGCCTTCCTCAGCGGCCGCCTCGGCTTGTGCAGCGGCGGCTTCAGCCTTTTTGGCTTCTTCCCGCTGAGCGCGACGCAAGGCATCATGCGCGGCTTCGGCTTTCTCCAAATTTTTACGGGCTGCTTCGACCTTTTTCATCGCATCCTGCACAATAGGACTCTTGGGATCCGCGTAGGTGAAGAAGCCCATATTGTTCTCGAGTTGAGCCAATTCTTTCCGAGCGACTTCGACCGTTTGGCGAGAGTTCATCGATTTCTCGTGCTTCTGACGATCTGCTTTTTGCAAGGCGCGTTGATCTCCCTGTTCGTTGCGCATCGCGTCAAAGAAGGTGTTGCATGCCGCGCGGAACTTGTTCCAAGCCTTGTCGGAATCCTTTCGAGGAACAAAGCCGGTCTTCTTCCATTCCGCTTGCAAACGCTTCAGGTCCTTGGAGGCCTCTGCCCAGTCGGTGCGTGTCGCCATGGCTTCGGCTTGCTCTACCAAGGCATACTTGGCTTCTAACGCTTCTTTGATCGTGTTTTTACGCGACTTGTAGAAGTTGTTGCGCTCCTTGAAGAAGGCCTTTTCCGCCTTTTTGAAACGATCCCACAACGCATCACTACTGCCACCGAAGGTTCGCCCTACTTTGGCCATCGCTTCGCGAAGATCCTTCGCTTTTTGCGTCATCTTCTGCCAGTTGCCATGCTCGCCGGCACCTTCGGCCGCCAGGGCTTCCAACTCAGCTACTAAGGCCTCTTTCTGCTGCAGACGCTCATCATTCGCGGCTTTGGCCACTTCTTGCTTGGCGCGGCGCTTTTCGTGGAGGACGTTGCTTGCTTCGCGGAACTGGTCCCAAAGCTGATCCTTGTCCTCTAAAGCCACCGGTCCCACCTCTTTCCAGGCCGCATGCAATCGCTGAAGTTCCTTGCCGATAGCGGCAGACCAATCTTTGTCCGAGATGCTCTTGATTTCAGCAATCAAGCCTTCCTTGATTTCCTTGTTATGCTTGTAGTCCAGGTCGCGAAGGTCCTGGCTTAGGCGCAGGTTGTCATAGAAGCGATCCACAAAGAATCGATACGATGCATATAGATCGCGAGCTTCGTCATTAGGGACGTGGCCCACGTTCTTCCAGCGATCATTGATGCGCTTGAATTCATTGTAGGTCTGGCCAGTCGGCAAATCATCGCTCTCCGCGAGCTTTTTAATCTCATCGAGCAAGGCCTTTTTCAAGTCCAGGTTGACGGACATTTGGTTCGCCTGCTCCGCTTTCCAGGCTGAGCGGCGCTTTTTAAACTCATTAAAGGTTTGATAGAACGCCTCCCGCGTAGGCTGCTCATAATGGAAATCAATCGCGTTGCCGCCTTCTTCCACAAAGCGTTCCAAAGCGGCATTCCGCTCATCTTCCCAACGAGGCATCAAGACATCCTTGATAGCCAACATGGGGACGCGTGCCTGCTCAATACTTACTTCCTGGAGGATGCGCTTGGCTTCTTCCAGAAGTTCCGTCGTTTCTTTCTCGCCGTAATCCGCAGTATGGTCTTCGTGTTCCTCCTTTTCGTCCTCGTTGGCATCGTCTGATTCGTCATCCGAAGCCGTTTCGGGCGATTCACCGACTTCTTCGGACGCTACTGGGCTCGTTTCCGTTTCGAGATCTGCCTCCGTTTCGGGTGCAACGTCAGCGACTTCTGGACCCGATTCGGGCGTGGGTTCAGGGGCTGTTTCCACGACGTCCTCAGGACTGGGCACAGCGTCTTCCACCTTAGTATCAGGCGTTTGGGTCGCTTCTGGAGCGCTCTGTACAGCCTCGTTGGCTGCCTCTTCTTGCGTATTCCCTTCGTGGGGAAGTAAGTCTTTCTCAGCCATGGCTGGAGGTTTGAATGAATGGAACCTCAAATGTGGGGAATATTGAGCACTTCTGCCCAATACCTCCAAGCTTTTTTTGCCTGGTGGCGCAACATGGCCTCTCCAGAAAGGGTTTCGGTCCCCAGTTCTTCCAAGCGCTGCAAGAAAAGCGTATGCTTAGGATTGTAGACCAAATCCACCGCTAATGCGACTTGGCCAGAGGACCAAGGCGGAAGAGGAGGGCATAGTTCAGCGCTTGGATGCATTCCCAAAGAGGTGCACTGGACCACCAGCCCGGTGGGCTCCGGTGTGAGGGTATCGTATGAAATCTCGGGCCAGGGAAATCCACCACGCGGGGTTCGACATGCGATATGGCCGGTAAATCCCTGTTCAGCCAGCGCATAGACAACCGCTCGTGCGGCACCCCCATTTCCCAGCACCAGGCAGGGCTGTCGACGCAAAGCATCCAGATCCGTTCGCCCAGCGAGCATTTCCCAAAATCCTTCGGCATCGGTGTTGTGTCCTTCCCAACCGCTGTCCTTGCGGACGACGGTATTCACCGCGCCCATGGCCTTGGCCGCGGGACTCAACGTGCTCATCCATGGCACAATAGCCTCTTTTAGCGGTAGAGTTACATTAAAGCCAGCTAGGTCGGTCTCTGCCAAGAATTCCGCTATGTCATTTGGCATGACCTCCATTCGGCGATAGGTCAATTGGGAAGACCACGGATGATGAGTCCAGAATTCCTCAAAGAGCTCAGGAGACTTAGAATGTCCAATAGGTGAACCGATGACGGCGAAGTGCATTAATCCGCATTTAGGGATTTGGCGAGACGATTCAGTCCGTAGACCAACAACCACCCAGCGACCATGGCGCTAAGGATCCACAGGCTCGAAATATTCGAGGTGTATTCCGCTTGAAAAGGCCAAATCTTGACCAAGGATCCGATGATGAAGCCCGCCATGGTGAGCACCATGCCGTGGGGAAATTTGCCAAATAGCCAGCGGAGGAAGCGCGCAAAGGTGAGCAGCCCAGTGCCTGCACCTGCCATGAAAGTGACGATTAATGCCCAATCGCGCGCATGCAATCCCTCGAGAATTCCCTCATAGGCGCCCAGGAGCACTAGGATGAAACTGCCGCTGATGCCCGGAAGAATCATGGCGCAAATCGCCAAGGCCCCAGAAAGAAAAATGTAGGGAAGGGTCATTTCAGCTTCCGTAGGCGAAAGGATGGATAAGACAAACCCAATGACCACACCGAAAAGCAAGAGCGGAAAGGCCTTGACCCAGGTAACCTTGGGAACATCTTTGAGTATGAGCGGAAGGGAACCCACGATGAGGCCAAAGAAAAATCCCCAAATGATCGGCGGATAGTGGTCCAGTCCCCAAAGGACCGCTTTGGAAAGACTCAGGATGCTGATGGCTATGCCGCTTCCCAAGGCGAGGAGGAAGGTGCCGTCCACCGCCTTCCAAAGGCCCGTAATCCCATCCTGTCGGAAGGCGCTCCAAGCTTTTCCACCGATGGCCGAAATAGCATCGAGTAATCGCTGATAGATGCCCGTGATGTAGGCAACTGTTCCACCCGAAACGCCGGGTACGACATCCGCTGCCCCCATGCCGAGGCCTTTCAATAGAATCCAAAAAAACTTCATGCTTGGGGTAAGTGCTTGGTGATTTCGCCGCTGACTTCAGGATCCTCGGCTAATTTGGGATAATGCGCATAGAGATGCTCGCTAAATGAGCTGCCGTAGCGCAAAAGACCCTCTTTGAGGTGATTCTGAGCAAGGGTCATTTCTTGAATGGCATAAAGGAAGCCACTGTAAATGGCCCACATTTCGGGCGAATCTGGATAGCGCTCCAAGCCCATCCGGAGGACGGAATGCGCTGCGTCAATTTGATTCATCTCCAAGAGGCTCTTGGCGTATTCGAGTAAACCGGCAGGCTCCTCAATGCGCAAGCTTTTCAAGACCATCTTGAGCATCTTGTCCGCTTCGAGGAGCAAACCCAACTGCATGTACAAGTCGTAGGCGACCAGGTAATAATCGGGATTGTCTGGATCGAGGGAAAGCGCCTTTTTGGCGTGTTGAATACCTTCAAATAGACGACCTGCCTCTCCGTAAAGCACGGCGAGCTCAATCCAGGCCTCGTCCAAATCTTCATCCATTTTGGTCGCCAACTTGAGCGACTCAATGGCCTCCGACTCGTTTCCAAGCGCCTGATAGCACACTCCCATGCGATAGAAGGTGTAGCCATTCGGTTCATCGCTGTCAATGGCGGCTTCAAATGCCTTGAGCGCCTCCGCATACGATTCCTGCTCCTCCAAGATTCGGCCGCGATCAAAATGTGCCGCGGTAAAGTTTTCATCAATGATCAAGGCATAGTCCATGGCATCGAGCGCCTTGTCCCAGTCGTCTAGACGGAAATAGGCCGCTCCCAGGTGGTACCATCCCGTCTCACTGAAGGGGTATTGATCCAAATAGACCTTGAACCATTCGATGGCCTTGTCGTCTTGGCCCGCCATGTCAAAGTTGGCCGCCAACATATAGAGGAGGTGGTCATCCTTGGGTTCCTCGCGAATCATGGCCTTAAGCACTTTGACCGCATGGTGGAACTGTCCCATGGCGGTATATAAGCTGGCCAAATGACCCTGAATAGGGAAGGGGTCATCCGCATTTTGCAAGGCTTTTCGAAGCGATTGAATCGCCTCATTATTCTTGCCCAAGCGCATGAGCCATTGACCGCGAACCCATTCGAGGTCCGGATGGTTCGGTGAGAGGCCCTCGGCTTCTTGAATGGCCTCCTTGGCCAAATCGAGTTGATGCGAAGCCACGTAATAGCGGGCGCGCTTGACGGCAAATGTGGTGGCGTAGGGGTGTAACTCGGTTCCTTGGTCAATCGCCAAGAGGGCGCGCTGTAGCTGACCGGTCTCTAAATAATAGTCGGCAATTTCCTCTAATTCGTCCACGTCAAAGAAACCCGACTGATTGAGTCGGATTTGTTCTTCGAACCGTTGGATGAGTGATTCAGAGTCGTCTTCGCGCATGAGCTACTTGGTAGGTTGAAGCTACGGTTTGTAAGGAAGGAATTCCCGGGTCAGTTTCAAGCGTTTTCCACCGCTTTTTAAACATTCCGGGCTGGCAAGCAATTCCCGCCTAATTTTGTGCAAAGCAACGCAAAAACAAGGCCATATGCCACTCATCACTTCCGTTTCGGGTATCCGAGGCACCATCGGCGGTATTGCTGGTGAAAATTTAACCCCTCAAGACGCGGTTGCTTTTGCGAGCGCATATGGGGCCTGGCTTCAATCCGAGGCGCCCGGAAGCCACCGCTTGAAGGTGGCTGTTGGTCGCGATGCGCGGCCTTCCGGACCGGCAATTCAACACCTCGTCGTTTCCACCTTAGTCTCTATGGGGATCGATGTGTTAGATCTCGGCTTGTCTACAACGCCCACTGTTGAGGTTATGGTGCCCTGGGAAGGTTGTGATGGGGGGATCATTTTGACGGCCTCCCACAATCCTGTTGAATGGAATGCGTTGAAATTGCTGAACGCCCGAGGAGAATTCCTTTCGGCCTCAGATGGTGCCAAAATTTTGGCACGAGTCCAAGAAGGGGCTTTTGAATACGCTCCCGTCCATGAAATGGGTGAAGTCATTCCCGTCCACGATGCCATTGAACGACACATTGAAAGCGTGTTGGCCCTCGAGGACGTCGATGTGGAAGCCATCCGCAAAGCCAATTTTCGCGTGGCCGTGGACGCCGTGAATTCTACGGGAGGTATTGCCGTTCCCGCTTTATTGACCGCTCTAGGGGTCCAAAAGCAAGAGCTGCTCTACTGTGAGCCAAACGGTCAGTTCCCGCACAACCCCGAGCCTTTGCGCAAGCATTTGGATGCGATCTGTGCCTTGGTGCCCGAAAAGAAATGCGACCTAGGTGTCGTGGTAGACCCCGATGTGGATCGTCTCGTGCTCGTAAGTGAAAACGGGGACCTATTCGGCGAAGAGTATACCCTCGTGGCCGTAGCAGATTATCTCCTGGCAAAACGGCCCGGTCATTGTGTGAGCAATCTATCTTCTTCACGCGCCCTCCGCGATATTGCCGCACGTCATGGTTCAACCTACTCAGCCAGCGCGGTGGGGGAGGTTCATGTCGTGAATGAAATGAAGGCCAAGGACGCGGTCATTGGGGGAGAAGGCAATGGTGGAATTATATTTCCTGACTCGCATTATGGGCGGGATTCCCTGGTGGGTATCGCCTTGTTTTTGAGTCTTTTGGCTCAACATGGGGGACGCTGCTCCGAGCTACGCGCCAGCTACCCAGACTATTTCATGGCCAAAGAAAAAGCTACCCTCACCGCCAGTATGGATGTGGATGGCTTGTTGGCATCGATTGCATCGGAGTACGCCGGACATCAGCCAAGCACCATAGATGGAGTCAAAATTGACTTCGAATCCACCTGGGTGCATTTGCGGAAGTCCAATACAGAACCCATTGTGCGCATCTACACGGAAGCACCGACCCAAGCTGAAGCGGATGACTTGGCTGCGCAATTTGGGAAGAAATTGGAAGCGTTTAGCTAATCATTGTTCCCCGAAGCGATAGGTTCTACCTTTACCCAAGTACTAGCCGAAAGCCATATGTCTATCTATTTCGACAACGCCGCCACGACTCCCTTGTCCCCAGAAGCCAAAGCGGCCATGGTGGAAGCGATGGAAGTATTTGGAAATCCCAGCTCCACCCATGGAGAAGGCCGGAAGGCTAAAGCCATTGTAGAAACAGTGCGCAAGGGCATTGCCCAACGATTGAATTGTCTCCCCGCAGAGATTGTATTCACCTCGGGTGGCACGGAGGCCGATAACTGGGCCTTGCTCACAGGCATCCGGGATTTTTCCATTAAGCATTTATATACCTCTGCTATCGAGCACCACGCGGTGACGCACTTTGCGGAATACATCGAAAAAAACCACGACGTCGCGGTGCATTACATTCCTCACAATGCCGAAGGAACGCATGACATGGACTGGCTAAAAGCTGAGCTCGAAGCCAAGCAGGCGGCCGGTGAGGCGCGCATGGTTTCCCTCATGCATGCCAACAATGAAATCGGCAATCTTTGCGATTTGGAGGGATTGTCTGCCTTGTGCGAAGCGACGCAGAGCTATTTGCACAGTGACACGGTTCAAACCATGGCGCATTTGCCCTTGGACTTCAAAACGATCAAGGTGCACTTTGCTGCCTGCAGTGGTCATAAGTTTCACGGTCCAAAAGGAGTAGGCTTTGCTTACGTCCGGCAAGGCACCAGCACTCAGCCCTTCATTCAAGGGGGCGCCCAAGAACGGGGACATCGCGCGGGGACTGAAAACGTCATCGGTATCGCCGGTTTAGGTGCGGCCTTTAACCATTGTTTCGACGAAATGGAAGCCGATATCCTAGCTGTGAAAAGTGTAAAGGCACATGCCATCTCAGCGCTTCAAAAGTCCTTTCCTGGCGTTCAGTTCAACGGCTTGTCGGGGGATCTCGAAAAGAGCTTGTACACGGTACTCAACTTTTACCACCCCGACCTGCACGAAGGGGGTATGCTCAACTTCCAATTGGATATTCAGGGGGTGCAATGTTCGGGCGGTTCAGCCTGCAGTAGTGGCGCCGTGGGTGGTTCGCATGTGTTGAACGGCATTGGGTCTCCTGGAGGGACGCGCATTTCGTTTTCGCGCTATTCCACAA
>JAHEGI010000021.1:255589-261784 GCA_024639785.1 Cryomorphaceae bacterium
GTGTCTTGCTGCACAGGCTTGCCGTCGTATTTGCCGTCCCAAAATTCTTTGAAGGGCTCGTCCGTTTCGAACATCACATTTCCGAATGAATTTAGGATCACAAAGTGGTCGCCTGGAAAACAATCATTTCCAGCTATACGTAGGAGTTCATTTCGTCCATCTCCATTTGGTGTGAAGGCGTTCGGAATCCAAAGGCGCTGGTCCATTCTGGTCACGGCAGAACTAAAATCATAGCCATAGACCGCATTGCAAATCGTATCGATGAGGTCCAAATGCACATTGTAGACCCCGGTCGCTGGGAGTCTATACGTGGCTACCTTCCCTGTGTCCTGAATCCCGTTATGGAAGGTCCATTGGTAGATGTAGCCCACAGTATCGGCGCCATAGGTGACATTCACGCGAACCCGCCCATCCTTGCAGGAGTCGGGGGCCACGTTGACCTCGGGGCCGGGCCAGTCGGGATCAAATTGAACCACCTGGTAGGTGGTGTCCGAAGTGCCACAGGTGGTGTCGTAGGCCACGAGACGAATGGTATGCGGACCAGGCGAGGAGAAGTTGTAGGATAAAGTGTCGCCAAAAAGCAGGCTACTGTTGCCAAAGCGCCATTCATGGATTTCGCTGTCAATGCTTTCGTTGAAGACATTCACTTCAAAAAGGCGGTCGCAGGAGAAGTATTCGGTGCTGAACTGCGCCTCCGGGAAGATGCCTTGGTTGTGGGTGATCTGGATAGTAGTACTGTCCATGATGTCGCACACCGTATCGATGGCGATGAGTTTAATGTCCCAAACGCCCTTCGTAAAAATGACGGTAGGCTCCTTGGCAGTTGAGGTTTGGCCGTTGCCGAAGTTCCAAAAGAACTGATTGGCATTCTTAGAGTTGTTGGTGAATTTAACCCGAAGGTTGTCACAGAGCGTATCCACGTTCGCGTCGTAGTCGATTGATGCGTCCGCGGTGACTGAGGTTTCGAAGTCAATCTTGATAACGCCGAGGTTGCAGTTGTTGCTCATGCGGGTGGGAGAGATGACCCCAGAAGTCGTCGGGAACGACCCGTTGTTACAAGCCGCACAAACTGCCTGATAGATTGTTCCATCCGGCGCAAAGCGGGAGGTGCCTCCGTCCACGTGTTCGGCTGCAGAGCCCCCAAAGAACGTCGCGTAGAGCACAGAATTGGCGTTCTGCTTGAGGACGAGGAAGTAGAAATCACTTCCGTCCGTACTCTGTTGGACCGCATCCGTGGTTACCGGCAAGTTGTTGGTGTTGCCGCCTAGATTGCCTCCATTTACTGCGCCGCCCCATCCGGAGAGGAGGATATTGAGGCATTCGTCGACATTGAAGGCCGTGGGGACCAGGTTGACAAAGTTGTTGGCGGAACCAAACTTGCTCGAGAAAATCAACTGGGAGAGGTCTGCATTCAACTTCACCACAAACTGACCACCCGAAGTCGTCGACCACGTACCCGCGGTGGTAGGCCAGAGTCCCAGCGTTTGACCATAGGCGTATACCGCACCGTATTTGTCAATGTCGATGAAGAAACTCATGTCCATGCTTCCCGTGCCTAGATAGGTCACGCGCTGTAGTACGCCATTGGGATTTAGGCGTGCAATAAATCCATCCGTCCCGCCGTAGTAGGTGGAGTATTTAGCGCCTGAAGTGCTGGGCATGTCGTTGGACGTTGTGCCGCCTGTGAGGTAGACATCTCCATTGCCCGCGACTTTCACGCCCAGACCGGCTTCTTTGCCGGTGCCTCCGACCGCCGTAGCCCAGCGTTGGGTTTGGAGGTTCGAGGTGAACGAGGCGACAACGGCTTGGGAGGGGTCTGTACCTGCTGGGGCCGTGGTTGCCATGTAGATGTGGTCGTTGTCGTCGACGATCACTTCGCCCCGCGCTTGGTCGCCGTAGTTCTTCGCCAAGCCAATATTCAAGCCTTCATTTGCGGTACTTGAGCCGTAGTAGGTATTCGCGGTGATGGCGGTTCCCGTTGGGTTGAGTTTCAGGAGGAAAATATCCACGCCGTCGTCGTAATTAAAGGACGTGGGAGACCCTTGCGAAGGCCCATACGCGGGACCGCCTTGAAACTGGGTGATCAGTCCGCTGTTCGGCATGGGGAAATCGTCCGATCCGGTGGTGCCTAGCATCACGAGTTCTCCGGCGTTGTTCACCATCATGGAGTGCGGCTGGTCAGGAGCGCTGCCCCCGATATAGGTGGAATAGAGTCGGGCCGAACCATTTGCATTAAATTTTGTCAGTCCTACATCCATCCTAACATACCCTGCAGACGTCACGTCGTTATAGGTGGGATCAATCGCTCCCGCTGTGGTCGGATAGCCCGCGTCAAAGACGATGCCTCCACCGTAGAGATTGCCCTGGGCGTCGTACGTCGCAGTGTAGCCCCAGTTATCCGCAATGGATCCACTGAAAGAGGAAAAGACCAAGGTCGGATCGATGACTAGCGTTTTTCCTTTGGCGTAGTAGCCTACTTTGAATCCCACGCGGCCATTTTCCAAGGTGTATTCACAGCGTACCGGTTTCCTGGTTTCCAAGATGTAAGCATAGGGCGCGGTTTCCGTGATGGTACCCAAGGGGGTTTCGAGAACCAGTTGTCCTTCTGCGTCCAATCGCGGTTCCACGCCTTCGTAGGCGATTTGTATGACCGCTGGGTCTCCACCAGGCCGAACGTACCACGCGTTGTAGAGTTCACCGTCTTTTTCGACCCAAAATTGGTCGATAGAAGGGTAGAGCATGGGACGTTTAAATCCTTGGTATTCAGGCACATTGGTGGCCCATTTAGCGGGGTCGTTTCCTATGAGGTAGTTGCGAGGACTGCCTGTAGGCTCCATACCTTCAAAGGGCGAATTCGCTGAGGCACCCACATAGGAGCAGAGGAGGCCAAAGGCATCCGGACCGTCTGGATGGAGGTTAGGCGCGTGATCCGCTTCGTCGCTGTGGCCGTGCTCGGGCATAACCCGTTCGTTGAGCAGCAGCATTCGGTAGCCGGTGGCTTCCCAAAAAACGGCGCCATAGCTGAGGGGCGTTTTGGCGAGAAAAGGTTCGGACCATTGGCCTTGGTTAGGGATAAATAGCGGTTGCGCTTGGACCGAGAAGGCCCAAAACAACATGAAATATCCCATCCAATTTTTCATCATCTAAATCTACGCGCTTTTGCGGCGGGCACGCAGGAATCCTCGCTGCCCATCTAACCAACACGTAGCAAGCAAATAGTGTTCCGCATTTTCCTTTAGACGCATGCGTTTTCGAATCATTTCTGCTTTTTCAGGAAATCCGCGAACCACCACAGAAGCTCCCTCAGGCCAGGCATTCTCGAATGGAGCATGAATGCTTTCAAGTTCAAAGATTCGGCCAGGAAAATCACTAAAAAACTGATCGCTCGTCAACAAACGAGATTCAGGGTGCAATTGCGCTAGGTTAAAATGGCTGGCAATGGTAGGAATGCCGCGGGCGGCCACCAAGGCGGCATCGGCGTCATAGAGGAAGGTCTTGGGAGCCGATAAACTCGGGGCTGGGCGATCCGCTTCAATTTTCCATGCGAACCGCTCGACTCCTTGGAGGTCGATGTCCACGGCCCAGCGCTCTGGAAGGGTTGCTTGGATTTCTTGGTGGCAAAGCAGGAGCACCTCCTTAACCTCCCGCTTGACGCTAAGGGTCCATAGAAATCGGCAGGAAGGAAAACACCGAAGGGCTTCCTCGGGATCTACCATGGGGGAAAGTTTGATCATGACCCAGGGCGCCGCACGAAACCAGGTGGGCAATTCACTGAGGGGGTTCGGAGCGCTTTCGGAAGGGTGGTAGACCCGTTCACCCTGGGGGTCAATTCTAGATGGATCGGCATAGATAGCTGAGAATGGACGCGTCACCTCAAAGGTTTCTGCCGGTTGAAAATGCACCGCGCGTTCGCTGTTTAATAGCTGACCGTTGTGACGGTGCAAATCCACCAGGGCGGCGTCGACTTCCGTCACATGGACTATCGCTCCATGCTGCTCAAATCCCCACGTATCGATGCCACTTCCCCCAGTAACATCCCAAATAATCGGTGTGGAATCCAGATAGTGGCATAGTTTCTTCGCCTTCCACCCGGCGGTTTGACATGAACTGGCCTGAGCTAATCGGGTTTTACTCGGGAAGATATATCCGGGAACTTCAATCAATGGTCCGAATCGTTCACTCATTTCTCGACGTACTTCGACTTGGTCAATGAGGACATCTTGATGCGCTACTTTTGGACGTTTCAATCTCAGTCGAAACACTTCAATGCCAGTGTTTTCGCGATAAAATCGATCAATATCCGTCGCGCTTGGAAAGGAGAGATCAGAGGCCATGGATCAAAGGTAGTTTTCGCCCAGCCAATCTTGCCTCGTTTGCCATGCTAACTCAGTTGATCTGGGCGTATTTTAACTGCTTCAAATCGTATAAAATCACCATGCGTCGCATTTTACCCTTATTTCTAGGTTTGATCGCCTCTTTTGGCTCACTCCAAGCCCAAATTCTGAGCACTTCCGATACGGCTACGGGCCCTTCGATTCCGACAATCCGCATCCCAGGGCCAAATCCCACGACGGCGTCGGTTTCCACTTGCCCCGACAGTTTGGTGGTCCAAATCCCGGCGAATCGTTGGGTATACAGCGTGGATGTGCAATATGACATGCTCGCAGCCAACCAAGGGTGGAAAAGCGAACAATTCTCCTACCTCACGTGTACCTCAACGGGCAATTTGGAGGCAAGTATTGCTCAAGGAATCGGTAACCAATCTGGCTTGCAGGCCTATAGCCGTAGCGGCTTGACTATCGCCAACGGAGCAACCACCACAGGTACGTTGGTATTCCGGCTTGACGCATTCCGCACCTGGGGTGGGCCAGCGGGATGTGACACGAACGTCAACAAAGTGGTGCATGGTACCTGGGTGGTCACGGTAAATCACGGTCCACTTCCCACGTGTTTTCCGCCCACAGGCTTTCAAAACAACTGGGTGATGTCCAATTCGGCCCAGTTCTCCTGGACAACGGGCGGTGCAAGCAATTGGCAGCTGAAATACGGTGCCGTAGGATTCAATCCGGCCGCCGCGGGCACCTTAGTGAATTCGGCCTCAAGCACCAAAAAAATCACCGGTCTAACGGCCTCTACCAGCTACGATGTCTACGTTCGCGATTCCTGCGGAACGGGCAACAGCTCCATGTGGCTGGGGCCGATCACGATTACCACGCTGTGTTCGCCTGTGGTGGCACCTTATTTGGAACCGTTTAGCGGAACGGCTTGGACTACAGGAGCGGGCACGAACAATGTGGGTAATAGCATCGACGCCTGCTGGACGCGCGATCCTGGCGCACCGACCGGTAACGGCGGCGGACAGCCCTACGCTTGGGGTACCAAAGCGGGCCCGACGCCTACGACCAATACGGGGCCCAATGCGGATCATACGGTCGGCACATCATCGGCATCCGCGAAGTACATCTACACGGAGGCAAGTGCGGGCGCTTACCAGGACGAGGCGGACATAATTTCCCCCTTAATGGACATCAGCGGCCTGACGAATCCGTCGGTGACGTTCTGGAAGCATATGTTTGGGCAGTATACGGGCACGGTGGCTCTGGACGTCTGGACGCCTACCAACGGCTGGCAGTACAATTTGTGGAGCCAATCTGGCGCGACCCAAACGTCTTCCGCAGCCGCGTGGGATTCGGTGAATGTGCCCTTGACCAATTTGGCCAACGATACGATCCGAATTCGCTTCCGCGCCGTCCGCTCCTTTGGCGCTACGGGCGACATGGCCTTGGACGATATCCACTTCCAAAACGGACCCACCTGTCCGCAACCGACGGGTTTATCGTCGACGAATACCGGCTTTACCTCGGTGGATTTAAACATCACCACGGGCGCTGGTACGAGCTGGCAACTCGCATATGGTGGCACGGCCCAGACGCCAGCTGCCATGTCGAAAACAGTTGTTTCGTCCACCACGCCTACGCTCTCTGGCCTAACGGTTGGAACGGATTACGCCATGTACGTGCGCAACATCTGTGGTGCAGGGGATACTTCGGGTTGGTATGGTCCCATTTTGATCAGCACCCTATGTTCCCCCGTTGCGGCCCCTTGGTCTGAAGACTTTGACGGTACCGGCTGGACAGCTGGAACAGGCACCTACAATGGCGGAGACGCCCTCGCTTCGTGTTGGTTCCGCGACCC
>JAHEGI010000021.1:261884-281464 GCA_024639785.1 Cryomorphaceae bacterium
GCCCCTTGGTCCGAAAACTTCGACGGCGCCAACTGGGTCACCTCCACGCATTTCCAAGCGGGAGATATCGACCCCTGCTGGGATCGAAGCGCGACGACAGGATTTTGGTGGAAGGCGGAAACCGGTGCAACTCCTACCGGAGGAACGGGTCCCATCGGGGATCATACCAGTGGAAGCGGCAAGTATGTGCACACGGAAACCGCCAACGGAACAGCGGCCACATGGCTGGTCACCCCGGTCATTGATCTAGATACCCTCAGCAATCCAGAACTAACCTTCTTCTACCACATGTTTGGAGGCCAAATCCAAAAAATGGATGTGGAAATCAGTGTGAACGGGGGGGCTTGGACCAATTTGTGGACCGCTACCGGTGCGCAGCAAACCGCGGCGACGGACCCCTGGAATAAGGCTTCTGCTTCGCTAGCGGCTTACACGGGCGATAGCGTCCAAATTCGTTGGTTTGCCTACCGAAATTGGGGCAATCAGAACCAGGTAGACATGTCTATTGATGATATCGTGATTGACAACGCACAGCCTTGTGCGGACCCAACGACATTGACTGCGATTGTAGCGAGTAGCACTTCCGTTCAAGTTTCTTGGTCGAGCCTATCGGGCGGAACGAGCTTCATCGAATATGGTACTTCAGGTTTTACGCCAGGTGCTGGAACGGTAGTTCAGGCGACCTCCAATCCGATGATCATCACTGGCCTTACAGCGAATACCGCCTATGACTTCTACGTCTTTGATTCTTGTGCCGCCAATGATTTGTCGAACCTAGTTGGACCTGCTTCCGCAACGCCGATTGCTTGCGCGAATTCCTGTACCTATACGCTGCACATGACGGATTCATTCGGCGATGGATGGGTGGGCAACAACTTTGGCACGTCCCAGCACCAATTGCAGTTGACGGTTGGGGCGATGAGTACGTTCTACAGTTTTACCACGGGTTTTGACTCTACGACCGTCATCCCTGTGTGCGACGGGGACACTGTGTACATGCAGTTCTTCGTAAACGGGCAGTGGGCCAACGAATGTGGCTGGTATTTGGTGGATTCCAATGGAGATACGGCTTATGCGCATGACGATAACACGGCGATTCCAACTGGTGTGCATTATAGTGGCTCGGTGTTGTGTGTCGCTTGTCCGGTTCCTAGTTCCTTGAGCGCTACGGCTTCGACAGCGAATTCGGTCACCTTGTCTTGGACTTCTGGTGGAGCTACTTCATGGGAAATCGAATACGGTGCGGTGGGCTTCACCCAAGGGGCTGGTACTACGGTTACCGCGGCCACCAATCCGTTTACAATAACGGGTCTGAATGCGTCGACCACCTATGACTTCTATGTGCGCGATGTTTGCGGATCAGCCTCTACGTCTAACTGGGTTGGTCCCATCAGTGGAAGTACAGCCTGTGGTGTCATAACAGCACCCTACGCTGAAAATTTTGACGGCACCTTTGGAGAAGGCACTGGCAACTTCAACCAAAACTCAACCATTGACCCCTGTTGGACGCGCAACCCCGCTGCCGGGGCAGGTGGCCCACCGTTCAACCAACCCTACCATTGGGGTGGCGGAAGTGGCACGACGCCAACCAACAACACGGGTCCCACGGCCGATCATACGAGCGGTAGTGGCAACTATGTCTACGTCGAAGCTTCCGCATTCAATGGGGCTTCTGCCACGTTGACGACGCCTCTGATCTTCTTGGACACCTTGAGCAATCCGGAGGTCATTTTCTGGCGCCACATGTTCGGTACCCAAATTGGTACGCTGAACGTAGAGATTTCGGCCAATGGCGGTGCGTGGACCAATATCAGTACGGCACAAGGCACCCAAGGAAACAGCTGGCAGGAAGTAAAGGCCAATATTTCGGCCTATGCGGGCGATACCATTCAGCTGCGCTTCACTTCCACGAAGCCCGGCGGTGGTAACCAAGCGTCTGGGGACATTTCGATTGACGATTTGACCATCAACAATCCATTGCCCTGTTTGCCTCCGTCCAATATCAGTGTGCAACCGTTTAGCAATACGAGCCTGGAAGTAACCTTTACGGCCGGCGGTGGCGGTATCACCATGATTGAATACGGTCCTTCTGGGTTCACGCCAGGTTCTGGAACGTTGGTGGCCGCTGCAAGTAGCCCCTTCATTATCCCTGGGTTGCTCACGAGCACGGCTTATGATGTCTATGTCTTTGATTCATGTGGCATTGGTCAGGTATCGCCCAAATTGGGTCCCTACTCGCAGACGACCTTTAGCTGCCAAAACGGCTGTCAATACACGTTGGATTTGGTGGATACCTTCGGGGATGGATGGACCGGCAATGGAGCAGGGACCGTTTTACACAACCTCGAAATCACCACCGGGGCTAGTATTACCAACTTCACCTTCAACGCAGGCTTTGCAGCGAGCTTCACCATCAATGTGTGCGACGGGGATACGCTTCGCGTGCGCTTCCTAGCGAATGGGGCATGGGCCAATGAATGTGGATGGTACCTGATCGATTCCTTCGGGGATACCGTGAACAGCTTCACGCCGGGTACGTTGCCTGGAACGGGGTACCTCCATGAGGGCAACATTGCATGTACCAACCCTTGTCCTCCGCCGGTGGCCAGCTTTACGGCGACAAGTAACGGCTTGCTGGGAACATTTAATGCCACGGCCTCCACGGGCAACAGTTTGACCTACAGCTGGAACTATGGTGCGGGCGGCACGGCGGTGGGCCCAAATACCCTGTTCAACTTCCCCCACGACAGCACGTGGAATGTTCAGTTGGTGGTTACCGACCTCTGCGGGCAAACGGACACTCTGGTCCAAGGCGTTACCGTGTGTAGTGCGACGATGCAAACGTTCACGATGAGCACATCTGTGTTGACATTGACCTGCAATGGTCCCGCCATCCCTGGGCGCTATAGTAGCATTTGGTATGACTTTGGAAATGGTCAAACCGTTTCAGGAGCCAACGCTTCCTATACTTACCCAGTCGGTGGCAGCTACACCGTGACCTTGTATGGAGTGAATCTATGTGGCGATACGATTAGTACTTCGCAGAACATTACGATGTGTATCAAGCCGACGGCCAACTTCACCTTCTTTATTGTGAGTTCAAATGGCAATGGAATGACCGTGCAATTTGACGCGACCTCTTCCTTGCTCGCCAATACCTATACCTGGTACTGGGGCGATGGCCAATCCTCTACGGGCGCCAACTTTATTCAGCACACCTATGCGGTGCCGAGTTTGTTGTACAACGTGACGTTGATCATTACCAACAACTGTGGTTTAGGAGATACGGTCACGCACCGATTGGATGAAATCGGTTTAGATGAAAATGGCCAGCCTCTGGGAGCATGGCTTTATCCGAATCCGTCCACTTCTTTGCAAGGTTTGACCTTGGCCGGGTGGTTGGCGATGGATGATGCAGTCGTGACCTTACTGGATGCCTATGGTCGTGTGGTGCAAGTCCTTTCGGTGGAGACGGATGCATCGGGCCAAACAGCCTTGCCTTTCAAGCCCGTTGCTGCTGGGCTGTACTTCGTCCGAATCCAGGGTGAATCACGCGAAGAAACCTTGCGATTCGTCTTAGAGAAGTAACAGAGTCCAAGGGTTTAAGAGTGAAAGGGTAGAAGAGTGGCGTTTTAAACGTTTAATCTCTTTTACCCTTTCGCATTTTAAGGGAACTTGTCTGCGCGCTGAAGGGCAATAGGTTCAGCTCTTGTTTTTAGGCAGCCGAGCAAGCCAACAAACCAACTGGCCAACAAACCAACGAACGGACAAACCAAGGAATCCCTCTATCTTTACCTTCCTAATCCCGCCCTGTGGAACATCTTCTGACCCTCGAAACCCTCTTCGCATTCTTGACGCTTTCCTTTTTGGAAATAGTATTGGGTATCGACAATATCATCTTCATCAGCATTTTGACGAATAAGTTGCCTGAAGAAATTCGCCCCAAGGCGCGAACTTTTGGGATCGGGTTGGCATTGGTTTTCCGCATTTTGATGCTACTATCCATTACGTGGATAATCGGTTTGACGGAGCCCTTTGTGCATATTATGGGCTATGGCATTAACGGCCGCGACACGGTACTCTTCTTAGGAGGCTTGTTTTTAATTCAAAAATCCACCCGGGAGATCTACGAAATAGTAGAGGCAGGTGGAGCGCAGCACGGGCAGGACATGAAGGTCCAGACCGCGTTTACAGCTATTATTGTGCAGATTGCCTTGCTAGATATTGTCTTCAGTTTTGACAGCATTTTGACCGCCATTGGCATGACCCAAAACTTACCCATCATGATTGCTGCCATTGTGGTCGCCATGTTCGTGATGCTGAAGTTTAGCGGACCCGTTGCCAAGGTGATTGAAAAGCACCCGTCCTTACAGATTTTGGCGCTGGCCTTTTTGATTTTGATTGGAGTCTTGCTCGTAGCTGAATCCGCGGGCTACCATGTGCCCAAATCCTACATCTATGCCGCCGTTGGATTCTCGTTGGGCGTTGAAATGCTCAATATGCGCGGCAAAACCCGCAGCTAAGTATGTTGGGCTGGATCCGTTTCTCCTATCGGCTGATTTGTTTCATTATTTCGGCTTTTTTGCTTTTGGTGCCTTTGTTGATTTTGGCCAAAGCCCTCGGTCTATCGATGCGCATACGGCATGGCATTTTCAAAATTTGGAGACAAGCCTTTCTCTGGGCCATGGGTATCGAGGTTCGTGTTCAAGAAGGGGAGCGTCCACAAGAAGCTGCCATCCTCATGGGGAATCATCGGAGTTATGCCGATATACTTTTCGTATTTAGTGCTACTCCTACTATTTTTTTAGGCAAAGCCGAAGTGAAATCTTGGCCGATTATTGGATGGGCCGCCATGGCGGTAGACGCGGTTTTTGTCCAACGCAGTGACAAGGATTCGCGTCGAGCCGCGCGGGCGACTTTGGCTCAGCGGATACAAAAAGGAATGAGCCCCGTGGTGTTTCCAGAAGGGACGACGGCGGCTTCCGGCCTGCTCCCTTTCAATCCGGGTATGTTTTACACGGCCGCGGAAATGGACTTGCCCATTGTGCCCTTTGTTCTGAATTATAGCGATCCAGCGCTCGCATGGGTGGGGGATGAGAAGTTTGTGCCCCATGTTCTTCGTATGATGCGCCGCCCGGCATGGCATGTGCGCGTGCACATAGGGCCTGCCTTTCGCGGGGAGGACGCCGAAGCCATGATGGGGGAGGTGCGTGCTTGGATGGAAGCGCGGGTGAATCCCTAAGGATTTACCGACCTAGGCGGTGTTTCCACTTTCCTGATTTGCGGGTGAACCCCTCGGAATACAGTCAGCCAAATAGGATAAAAGGGGTATTTTTGGCGCATGCGTAAGGTCTTGTATTTATCTGTCTTGTTTGTTTTTTTCCTTGCTTCGTGTCAGCGTGAATTGCTTGACCCCAAAGATTTACACATTTCACTTTCCCCAGGATTCCTTTTTCCGCTTGCCCATGTCAATTTGGATTTGGACGATGTCCTTCCGTTGGACACCGTTGGACCCTTGACATTGACGGACGATCCCTTTTACGTCTTAACCTATCAAGAAGATAGCCTTGCCATGATTTCAGCGGCGGACGTGCTTCAAATACCAGCCCAAGCCCCCGTGGCGCTGAACGCTGCGCTCGGCTTGGTGAGTTTGCCTGATTTTCAAAGTACCGCGGGGATTTCCCTCGGCGTATTGAGCGCAAACATTAGCAATCCAAGCACTTTTGGGAGTAGTATGGCGAGCGCGCACGGAAGCAATGCTCCTTTCCCCCCGCTTCCAAATCAAAACCCTGGTGCGCTCAACAGTATCACACTGGGTAGTATCCAGTCGGCAGATTTTGCCAACGGATCCCTCGTGATGCAACTAGTGAATGGATTTCCTGTGGCGCTAACGGCGACGGTAGCCTTGGCAGACGCCCAAGGCATGGAACTGGTCACCTTTAGTTTCAGCAATTTAGCCGCGGGTGACTCGGCCACAGATGGACAAGATTTAAGTGGGCTCACGCTACCCGGAACGCTCGATGTGGTCCTCAAGAATATGAGCAGTCCCGGGGCGGGAACGCCAGGTATCCCGAGCACCTATGTGGCTATTGACACCACGGATGCCATAGAGGTTCAGTTGCTTGGGAGCGGAATGACGGTGCGTAGCGCCACCGCTACATTGCCCACACAAACGGTGGTAGATAGTGCGCTTTGGATGGGTTTTGCGGCGCCTGCCGGGGTGGAAATTACCGAAATTGGCATGCTCACCGGCCAGCTGGACTATAGTGTCACTTCTGGTTTTCCGGAGGATGTCTCCGTGACCTTCAGTCTACCTGGTTCGAGCGTCAATGGGGGACCGGCATGGGCCCAAACCCTCACCATCCTGAAGAATTCCACCATTTTTGGGGCTTTCCCTTGGAGTGGTTTGAGCTTGGACTTGACCCAAGACGTCTTCCAGCCCTACAATCAATTGCCCTTAGCCTACGAGGTTACCTTGCTTTCAAGCGGACAAGCGGTCACCTTGGATTCTAGCCAGAACATCGCTTTCAACTTTACCATCAACAACTTGGGCATGGACTATGTCTATGGGTTCTTTGGTCAGGAAAGCGTGGTTTTGCCTTCAGATACCATCCAAATGAATTTCCCCGCCCTAGATCGTTTGCAAGGAGCCATCGTTTTTACCGAGCCTTCGGTGGAGATTCACCTTTCGAACGAAACCAATGTAGGGGTGCCCATTACCCTAGATTTGGATCTGGCGAGTATCAAGCCGGATGGGAGTTTGGTGGCACTGACCACCACCCCAAGTGTATTTAATGCCCCGGTGATTGCTGCAGATTTGGGCCAAAATAGTTCCGCTAGCGTGACGTACACTTCGAATAACTCCAACATTACGGATGTGCTTTCATGGCCTAAAACCGGTGTCGCGTTTGGCGGAAGTGTCGGCTACAATGTGGATACGGCAGCCACAGGACGCTTCAACTACATCAGCCATACGTCTGCGGTGAAGGTAGGGGCCCAATTCACGTTGCCTTTTGCGCTCACAGCTTCTGGATTGAGCTTTACCGATAGTGTAGACGTGAGCAGCTTAGGGTCACAGCTTCAGTCAGATACCACTGTAGCGGTGGAAGCAAAACTCAATATTCACTCCATTAGCCATTTCCCGCTCGATGCCTCTTTGCATTTGCGTTTTTATAACAGCATGGGCCAGGTGGTTTGGACCGAAGATGTGCCGTTAGTCCATAGCGCCACAGTCGACCCAGTCACAGGCTATGTCACGCAACCGACTGCAGCAACCGATGTGCTGACGCTGGATTCCTTGGCCATGGAGCAGATTGCTCAGGCCAAATGGCTAGAAATCGAAGCCACCTTGGAAACGGCCGGAGGGGGTCAGAGTCCAGTCAAATTGCAAGCAAGCAATGGCCTGGAGTTGCACCTTGGCATGCAGGTAGAATTTGAAAAAGTCATCCTTTAAGCCATGAAAAAGTATTACCTACTTGCTTTGTTTTTTGCGGCTTCTACGGGTGCAAACCTGTCGGCCCAAAACCTCGACCTATACGGCATGAGTGGAAATCCGCTTTCCCTGAGCCAGAACCCGGCCGCCAAAACAGACCTGCGCTTTCACCTCAGCCTTCCAGGAGTAGCCACTCAGGGGAACATGACCACGCCTTTGAAAGATCTCTGGGGCGATGTGGGTCAACAATTGTATTTCATGGCCGCACCCAATGTGGGCTTGGCTTCCGCCACGGATGTGGATTTGGTAGGATTCGGGTTTAAGCGCAAGAAAGGCTACACCTGGGTTCAAACGGGTATAAACGTAGATGCCCGATTCCATTTGGACAAAGACCTATTGCTGCTCGGCCTCTATGGCATGAAAGACCCGGATGGTGTAGTGAATCCGAATTACTTCGGCAGTTTTGACCAAAGTGGCCTCGGCCTTAGTGCTATGGCGCACGCTTCGGTGGGCCATCAGCACGCTTTCAATGACAAATTGCGGGTAGGAGGAGCGGTCCAGATGCACCGTCTGCTCGGCGGCTTCCAATGGAATGTCAACCAATGGGAATTGTCCTCGCGCTTAAACACAGCGACCCAAACGAACACCCTGACTTGGACCAGCAATATGGAGATTTCCGCCTTTGGCTTGATTGCCGATGGCGCCGTGTTAGACAGTGCCATGGACTTCCCGCGCTATCTCATTTTGGGCATGGTGCCGGCTTACCTTAGGATGCTCAAGGAGCAGAAAGATAGTTACAGCTTGAATTTGGGCGTTACCTACGCTCCGACCAAACGTCTCACCTTATCCGCCTCCAGCACAGGCATTCCGCTATCGCGGGGGTCCGGCCAAGGCGGGGTGGTGAATTCGCGGTCCCTTCAATGGCTCTCCAACTTCAATTACAACGGTTTCTCCACCGGATTCTCCCCTCAAGACACAGGAACCTGGGCCTACTATTTGACCAATTTGCAAGCGCAAGCCGTAGACGGTTTTCAAATCAAAAGTGCCCCACCGGCACGTTTCAACGCCCCCTTTACCCTACAGGCTGCTGCCTACTATTCCATCCTGAAGAATCACAAGATGGGCGTGCATGTGGCGCATGTGGATCGCTTGGCTGGCCAGCATCAATCACTTGGATTTGAATACCAGGGCTTTCTTGGCCGAAAGCTCCAAGTCGCTGCGACGTACCGCCTACACCGCTGGGACGGCCTGGATGGTGCCTCCGAAGTCAGTACCCTCGTGCAGCACCGCATCTTACCCTGGACCACCTTCCATTGGGGGACCAATTTGTGGCTTTCCACACCGGCCTACCAGAACAAAACGCTCTTGCTCCCTGCCAATTTTCAATCTTGGCAAGTCACCGCAGGCGTGAATGTGACCCTGTTTGAAAAGCGATTCAAAGAGGAAAAGCAGGAGCGGAAAGTGGCGAAGAAGGCCGCGCGGAATACCATAGTGGTGGAAGAAGCGAGAGTTGATTCCAATCCTGAAGAATCGGACATTAATTAAGCTATTCTGTTCTGATTTAAGAGCGTTATAGTATTTTCTGCCGTTGGCAACATGGCCTTCCTGCCGGTGGTGTACATTTACCATCAGGTTTATGGAAAGAATTTTCATTCAAATTTGGTCATGTTTTTTGTCACTGGCAGTCACAACGTTGCTCGGAGCGACGGGTACTTATGAGGCTCTATTGTCCGTTTAGTGAGATGGCTGGTTACACGGAATTGAACTCTCGAATTCGCACGCGTTTTTCCATATGGAAACAGCAATTAGATCCAAATTCTAAATATGCCTTCGTAAAAAGTCTTCAATCAGGTCAAGTTGTTTTGGATGTCGGATGTGGATTTGACAGCGCGAGAAAACTCAAGTCCGCTGCGCCCGCATTGACATATGATGGGGTAGATATTGAAAAATACTACATGACTGAAGAAGGAATTCGCGCCATGCGTAATTATTACTTATTCAAACGAACGTCATTCAATGAACAGCTCAAGGCGCTTGACTCAGGCTATGAAGGTATAATTCTCTCACATGTGGTGGAACATGTGGAAGAGCCTCTAGAGTTAATGTCAATCTTATGTGACAAATTAAGAGTAAATGGCCAACTCTATGTTTCCACCCCATATGAAGGGTCTGTCCACTTTCCAAAATTGAAAAAAGGTTGTCTGAATTTTTATGATGATCCTACCCATCTTAGGCCCTTTGAGATTAGCTCTTTCGCACAATCACTTCCTAAAAATATCGTGGTCTCAAAGCACATTGCTCGTAATCATGGCTCTATCTGGCTGTTTGTATTGGGGGTGTTTTTATGGCCGTATACTGCGATTACCAAAAGAGCAACGCCTTGGACATGGTATGCCTATGGTTTCGAAACGGTTTTAATCTTGAAAAAGGAAGACACACATGAGTGCTGAATCGCATAATTCCAATTCGGAGCTTCAAACTGAAGCATTGGGAGGGAGCCTCTTTGCGAATGGAGTTTTGCAGTTTTTGCATTATGTTTTTCCAATTGTCACCTTGCCTTTCGTTGGTCAAATGGTTGGGCCTGAGTCCTTCGGTATAATTAATTATTTCAGTGTAGTTGTTGGCTATTTTACCTTATTCGTAATCTATGGTTTTGATTTTTCGGGTACGCGAGAAGTAGCAAATCTTCAAGGGGATCCGCAAAAACTAGCCGCCCTGTACTCCAAAGTGCAGTCAGCTAAGTTGATTCTTTTGAGTTTTGCAGCTTTGATGTTTGCGTTTTTGATTCCATTGCTTCCTGCAGGACCAAACCATGAAAAAATTGCATGGGCAACATTTGGGGTCACGGCGGGTTGGGCTCTCATGCCCAATTGGTTTGTCCAAGGCTTACGTCAAATGAAAAGTTTGCTATGGATTAACATCTTCCCAAAGGTGATTTTCATTCTCATCGTTTTCTTTTTAATCACAGGCCCCAAGGATGCGTATATCTATCCTCTGAGCATATCGGCTTCCTCTTTGATGGTGGCATTATTGAGCGTTTTCATGGTGCGCAGAAAGTTTCAAGTTCATTGGGAAGTTCAATGGAATATGGAGGTTCTTCGGTACTTATATAGGGAGCGATGGATTTTTCTCTCGGGATTGGTGAATAATTTAAATCAGACGATCAACGTATTAGTACTTGGCTTCTTTGTCACATTTGATATTGTAGGACATTTTGCTTTAGGTTGGCGGTTGATGAATGTGACCCAAGTGCTAGTCATGTTCCCCATTATGCAATCCCTATTCCCTTTGATAGGATCGGCCATTCAAAAGAATCAAGCTTTAGGCTTGAAGCGTTTAAATCGCAACCTTCCGCTCATATTTTCTGCCATTTTACTGTCGACTATTTTCATGTTCATCATGGGCCCTTGGATAATTGTTCAATGGTTTGGGGTTGAGTTTGTTGAAAGTGTTTGGATACTGCGTGTACTTCTGATCGTTCCGTTTATTACTGCTTCGAGTCACATTGTGGGTAATATTATTTTATTAAACCTGAAAGAAGATCGTCGCGTTTTTCATGTGATATCTGTGACCGCCGTAATGAGTCTCATTCTCAACGTATGCTTAATTGCTTGGTTAAAAGTTTATGGGGCTATCCTGGCTTTAATCTTGACTGAATTAACCGCATTGGTGCTCTATTCGAAGGAGTCGCGAAAATTGAACATTCGATTATTAAATGGGCTAGAGTGGCTTCCTAAGAAATTAGTCATTCCCATACCAGAAGAAGAACTTCTTGAAGTCAGCCAGGAAGAACTTCGTGATTTGACTTTAATTATTCCCACATATAATCGATTGGACGTTTGGCCCGACCTCCTAGAAACGATTGCTGTGCAAAGCATGAAGCCTACGGAGATTATTGTTATCGATCAAAGTGGAGCCGAGATTCATCAGGAGTTAAAGGCCTTGTGTCTTGAAAGGTTGCCAATGATTCATTGGAGATTTATTCTTCAAAACACCCCCAATCGTTGCATGGCAAAAGACCGGGGCATCCATGAGGCCAAGAATGGAGCCGTGGTAATTATTGATGACGATCTCTGGCTGTCGAGGAATTTCATTTCTTACTATTTTGAATTTCTGAATACGAACAAGGACTCCGTGCTAACTACCCGAATTATCGAAACGGATCGTCCTGTTTTAGCTAGTGAAAAAGTTCAACGTTACACGTGGTATGGGCATTTTTTCAACAATAATTACTCGACCCGAAATGCCGAAGACTTAGTCTCCGTTACGGGTGCATGCTTTGGGTTTATAATGAATGATGCAGTTCGCGATGTTCACTTTGAGCCAAACTTTATTGGTACTGGGATTATGGAGGAGCCTGATCTAGCTTACCAATTACTCAAGAAGGGGCGAAGAATCGTCTACAAAGCAGAAGTAACCGTTTGCCATTTCCCTCAAAAGAATGGAAATAACAATCTGAAAAAAACAGAGCCTGTACGTTGGTATGCGGATTCCTTTTACAATTTTGGATACTATCATGCCAAGCATCATATGCAATGGCTTCATTGGTTGCGCTGGCCCTATATTTTTGTTCTTTCACTTCACGTGGCAAGTACGCGTCAAGGTGGCTTGGATTTGAGGTTAAGAGGATTGCTTCAAAATGTAAAACTCATGTTAACATATTATTCAAAAGGCTATGCCAATTATTCTCGATAAAGGGGCGCAAGTGGAGACTTGGGAAACAGACCACCTGCCGTTGGCCCCCGATGGGCTCAAAGTGGACCTCGTCATAGAAGGCTCTAAAGAGCTTGTTAGTCAATTGATCGTTGAGCACGCTTGGACCTTAGCTGATTTTCATAAATCCACCTTAGTGATTGGCCAAGGAACTGATAGGAATAAATCAAGTTTGGGGTTTTTTGGTAACGTGTTTAGGGCAGAATGATGGGTTCTCGGTCAATTTGCATTTAAAATTTCCTCAAGTGATATCTATCTATGGAAGCTAAGGTTTCAATTAATACTTTTGCCGTTCACATGAACGCCTACCTAAACGGAAATTCGAAGCGCCTGTTGGACATTGTTCTCACGATTTGCGTGTTGCCGATTGCCTTGCCTCTAATTTTCATCGGGGTTCTCCTGGTCGGGCTCTCGAGTAAAGGTCCCTTGTTCTTCACACAGTCACGTATTGGACAATTTGGAAAAGAGTTCAAGATTTATAAAATCCGAACTTTAGTAAATGCTGTCAATGGAGACTTGGCTGGTATGAAAAAGGGAGATCCATCTATTCTCCCCGTGGGCCGTTGGTTGCGAAGATGGCGTATAGATGAGTTACCCCAATTGGTTAACATTTTGAAGGGGGATATGTCGTGGGTTGGTCCACGTCCGGAAAGATCCCATATCGTGGCGGATTATGTCACACAATCTCCAGATTATTCTAAAAGGCACGAAGCTTTACCTGGCATTACAGGATGGGCTCAGGTGCATCATCCGGATGCAACGCCAAATGAGAATTTAAAAAAGCTCCCGTTTGATCTCGAGTATGTCGATAAGGCGAGCGTTTGGATGGATATCCGAATTATTTGGAAAACGATTTTAGCAATCGGCTGAACGTGACCATCGGGGCCATTCTAAGCGTCTATCATAGAGATGACCCAGCTCATTTATTTCAAGCCCTTTGGTCGCTTTGCCGCAATCAAAGTGTCCCTTTGGATGAAATTGTAGGTGTTATTGAAGGGGATATTTCTACTGAATTGTCCGAGGTTGTCCAAGAGTTTAATGAGATTCGATGGATACGGATTCCAAAAGTGTTGAGTAATCAAGGTTTCGGACTCCCTGAGGCGCTAAATGTTGCTTTAGCTGACTTAACTTCGGACATCGTTCTCAAGGTGGATACGGATGACATTAATGCTCAAAATCGTATTCAAATCACCAAGGAAACTTTTGAAAAATATCCAGAAATCGGCCTATTTGGTGGGCAGATCGAAGAATGGGATTCTATTTTTTCCAAGTCTTTTGGCATTCGTAGCGTCCCATTGAAACACGTAGATATTTTAAATTTTGCCTTGAAGCGCAATCCATTTAACGGACCGAGTGTTGCATTCCGTCGAAAGCAGGCACTCAATTTAGGTGGGTTTCCATTCGTTGCGGCGAATGAAGATTTTGCTTTTTGGTGTACCATGCTTCATCAAGGATTGGAAAGTACGAATAGCGATTGTGTGCTTGTATACATGCGGGGCGGGGAAGCATTGGTAAAAAGAAGAAGTAACCGGCGTACACTTCTTGGCGAGCTACAAACCTTGCGTTTTATTTATGAATTAGGTTTCTGGAATCAACGTACGTATTTGATTCATAGAATAGCTAAAACGATCATCCGAAACTTGCCCCTCGCTACAAATCGATATATTTACAGCCTGTTACGTACAGCTAAACCAACTCAACAACCAAGTGAATACGCTGCGGCAGTATTTGCGTGGAATACCTTCAGTCATGAATAGTAAGACTCCTATCGTCCTGCTTTTTTTCGCTTTTTGCCTGTATTCAACTCAGGCCGTAGCCCAAAATGTTTTTGCTCGGAAGAACTTAACCTCCGTCTCTGTCGATAAACTAGGGGAAGATGAGATCTTGCTCTTTAAACAAAGTTTTGAGTCAAGAAACCTGACTCCTTCAGCGGCTCTCAGAGATTTGGGTAAACGCGGCATGTCTGAGATGGAACTCCGAAAGCTGAAACTTCGCCTAGGGCAAATTGGGCATTTGGATCCGGAAGAACAGGCGCAAATGTTGACCATGCGCCTAATGCAATTACAGGACTCTCTTCAGAATGCTCAAGGGATGTCGGCACAGCTTTCTGGCTTAGAGCGACTCTACGCAATGGATTCATTGGTCTTTGGAGCAGAGCTTTTTAGGAGTAAGACGTTAGATTTTGCGCCCAACATGACGTTAGCCACGCCGCCATCCTACATACTTGGGAATGGAGACATTCTTAGCATCACCATATATGGATATCAAGAATTAAATGTGGACGTGGCCGTTAAGCCAGATGGAACAGTCAATATTCCCTACTCAGGTGTCGTTTCAGTTTCGGGCTTGTCGATGAAAGAGGCGAAAGCGCGAATTAAAAAGAGGTTGAGTGCAAACGGCTATAACACGCTACTCAATGGCAGTTCTGAAATCAGTCTAAGTCTCAAGGAGATTCGAAGTGTAGACGTGACAGTAATCGGAGCGAAGGTGCCCGGGCGATATACCGTTCCAGGGGTAGCGTCTCCCTATCATGTGCTCCACTTAGCTGGAGGACCGGCGGCGATGGGCAGCTATCGCCAAATATATCATATGCGCAATGGGGAGATTGTAGGCACCATAGATATCTATGAACTCATGGGTACTGGTCTAAAAAATGACGATTTACGCCTAGAAGATGGAGACGTTGTATTCATACCGCCCCATTCTGGCCGGATTTTCATGGATGGAGAGTTTAAAAAGCCACGAATTTTTGAAATGAAACCCGGTGAATTTTTTGAGGATATTTTCTCTTTAGCCGGGGGATTTAATGAGAGGGCCTATAAAGAAAAAGTCTTTGTTGAGCGAGTAACTAAAACGGGATTCAGTACCCAAGTTATTACGCCTGATGAATTCTCACAATTTACCCTAAGACCCGGAGATCATTTTATCGCAGATACCCTGAATAATCGCTTCCGGAATCGCATTTCTGTAGCGGGCGGTGTTCAATCACCAGGATTCTATGGATTGGGTGATGATCGGATGACCTTGTACGAGTTAGTTCAGTTGGCTGGGGGATTTCGAGAGGATGGTGATCGCTCCATGGCAGTGGTTTCTAAAAAAGACAGTACCGGAAACCGGATGTACATTTCTTTAAGAGGGGATAATTGGTCTGATTATATCTTGGAAGAAGGGGATTCAGTGCTCTTCCCCACCAAAGGCTATTTTCTTCAAAAAGAATTTGTGCATCTATCCGGGGAGGTCAGAAACTCGGGTGATTTAATTTGGGCAGAAGGGCTGACCGTTTGGGATGCAATACTCTTAGGTGGAGGGTTCACTCAAGACGCGGATCAGCAGAACATTGAATTTTCTCATCGAAAAGACAATCGAAGCTACAGCATCCAAAAAGTGGATGTGCAATTGGCAAAAACAACACTACTCGAGCCTGGGGATCTAGTCGCTGTGAAACGAACTAGAATTCGCGACCAAGCACCTTCCGTTGTGTTCACGGGTGAAGTAGTTATTCAAGGTGCATATGCCCTAGAATCGCCGTTTCAAGATTTTAAACAGATTTTAAGCAAGGCTGGTGGATTGACACCATATGCAGACGTCTATGCGGTATATGTGATTCGGCAGTCTCGGCTAGCGTTGAAAGATTCTGTAAATTCTGGCAAAAAGGATGTTTTCTTGTATCGTGGAGAGTACTTCAGCTATGATACCATTGCGATGTCCAATCAGGCGGTGAAGGGAAGAACACCATTTATACTTGAAGCGAATGATCAAGTATTCTTCCCATCTGCTTCAACTACTGTTAACATAAGTGGAGAGGTCCAAGAACCCAAAACCATCTCATTCACGGGCACGCAGACATTTAACGCGCTTATTCGTGAATCGGGTGGAATCACCTCTGAAGGAAGTTCAAGGCGAGCCTACGTTCGCTACCCGAATGGAATTTCCAAATCCACCCGGAATTTTCTCATTTGGAAAATTCGACCAAGACTAGTTCCTGGGGCTGAAATCGTTGTCCCAATGAAGCCCTTGAGAAGCCAGGAGGGATGGAGCATTGCAGAACTGTCTGTCTTCACGAGCTCCCTAGCTTCCGTAAGTACTATGGCAATAGCAATCGTGCAACTGTTGAGGCCATGAGTCAAGTCGGAATTATTCAAGTGATCCAGGGTGAGAGCACCTTAGGCCAATGGGTGCTCTCTATCATTGGAATCGGCAGTTCATTGAAAAAGCGATGGAAACCTTGGCTGCTCATGACGCTTTTAGGACTTCTCATTGGTGCCGGTTATGGGTATACACATCCACAGAAATTTCAAGCTATCCTGCTGATCGCTGTCGAAGATGATGATTCAAATGGGTGGCAAAACTTACTTCAACAGTTTGGCATCGATGTCGGAGGCAATAACCCGGGAGGGATCTTCAAGGGTGAAAGCCTTGTTCGGTTATTTACTACGCGAAATCAAGTGGAGCGTAGTTTGTTGAAAGAAGTCACTTTTGCTGACGGTGAAACGACGGTAATGGCAAATCGAATATTTCGTCAAAGCAAATATGCTAGCAAGCCTGTCTTCAGCGATTTGAACTTTACATCAGATCGGAGCCAATTTAGTCCATTGCAGGATTCTGCCTTAATGTTGTTATTTCATCATGTTGTGAATGATATCATTGGTGCCGATAAGCCTGAACGAAAACTCAGCTTAATTTCACTTACTGCGGTTCACCAGGACAAGTATTTGGCCGAAGCCATGACGCGTCAGTTAATAGAAGAAACATCAGAGTATTACATTGAGTTATTGACCAAAAAGGCACGTCTAAATTTGGAGGTGTTGCGACGAGAGGCGGATTCCGTCCGAATTATAATGGATCAAAACATGTATAGCAGCGCATCTTCGTCTGATTTGAATATCAACCCAAACCGCGCATCCTTGCGAATAGATCAAAACCGCTCTCTGGTTGATTTGCAGATTAGTGTATCGCTCTATGGTGAAATCATTAAGAATCTCAAATTGGCAGAAATTGGCTTGCGCAAACAGACTCCTATTATCCAAATCGTTGATGTGCCTCAGTTTCCTTTACCTAAAGTTGGATTAGCCCTTTGGCAGTGGTCTTTCGTTTTTGGATTTGGCTTCTCTCTGGCCTACATGTTGTTTATTTCTCTGCTGCCTCCTGAAAAAATTTAAGGATGGGGCGGGCATGGCATGCGGTATTAGTCGCTTACCCTTACAACCGAGATAAATCCCAAGCTTGGGAGTCCTTTGTCCATGCGCTTAAGATTCCTTTGGAGCAGACATTTGTTGTGGATAACCACCATCCTGCGGCGCATCAGGCCATGCAAGGAACCAATCGTTATTTTGAATTTTCAGGCTATCATGAGGCTCTTTTGGAACTGAAAAATCGGGGTGCTTCTAAGGTGATTATCGTGAATGATACGCTCTTCTCTCACCACTATGTAGCGGGTTGGAAAGACTTGATTTCCCGCGCGATGTCCAAAACCGATGACCGAGTGCTGGGAGATGGCCGAACAGAGCCTGTTTATTTAGGCGGTCGTCCTTTAGAAATTTTAGCCTCCTGGTTATTCATCTTGCCCGGGCCCGGCGCAATTTCGGCATTTGAACAAGGTCTTTCTCAAAGCCTATCTATGTTTGATGAGGCTATCGAAGAGCCCGAATATATCGCCTATCAGAAGCGATATCTACGGGCACGATGGATGGGGGGATACACAAGAAAAATTCAAGAGGAGTCTGATGAAATGTGGATTAAAAAGCGTTGCATATGGGCAGAACACCGATTGAGTCGCTATTTACAAGAGAAGCAGATGTTTCAACGGTTGGTTGGTAAGCGATATCAATTGGTTCATTGGGTCGATCGCTATTTGGCTTTTCGTCGTCGACTAAGAAGCAGTTTTAGCTGATGATTCAATCGCTGCTCTATTATCTCATTTTTACGCCGAGTATTAACATACCCTTGGGTTTTGGAGATATTGAGACATTTCCATGGGCGTTGTTTTTTTGCTTGAGTCCGAGACTCGTACTTGATCGAATGTATATCTATTTGATGGCGGCCTTTGGATTGAGTGCTGCCATCACCATCGGTATGTATGGCAATGGGTTTGCGGTGATGCGTTCCTACTTAGCTATTCTCAACGGAAGCTTGATTTTCTTCCGAATCCTGGGGGCTGATCAGGAGGAGTTTTATAGACTAATCAAAGCCTTGATGGTCATATTTGGATTGAATATTTTCATTTCATTTATCCAGTTTTGGGGCTTGTTTCCCGACTTTATCGAGCCTTACTACCGAATGTTAGTGCCTAGATTCACGCATGAAAGTTTGGATGGCGGCCGCGGGGTAGGGGGACTGTATGCCGAACCTGCCTACTCAAGTTATGCCATGCATTTCATGTTTGCTTTCATGATGCTGTGGTGGAAGTGGCACCCGATGGAACGAAAAGGAGCCATTGCCTTTTTGAGCATGCTGGCTTTTGACCTTTTTCTCAATAAATCGGCCACCGGTACAGCGTTTCTCATTGTTTTATTCATCTCCTTCCTGGATCGAAAAACAATCGGGAAATTTATCCTTGCTGGATTAGCTTTTTTTGCGGCCATTTTGTGGTTGGCTAATTCCATGGAAGAACCCCCACGGGCGGTGGACTTGGTCAATAACATTCTCTTTACCTGGGATACGGACGACGTCTACATGACCCTCATGAATGAATCGGGCCACCGTCTTTTTTCCATCTTGTCAGCCTACAAGTACGGATTGACCCACTGGCTTGGAGGAGGCATAGGCTCCTGGCCCGTTTCCAGTGTGATTGCCATGGAAGCCATGGGCATTGAGTCCTTTGAAATCTACTATTTCCTGGAGTTCAACGACGGTTTCTTCTTGGGTATTCGCCCGACCGCTTTTGCTGCGGGCCTCTTCTTAGAAGTGGGCATTGTTGGTTGCGCGGCCTACTGCTTTACCTTCTTCCGCCATGTTTGGGCCCTTCCGTACGCTCAAAACCCCTTCTGGCGTGCGGTTTTCAACCTCTTTTTATTCAACTTCTTCCTGATTGGCACCATTGGGGACCCCATGCCTTACATCACTTTGGCAATGGCGTATCTTGCACTGTCTAAATTTGCTGTAGTCCAAACCACTCATGAGCCGAACTCTGACCACATCGCCTAAGTCCATCCGGACGCTCGCTATCAGCGCCCTATGCGCCTTTGGGCTTGGTCTTTCAGCTCAGGCGCAGTCGGTTTCTTTGCTTAATAAATCCCTCAACGACGCAGTGCGCCGCGCCCAACTCTGGGGTGACGTGCCTGTCACTTCTAGTTTTTGCGTGCGTCCCGTTCACGCCTCCCGCGCTTTGGGTATTGAAAACCCCTTTGGTCTGGATCCCCACTATGACTTCAGCGGGCAGGTCGACACGCTCTCCCTAGGGGATGACCCTATTTTTCGCAACTATGGCCATCCTCTC
>JAHEGI010000002.1:0-88509 GCA_024639785.1 Cryomorphaceae bacterium
AATACCGAGTTTTTTCACCCGATGGAGGAGGGCCGAACCCTTTTTGGCAGCCAAGCCCTCGCCTATTGGCACAGCGGCTACGATCAGAAAACCTATTTGGAACTGGGCGGACTGGCCAACGTCACGTTTGGGGGCAAAACCCAGTTCTATCCACACGTGGCGGTCGTTCACAACATCAACCGCGTGAATGTCTTGCGCTTCGGCACCTTGAGCAATCCAGGACATGATCTGCCCGAGCCTCTCTACAACCCGGCCCGGCGCTACACGCAGCCGGTGGAATACGGCTTCCAGTATATCTCCCCCTACACCGATGCTTGGATCCATTGGGAGCGGGCCACATCCTACGGCAGTTTGCAAAAAGAGTCCTTCACGGTGGGTTGGAACCAAAACAATTTTCGGGGCCAAATTGGATTTGGGCCCTATTCCGAAGGCCCACTGTTGAGCTACCGGTCCCACCTTTATGTCAACTCGCGCTTCTATGCCATCTACCAACATGTGGGGGGTCAGATTGACAATGCGCCACCTCAGCCCACAGGTAACCGTATCCAGACGGGGGTCGATATCTACATTATGCCCGATTTGATCGGGCAAAAACGCGCGCCCAAGGGGCAGCAGTCTGCGGAAGTTTGGCGCCTTTCGCTGCCTACCTACGGGTACACGCTTCTGCGCTACGATGATCCCTTACAGGCATTTGGGCCGGTCAAGGTGGGCTATGGCCAGATGCATAGTCTAGCAGAATACATCATGGGATTCACGGTCAAGGCCGGGTATTGGCAGGGGAATTCGTGGATTTCCCCGCTGGGTCAAGGCCTCTACCAAAGTTTGAATCCGGAGGATGCTGCCGTGCCTTTTCAAGCTAGTCGGCGGATGTTGATGCTTTCTGCGCAAAGAGAGTGGCAAAGCATGGGACTTCGGTACGATGCCTACTACGATGTGGACCTCGGAAAATGGTCCACGGCCTTTACGTTGAATATGGCCCTTAAGGAGCGACGCAAACGCTTAGTTTCCGCCCACCCGGTACATCAGACCCAGTCCAGCAATGGCGTGGTTGAAATAGAAGCGACCTAGCCAATTTGGAGTGATCGCATACGTAAGTGTGTAATTCCCCCCAAGAATCACGCCTCCTTCCGAGCCGTCAATGGGATGGAGCCAGGCCCCCGTGAGTTCATTTATTCCTTGGTACCCACTGAGCATGCCAATTTGCAGCCCAGAGGTCCACTTTTCGGAATGGTGGTAGGCCCATTCACCCCCGAGCATGAAGGAAAGCTGATGCCAAGAATTGGCCATGAGGGCTTGGATGAGCTGCACCTCGGATTGGCCACCAGGCCCTTCATATAAGGTGATGCGCGAAGTGAAAATAGGATGCCGGCTGTTGAAGCGGTAGGTCCACGTGGTATCGCGGAACCGGTGTGAATGCTCGCTCTGCCCTGGGAAACTCTGCCCATTCTGCCACGTGCCTGGGACTTCAATCCAGGCCGAACGCTCCACAGTGGGATGGCTGTGCCAACTCTGAAAATAGCCCAGCTCGAGCTGAATTTTGGGTTGAAATTGACCCCAAGTGGGAAAGCTAGCAGCCACGAAAACGGCGGCAAAAAGAAGGATTCGTGCTTTCATGGTATAAATCTACGCGCTCCTGAGGATGGATTGTATCTTCGGCCACTATGCAGCCTGACTTGAGAATTCTTGCCGTGTATTTCCGCGGTCTATTTTATCGCTACGCCAATCCTAAAGGGGGCGTGTCCAATCGTCCCGATTTATTGACCCAAACCTTGGTCAGCCGTCGGATGCTCGCCCCCCACCCTGGGAATGAACAGCGGTTGATTTTAACCCTTCGTGGGGAGCGATATGCCAAAGATGTCGTACATAAAATTGTTCGTCCAGTGATTTGGGTAATCGTTTCTTGGTTGCTCATTATTCTCTACTATCGCCCATGAAGAACGGGCTTTTGGCCGTTTTTATCGCGGTCTCATGGATGGCTCACGGCCAAGTTCTTTGGCTGGAGTCCGGATATAAGCAGGAGCTTACAAAACACAACGACCTTTCGGTAGATATCGCTTGGCGGGGTCGTCCATCTGAACAAGGTCGCGCTTTTGTAGATGTGGAATTGGACCGAACATTCGGCAAACACTTTTTTGGATTTTATGAATGCCGGGTCAACCTATGGGGCACCCAGGCCCGAAATACCTACGGTTTTGGCGCTGAGGAAACCTTTAAGTGGAAAGGCACCAAACTATTCACCATAGATTATTCTTGGCGCTATCACGATGATGATCGAGAGTTTCGCCAGTCGTTGGGAGTGGATCGGAAATTTGACCGGTGGAAGCCAAAATTAGAAATAGAAACGTGGCACCGCCCGGGGGATTCTGGGAGAATTCTTCGAAAAATCCGCTCATCTGGGGGATTGCAATACAATGCCAAGGGACCGCACAAATGGGAAGCGGGCCTACTTCATCAATCGAGTTACAGCAGAAAGGGGAATTTTCAATCTTCGGAATGGGCTGTTTACCTAGAGTTTCAATGGCGTTTGCCCGGCTAAAAGCGCCGCCAGTCCCGAGAGTACGCCCTATCTTTAGGGCATGATTTTACGCCTTACCGCCTTGTTTTTTCTGATGAGTTTAGCCACTCAAGGTCAGATTCTTTCCATTGACCCTCCTTTTCCCACCCAAACGGATACGGTCACCATTTTGTACAACGCGACTCAAGGCAATGGCGCCCTTGTGGGCGTCACCCCAGTCTATGCCCACGCCGGCGTGATTACCACGGCCAGCACCTCCGCAACGGATTGGAAGTTTGTCCAAGGGCAATGGGGGCAGCCCACCCCTTCTGTCCTCATGACAGACCTGGGCAACAACGTGCACAAGATTGAGTACCACATGCCCACGTTTTACGGCTATCCATTGGCCTCTACCACCGTGCTTCAAATGGCCTTTGTTTTTCGCAATGCCGCGGGAAATGTCGTGGGCCGCTCTACGGATGGTTCGGACATCTACTACCCCGTGTATCCGGCAAACGCGGGTTTACTTGGGGCCTTTTTCACCCCCGACGACCACCGCATCACCAATCCAGGTGATACCTTGGCCATCCACGCTGCGGCCAATGCCAACGCGACCTTGACGCTATATGACAATGGGGTGTTGGTGGCTTCGGATACGGCCGCCAAGCACCTCTACCATGACTTGGTGGTGACGGGAAATGGACAGCACATGCTGGAGTTTGTGGCTTTTGACGGCACCTCTACGGCACGCGATACGGTCTACTACTTTGGCAATCCCAGCCAATTGATCCAAAATCCACCCGCAGGTATGGTGGATGGCATCAATGCGTTAAACGACTCCACCGTGTTGCTTCAGTTGCATGCGCCGGATAAGGATTATGTGTATGTCTTAGGCGACTTCAATGGGTATTTGCCGGATTCGGCCCACTTCATGCACAAGTCCATCAATGGAGAGAAGTTTTGGGTGGTTCTAGACCTCCAAGCGGGCCAAACGTATACCTACCAATATTGGATTGACGGACTGATCAAGGTGGCGGATCCTTATTCAGAATTGATTTTGGACCCCTACAACGACGGCAGTATTCCAGCCGCCACGTGGCCCAATTTGCCGAGCTATCCCACGGGCCTGACTACGGGGCATTGTACGCTTCTGCAACCAGGCAAGCCAGAATACTCCTGGAAGAACAGCGCTTTCCAAGCTCCTGTGCAAACCGATTTGCGCATCTACGAATTGCTCATCCGTGACTTTAGCAGCCAGCGTAACTACCAAATGGTACTGGATACGCTGGACTACTTGGAGCGTTTGGGCATCAACGCCATCGAATTCATGCCTAATAACGAGTTCGAAAACAACGAAAGCTGGGGCTACAACCCCTCCTTCCATATGGCTCTGGACAAGTACTACGGCACACCCGAGAAATACAAAGAGCTCATTGATAGCTGTCACAGCCGCGGTATCGCTGTCATCATGGACATGGTGTTTAATCATGCCTATGGCCAAAGTCCACTCGTGCAGATGTACTGGGATGCGGGTCAGGGAAAGCCTGCGAGCAACAACCCGTGGTTTAATGCGGATTGCCCGCACCCTCCCTATTGCTGGGGCAATGATTTTAATCATTTGGCCGCGGCCACCCAGCATTTCATGGACCGCGTAAACACGTATTGGTTCCAGGAATTCAAGATTGACGGTATTCGCTTCGATTACACCAAAGGCTTCACCAACAACGGCAATGCGGGTTGGGACGTAACGCGCCAAAATTTACTCAAGCGCATGGCCGACACGATTTGGGCGGTCAACCCCAATGCGTACGTCATTTTGGAGCACTGGGGCGACAACAATGAAGAAAAACTCTTGTCGGACTATGGCATGATGCTTTGGGGAAATTCGACGTATAATTTCCGTCAAGGTGCGCAAGGCTATCTTCCCGGAAGTAACATAGCCTATGGGATTCACAAGCAACGTGGATGGAATGATGCCCATTTGATCAGCTACACGGAGAGCCACGACGAGGAGCGGTTGATGTATGACGTCCTGACCTATGGGAATTCATCGCCTCAAGGCTACAAGACCTATGTCCTTAATACCGCGCTGAGACGCTCTGAATTGGCTAACGTATTTGCCTTCACCATCCCAGGTCCCAAAATGATTTACATGTTCAATGAGTTGGGCTATGATCAATCCATTGACAACCCTTGCCGCGTGTGTAATAAGCCACCGAAGTGGGGCTACCAGCAGGTGCCCGAGCGCCGTCGCCTCTATGATGTTACCTCGGCGGTCATGCAGCTTCGGAAGCAAGCCCCCGCAAGTTTTGATGGGAGTAATTTCACCTACAACCTTGGTGCTGCCGTGAAGCGCATCAACCTGCAAGATTCCACGATGAATGTCAACGTGATTGGCAATTGGGATGTGGTGCCCCAAAACGGGATTCCAAATTTCCCGCATACAGGCACCTGGTATGAGTACTTCACCGCTGACTCGGTGGAAGTACTGGATCCATTCATGAGTTTTGCGCTGGAACCCGGTGAGTACCGCATTTATACGGATGTGAAACTGCAGCAGCCCAGCATCACCTTGGGCGAGGAGGAAATTGGGGCGCATGCGGGACTTCGCGTATACCCGAACCCAGCGATAGACCAGGCCTTGGTGCATTCGTCTATTTCTGGAGATTTGCAGGTCATGGACCTTCAGGGTCAGATCCTGTTTCACCAAAAGGTGGAGGCGTATGTTCCCCAAGAGATTGATTTGACCAGTTTAGCGCAAGGCATGTATGTGCTTCGCGTCGCAGATTTCTTCCAACGTATCCAAGTCCTCCGATGAAATTATTCCGCTTCCTTCTTTGCTTGACCATTGGACTGACTGCCACAGCTGCCTATGCTCAGCCGAATTATATGCTGAGCACGAAGAAAGAGGGTACAGTGGCCCTAAGTCTTGGGGCCATGGCGCTTGGGAACCTCTGGTCGAGCCAACAGTTACAAGGCTTTACAGAAGCGGAATTGATGGCCTTGGATGCATCGAGCGTGCCCGCATTTGACCGGTGGTCACTGCAACGCTGGAATGAAGGGGCGGGGCATCGCTCTGATCTTCTCTTTTACGGAGCAGCAGCCTGGTCCTCTACGGCCGTGTTGATCCCCGCTTGGCAAGAGAAAAATGTATGGGCATCGTTGCCGGCAGCGGTCATGTGGGTGGAAATGAATTCCCTCACCTTGATGGCTACCGATTTGACCAAGAATCTGGTTAGTCGGCCTCGACCTTTTACCTATTATAATGCGGCCCCCTTGGCGGATCGCATGGATTCAGATGCGCGGAAGTCCTTCTTCTCTGGGCATACCAGCATGACGGCGGCCAATAGTTTTTATGCGGCCAAGATGTATAGCGACCTGTATCCAGATTCTCGATGGAAGCCCTGGGTATGGACCGCCGCGGCGGTGTTGCCCGCGATAACAGCACAACAGCGAATGGCGGCAGGAAAACATTTTCTAAGTGATGTCCTGGTGGGCTATGTCGTTGGTGGATTCATCGGGTACATGGTCCCAGAGTTTCATCGCCGGCGTTAAAGCCAGTGCACGTCTTTTTCTTTTTGCTGGATGTGGATCTGCAGATGGCTGACTTTGCCGGGCTCCAAGTGAAAAATCCCTTCAGACAAGTTTAAGTCCCAACCAGGGTGGGCATGCTGCTGCCCTGGTTTCCAATGGTATTCCCCCGGGGCTAAATGCCATTTCCATTGATCATTCCCGCGGAGGATATGGATGATGTAGCTACGGCCTTCCATGTCCAGTAGGGTAAGCGGAAAAGGTTCGTGATCCACCTGTCCGGTGCATGCAATATGTAATTGTGGGGCCACAGGCAACCTTGCTTCGTCGATCTCATAGTGCGCTTTTCGATTCCATGTCGCGGTGTGCTGAAGGCGTGCAGTCCACATCCCAGGGCGGCCTTGTACGCTAAATCGCGGATGCTGTAGTCGAAGAGACCAGCCAGCATAGGTTTGATCCCAAGCAATCGACCACGGGGTGTTCGGCCGGCGAAATTGCACGCTAAATCGGCGCAAGTAGGGAGCGTCGCTCCAAGCAATCTGTCCATTAATGGGGAACTTGGGTCGGTAATCCCAAACCATGCGCCACGGACTTGAGGAGGAACTCCAGCTTAAGAAAAGTTGATGTCTTTGCACAGGTATGCGAGCCATGAGTTGCGCAGTAAGCCCATGATGACTGTGTGTTTCAAAGAATTCAAGACTTTTTCCTTGGTAGTCAAATCGCAGTTGGCTGCTTTCCCAAGTGGATTGTCCCTGAAGCCGGAGACTCGCCCTGGAGAGCTTAGCAAAGGCCTCCCAATGATTTGAACTTTGACGCCATCGCCATTGGAGGAGGTCTCCTTTCCACGCAATTTGTTTTAAGCCGCGCGAAGACAAGGCATAGGACCAGCGCCCTTGGAGGCCTTCAGTCTGGATTCCTTGTGGGCCTATATTGAAACGGGTTAGGCCCAAAGGACCTTGGCCCAGCCATTGAAACCAAGCATAGTGATCATGGAGAAATAACCTATAGCTCATAGAATTCCGCTGAAGTTGAAGACTATGCCCTGGCCCAAAGTCACTTTGACCCCATTGAAGGCGTATGAAAGGGCTGTGAAATTGGATTCCCGAGCGTTGCCCCACCATGCCCCACACCTCCTTGGGGATGAACTGTCCGCGAAGCGCATAGGCGCCTATGGGCGCTTGGATTCCCAGTCCGTAATGCATAGAGCCCGCCAATGCCCACGCTTGGGCCCAGCTGGTAAGGCTAATCGGGCCGGGCATGACGTCGAATACCGATGTGGTTCCCTTTCTCGTCATAGGCGATGACGTAGGCTGCGTCGCTCGGGGGCAGTTGTTTGACGGACTGGCCAAAGGGTGCTAGAAATAAATCCTCCGCCGGCCCTAGCGCACGGCCATCTTGATGGTAGGCTTGGCTTTTGGCGATCCAATAGTGCTTGGTGGAAGGCTGCCAATCCAGACCATCCGTCCAATGTGCTTGAATATCAACTTCAGGTTGGCTACAAAGACACCCATAATAAAGTCGCACGGCAAAGCGAATCTGCGTCTGAATTGCCCAACCAGAAGCATGCTGTACAGCTGGAGGATTTTGTTCATAGATCAGAAGGTTTGCAAAGTGAGCTAAACTGTCCGGCGTCCATTGAAAAGGGATGTTTTTCCGTTCTCTGGCTTGGACAACTACCTCCGAAGGGATTGACAAGAAGGCTTCAGGGCGATCCGTAGTATCCATCTCAATGAACACGATACATGCGCTGTCCGAAGCATTGTACACCGTGATGAATTGGGGCGATGGGTCCATGCATGGACTAAAGTGCGATAAGCCATTAAGTACAGACACCTGGCCAAAACTGGGCATAGAAAAATGGAGAAGGATAAGGAGGGCGCGATAGCGCCCTCCTATGTTTGTCCCGGTCATTAGCTATTAGAAATTGTATAGCGCAAGGTGATCAAGCCCGAACTCGCGGCGTCCAAATTTTGCGTGGCGAAATTCAAGGCATAATTCAAGATCACACCTTCTCCCGCGCCATCCCCCGTGTACGCGCTTTGAATCCCAGAGATCAAGGTTCCCGAGCCGTTGGTGGCCGACAAGGTAATAGGGGCTGCGACGCCCAGAACACCGGTTCCATTGAGGTTGGGGCTAATCGTAAGCTGAATGCCACTCGGAAGTGCGCCACCAATTAAATCGACATCTACTTGGCGCACGTTATCTGGGCTAGCCCCCTTCACAGAGGTGAATTGTAGGTAGCTGTTTTGACTTGCTACGCTCGGAAAGCCCTGGCCCGGTATTGCGGGCGCTTGCACATGGAAGTTCATGACGGTGGCAGGTCCTGCGGATCCGTCCACCAGGCGTATCATGGCCGCTTCATCAATGGTAAAATCCACATCATGATTGGCATTAGTTTGACCCCAGGCCGAGAGGCTCAAGGCCATGGGGAGGCCCAAAAAGATGGGCAAAAAAGACGTTTTCATTGTTTTTGGAATTTGTTAGGATAAAAATTGACTGCTTGGCCAAAGCATGACAAATCTCATCCGCTTGAGGACTCAAGCCGGTTAGAAACGAATCCCAAATGGATTTAAATAGGAAAAAGTGCTAGCCTAAAGCTTCTCTAAGATTCGAAAGAAGGTGGCTCGACTAATACCGAGATAGGCAGCCATGTGATTTCGAGTCAGCGATGAACAGAGCTCGGGGGAGTGAGCCAATAACCATGTGTAATGGTCAAGTGGCTTTTGATGAAGCAGGTGAATGAAGTGTTCACGTGTGTTTTTCAACATGACTTGACAAACCACGAAAAATAGCTCATCAAAATGCGCTTCTTTGTGAAATTCTTCCAGGGTGAGTTGATCCAGGCAAATCACGGTGCTCGGACGGCTCACAATGTATCGGGTGTCTGCAGGACGGCCGGTAGTGAATCTATGGTGGTTAAAGACGAAGTCGTTGGACGTGTAGGCCTGTGGAATGCTAGGTGGTCCTCCATCTCGTTCCGAAAGTTCATATACGCAGCCTTCGATAATGAAATAGAGATGCGTGGATGCATCATCACGGACGATGATCTCGTGATTCTTCGCGAGCGAAATCGGAGCAGAAAATGCGTTGATGAAACGCGTCATGAGTTCTTCTAGGCCGGGGTGTAGCTCATGGAATTGAGCCATTAGCACCTGACTCAACGCATTACTAGGCATCATGAAGGGTATTTATGGCTCGGAATAATGAGGATCTTGACAGGCCTAAATACTTGGCTAATTCCTCTCTCGAAATTTGAGATAGAATTTGGTGATTGCTATCAAGCGTTTTTTGGAGGCGATCAGTTGGTTTTAAAAGACATAAGTCCGTTGACCGTTTGCGGTAATTACCTATATCTCTAGCGGTCAAATTAATAGCCATACGGAACCCCATGCCGAAACGCTCTGTGATATGTTTGACTTGCTCCCCTGAAATTCCATAAATGGTCCCTGCTTGTTTGCATAGCATCTTGGTGTCGCAGGTATTGCCGAGGATGAAAGACGACTCGGACCAAAACAACGTCATCGGAGGGATGATTCGATGGCAAACAGTCGTCCCAAAGTGATCGCTATATTCAGCCAAAGTGGCGTTGGAATTGAAGTACAATACAGGCTTAGACTCGCCAAGGTCCCATACTTTTTGACCAGCGGCTAAATTTCCGATTATTTCAAACTGCAGAGACCACGCGCTTATGCCATTCTTGAAGTGAGATGATCTCGCTCCAAATAACTTGACTAACTGTTCGGTGATGTGTGCATTCATCCATGCGAAAGCTAATTTTTTTCCACAGCAGACTTATCACTTTTTTTGAGCAAAGAACTTGCTATTCGCTTCTAATCCATCCCATTATCTAAATTCATAGGAACGGGGCCCGTTAAGCGCTCCCTCAAATGCCAGCGATTAAAGCGATAAAAATCCAGCATGCCTTGCTCAACGTCTTGGATGATTCTTGGGGCTGAAACTCTCAAGTCCACTTCAATCACAGGATGTTTTAATGCGTTCCATAAATGCTTGAATAAGTGGGGTAAAAAACCCGCTTTTAAATCATGGAAATAGGGTATTTCAGGGGAGTGGTAGCGGATAGAATAGAAGACGACGGGGACTTCATTTCGCATCGCCTCGACGAATAGGCCTGGCTTGACGGGGTAGATGTCATGCGTGCCCGATGTACGGCCTTCTGGGCAAACAAAAATGCTGAGGCCTTTCCGAATGCGCTCCACAATCTCTTTGCGAATTTTCTTCCCGGCTTCGGGACAATGCCGACGTACCCAAATAGTATTCAATCCTTGTCCGAGCCAACCGATTAGTGGCCAGTTCTTGAATTGATCGGCAACAATCATGACAGCGGGCCGATGTCCTATATTGAAAAAGATGTCATAATACGAAGGATGATTGCACATAATTAATGCGGGATCCTTCGGCAAATCACCGATAATATTGAGTCGAATTCCCAGGACTTTGTGAATGATAAACATGCCCTTGCGATGCACATTGAAGGCTGCTTGACCCCCCAAAAGTCCACGAGTCAGCGGAATAGCCACGCTGATGGCGGTCATTAGTAGAGTGAAGAAAAATATCCTCACGAAGGCGCGCAGGTGCAATAGCATGAAGGAAATTTAGTTTTTTCCTTTGAATCTCACACTATCTGAGGGAGTAAAGTCCAAATTCTTCTTTGAGATCTGGCCAAAATCCCGCGAAGGTCTCTTCCAATTCGGTATAGGCGCTCTCTAGAGCCTTCGCCCCATGAGCCATTGGGTTGTTATGGGGAAATCGCTGCGCCATCTGCTTAAGGACGCGATCAACTCCTGCAATTTCAGCATAGCCGAGAAGCCAATTGCCCCGTTCCATGGCCTGCACTATATGACCTGCCTGGGGATGAAATACTAGGGCATGCGCGCTTAACACACGATGGGCATCTTGCGCGAAATGAACGGGATCCAAGCCTTCGGTGTACAGGGCGAAATCTCGAGCAAGAAAATGATCCCAAAACACATCCAGCAAAACACCTCGGAACAGGCCATAGGATGGATCCAAAAGCTGTTTGGCCGCTTTCACCCGTAGGTGGGAATCTGTGAACGAATCAATACGACGATGAAGTAAAACGCCTGCAGCATAGGAAGGCTCTAGGGTTTTCCATAGATTTCCCTTCACTCGATCGGCGAAGAAATTGCCCGCCATGATTTTTTCTCCGCCAGGAGAAAGGACCAGGTGGGCGAGGAAGTTCACGCTTGATTGAAGAGCTCGAATGTGTAGCTCTCCATGATTTGATTTGCCAGCATTTTTTGGCAGGCAATATCTACTTTTTCAGTCGCCTCCTCTTTGCTTGTGGCTTCAATTTCTAGGGTAATGTGCTTGCCAATGCGCACATTGCTAATTTCGGACAAACCAATGTTGGCCATGCTTTGGCCTACTGTTTTTCCTTGTGGGTCTAACAGAGCTTTCAGGGGCATTACGTCAATTTCGGCGCGGAATTTCATGAGGCAGTAGGTTTGAACACTTGTTCTTCAAGTGCGGAAAATACAAGGAGCAAAGGTATGATGAATGCAAAAGCCGCCATCTTAAAAATTATCAACAAACTCACGGAAATGACGGCGAAAACGATCCGGCTTACCAAGGCTGGGCCGCTTTTGGGCATGTCTTTGAAGCTCATGACTGGCCACGAACAATTTAAAGTGTAGGTGCTCCAGAGGGTTATGAGCCCGAAAACCACAAATCCGGCGCTGCCCTCAGGTATGGGCCAAACGTCGAGGAATATCCCCCAAACGACGCCAAGAATAAAAAGAGCATTCGCAGGCGTGGGCATGCCAATGAAGCCTTTGCCCCCCGCCATGCCCAAATTAAATCGAGCCAGTCGGTAGATGGAGGCCAAGGTCGGGGCCAAGGCAATCAAGGCAAACCACCATGGAAGAAATGTGCGTCCAGCATTGAACCATAGCAGGCCAGGAACCACCCCGAAGGTAATGGCGTCGGCCAAGCTATCCAGCTGAACCCCCATAGGACCGTCGGTGCCTAATTTTCGGGCAGCCCATCCGTCCAATAAATCGAAGAGCAAAGCGAGTCCGATACAATAGGAAAGAGACTCTAAATCCATGAGGCTCAAAAAAATCAAAGCCAAGCAACCCATCAAGGCATTGCCGAGGGTAAAGGCATTAGGGATCCATCGCATAAATCCAAAGGTAGCCGTACTTTTAACTCCATCCATGAAGAAGATCATTTTTGCCATCGCGACGGCCGTTTTGCTGAGTGTTTTTTGGCCCGGCGTGTGGGGTGTGGAGACGCAGCCCTTCACTATTACTTGGCTCTTTGCCCTGGCCCCCTTGTTGGCGCTGGAGCGTTCCATTCGCTACGATGCCTTTGGGAAGAAGGGATGGCGGACGTTTGGGTTTGCTTGGTTGAGCATGGGTTTGTTTAATGCGGGCACGACGTTTTGGGTGTGGAATGCACATTGGTCGGGGGTGGTCGCCACGGTGCTGATCAATGGCGGCCTCATGGCAGCGGTTTGGGCCTTGTACGCATGGGTGGCCCGCGTGCATTCCCAACGCTTGGGCTATTGGGCCTTGGTCAGCGGATGGTTGGCGCTGGAGGTATTCCACGAGAATTGGGCCTTTAGCTTCCCTTGGTTGGATTTAGGCCATGCGTTTGCGGCGACTCCAGGCGCTGTTCAATGGTATGAATACACGGGCCACCGCGGGGGCACCCTTTGGTTGCTCATTTCTAACATTGTTTTTATCGAAACCTGGTACAAGACCAAGGATGCGGAAGGCCGAATCGGCTGGTCCTCATGGAAATCCATGCTCCGTTCGCCGCTTCCCTATGTCTGGGGGCTCCCCTTGGTGCTGAGTTTGGGCATTTGGGCAGGGCTAAACACCGAGGATGAACGCCAGATTTGGGCCACCTACGTGCAGCCCAACGTGGATCCCTACACGGATAAATTCTCCACGCCGGACCTGCGGCAGGCGCATGTCTGGGTCGATAGTTTGCTTACAGACTTTGGGGGGATAAAACCCTCGGAAAACCCTCGGATTCAGCGTGTGCCCTCCGCCTTGGTGGTCTTTCCCGAAACCTTTCTCCACGAAGGCATTCAAGAGCGCTATGGTAATGCCTTCAAGCCCATTCATGCCTTGGATACGGTGCTTCAAGCATATCCGGGCACGTCTTTACTCATAGGGGCTTCCACCTACGAGCTCTACAATGCAGGTGAAGAAACCCCTACGTCTCGCCCCATTGACACACAGGGCCGTCGCTTCTATGACAGTTACAACACGGCGATTGAGCTGACCAACAGCCAGCCGATGGAATTCTATCACAAGTCCAAGCTGGTAGTTGGGGTAGAGTACATGCCTTTTGCGAGTACCCTGAAATCCCTGATTGGCGATGCAACGATTGCTCTGGGCGGAACGACGGGCACTTTGGGCACCCAGGAAAAACGTGAAGTGTTTGCCTTATCGGACACCACCATTAAAGTGGCTCCTATCATATGCTGGGAACAGGATTATGGCAGCTATGTGCGAGAATACGCTCAGCAAGGCGCCAACCTTTTTGCCATCATGACCAACGATGGATGGTGGGGCAACACCTTGGGGCACGTCAGCCATTTCCACTATGCCCGTTTGCGTGCGATTGAGAACCGCCGGGCCGTGGTACGCGCGGCAAATACGGGGATTTCAGGATTTATTATGCCAGGTGGGCAGGCCTACAGCTGCAAAACCTGGGATGAAAAGGGCCTGGCATCTGCGCGGGTGACTTTAATGAACAAGAAGACCTTTTTTACACAGTATGGCGACTTAATCGGCCGGGGAGGAGCGTTGCTTTTTCCCCTGCTTTTACTGAGTGTTTTGGTCCGTCAGCGCGTCCAGCGTTAAGCACCTCTATCCGCAAGGCGTGAATTACCTTTGTGGTCCTATTTAAAAACTTCAAGTGATGCAGTACGACGTCGTAGTTATTGGTTCCGGTCCCGGTGGATATGTTAGCGCTATTCGCTGTGCGCAATTGGGCATGAAAACCGCCATTGTTGAGAAGTATTCAACCTTGGGTGGAACCTGCTTGAATGTGGGCTGCATTCCTTCCAAAGCGCTTTTGGATTCTTCCGAACATTACCACAACGCCGTTCACAGTTTTGCAGAGCACGGCATCGACGGCGCCGCCCCAGTGGTCAATATGGAAAAGATGATTGCCCGAAAGCAATCCGTCATCGACGTCACCTGCCAAGGCATTGACTTCTTGATGAAGAAAAACAACATTGACGTGCACCATGGTGTCGGCAGTTTTAAGGATGCTCACACCATCACGGTGGCTGGCGAAAAATCGACCGAAATCACCGCCAAAAACGTCATCATCGCCACGGGCTCGAAGCCCATTGAATTGCCCTTTGCCACCTTCGACAAGGAGCGCGTCATTTCCTCCACGGAGGCCTTGAAATTGACGGAAGTTCCCAAGCACCTGATCGTCATTGGCGGCGGTGTCATCGGCTTGGAATTGGGCTCGGTCTACAAGCGTTTGGGCGCTGACGTTTCGGTAGTCGAATACGCCGACAGCTTGATTCCCGCTATGGATGCCGCCTGTGGCAAAGAACTCCAGCGCACCCTGCGCAAATTGGGCATGAACTTCCACATGAGCACCAAAGTGGAAAAGGTGAGCCGTAAAGGCGAAACCGTTACGGTGGAGGCGGTCGACAAAAAAGGCGCTCCCGTGAAACTGGAGGGGGATTATGTGCTCGTCGCGGTAGGACGCAAGCCCTACACCGCAGGCTTGAACCTTGAAGCCGCCGGTCTAAGCACCGACGAGCGCGGTCGCATCGCCGTCAACGACCACTTGCAAACGGCCGTTTCCCATATCTATGCCATCGGCGACGTCGTTCGCGGTGCCATGTTGGCCCACAAAGCGGAAGAAGAAGGCGTGGCGGTCGCTGAGACCTTGGCCGGCCAAAAGCCCCACATCGATTACAACTTGGTTCCGAACATCGTGTACACCTGGCCTGAAGTGGCGGGTGTGGGCCGAACGGAAGCCCAACTCAAAGAAGAAGGCCGCGCCTACAAGGTGGGTTCCTTCCCCATGCGCGCCTTGGGCCGTGCCCGTGCCTCTATGGACATCGACGGCATGGTGAAAATCTTGGCGGATGCCCAAACGGACGAAGTATTGGGCGTGCACATGGTCGCTGCCCGTGCGGCAGACCTCATCATGGAAGCCGTGGTCGCCATGGAATTCCGTGCCTCAGCCGAAGACATCGCCCGTATTTGCCACGGACACCCTACCTACACGGAGGCCATCAAGGAAGCTGCTTTGGACGCTACCGGTAAACGCGCCATACACGCCTAAGATGCCCTATACGGCGCAGGTTTTACACGCTGCGCCCGCTGAGGTTCAGACGGGCTTGCGCCGCGCTGCGCCCAGTTTTTCTCATTTCACGCTGCTTGAAACTGGCCGAGCGCATGGCGCTTTCCAAGAGCCATTAGATCGTTATGACTGGCTGGCGGCTGGCGGTTGTCTTCGTCGGCATCGGGTGGATGTAGCCACACCCGAGGCCTGGTCTGAATTGGCAGCGGCCTGGCGTGCCAAACCTACCTGGTGGTTTGGCGTCATGGCGTATGATGCAAAAAACGCCCTAGAGTCAACCATTCAAAGCCGGCACGCCGCCATCCATGGTCAGCCAGATTGGGATTTTTATGAACCAGAATGGGTGTTAGAATGCCAGGGAGAGGTGTTGACGTTGCATCTTTCCCATGCCTCAGATCAAACGGCTTCCACGTGGTGGGCTGATATCCAGCGGCGCTCGAGCGAAGGGCAAACCGTTCCGACAGGCCAAGAAAAGAGGTCCTCTGCTTCGGTGTATTTGCACTCCGATCAGCGCAAAGAAGACTACCTCGACAAAGCGCGCTCCTTGCAGGCCTTCATGGTGGAAGGGGATGTGTACGAAGCGAATTTATGCGTCCGTTGGCAAGGTCAGGGTTGGGCAGAGCCTGTGCATACTTACCGGGCTTTGCAAGCCAAAGCGGATGCCCCCATGGCAGGGCTGCACAAAAGCCCCGAGGCCTGGCTATTGTCTGCGTCCCCGGAACGGTATCTCTGTATTCGAACGGAGGGAAGCGAGCAAGTAGCTTACAGTCAACCCATTAAAGGAACCGCAGATCGCCATACCGATGTCGCGGACTTACTTTCTTCCGAAAAAGAGCGGGCAGAAAACACCATGATTGTAGATCTCGTTCGCAACGATTTGAGCCGGGTGGCGCGTCTCTCCACGGTCACGGTGCCACGCTATCTGCAAGTGCGCTCCTTGCCCACAGTACATCACCTCGTTTCGACCGTACGTGCAGTATTGCGACCAGAAGTCGATTGGATTTCAGTGCTTCAAGCGAGTTTTCCCATGGGCAGCATGACAGGCGCACCCAAAATCCGCGCCATGCAACGCATCGAGGAACATGAAAGCGCTCGCCGAGGGTGGTATAGCGGGGCATTGGGTTACGTCCGGCCGGATGGTGAATGTGATTTCAATGTCATAATCCGAAGTCTTTTATCCAACGCTGCCTGCGATGAGTGGATGGCTTGGGCGGGTTCTGCCTTGACCGTTTTGGCAGACCCAGCGTTAGAATGGGAAGAATTGAAGCTCAAAATGAAAGCGCCCATGGAGGCATTACAATCCCATGAATAAGCTGGAGTATCGCATTCATGAGCGCCTGCTTGGTGGCGGTGAGGATGGCCGAGGCTTCTTGCTTCTTTGTTCTGGTGGGCAAGATTCCATGGTGCTCGCGCATACGCTTCATGCTCTAGAAATGTCTTTTGAAATTCTTCACGTGCACTATGGTTTGCGCGGGGAGGATTCTGACGGGGATTCCGCCTTTGTAACGCAATGGGCGGCCGACCATGAGGTCCTCTGTCATGTGCGTCATGCCCCCAAAGATTTTGGGGATGCGGCGAACCTTCAATCCAGAGCTCGCCAATTCCGCTATGACGCAGGGCGCGAACTCCTTCGCGCAGGTGCACTGAAAGCCATGCTGACAGCGCACCATGCCGATGACGCCGCGGAGACCTTCCTGTTTCATGCGGCACGGGGCACGGGCCTAGATGGACTCGTGGCATTAGCGCCGCGCCATGAAGATATCCTTCGGCCGATGTCCGATTTGTCCAAGTCAGCCATTGCGGACTATGCCGCGAAAAACGGCGTAATCTGGCGGGAAGATGCGAGTAATGCCCTAGATAAATACACGCGGAACCACCTAAGGCACCACGCCATGCCGGCGCTGAGGGAGGCGATTCCTCAGGCGAATGAAGGTTTGCAGACGACCCTTCAAAACTTGAGAGAATTGCAATCCTTCGTAGACGCCTCCATCAAGCGTGAAAGTGTATTGTATCTCGGTGCTTCAAAATCAGTCCCTGGTGCGAAGGTTCTATATCGAGATGTGTTGGATCACCCACACGCGTCAGTTATCGTTTGGTATATCCTGCGGGAGTATGGTGGGTTTGATTTTGAGGCAATTTGTGCTTTGAGTCAATCCCAAGTAGGTGCGATGTTGGAACGAGGAGGCTGGCAGCTTTGGGCTGAGCGCGAAGGACTCCTCTTGCATCCAGTAGTCTCGGCCGATGGGCTTCCTCCCCAGCAAATCTCGATGGATCGTGCAGCTTATTTAAAGGGCCCATTTTGGGATGGGAATCAATGGCATTCGAGCTATTCCTGGACATTGACGCCGCAGGTGCTTCGGGAAGGAGAAAATTTAGGTAGCCTGCGGGCACCAGTGCTTTCCGATAAGCGGTGTACAACCTGGCATTGGAGGCCTTGGCAAGAAGGTGATTTCATCTATCCTTTGGGTATGAAAGGCCGGAAAAAACTTTCTGATGTCCTGACCGAGGGTAAGCTCCCTGCGATGTGCCGCAAAGCGTTTTGTGTCCTCGCCAAAGATGCTGGGCCAGGAGAAGTTTACTGGGTCCCAGGACTTCGACTTTCCCGCCATGTCGCGGTGGACAATTCAGATTCTTCTGCTTGGAGGATGGAAGAGGATGCCTCGGAAGCATAGAAGGGTTATTTTTGTCCATATGAAGACATTCCTTCGCTGGGCCCTTTTGGCCTGCATGGCCTGGTTGCCTATCAATCTTTCGGCCCAAATCATCGAGCCCGTCAAGTGGAAGACCTCCACGGAACGCCAAGCGGATGGCACCGTTAAGCTAATTGCTCAGGCAACTATTGAGGGTTCATGGCATATGTATTCTCAAAAATCGGGGGAAGATGGCCCTCTAGCCACCACGTTTGTCCTTACATCCAATCCAAGACTGACACTTTCTGGAGGTTTTGTAGAACCCGCGGCTCACAGTGAATTCAGCAAGCAATTCAACATGGAGCTGGCCTACTTTGAGCATTCAGCCCGTTTTGTGCAGACGGCAAACATTACAGGCCCGGGACCACTTACCGTCGAAGCCGAAGTGTCTTTCCAAGTCTGCAACGATGAAATGTGCCTCTTCCCCGAGTACATCCCCTTGACCTTTAAAATCCCAGCCCAAAAGAACGCCGCCCCCACCGATGAGGGCCTCGTCGCTACCGAGGCGCAAATTCAAGCGGACGGGGATGCCAGCGCACCTTCTGAGGAGGCGGAGGGATCTGACGTCGATACCGTGGCTACAGCTAGTACGGACAGCACCCCCGCGGACGTCAGCCCAGTTCCTGCAGCGGACGAAACCGAAATGAAGCAAGGCCACTGGGGCGTGTTTTTGGAAGGTATGGGTTGGGGCTTTTTGGCTCTTTTGATGCCCTGCATCTTCCCCATGATTCCCTTGACCGTGAGTTTCTTCATTAAGCAAAGCAAAACACGCGCAGAGGGCATTTCTAAAGCCATTACCTACGGTATCAGCATCAACGTGATCTACGTGGCGCTCGGTTTGCTCATCACGGTGGTTGCGGGCCCCGACGCCCTCAATGCCATGGCGACGGACCCCTGGTTCAACCTCTTCTTCTTTGGGCTCTTTGTGATTTTCGCCATCAGTTTCTTTGGTGCCTTCGAAATCACCTTGCCCAGCAAGTGGGTAGACGGCTCGGACAACCTGTCGCAGCGCGGCGGCTTGATCGGCATCTTCTTTATGGCCTTCACGCTGGCCTTGGTCTCCTTTAGCTGCACGGGTCCGCTTATTGGCTCCTTGTTAGTGCGCGCGAGCAATTCCGGCGAGTTGCTCGGTCCAGCCATGGGCATGTTCGGCTTCTCCTTCGCGTTGAGCTTGCCCTTTATGCTTTTTGCCGCCTTCCCCGGATGGCTCCAGTCCTTGCCCAAATCTGGAGGCTGGATGAACACGGTGAAAGTGGTCTTGGGCTTCTTGGAGCTAGCCTTCGCCATGAAGTTCCTCTCCACGGCCGATATGGTGTGGCAGGCCCATTGGGTGAGCCGTGAGCTCTTCTTGGCCATTTGGACCGGCTTGACCTTCTTGATCGCACTCTACCTTTTTGGCGCGTTCCGAATGCCCCATGATGACAAAGTCGAAGCCATCAGTGTTCCCCGTATGCTCTTTGGTACGACGTTTTTCATTCTTGGATTCTACTTGCTTCCTGGCACTTTTGGTGCCCCCGTCCGCCTCGTTGCGGGCTTCCCACCCCCCGCCCACTACGCAGAGGCGCCCGGTGGTGCCTACCTCGGCGGAGGCGGTAGCGAACAGGCCTTGAACTACACCGGCACCGCATGTCCGGACGGCCTTCCCTGCTTCAACACGTTGGACGATGCCAAGGCCTATGCCAAGCAGGTCAACAAGCCCATCATGATTGACTTTACGGGCTGGGGCTGTGTGAACTGTCGCAAAATGGAGGAGCAAGTTTGGGTAGACCCTGAAGTGCACCGCATCCTCAAGGAGGAGGTCGTTTTGGTCTCTCTCTATGTCGACGAGAAAGTAGCCCTCCCTGAATCTGAACAGTACACCACCCCCGCAGGCAAGAAAATCAAGTACGTAGGTCAGAAATGGAGCGACTTTGAAGCCAGCACTTATGGCGCCAACGCCCAGCCCTACTACGTCATTTTGGATCCCCACGGTGATTGGACGCCTTTGAACGGCTTTGCTGCATGGGATCCGGATGTGCCTAAGTTCTTGAACTGGCTCAATGCCGGCATTGCTGAATACCGCAAGCGCCACTGAGCATGAAGGCTGCCGCTGCTACGCAAGCTTTTCAGCGCGCCATTGCGGCCTACCATGCCCAATCGGACTTAGATCCTGCGTGCCCGGAATCGGCTGCCCATCTGGAGAGTCAACTCTTCCAAAAGGCTTGGATCGATACGGTACAGTGGCATCTAGAAGATGAAATTCGTCGTTCAGACCTGAAAGGGCCAGAAGTACTTGCCTTGAAACGCCGGATCGACGGCCTGAATCAAGCGCGTACGGATGCTGTGGAAGCATTAGACCGCGATCTCCAAGCAGAACTGCAACCCATTGCTCCGGTAGAAATGACCGCCTTGCGAACGGAATCCTTGGGCTGGGCACTTGATCGCCTATGCATCTTGCAACTCAAGCGCTATCATATGGCCGAAGAAGTGGCACGCGGAGGGGAGCATGCTCAACGCGTAGCGCCACGCCTGGAGGTACTGGATCGCCAGTCGGCCCACTTAGAAGCCGCGGTCGATACGTTGGTAGCTGACCTGTGTGCTGGAACCGTGCGCTATGCACGCTACGAGCAGCACAAACTCTACAACGACCCGGACACGAATCCCGCGCTCTACCGCGTTAAATAGACATGAAAATGACCAAGCTAGCTGTGGTGCGTTTCTCCGCTTTGGGAGATGTACTGTTGCTGTGGCCCGTCATGTGTCGTGTAGCACAGGAATATCCTGAGATGCGCATTACGTTTTTCACCCGGAATACTTTTGAGGCGCATCTGCCTGCCCACCCGAGCATCCAAGTGGTAGGGCTGGACATCGCCGGAGTTTACCGCAATCCAATGGCACTAAATCTATTTTTTTACGGCTGGATTCGGAGTCATAACCCGGTCGCCTGGGTGGATGCCCATGCCCATCTTCGAAGTCGAATAGGAACACTGATTGCCGGTCTTTTAGGGGCGCGAATCGGACGATTGAATAAACATCGGGAAGAACGCAGGGCATTTCTTCGGAAGCGAATCGGATCACTTCGGCCTGTGCAAACCCTCTATGCCGAGGCCTTTGAGCAAGCAGGACTGCCTGTAACGTGGCCAAATTCAGAACCGTTGGATGAGCGCAGACCGAGTCGAGTCATGATTTTGGCACCATTTTCGGCACAAAAGAGCAAATCCATGCGGCTCACTTTGGCTGAAAGCATCGCCCAACGATGGATTCAACAGGGAGGGCAGGTTGTTTTGATGGCGTCGGTTGCGGAAGCCTTGCAATGGGGCGGTCCCGAGGTCATACAACCCGCTATCGAAGAAGAACTAGGGTTTTGGCAAACGGCAGCCGTGGCTTTGGTCACGGATTCAGCCAATCAGCATCTGGCCGCCCTGCATGGCACCCCAAGTGTTACACTCTGGATGGGTACTTCGCCCCAAGCGGGATTTGCACCGCATCAACACAGTCTGCATCGAGATTTGATGCCTAGCCAGTTGGCCTGCTTCCCTTGCAGTATTTATGGGAAGCCGACCTGTATACGGACCGACTTTGCCTGTAAAAACCACTCAGAAGAGGAGATTTGGCAGGCCATCCAAGAGGTGGCGGCGGTGGCGCCGAATTCCTTTTTCTGAGTATCCTAGCCCTAAGTTCCAGGGTATAGTCGTTTAGGCCCGGTTAAATAGCCTAAAGCCCGGACCTTGCTTGCATGATTCATGAAGTTTGGACCCATGCGGCGGGGGATTCTATGTGCATACAGCTACAGGTGGCCGTTCAGCCAGGGTATAGCTTTCAATTATCTGGGCGGAAGGATCCGAGAAGCAGAGAATGGCCTCAGCGCTTGCATGCGGCCTTTCGGAATTTTGGCTGGAAATGGCCAGGGAAGCGGGTGACTGCGTTGGTGACTCCGTCAAGTGGGGCATGTCTGGGGCCCGAAGTAGATCTCGCCTTAGCCGTCGCCGTACTTCTAGGTTCCAAACAATGGGGAGCTTGCCGTCCTGGGGGCTTTTTTATGATGGGGCGGTTGGACTTGCGCGGAGCCGTTTTGGGGGATGCCCATAGTCCTTTGCCCATGCTACCTGATTCCGTGGGATGGGGCTGCGTGCCGCTTCGAGTAAAGGAGGCCTATTTTTCTGCACATCCCACTATTGTAGGAGTTAAAAACCTTCAAGAGGTTGAAGCTTATGTGGTTCATGGGTTACCTCCTATATTCCACGGTCATTCCCAAGTGAAAGCGACTCAGACCTTTCCAGTCCTTCGACTTTCATCCGAGGTGCAACAGCTCCTCGAAGTAGTCGCTTCCGGCGGGCATCCAGTTTTTTGGATGGGACCACCGGGGACGGGAAAAACACAGCTTGCACGCGCGCTTTGGCAAGTGGACCAAGAACTCTCCAAGGCGGATGTGCCCTTCGTGGAACCCATAGCTCCGAGAGCAAGCGCTACTGCGCTAGAACGCTACTTTCAAGCGGCGAAAGGAGGTCATTTATTCCTGGATGAAGTCGGAGAGTGGCCCCTCAAAGCGCTTGAAGCCTTGCGGAAGCCCTTAGAGCGGTCGATTCATACGCTCTACTATAGTGCAGCGACGAACCCCTGTCCATGTGGCTTTGCAGGGCATAGAAGCCGTTCGTGTCAATGCAGTGCGGGTCGGATAGAGGCCTATCAACGTCGATTTTCTCCACCTTGGTTAGAGCGATTCCACGTAGTAGGGCATGTGCATGCCGAAGAGGAGGATAGCCTGGTAATCTGGCCTGAATTTCTCCAGCGGATCCGTTGGGCTAGAGAACGACAAATCCGGCGGGCAGGTCGACTGAACGCTCAGTTAGAGGACGAAATCCTTTGGTCTAGCTTGCAATTGCAGACAAAAGCGGCCATGGATGTCCGCGAGTGGCAGCAACGACGGGGGATGGGCGAACGAGCGGTTCAATCCGTGTGCAAAGTGGCCCGTACGATGGCCGACCTAGATGGTCTACAGTGGGTGCAGCCCCGACATATCCATCAGGCGGTGCATTACCACTGGTCTAGTCAAGGCATTACTTCCAAGTCCGATCCTTAGGGTCTGGGGGGTTTTTAGACCACATCAGGGGCCCTTCGCAGCCGGCAACTTCAATCATGACGGCGCTAGGACTGCCGAAATAGGTCAACAATTTGCTCCGCCAATCCCTAAAAGAACTAACTGAAAACTGCTGGCAGGGTAAGGTCATGACCGTGATGGTCGTCCCATCAATCACTACAATGCTCGGATCCACATGGGGGACTGACCGGCTATCTCTTCCGGGACGAATACTCGAACCATCAATGAAGTCGGCAAGCCAACGCTTCATGGCCCAGTTTAAATCATCTGTTTCAGAAAAGTGAAAAACATGCACATACACATCATAGCGGACATTGCGCTCGAGGTTGTCCAATTGCTTTTCAAGGCCTTCGAGTTTAAAATCAGTGCGGTAATCGGGGCTCTCATTTTCAAGCGCACCCAGAGACTCGCCCCCTAAATTCAACGTTTTCACTCTGTAGACACTGGCTAAATCCTGTTGAAAGGCCTCAATGCGTTGGAGCAAATCACTGGGTTGTGCATGAGCCACCCATGGCAAGAACATCAAAAGTAGGAGTGATCTTTTCATGCTAAAAAGGTACGCCAAAGCCGCTTCCCATTACATTTGCGCTATGCTCCGTCGAATCCTTGTCATTTTGGCCCTCCTCAGTGGGAGTGTGCAAGCCCAAGTGGTTAATGTAGAAGCCATGCGAGGGCTTACGGGCAGCGAGCCAGGTACCCATGGGGTTTTGGATGGAAGCTTCTACTTTGGCGGGACCCAAGCACTGCTATTGCGCTTGAGCACTTCGGCGAATTTCAGAAAAACCCTGGGCAAAGAATCATACTATGCGATTTTTAACGGCAATTTGAGCACGCGGGTCGGCGGGGATGCCTTGCTCTTCGAGCAAAATGGATTCGTCCACGGACGCTACAATGTCGAATGGACAGACGAATGGACAGGCGAAGTATTTTTCCAATGGCAATCCAATAAACCGATGCGTATCGCCCAGCGTTTCAATTTTGGGGCGGGGCCACGTTTTCGGGCCATCGATAGTAAAACGGTGAATTTCTTCCTCAGTCCGTTAGTGATGTATGAATTGGATATCGAGTCTGTCACGGGGGTCTATGAATCTGTAGCGCGGATGAGTACCTATATGAGTTTGGACGTGCTGCTCAAAGAAAAATACCGCCTAAATACCATTGCGTATTACCAGCCACAAGTGCTTCAATGGGATGATGTGCGAGTGGTCATCAATAGCCGATTTAGCACGCCGATTTCACCCAAATTGAACCTGACGATTTCGGGAAATTTGAATTATGATGCCTACCCTGCAGGTACGGATGTGCCCAATTTTACCTACGGAATCAATTCGGGTTTGAGCTGGCGCTTCTAGGCCTGCACTTCATGGAGATACCCCAGTGCATCGGCCACTACAAAGGTGCTTCCTCCCAAATAAATTCGGTCTTCTTTGTTGGCTTTCGCCAAGGCCGCCAACCATGCCTGGGCTACAGAATCATATGCTTCGCCCTGAAAACCTTTGGCTTCCGCGTTTTCTTGGAGTTCGTGGACAGGCAGCGCGCGAGGAATGCTGGGGGCACAGAAATAATAGCGTGCATCTTGGGGCAAGCAATCCAGAGCGGAACGCACATCTTTGTCCCCGACCATCCCTAAAACGATGTGCATTTTACCTTTTCCTAGGCGCATGAACTGCCGCATCGTGGCCCGCAATCCTTGCGGATTGTGGGCAGTGTCAAAAATGGCAAGCGGTCCCTCTTGGACCACTTGCCAACGTCCTTGAAGTCCCGTGCTGGAAGCTACTTGGCGAAGTCCTTCTTGAATCGTGGCTTCACTGAGTGGAAATTGCTGTTGGGCCGCCAACATTGCCCGAGCCACCCGTTGATTGCTGGCCTGGTAATCGCCTAAGAGATCACATGGGCTCAAGTCTGTCACCGTTTCTTCTGCCCATACGAGTGGGCAAGCGGTTTCCGCGGCATGTCGAATAAAGACCTCTTCGGTTTCGCTATCGCGCACGCCGATAATCGCTGGAATTCCCGGTTTGAAAATGCCCGCTTTTTCGCGCGCGATGAGCGCGCGGTGTTCACCTAAAAAGGCCTGATGATCCAGGTCTATCGTGGTGATCCCCGTAACAATGGGTTCGATGATATTGGTGCTGTCGAGTCGTCCACCCATCCCCACTTCGATGACAGCCACATCTACCTGGGCCTCTGCAAAAGTTTGATAGGCCATGCCGACACTCATTTCAAAAAAACTCAATCGCAAATCAACCAAGAGCGGCTTCCATTGGTCCACAAACTCCACCACGGCCTCTTCAGAGATAGCCTGCCCTTGGATGCGAATGCGTTCGGTATAAGAGACGAGGTGCGGAGAGGTGTAGAGCCCAACGCGATATCCACCGGCCTGAAGGCAGCTGGCCAACATATGGGAAGTGGATCCCTTGCCATTCGTGCCGGCGACATGAAAAGCAGGGAAATGACGATAGGGATGTCCGAGGGCTTCCATGAAAGCCTCCGTTTTTTTCAAATCCAGTTTATACGAAGATTGTTGTCCCCCCGTGTGTTGAAACACCGGGAGTTGAGCATACAGCCATTCCAGTGTCTCTTGGTAGCGGCTCACTGACGAGTGAATCGGTATTTGATGGTTCCGATTTGCAAATCTGTCGCGGAAGGGTCTCCCTCCCAGCGGGTTTTGCGTGCGGCTTCTTCCGCCCGAGCAATCAAACAGGATTGAGAAGTGGTAGATCCGCTCACCCCGCCTTCAACGCGTTGAACTACGCCATTGCGGTTAACCCAAATTTTGACCACCACCACGCCATCTCCTTCACAGTCGTAGATGGGCTTGGGCCGCTCAAGCGCTCGACGGCTACCGAGCTGGTAATCGCCGCTGTTGCCAGTGCCGCCATTCCCGAGGCCGTTTCCTTGGGCATCGCCTGTCGGTTTGCCTTGGTCGCCTCCTCCGGTTGTATTTCCTTGACCGCTTCCAGTTCCTGGAGTGGTGCTGGATTGACTAAACCCACCCTTTAAGCGGTTGTTTAAAGCGTCTGAAACCTTGGGCTTCTCGGGCTCCTTAGGTTTAGTTTCTTCCGATTCCTTAGGCTTAGTCGTCTCTGTCTTTGGCTGGTCCTTAGGTTTCTCAGGTATGGCCATTGCATCCACCAGATCTTGGGTTACCGCTGCTTCCGTCGGTTCGCTGGTCGAACTCGAAGGACTCGTCACCGCTTCGGCCGGTGCGGCCGAGGTTTCCCCTTGACCATCCTCTTCATAGCCAAAGTTGACCGGTATACCCATTTCGGGCGGCGGATCTTGGTAGGTTAAACCAAAAAAAGCGAAAAGCACAAGAAGCACAGCGTGCACGGAAAGGGTGGTGGCCCATCCCCGACGACGATCATTCTTTTCGTGATTTTCTAACTGACTCATTTACGAGGGGTCGGTAGCAAGCACCATTTTAATTCGGTTACGGTAGGCAATGTCCATGACTCGTACCGTCTCGCCCGTTGGGACAGACTCATCGGCACGTAAAATGATGACCGCTTCCGGATCACTTGCCGCAGCTTCAAGAATGGCCATTTCCAACTGACTCAGGTCAACAATATCACTGTTCACTGAGACTTGCAGGTCTGGGTTGATCGTGACCGTCACGGTAGATTTCTTGACCGTTTGCGCCTTGCTTTTGGGCAAAATGACGTCCAAAGCACTGGTCGTTACCAAGGTGGAGGTCAGCATGAAAAAGATCAGCAATAGAAACACCATGTCCGTCATAGAGGACATGTTGAATTCAGCTGAAACTTTACTTCTGTTTTTGAGGTTCATGCGATGCGAATCAAACGGGTTCGTCCAAAAGGTCCAAAAACTCCGTGCTCGAAGTCTCCATTTTATAGATCACCGATTCTACGCGCGTGACCAGAAAGTTATATCCGAAATAGGCAAAGATGCCCACGACTAGACCTGCTGCGGTAGTCGTCATGGCAACATAAATCCCCTCGGCAAGCATGTCGATTTGGACGCCACCTCCGGCATTTGCCATTTCTTTAAATGCCAAAATCATTCCGATGACCGTACCAAGAAGTCCTAGCATCGGAGCGCCTCCAGCGATCGTAGCCAAATAGGGAAGATTGCGCTCCAAGCGCTGAATCTCGAGCTTACCTTGATTCTCAATAGAGGCAGAAATGTCTTGAAGGGGCTTGCCAATGCGGGTCAAACCTTTGAGGATCATCCGTGCGACGGGGCTATCTGAACGCTCGCACAAATTGATGGCGGATTGCACATTGCCTGAAGCGACATGGTCCTTGATGTCCTTCATGAACTGGGGATCAATTTTGTTGGCCCGCTTAATCGCGCCCATTCGACTGACGAAGATGTAGACCATCGCAATGGACAAAAGGACCATGAGGGTCATGATAATCTGGCCACCAATGCCGCCAGACAGCATCAAATCCATGATGCTTAACGTTTCTTGGTTTGGGGTCGCCTCTGCGGGCAGGGCCGCTGCAGCGTCTCCGGGAAGTTCAATTTGTAAAAAGGACATCGACATGTCTGAGGGTTTATTTAGACTAACGTGTTGAAATCAAATTTGGTGCCGTGTCACGTACGAGGGTGCCATGCGGGACTAAAATTACGGGCTTTCAGTGGGATTTGGCCTAGCCAAAAATGATCCAACGCTGAAGAATGTACATGCCAATGCCTGCGACGTACCCGATGAGGGCTAAAAAGCTGATTTTCTTGAGGTACCACCCGAAGGGTATACGCTCTAAACCCATGACGGCTACCCCGGCTGCGGAGCCTATGATCAGCAAGGAGCCACCTGTTCCGGCGCAATAGGCGAGAAATTTCCAGAACAAATCATCATGCGCAAAATAGGTGCCCGGGATCATTTCGTACATACCCATGGAAGCGGCCACTAAAGGCACATTGTCCACAATGGCTGAGAGCACACCAATGATGGAGCCAATGAAGTAAATACCCGTTTGGGTAGAGGTCCCAATACTTGCATCGAGTGCAGCGGCCAAATCGATGAGTTGTCCACCTGTTTGAAGACTGGCTACGGCCAATAGAATACCCAAGAAAAAGAGCACGGAAGGGGTGTCTACCTTTCGGAGAACCCCCAGAACGCCAATGCTTCGACGAACATCGGGGGTCTTGTCGCGGTGCATCACATCCGTGATTAGCCACAAGGCGCCCAAGCTGAACATCATGCCCATAAATGGGGGAAGATGGGTGACCGTTTTGAAGATGGGCACAAAAAGCAAACCGGCGACGCCCGCAATGAGCACGGTAATTTGTTCTTTGCGACTGATCGGGTGATTCGAACTTTGGAGCTCATCCTCTTCTGGGCGAGTTACTTCGCCTTTGAGTGTAAAAGTGAGGTAAATCAATGGGGCCAAGAGGCAGGCTACGGAGGGTAAAAAGATGAAGGCTATGATGTTTTCGGCGGACACTTGGCCACCAATCCACAACATGGTGGTAGTTACATCTCCAATAGGCGAAAAAGCACCTCCGGCATTCGCGGAGATGACGACCATTCCCGCAAAAAGCCATCGGGTAGGTTGATCTTTAATCAGTTTTCGCAAAAGGGAAATCATCACAATGGACGTGGTGAGGTTATCCAAAATGGCTGAAAAGAAGAATGTTAAAATGGCAATGATCCACAGTAGGCTTCGGATGCTGTTGGTCGAAATTTTATCCGTAACGACCGCAAATCCTTCGTGAGAATCCACGACTTCGACGATGGTCATGGCGCCCAAAAGGAAGAATAGAATGCCTGAAATTTCACTTAGGTGTTCGAGTAAATGATGTTCGGCATCATGGATGTCCGCCCCGCCAAAAACGTAAATGGTCCAACACAATACCCCAGTCACCAGCGCGGCTGCGGCCTTATCAATCTTGAGACTGTGTTCAAATGCAATAGCCGCATAGCCTAAGACAAAAACGGCAATCATGAGAAAATACATAGGGTCACTTTTAAGGTTGGGTCGTAAATGTAAGGGGGATTTGGTCGTTCCTAGTTCATCCCCGTATTAAGGTTGAGCGAAGATTGTGCCATCGCATCCGTCGGCCTTCGCTCCAGTCACGGAGGACCAGACATTCACCTCGCCACGAAGCTTCCGGAGTCCTAAAAAGGCAAAGCACAGGGCTTCTTTGAAATCTCTTTCTTCGGCCCCCGGGATGTGCCATGTGCGGGAGGATCCAGCGCGGAGCAGGGTCAAGAGGTAGTCGTTCTGCGCTCCGCCGCCGGTGACGAGGACATCCCCCTCGGGGGCCGTCGCAATTCCGTGCAGAATGGCCCACGCAGCGTGTTCTGTCGCGGTGGCGATCGCTTGTTGCGGGCTCAAATGGGATAGGCAGGGCATCCATTCTTGCTCCACCCATTCACGTCCCAAGCTTTTTGGGAAGTCTTGCGCATAAAAGGGGAGTGCTTGAAGACGTTGAAGGCAGTCGGCGTCGGCCTGGTGCTGCCTAGCCAAAGCGCCTCCGGCATCAAAGGCGAATCCCAATTGCTGAGCGAAGTGGTTGAGGACAAAATTGACTGGGCCCAAGTCCCCGGCATGCCGTATTCCTTGAAGGCTCCAGCTGGCATTGCTGAATCCACCCAGGTTGAGGCACACCGCATGATCCGTATACAGAAAGGCATCGGCCAAAGGAACCAGCGGGGCTCCTTGTCCCCCGCGGGCCACATCCGCACGACGAAAATCACCCACCACGGGAATTCCTTCAAATCCCGCTGCCAAAGGAGCGTCATTTCCAATTTGAATGGTCATGCCGAGTTGTGGCTGGTGTACCGCGGTGTGCCCGTGACTCGCAATGGCATCCACGGATAATGCATCAAAAAAACTGTGGAATGCGCGATTGAGCCAGCGACTGTAGTCTTGGGAAATGGCTTCGCGATCCGTTGGGAGGGCATGATAACTGGCCTGGAGTCGCTGGGCCCATTCCGTGCCTTCATAGGGGATGAACTGGCTCGCTATGATTCGATGCTGCCAGCGATTTGTTCGGTCGTGGAACTCAAATTCTACGGCGACCAAATCCAATCCATCCAGCGAGGTGCCGGACATAGCTCCCCCAATTCGGTGTGGTCCGGGACCTGCGAATTTGGAGGAATAGGAATTCTGAGGGAGGGACATCTACCAACAAAGATGGGGCAGGGAGGTCATCCAACGAGAGGGCATCGGGCCGTAAATTCGCCGCAGACTCAGAAATCAACTTTTACTATGCATTTTCAACTCACCGAAGAGCACGAGATGATCCGCGAAGCGGCTCGTGACTTTGCCCATTCCGAACTGCTGCCCGGCGTTATTGAACGTGACAATGAGCAAAAATTCCCCAGCGAGGGCGTTCGTAAAATGGGAGAGCTTGGCTTTCTCGGTATGATGACGTCCCCAGAGTACATGGGGGGAGGTATGGATACCATTTCTTACGTGTTGGCCATGGAGGAAATTTCCAAAATTGATGCATCGGCTTCCGTGATCATGTCCGTGAACAACTCGCTAGTATGCTGGGGCCTAGAAAAGTTTGGCAATGAGGCCCAAAAGAAAAAATACCTCACCCGCTTGGCGAGTGGAGAAATCATTGGTGCATTCTGCTTAAGCGAGCCTGAAGCCGGTTCGGATGCGACGAGTCAGCGCACTACAGCGTTGGATCATGGCGACCACTATGTGCTCAACGGGACCAAAAACTGGATTACCAATGGCCATAGTGCTTCCGTATACCTCGTGATTGCGCAAACCGATGTGGCCAAGGGCCACCGGGGCATCAACTGCTTGATTGTGGAAAAGGGGATGGAAGGCTTTGTCGTTGGAAAGAAAGAAGACAAATTGGGTATCCGTGGTAGTGATACGCACTCGCTCATGTTTACGGACGTGAAGGTGCCCAAAGAGAATCGGATTGGCGAAGATGGCTTCGGTTTCAAGTTTGCCATGAAAACCCTCTCGGGGGGGCGTATCGGCATCGCAGCGCAAGCATTGGGTATTGCCTCAGGCGCGCTGGAATTTGCCGCGAAGTATGCTACCGAGCGAAAGGCATTTGGCAAAGCCATTGCCGAGCATCAAGCCATTGCATTTAAATTGGCCGACATGGCGACTAAGGTGGAAGCCGCGCGCCTATTGGTGCTCAAGGCCGCTTGGTTAAAGGACCAGGGCTTGCCTTTTGACAAGGAATCTGCGATGGCCAAATTGTATGCTTCGGAAGTGGCCATGGAAGCCACAGTGGAGGCGGTTCAAATCCATGGAGGCTATGGTTTTGTGAAGGAGTACCACGTGGAGCGTTTGATGCGTGACGCGAAAATTACCCAGATTTATGAGGGCACAAGTGAGATTCAACGCATCGTGATTTCACGGGCGATTTTGGATGAAATCTCTACACAATAATTCCGCGATCCGGAAGGTCTGAAATGCAAAAGCGCGGCCCTTGGGCCGCGCTTTTTTGTTGGGCTGTACCCAGGATTATTCTTGGTCTCCTTCGGCGGAAGGCTTTTCTAGTTTATTCAAGTACTCAGCCAATTTGCTCGTCAGATCCATGGCTTCACTCCCGAAAAGCAAATTGGATTCGTAGACAAAAATCAAATCCAATCCAAGATCTGCTTGCAATTGCGCAATGGCCTTGTCGACTTGTTGTTTGACGATGGCGTTCATTTTGGCCTCTTCTTGAGCCAACTCGCCTGAGCGCTGCTGCTCTAAGGATTGATACTGCTGATTAATGCGCTGAAAGTCCATTTGCGCGCGCTCCAACTCCAATTTGGATAAGTTCGGGGCTGCTTTTTGAAGCACTTCATATTCCGTCTGAAGGTTTTGCTGACTGCGGATTAATTCAGCTTCCATTTTCTTGGCGGTAGCCTCAAACTGACCAACCAATTCGCTGTGATAGTCATAGAGCTGGGTCAATGAATCCAAGCGTACATAGCCTATGTTCATGCCTTCAGCGGAACTAACAGAACTGCTTCCTGAGTTGCACGATGCGGCCATCATGACAGCGGCACCGGCTAAAATGAGATTTTTCACGGTTTTCATGCCGCCGAAAATAATCAAAAGACTTGGGCTATCGTGTCTTCGACTAAGGAATCTGAAGCAATTTCTGCTTGAGTGACCCGCAAGGCAGGGCTGCGCTTCAATTCTCGGCCAATAGCAATCATGGCTTCGCTGTTTCGGGCCCAAGCGCGTCGGGCTATGCCATTGTTGACATCGTAAAAGAGCATACTCTCCAGGCGGCGGTCCGCTTCCGGGCTGCCATCGAGAAGCATGCCAAACCCTCCATTAATCACTTCTCCCCAGCCGACGCCCCCTCCATTGTGAAGGCTGACCCACGTTGCGCCGCGGAAACTATCCCCAATGGCGTTGTGCACAGCCATGTCAGCGGTGAAGCGCGATCCGTCATAAATATTGGAAGTTTCGCGGTAGGGTGAATCCGTGCCGCTGACGTCATGGTGGTCGCGGCCTAGCACGATGGCTCCGATTTCCCCGCGGGCAATCGCCTCGTTGAAAGCGCGGGCAATCGCAATACGTCCCACCGAATCTGCGTAGAGGATCCGGGCTTGCGAGCCCACGACGAGTCGATTTTCCTCAGCTTGCTCAATCCAGCGGACATTGTCTTCCATTTGCAGCCGAATGTCCTCAGGAGCTTGGGAAGCGAGTTCGCGGAGCACTGCCGCAGCAATTTGGTCACTCTTGCGGAGATCCTCGGCTTTACCCGAACTACACACCCAGCGGAAAGGTCCGAATCCATAGTCAAAGCAAAGGGGGCCAAGAATGTCTTGAACATAGCTTGGATAGGCAAAATCTAGCCCATTTTCAGCCATGATATTTGCACCGGCACGGCTGGATTCAAGAAGGAATGCATTGCCATAATCAAAGAAGTACATGCCTCGGGCATGCAGGGTATTGATGGCCTCCACATGGCGTCGAAGCGTGGATTGGATTTCCGTTCGGAAGCGCTCGGGATCCGCAACCATGAGTGCATTGGCCTCTTCATAGCTGTATCCTTGAGGATAGTAGCCTCCTGCCCATGGGTTGTGCAGGGACGTCTGATCGCTTCCCAGGTCAACCGATATATTTCGTTCCGCCAATCGCTGCCAGAGGTCGACCGTATTTCCTACAAATGCGATGGAGCGATTGCCCCCTTTCGATTGACTTTCCAAGGCCGAATCGATGGCTTCGTCTGCCGTATAAAACAGGGCATCCACCCAGCCCTGGGCATGGCGCTTCTCCGCTGCGTTGGAATTGATTTCGGCCGTAATGCTCACCATGCCGGCAATAGAGGCGGCTTTGGGTTGGGCGCCACTCATTCCACCGAGTCCAGCAGTGACAAAAAGTTTGCCTTCCAGCGGACCGCGGGTGAATTTTCGAGCGGCATTCATGACCGTAATGGTGGTCCCGTGGACAATGCCCTGCGGCCCAATGTACATATAGGAGCCTGCGGTCATTTGACCGTATTGAGACACGCCCAAGGCATTCATGCGTTCCCAATCATCTGGTTTAGAGTAGTTCGGTATGACCATGCCATTGGTTACAACCACTCGCGGGGCCTCCTTGGAGGAAGGGAAGAGCCCTTGGGGATGTCCACTGTGCATGTGCAAGGTTTGCTCATCGGTCATCGTGGCTAGGTACTGCATGGTGAGTCGGTACTGCGCCCAATTTTGAAATACGGCCCCATTTCCGCCGTAGGTAATTAACTCTTCAGGGTGCTGTGCCACAGCGGGATCCAAGTTATTTTGGATCATAAGCATGATGGCAGCGGCTTGGGCACAGATTGCCGGATATGCCTCAATTGGTCGTGCATACATGGCATAGCTCGGTCGATAGCGGTACATGTAGATGCGACCATAGTCCTTAAGCTCTTGAGCAAATTCAGAGGCCAATGTGGCATGTAAGGAGGCCGGAATATAGCGCAAGGCATTTTTCAGAGCCAAGGCTTTCTCTTTTGCACTCAACACATCCTTTCGGACTGGGGCATGAGAAATCGAAGCATCCAATCCTGGGTGTTCGGGGAGGTGCTTCGGGATGCCCTCCAAAATGGCGAGTTGAAATTCAGTCATGAACGCTACTTTTTAAATTGTCCACTGCGTTTGTCAAATCCGTAGGGACAATGTTTGCAACCGCTTTGACAACAATGGCCTCGCTTGAGGTGATAGGCCTCCGTGAATACGATATACCCTTCGGGGCTGTGATAAAAATCTTCGGGGTCCAGTGCTTTCATTGCGTTGTGCTACCACAAAAGTCGGCCATAAAAGTCAAAAAGAAACGACCTTTATCCCATGAGAAAGCTCTTCCTCTGGGCAAGTGCCCTGTTATTTATCTCCTTGCCTTCGTTGCATGCGCAGAGTCCTTCGCCCCGAAAAGCCTACATCGAAACCTACGCGAAAACGGCAGTGAAAGAGATGAAGCGCAGCGGGGTTCCAGCCTCCATAACCCTCGCTCAGGGTATTTTGGAAAGTGGAAATGGGCAAAGCCGATTGGCCACAGAAGGAAACAACCACTTCGGGATAAAATGCCACGATGGCTGGAATGGAAAGACCATGTTTGCCGACGACGATCAACTCGATGAATGCTTCCGAGTCTATCGAAACCCTATTCAGAGCTACAAAGACCACAGTTTCTTTTTGGCCAGCCGAAGTCGATACGATGCCTTATTTGCTTTGGATCCCCGCGATTATGCCGGATGGGCAAGGGGGCTGAAAGCGGCAGGTTATGCCACGAGTCCAACCTACGCGGAGAAGCTGATCAAAATCATCGAAGAGGAAGAACTATTCCGCTTTGATCAACAGGTCATCAAGCCAGCGACTCGTGGAATAAAAGCCCATTTGAGGTATAAAATGACACCCAATGGTGTCGGATATGTGCTCCTCGAAGAGGGGGAAAGCCTAGAGTCATTGGCCTTCGAATTTGGTCTCCATTTGCCCAAGATTCTCGCGTTTAATGAGGCGAATTTTCAATGGAAGCCGCGAGTAGGCGACCGGATTTACATCAGTAAAAAGAAAAATGAACTCAAGCGAAAATTGCGCGAGATCACCACGTGCCGCATGAACGAAGGCGAAAGCACCTGGGATGTAGCTCAGCGCTATGGGGTCCGATTGGAGGCACTCTACAAAATCAACGCGTGGCCTGTGGGCTATCAGCCTGGGGTAGGAGAGCTTATACGACTAGAGGGGGCAAGATTAGGCATGCAGACACCTTAAGGTTTCTGTCCTGAGGCCGACCAGTAGGCTTCTTCGCCTTGAGCTCGATAGGTCAGGCCAGACCATGGGGCAGCAGGATCGCCTCCTCGAGACAACCACCACATGTGGCCTTCACTCGGTTGGCTGCGCAACCACCGAATGGCCATTTGATAGTCCGCCTCTTCACTGCTGTCTCGTTGATCTGAGATATAACCTGCATATCGGTTAATCGCCGCGGTATCTGCTGCTTCAGCGCTCAAAATATAGGGCCCTTGCGTCTTGACAAATGAAAGAACGGGCAGGGCCTTCTTTAAGTGGAGACTATTTTCTGCGACCAGTTCTCCTGAAGGGCGCCAATAGGGGATAGTGAGTCCCGCACTTTCGCTAAACCACATGGATATCCTGTGTTCATCTTTGGATCGGCGTCCACGAAAACTGCTCATTCCTTGCGCCTGGACCGCAAAAGGATGGCCCTGGTAGTTCACTCGGCCATCAACGGCAATCCATTGACTCCATAGCAAGCGCTCCCGCATCCAGCGCCAACCTGGAAAGGCACGTGCCTCCGTACTATCACTAAAGGCCAAAGTCTCACTGCGCAGCTGGGGGTTGGAAACGGCGATCTGAGCCGAACTATCCGCCGCATAGCGGACAGTCCAAGCTTGGCTGCCTTCTTGCAAAAAGCGCCAGGAACGAAGATCATCCGGCAGGCCATGCTTGCTGTCCATAGGGTAGATGGGCCATTGGCTCGCTAAAGCCGTAGAACCCTCTCGGTACAGGGTTACAAACGCCGAAGAGGAAAGTTGACTCGCCAATTCTGGGTAGTTGGTGTAGGCTGCCCCGCCGCCACCAGCCTCCAACTGACGGATGGCCTCTTCAGCCAAAATATCTGAGCTGCTGAGCATGAGCCACTCACTCGTTTCCGATAGCGCCCAAGAATGGCCATCCTTGGACCATTCCCAAATGGTCCCGGAGGAGTAACTCCTCCGTGCTGGAGCGTAGTCCGCTAGGTTTGAGGGGTGAAATGCACTAAAGCCACGACGCATAGAAAGCACCCAGTGCATGGGGCCAGCGCCCACGGGATGCAGGCTCAACAGCGCTTCGTTCCCTGTATTCAGTGGGAGGATATCCAGGGCAAGCTGCAATAGCTCCGCATCTTGAATCCACTCCGTTTCTGCGAGGAGCTCCTTTACCGCTTGGGCATCGCGCACGGGGACCATCACGACGGCATTCATCGGACAGGCTTGGATCAGATCCAAGTTTGCCACATCTTCAGTACATCCCCAACCAGCGGTCAGAGCAATCAGAATAAGGAGGAAGCGACGCATGGTTCTAAGTTCGGTCTTATTTCAGGAATCTTGGCGGTCAAAATCCAATTGCATTTGGCTTGCTTTCCATTTGAAACTCTTCCGATGCCAACTGCAGGCCCCATGAAGCTCGAGGGCTTGGCGGTGGCCCACGGAGGGGTAGCCCTTGTTGCGGTCCCATCCGTAGTGAGGGAATTGCGCATGTCCTTCGAGCATGAGGCGGTCGCGTTCAGTTTTGGCAAAAATGCTCGCCGCGGAAATGGCCTGAAATCGAGCGTCCCCCTTGACTTCACATTGGTGTGCTATGTCCGGGTAGGGCTTAAAGCGGTTGCCATCTATAAGCAAGAGCTCTGGTGCCGGTTGAAGCGCTGCGATAGCGCGGTGCATGGCTAAATAGGTCGCCTGCAGGATATTGATGCGGTCAATTTCCGCGGGGCTCGCCATGCCAATGGCCCAATGTCCTGAAGGCAGGAGTACTTCGAGTGCTGCCCGCAGGTCTTCGCGTTGGGTCTCACTCAGTTTTTTGGAGTCCGTAAGTCCAGGGAGTGTTTGCCCAACGGGCCAGAGCACGGCGGCAGCTACGACTGGGCCGGCGAGGCATCCTCGGCCGGCCTCGTCCACCCCCGCTAGCATGGTTGGAGGGCCTTCCAGACAACGGCCGCCGACTGGGTCCATGAAAAGTCTTTGGCGCGAATCAGCCCGCGCTGGCGGTAGGATGCCAGGGCATCAGGATCCTGGGCGAGGCGGCCCAAAGCGTCGGTCCATGCCGGTACATCGTCAGGATCCACGAGCAGGCCAGCGGTGCCGACAATTTCGGGCATGCAGGAAGCTGAACTGGAGATCACAGGACAGCCCGAGGCCATGGCCTCCACCAGGGGAATGCCAAAACCTTCAAAGCGACTTGGAAAGCAGAAAGCCTCGGCGCCACCATAGAGTGCAGCGAGGGCATCTCCGGGAATATGGCCTAAGGTGCGGACGCGGTCGCCGGCCTGAGCCAAAGCCTGGGTTAGGGCGGGGTCGCGGTGCAGGCTGCTGCCGGCAAGTACCAGGCGGTGCGGCGTATCGGGGTGTAGCTGGCGAAAGGCGAGAAAGGCTTCGACGAGCGTTCGGACATTTTTGCGCGGCGTAAAAGCGCCCACGAAGCAGAAATAGGGCTGCCCTTGGGCAAAACGCTCCCGGGCCTCCTGCTTCTGCACCTCCGTCAAAGGTTGGTACGCATGGGCGGGTGCGTTGTAGGATACATCTACCTGCGCGTCCGTCAGGTGGAAGGTATGTAGTACGTCCTCCTTGGTCTTCTGCGAAACGGTTAAAATCGCATCCGCGCGACGGGCCGAATGGGCCACCACCCGGCGGTAGTAGGCCCCCACCCGGGCAGGTATGCCTTCGGGCTGATGGACAAAATTGAGATCGTGAATCGTCGTCACAAGGCGACCATTCCATCCTCGAATCCGCTTAGGTAATAAACCATCAGGCGACCAATACACCGCTATGCGGTGCTGCTTGAGGGCGCGTGGAATGAGGATATTGTTCCAGTACTCCCATAGCCATGGATGCCGTGCAGGAGGGCCTAGGACATGGCGGTAAACTTGCGCGCCGGAAGTCGAAAAAGTGAATTCTTCCCCGGGCGACCGGTCAAAAATGAGATGCCATTCCACATTGGGATGCCGAGCGATGAGCTCTTCCAGGAGGCGAAAGGTATACCACCCCGTACCCTCCAACTTGCCCGCAACAAGCCATCGCGTATTGACCGCGATGCGCAAGGTGGATTCAGGGAACGAGGCATGTGAGGTGGGCATCACTCCAAAAGTATGACCTTTGCGCTATGGCCACGCCCCTTCCCACCAATCCATGGTCCAGCTTAATGCGCAGCTCCGCGCTCGTTCTTGCCCTCAAGGTGGCAGGAGCCTTGGGAGGCTATGCCTTTGTGTGGGTTGCCGTTCGGCAGTTTGGGGCTGAGGGCTATGGTCGATTTGAACTAGCCTTCACCTTTCTAAGTTTGCTTTCGGTGGTCGCCAAATGGGGCTTCGAAGGAGTTTTGCTTCGAGAGCTTCCAGTGCAGTCACCCGAATCAAACAAGGCATTGACCCGAGGCGTCTTGGCGTTCTCAGGGGGGCTTGCCGCCCTCCTTATGCTCCTTCTTTATGCGCTGCGCCATCTCATTGCCACCTTTTTTAATGAACCTGGCTTGGCGGATGACCTAACATGGATTTCTTTGGCCTTGGTTCCTTGGACGCTTTTCCAAGTTTGGGCAGAACACCTCCGAGCCCGCGAGCAATGGATAGGGTATGGGCTCCTACAGTCCAGTGTGCTTTTGGGGATCACGGCCATTTTCATGGCGGTCTATCCGTCTGCGAAGGAAGGCAGCCCAAGCCTCTTTGTCTATGCGGTCGTGGCTCTGGCCTTGTTCTTTTGGCTACCCGACTTTTTACGCTCCGATCGCCGCGTGGGCAAACCCGTGTCCATCCGCGAAGGGTTGCAGGCACTTAAGCCACTGCGCAGCGTGGCGACATCCATGTTTCTCACCGGGACACTTTTTATGGTCATGACCTGGTCTGACACGCTGATGGTGGGGTATTTTTTGGATACCGAAAGCGTTGGCTTGTATCGTGTCGCCTTCAAAATCGCCACACTCATCACTTTCGCCCAATTTGCGGTCAACGCTCAAATTGCGCCCCAAATCTCCGCTGCCTGGAAGGCTAACGACCAAGTGGGCCTTCAAGCCAATGTGCATCGGGTTGCCTTGTTAAACGCGGCCCTTGGACTACCCGCCTTCATCGTCTTAACGGGTTGGGGTGACTTTTTTCTCTCCTTTTTCTCTGAAAATTCTTCGGAAATTCTCGCACAAACAGGCCTACTCCGCATCTTGTGTGTGGGCCAAATCGTCAACGCCCTCTGCGGCCCCGTAATGTATCTCCTCAACATGACCGGCCATGAAGGTTCGGCACGGAATACGATGCTACTGGCCGTATTGGTCAATATTGTGGCCAACGCAGGGTTGATTCCAAGCTTAGGATTGGAGGGGGCCGCATGGGCGACCACGCTCACGATGTCGCTTTGGAATATATGGGCCTTAGTGGCGGTCTACCGCAAAACGGGTATACGAACCCTCTTGTTTTGGCGTTGATATGAATGTGCACCCAGACATAGCTCTCATCGGCGTCGCAAAAGGCGGAACTACTGCCCTCGCAACCTGGTTTGAGGCGCACGCCCAAGTGGCGGTCTCTCGGATCAAGGAACCCAACTTTTTCAGCACAGATATTCAGCCTGAGTTCTTTTCATCCGCCTACCGGCACATGAGCCCGGTCCTCCCAGAATCCTATTGGGCGCAGGATACGTTAGGCCCTGCACACCAAGATTTTGTGCGTGATGCATCACGTTATGCGCGCCTCTTTGCACATGCCCAGCAAGGTCAAAAAAGCCTGGAAGCTTCCACTTCGTACTTTTTTTCAAGCCAGGCACCAGAGCGTTTATTCGAAGCGAACCCCAAGGCTGACATCGTCCTCTTGCTCCGTCACCCCGTGGAGCGGGCGTTCTCGCATTACCGTATGGCACGCAAGTACGGGATGGTGCAAGGCAGTTTTTTGGAGGCCCTGTCTGAAGACGTCAATCAACCGGCAGTCTGGGGAAAATCTGAAAATTTTGTTCACCTCAGTCGCTATGCGGAAGGACTAGAGCGCTGGATGAAGATTTGGCCAAGCGCGCAATTCCACGTGCGGATCTATGAGGAGTTTTTCCAGAACGAATCAGAATCCTGGGCGGAACTCTGTCAGGCACTGAAACTAACACAGGAGCCGCTTCCCGAGCGAACAAAAGTGTTCGAAGGCCAAGACCCGGCATTTCCCGGTTTACAGCGTTGGATCATGCAATCTCCTTTGGGTCACGCCTTAAAATCCATGCTGCCAGAATGGGCGAGGGGAGGCGCTAAAAAAGCCCTAACCGCCAAAGAGCCGCTGCGACTAAGTGACCACGAACGCAAGGCAGCATGGAACTACTTTGAAGCTGATCGAATTAAATGCGAAAGCCTCTTAGGCCGACCGCTATCTTTGTGGACTTAAGCTCTCTTCCTATGGATGCACAATCACAGACTCTCCTCCGATTCCTCTATCAATGGCGCAAGCCCCTGTTCATTGCTCCAGTAATTGCAGGTCTCGTCGCGGCCATTGCCTCGATGCCGATTTTTATTGATCCATTGTATGAATCCGTAGTGACCGTTTTCCCTGCGACCACGAATTCACCTTCCAAGGCTTTGTTGCCTCAGAATTCCTACCAAGATGAAGACTTTTTGGAATTTGGCGCCGAAGAACAGGCAGAACAGTTGATTCAGATTCTAAATTCTGACGCCATCTTTGATACCATTGTGGATCGGTTCGAGCTGATTCGACACTATGACTTGGACAGCACCTCCAAAACACTTCGCACAGATCTATGGGAAGAGTTTTCCGATAAAATCAGTTTCCAGCGCACCCAATTCATGTCGGTAGAAATCAAAGTACTCGATACAGACCCTCAGATGGCTGCGGACATAGCAAATGCCATCACCGATTTGTTGGATCGTGCCAAAAGCCGAATTCAACGCAGTCGCGCCCAAGTCGGTTTGCGCATCGTTCAGCACGAATACGACAAGACCCGTGAAGACATGCGCCGCATGGAAGACGAAATCAAGAACCTACGCAAGAAGGGCGTTCATGAATATGAAGGCCAATCCATGGTGATCAGTGATCAGCTCGCCACAGCGATCGCTGAAGGCCGTCGCCCATCAGCGATTCAAGAATTGCGCAATACCCTAGACACCTTGGCCAAATATGGCGGCCGCTACGTCTCCCTACGCGATGAACTGCGCCTGCGCAAAGAAGAGGAGGTCAAGCTTCGCACCAAATTGGATCAGGTTCGTGTAGACGCCCAAGTGGTGCTACCTGCGACACAGCGCGTCAATGCCGCCCGCCCAGCGGACAAGAAGAAATACCCCATTCGCTGGCTCATCTGTGCAGTTAGTGCCATCGCGGCATTTGTTTCTACACTCATGGCCATTTTGCTTGCCAACACATGGAAGGACCTGCGCAGTCAGCTTCCTTCCTAAGCGGAAGAAGCGGTCTTTACTGGGCGATAGCCCTAGCTGCAGTGACGGCTGGGGTTGTGCTGTCAGAAACCTATGTTCTGGCCGCATTGCCTTTTGCCTTGCTTATGGTGGCCTGGGCCTTCTACTCTTTAGAAAGTCTCTTGCTCTGTCTCGTAGCCATCACGCCCCTCTCCATTACGTTGAAGGACCAAGGATTTAATGTGGGATTGAGTCTGCCCTCGGAGTTGATTCTTGCAGGCATTACCCTCTTTCTATTCCTGCGTTTTTTACAAAATGGTCAGTTGCCGTGGAAAGCGCTCAAGCATCCCGTGGGGATGGCGATTCTGCTCCAGTTGGGTTGGATGGGTTTTACCATCTTGACTTCGGAGATGCCCTTAGTATCATTTAAGGCCTGGATTTCAAGGATATGGTTCATTGTTCCGCTCTTTTTCGCGATGCTAGAAGTATTCAAATCGTCTAAATCTCGCGACTGGTTTTTCCCTTTGTATGCCTTCTCGCTGGCGGCAGCGAGTGTGTACACAATGTATGTCCACAGTCAGTATGGATTTTCCAAAGAGACCTCAACGTGGGTGATGTTTCCATTTTATAAAGAACACACGGTGTATGGAATGGCCTTAGCATTTGTCTATCCATTTGCATGCTATCGAGCGTTTAGACGCCAAAGTCTTTTATCGCATTTTATCTTTTCTGGACTCCTACTTGTTCTAACGGCTGCCATCATCCTCAGTTATACCCGAGCCGCATGGCTTAGCGTGGTGGCCGCGGCAGGAGTGTATGGATTGATCCGGCTCAAGATTTCCTTGAGAATTTTCCTCGCCGCGGTAATTTTTGTGGGGGTGAGCCTTTGGGCAACCCAAGATCAATGGGTTCGAATTTTCACGAAGAATGATACCGTTTCTTCAGACAATTTCACGGAACACGTGCAGTCCGTCTCGAATGTGAGCACAGACGCCTCGAATTTGGAGCGTATCAATCGCTGGATGTCTGCGCTGCGCATGTTTGCTGAACGGCCTCATACCGGCTGGGGAGCGGGGACCTACCAGTTCCAATACGCACCCTTCCAGCACTCCTCGGAAATGACCATCATTTCAACCAATGAAGGCACCATGGGAAATGCGCATAGCGAGTACATTGGACCATTGGCAGAACAAGGCTGGCCGGGCTTTCTCGCGGTGATCGTATTCATGTGGGCCCTATTTACAACTGGTTTTCGGGTGGTGCATCGACTCCCGGAAGGTCAGGATCGAAGTCTAGCGCTCATGGCCTTGCTTGGCCTTGTTACCTATTACACGCATGGCGTGCTAAATAACTTTCTGGATTCAGACAAAGCGGCCGTACTTGTGTGGGGGGCCGCAGCCATTTTGGTCTATTTGGATCTCTCATCGAGCGATTCAACCAAAACACCCGGAGGACGGCGCGAAAAAATCGCGTGAAAGTGTAGAATTTACGCTTAGTTTCATTTATCAGGTAATTCGGGGCTTCCAATCACAAGCCGGGAGGAAATGTAGTCGTGTAGCGCGTTTATGAGAATATTTTTTTTGATTCTTAATCTACATTTTACTTTACCTTAGGCCTGTTTAACATTCAAATAACACCTAAATGAAACGCAGAGCAAATCTTTTTGCCCTAGTTGCGTCTGCATTTTTGTCTATTTCTGCTTTTGCGCAGAACGTGACAGGAGTGGTTAGTGATGCATCTTCGGGCGAGCCTCTACCTTCCGTATCCGTGAAGGTCAAAGGCTCAGACAATGCAGCGATCACCAACTTTGATGGTAAGTACACCATTAAGGCTGGCAATGGCGCTGTATTGGTATTCTCTTCTATGGGATATGCATCCCAGGAAGCATCTGTATCGGGTAACACCTTGAACGTGTCGCTTGCATCTTCAACCAACAAGTTGGATGAAGTTGTAGTGACCGCTTTGGGCATTTCTCGAGACAAGAAATCCGTTGGTTACGCCATCCAAGAGGTTGGTGGAGCCGAAGTAAGCAAAGTGAAGGACGCCAACTTCATGAGCTCTCTCTCTGGTAAAGTGGCTGGTGTGAACATCCGCCAATCTGGTACCATGGGAGGTTCAGCGAACGTGGTAATTCGTGGTTACAAATCTTTGACCGGGAACAACCAAGCTTTATTCGTTGTAGATGGTATCCCCATCTCAAACCAAATCAATAACACGGGCAACCAACAAACAGGTCGCGGTGGATATGACTACGGAAACGCAGCCATGGACATCAACCCTGAGGACATCGATAAAGTGTCTGTTTTGAAGGGTGCTGCGGCAACCGCACTTTACGGTGCTCGCGCTGCAAACGGAGTCATTTTGATCACCACGAAGAAAGGTACCAAGCGCAATGGTTTGGGAGTTTCTGTAACGAGCGGTTACACCGTTGGTTCGGTAAACCCTGACACCTATGTGCGTTACCAGAACAGCTATGGTGAGGGTTACGGTCAATACTACGGTCCTGACACAATCGCTGGCTATCCCACAAACGGTTACATGGTAGCCTATGACGTGGACGGCGACGGAATCGACGATCCTTGCACGCCTACCACGGAAGACGCTTCTTTCGGTTTGGCATTCGACCCTAACTTCATGGTGTACACTTGGGAGTCTTTGTACCCCGAATTGTCTACCTACGGCCAGAAGAGCCCACACGTGGCAGGTGCAAACAATCCTTTGTACTTCTTCGAGCAAGCGGCTACCATGAACAACTCTGTGGCTATTGACGGCGGTAACGACAACGGTTCTTTCCGCTTGAGTGCTACCCAGTTCTCTACCAAGGGCATCGTTCCAGGTTCAAGCCTGAAGCGTAACAACTTCTCCTTCTCTGGCAACTTGAAGGCGAGTGATCGTCTCACCGTCTCTACTACGGCGCAGTTCATCCAGCAAGCGGGTAATGGTCGTTTTGGAACGGGATATGACTCACGCAACCCCAACCAATCCTTCCGTCAGTGGTTCAACGTCGGTGTCGATATGGCCAAGCAAAAGGCAGCCTATGAAGCAACGGGTAAGAACATCACTTGGAACCCATTTGGTTATGGATATGGCGATGACGCTACCAAGCCAATCTATTTTGACAACCCGTATTTCTCAGTTTTGGAAAACCGTCAGTCTGACACGCGTAACCGTTTGATCGGAAATATGATGGCTTCCTACAAGATCAACGATTGGTTGGATTTTATGGGTCGCGCTTCTGTCGATACATACTCTGAATTGCAAGAAGAGCGCACCGCGGTGGGTTCGGTAGAGATTCCCGGATACCTCCGTCGCAATCGCAATGTAACAGAGACAAACATCGACATGATCTTGACGGCAAACAAAACGTTTGGTGCCAATGACGAGTACTCTTTGAATGCTCGCTTGGGTTCTAACATTCGCCGCAATTCTGTTGAAGCAATCGCTGCGTCTACCAACGGTGGCTTGGTTGTTCCTGGAGTTTATGCCTTGAGCAACTCTGTAAACACACCAAATGCTCCGAGTGAGACAGCATATCAAATTGGTGTGAACGGTATGTTTGCTGCAGCCTCTTTGGGTTATAAGAACTTCTTGTATGTGGATTTGACTGGCCGTCAGGACGTTTCATCTACGTTGCCTACCGTAAACAACACGTTCTTCTATCCATCAGCGACCATGAGCTTGGTATTCTCTGAATTGCTGGATGTAGACGCGATCAGCTTCGGTAAGTTCCGCGTGAACTATGCTCAAGTAGGTTCGGATGCCCCTGCGCAAGCGCTGGCAGATGCCTACAACATGGGCACGGCCTTCGGAAGCACTTCTTTGGCTTCGGCTCCAAGTACCTCAAACAATCCAGGACTTCTTCCAGAGAGCACGGTTTCTCAAGAGGCTGGTTTGGAGATGATGTTCTTAAACAATCGCGTAGGATTTGATGTGTCGGTGTACAACCAGACGTCATTCAATCAAATCATGCCAGCGAAGGTTTCCTCTACTTCTGGAACCATCTTTAAGTATGTCAATGCGGGTGAGATCAACAACCAAGGTGTTGAATTGAGCTTGAATGCAACCCCAATTCAATCTGCTGACTTCACTTGGTCAACCAACTTGAACTGGACTAAGAACAAGAACATGGTAGTTTCTCTCTTCGAAGGAGCTGAGAACCTACAGTTGGCTAGTGTTCAAGGTGGCATCACCATCGAGGCACGTCCTGGTCAGGCATACGGTACCATCTACGGTACAACATTCATCAAAGACGCTGAAGGTCGCCCGATCGTTTGGGACATGCCTGCTTCGTATGGTGGTGTGCGCTACCTCCGCGGTGGAGTTGATATGGGATCGAAAGATGTCATTGGCAACATCAACCCAGATTGGTATGCAGGATGGAGCAACTCATTCCGTTATAAGAACTGGACTGCTTCCGCCTTGTTGGATATGCAAATGGGTGGCAACTTCTTCTCTTTGGATACTTGGTATGGTTATGCTACAGGTGTTTATGACTTGTCAGCAGGTACCAACGACATGGGCAACCCTGTTCGCGACCTTGTGAATGATGGTGGTGGCTACAAAATCACGAATGTGGCTTATTGGGATGGTTCAACGGTAGACGGTGACGGAAACCCAAGCGGTTTGACTGTTGGCGACTACTACGCAGACATGCACTACTATGGCAACTCATTGGGATACGCTCGTAACGCGAACGAATACCACGTTTGGGATGCCTCTTACTTGAAGCTTCGTGAAGTTGCTTTGAACTACTCTGTACCTTCTAGCATGTTGGGTTCTACTGGAATCAAAGGCTTGGACGTAGCATTGACTGGTCGCAACTTGGCCATCTTGTGGAAAAACAACCCTTACTCTGATCCAGAGGCTGGTTTGTCTGCAGGTAACGTACAAGGTTATCAGTCGGGTGCATACCCAGCGGTACGCGAAGTAGGTGTTAACGTGAAATTGAAATTCTAATACCTTAAGAAGCGATGAAAAAGATTTTTACAGCAGCAGCAGCTGCCCTCGTGATCGCCTCTTGTACTTCGGACTTGAGCTCTTTGAACGTGAATTCAAAGGCTCCAGAACAAGTACCCGCAGGTGCGTTAATCGCCAATTCTACGGTGACTTTAACGGACTACTTGACCAGTGTGAACGTCAACTTGAACAACTTCATTTTGTGGTCACAACACTGGACTCAAACGACCTATACGGACGAGTCTAACTTCAACTACAACAATCGTGACGTAAACGGTAACACGTTTGACGCCATGTATGCCACCGTTTTGCGTGATTTGAACGACGCGAGCAAGTTCATCGAAGCTGATGACAAAATGCTTGAAGAGCACAAACGCAATCAGTTGGCTTTGATTGAAGTAATGGAAGTCTACACGTACCACGTTTTGGTAGACATTTTTGGCGATGTTCCTTATTCTGAGGCGATCGGTGATGATGTCACTCCAAAATATGACAACGATGCAGAGATCTATTCTTCCTTGGTTACTCGCTTGTTGGCTGCCCATGGCAACCTCGGCGGTGACAATGGACTAGGTAATTATGACCTCCTCTATGGTGGTGATGCAAACGCATGGAAGAAATTTGCTGCCTCTTTGGCGTTGAAGTTGGCTGTTCGCGCTGCGGACGTCAACCCTTCGGCTTCGAGTGTAGCAGAAGCAGCTGCAGCAGCAGGTGTGTTTACTTCCTCTGCAGACGGCGCCATTTTGGGTTACACGTCTTCACCACCTAACACGAACCCATTGTGGGATGACTTGGTGCAGTCTGGACGTGCTGACTTCTGTGCGGCCAACACATTTGCAGACATCTTGAACGGTTTGTCTGACCCACGTCGTGGAACGTTCTTCCGCAACTTGGATGCAAATGGGGATGTAATTGGCGCTCCTTACGGATTGGCCTCTTCATACGCTTTGAATTCACAGCCTGGTGACGCCTTGGAAGATCCTTCAAAAGCTGCGTCCTTAATGGATTATGCTGAAGTGGAGTTCTTGTTAGCCGATGCAGCAGCACGTGGATGGAACGTTGGCGGTAGCGCTGCGGACCACTATGCTGCGGCGGTGACAGCTTCTATCGAAGATTGGGGCGGTTCTGCTTCAGATGCGGCGACGTATTTGGCTCAAACCGACGTTGCTTGGGATGCTACCATGTGGAAGCAGCGCATCGGCGTTCAAAAGTGGATTGCTATGTACACGCGTGGTAACGAAGCTTGGGCAACCCAGCGTTTGTATGATTACCCTGCGATGAATGTGGCAGTAGAAGCGTTGATTGTTACGCCTTACCGTATGTCTTACGGAATTGATGAGTACTCATTGAACGGTACGAACGTTGCAGCTGCTCGCGGTGGCAACGACGACCAGATGAGCAAAGTCTTCTGGGACGCGAATTAAGTAGCGAACCAAAAATTCTTGAAGCCGCCCCGGAAACGGGGCGGCTTTTTTTTATCTAGTTTTTCCCTCTTCTGAAGCAAGAGGATGGGCAATAAAAAACCCGCGAGGCAGGGCCCCACGGGTATAGGTTCAAAGTGTTTGCGGAATTACTTCGCGCGCTCTTTGTACGTTCCGTCAGCGGTGTTGATGACAATCTTCTCGCCGATCTCGATGAATAAAGGAACGCGAATTTCTTCTCCGCTTTCCACGGTGGCAGGCTTCAAGGTGTTCGTCGCTGTATTGCCTTTCATGCCGGGTTCTGTGTAAGTGACTTCCATCACGACGGTCTGAGGCACTTCGACACTCAATGCACGATCTTCATCCGCATGGAAGAGCACCATGCACTCCATTCCATCTTTCAAAAACCCAGGGGCATTGATGAGTTCCTTCCCCATAGGAATTTGCTCATAGGACTCCATGTTCATGAAGTGGTAGCCATCGGCATCGTTGTAAAGGAACTGGTATGTCCGATACTCAATGCGGATGTCGTCCAATTTAGCGCCGCTAGGGAAGGTGTGTTCTAAAACGCGCCCGTCATTTAGGTTGCGCATTTTGGTACGCACGAAGGCAGCTCCTTTACCGGGCTTGACGTGCAAAAATTCAATGATTTGGTACGGCGCGTGGTTATGCGTGATGCACAGGCCGTTCTTAATGTCGGAAGTTGATGCCATATCGAATATTCGTTAAAATGGGATTACAAAGGTACGACCGCTTCTCCACTGGGATGGTAGGTCTGATCACAATGACCTATCTCTTCCTTTTTGTGATTAGAGGCGACCCAAAGCATGCGATGGGCGTAGCGCTCTGTGGGTTTTAGCGAAGCACCCAAAAGCTGATGGAACCATTCTACCCCAGCTTGATCAAGATGCGAGCAAGGTTCATCCAAGAGCAACAAAGGAGCTTCTGTCCAAATGGCAAGAGCCAACTTCACGCGCTGCTTCATGCCGCTGGAGAGCCGTGCCATCGGACGCGCTAAGGCTTCCTCAGTTAATGGTACAGAGGCGAGGTTGGCTTCTGGACGCAGCGGACGCAACCGTTGGTGATGGGCAAAGAGCTCCCGTGGACTGAAGGCATCAAATAAGTCGACATGCGGTCCAGTGTATGAAATGCATTGGCTCCATTGGTCTTCAGGGATTTCAGGACAACGTAGGCGCCCCGAGCTCGGACTGACTTGTCCGCTCAAAAGCTTTAGTAGGGTGCTTTTGCCTGAACCGTTCCCGCCCAACACAGCGATACGATCTTCTGCATCAAATTGGGCATTCCACGCGGGAATGATTATTTGACCTTGATAGCTCTTGCTTAGATTTTCGAGGGTGAGCCCCATAGCTAGGCGTTTTTCACGATGCCTCGATCGGAGGCGAGCAGAAAGCGCAATACCTCGGCACGCTCTGGGCTATCGGGCACTTCGAGTTCAATCTGGCTAATGGCCTGGGACGTATTGAATCCAGACTGATAGACCAATCGATAGGCATGATGAATTTCTTCGATACGGGCGTTTTTAAAGCCTCTACGGCGCAAGCCCAAGGCATTCACTCCCTCATAAGCGAGTGGTTCGCGGGCTACGGTGATATAGGGAGGCACATCCTTCCGAACCAAAGATCCGCCACCAACCATGACATGAGCGCCAACTTTGACAAATTGATGGACTGCAGAAAGGCCACCAATAATGGACCAATCGCCAATCTCTACATGGCCAGCCAAGGCTACATTGTTGACGAGGATGACATGATCGCCAATTTGACAATCATGGGCTACGTGCGCATAGGCCATGACAAGGCATTCGCGACCGAGGACTGTTTTCCCTAAGGCTTTCGTGCCTCGGTTAATGGTGGCGCACTCGCGCACAGTGCAACCATCTCCTAGGATTACTTGAGAATACTCCCCTTCGAATTTGAGGTCTTGCGGGATGCCTCCAACAACGGCACCGTGAAAAACGCGGCAATTTTTGCCCATGCGCGTCCCCGCTAGGATATACGCGCCGCTGGCAATCCAGGATCCTTCGCCAATTTCAACATCGGCTTCAATCACTGCGAAGGCTTCCACCGTGATGTTTCCGGCCAGCTTGGCTTTGGGATGAATCGAGGCTAGGGGAGAAATCACGGCTATTTGTCTTTGGTAATCATCGCGGTGAAAAAGCCTTCAGAAACCAATTTGGATCCGACATAGGCTTTGCCTCGCATTTGGACAATCCCACGACGAATAGGTTCGGTGAAGACCAAATGGAAGATTAAGTTATCTCCGGGAGACACTTTATGCTTGAATTTGACCTGGTCCATTTTAAGGAAGTAGGTCAGGTAGTTTTCTGGGTCAGGCACGGTGCTCAATGCCAGAATTCCGCCGACTTGGGCCATAGCCTCTAGTTGCAATACGCCAGGCATCACCGGAGCGCCGGGGAAGTGCCCGGTAAAAAAAGGTTCGTTCATGGTGACCGCCTTCATTCCAACAATTTCATCACTCGTCATTTCTAAGATCTTGTCTACCAACAAGAAGGGAGGACGATGCGGAATAATGGACATGATTTTAGCGACATCCATCAGCGGCGTTTGGTCGGGGTGGTAGGAGGGAATTCCTTGGCTGTTTGCTTCTTCCATGATTTTCTGTGCGAGTAGGGTATTGGTTTTGTGTCCTGGTTTAAAAGTACGAATATGTGCTCGGACAGGTTGCCCAAGTAAAGCGATATCCCCTATGAGATCCAGCAACTTATGGCTGGCGGGCTCATTGTCCATGCGAAAGGGCGTAAGGGGTAAGGGACCCACATCGTCCCGGCGTTCAAGGGTTTGGCCGACAAAATCGTCTAGTGCGAGCCAATCAGCATCGCTTAGAGCGTCATCGACAATAAGTATTCCTGATCCAGGTTGGGCTCCCTTGAGTAATCCACGATGAATCAATGGGGTAATGTGCGTGGCCAAGGTGAACGTTCGGGCGGGCGCAATGGCCTGACCGTAGTCGTCCGAGGGCATGAGCTTCGCGGAAACGGGTCCCACAGCTTGCGCATCGTGACTCAATGAAACTTCGAAAGAAGGATAAGCCGCGGGGATGGCTTCGGCCCAAGATCCGGTATCTGGATCTTCGACGCGAATGCTACGGCGTAGGGTAATTCCATGGGCCAGATGCGAGGAGGTCACCACGCCTGCGGCAACAATGGCATCATGCCAAGGTTTGGCGGAACCATCTAAGATGGGCACTTCGTCGGCGTTTAATTCAATGCGCACGTGGTAAATGTGAGCGGCATAGAGCGCTGAGAGCAAGTGTTCTGCGGTGTGTACGATGGTTGAACCATTCGACAAGGTGGTTCGGCGATCTGTGTCAGTAACCGTGGCAGGACTAACACGAAGTGGACTGGCCTCCGGGCAGTCCAATCGATGAAAAACATAGCCATGTCCTTGGTCTGCAGGATGCACAGTCACCGTGCACGGGACGCCGGTGTGGATGCCAAATCCCGAAAGGCTAAAGGAGCGTTGAAGTTGGTTGGAGGTCACTTAGATGGCTTCATGTTGGAAGCGGCAAATTTCCGACGAAAAACGGAAGCTTCGACGGCAGGGTATCCAAGTATCTCAAGATCACTACCAAAGCTCTTTGTAACACCACTTTTTCCACCAATACGAACGCGATCTCCAATTTTTAAATGACCGGCAATACCAACCTGACCGCCAATTTGGACACTATGCCCGATCGTGGTACTGCCGGCGATACCGACTTGCCCTGAAAGAACACAGCTATGGCCGATGCGAACGTTGTGGCCAATTTGGCATAAGTTGTCCAACTTGGATCCATGGCCAATGACCGTGGCCCCCACAACAGCGCGATCCACGCAACTATTGGCGCCAATTTCAACTTGATCCTCAATAATAACTTGACCTATGTGCTTGATTTTACGCAAGCCTTCCCCTTTCTTTTTGGGAGGTACAAAACCAAACCCATCGGCGCCAATGACCACGCCGGCATGCAAAATACAGTGGGAACCAATCTGGCTGTTGGCATAAATCGTCACATTGGGATGGAGTACCGTACCCTCGCCAATTCGCACGTGGGCGCCAATCTGAACCCCGGCAGCTACCTGAACGCTTGGATGAATGTCAGCACTTGGATCAATGGTAGTCGGGCCCCAATGGGGATGTATGCCACAGGAATCCAGCGCTTGGGCCCATGCCCCGTAGGGATAGTCCACGCGAAGCAAACATCCTGTGAAGCCATCTGGCCGCTCTTGATCTCGGCTAACGATGACGGCAGCAGCCTGGGTTTCTGCTAAGTGCTTCGCATAAGTACCTTGGGCAAGGAAACTTAAGCCCCCTGCTACCCCAGGTTCAAGCGTGCACAAGGCCTCTATGGAGAAGTCGCATTCCCCTTCAAGGGTGGCGCCAAGCAACTCGGCCAATTCTGTCAGTGGCTGGGAGGGGATAGGGGTTGCGTTCAGTCGATCCATTCGATGCCTTTAGGCCAGCACACGAAAGGACGTGTGATGGTATGACTATAAACGCTTAAAGGAAGGATTTCGGATGCTTCCGACAAAGGAATTACTCTTCCGCTCTTTTTTAAAATCTTAATTTCCTGTTTATCAGACTTATAGGTCGCATTGCTTGCGGTTCCTTCGAGAACAAAATGGCGACAGTCTGCGGCGTGAATGCCGAATTCGCTTTGCACTTTGGCCTCTAATTCGGCGCGTTGCGCAGGGCTAAGTGCCGTGGGTAAGAACTTAATTCGGAATAGGCGACGGTTCAATAGCCTGTCAGAAAGATCTGCCAACACAGGGTCAGAATGTTTCGTCCATTGTTTCATCGCCCCCAGAATGTCGGCGTCATCGAGGCGTGTGAAGGCGAGTAAAACGGCGGGATCATCTTGAAAATCTCCCATGGTTGGTCGCTTTTGAAGAAAAAGCTGCAATTCATCTCCAGCAAAAAGGGGTTCGCCGCGCTGTACGAGCTCATGGGCCCGTCGCAAAACTTGCACGAGCATGTATTCGGCACTTAAAACCGCCTTGTGCATGTAAACCTGCCAATACATGAGGCTTCGGCTCACCAAAAACTTCTCTATGGAGCTAATGCCTTTGCCATCCAGCACCAATTCTCCGTCGGCCACATTGAGCATGGAAAGTAGGCGCTCCGAATTGATCGCCCCTTCCACAACCCCCGTATAAAAGGCATCTCGGCGCAAATAATCCATGCGGTCCATGTCCAGCTGAGATGAAATCAACTGGTGTAAGAAGCGCTTGGGGTGTTGGTTGTGAAAAATGGCGATGGCTTCGGTCAAAGCCCCATCCATTTCCTCGTTCAGGCGCTGCATGAGCAGGGTGGAAAGAGACTCGTGCGAGACGCCCGAAACCAACGTGTGTTCTAAGGCATGTGAAAATGGCCCATGGCCAATATCATGGAGCAGAATCGCGATTTGGACGGATTCGGCTTCAGATTTGGAGATGGCATGGCCCTTGCTTTGTAATACGGCAACGGCCTTCTGCATCAAATGCATCGCGCCGAGCGCATGGTGAAATCGGGTGTGGTACGCTCCTGGATAGACCAATGAACTAAGGCCAAGTTGACCGATCCTCCGCAGACGTTGGAAATAAGGATGTTCTATGAGGTCAAAAATTCGCTCGGACGGGATCGCAATGAAACCGTAGATCGGATCGTTGAATAGTTTGAACTTATTGGTTTCGATGCCTTCAGCCATGTACGTCGGATAGGAGCCGTAAATTTAACCCATATCATATGGATAAATCACGCATTCTTTGGGTCGACGATGAGGTGGATAGCCTCACCCCACATGTCATGTATCTGGAAGGCAAAGGTTTCCACGTTTCGGTGGCCACCAATGCAGCGGATGCGCTTCGTCAAATGGCAGATCAGCCCGTGGATTGCGTCTTGCTCGACGAACACATGCCCGGTCGATCTGGCTTGGATGCCCTACCTGATTTCAAAGCCTTACGCCCGAGCACTCCGGTGATCATGGTGACAAAAAGCGAAGAGGAAGGGGTCATGGAACAGGCCATTGGAGAAGACATTGCCGATTACCTCCTCAAGCCGGTCCAACCGCGCCAGGTTCTCTCCTCCCTCACGCGGGTGTTAGGCGCTAGGCAATTGATCGCAGATCGGAACCTGAACAAATACCAAACTCAGTTCCGCGATTTGACCATGCGGATTTCGGAAGCCGATTCATGGGAGGCTTGGACGTCGATTTATACCTCCCTCATGGCATTTGACCATGGCCTGACGGGGTCAGAGGCGGAGGGCATGCGGCCCATGCTAGATCACCAAAAGGAAGAGGCTAACCGGTTATTTACCCGCTGGTGGGCAGAGGTCTATCCCGATTGGCTGTTTGATCCTGCGGCGCCTTGCTCCTTTTCTCACCAAATGTTGAGCAAGCACGTTGCTCCATCCGTCCGAGCGGGTAATAAGGCGGTTTTACTGGTTTTTGACAACTTGCGACTGGACCAATGGAATGAGTTGCAGTCCTTCTTCATGAATAATTTCAGACTCGTCCAAAACGAACATTATGCGAGTATTCTCCCGACGGCCACGCAATATGCTCGAAATGCACTACTCGCCGGAGCTTTGCCTGATGAAATTGCCCACCGCTATCCCAAAGATTGGGTGCCGGACACTTTGGATGCGGAAGGACGACGCAATGGTTTTGAAGAACAACTCGTAAAAGACTGGGCCCAAAAAGAGGAAATCCATTCCGTAGAATACGGCAAATTGACCCATTTGGGGTCCGAACAAAAGTGGGTGCGCCACTGGCCACAAGTCAAAAACAAAGACCTCGTCGTGGTCGTGGTGAATTTCATTGATATGATTTCGCACGCGAAGACGGAGCAAAGCATTGTGCGCGATATTGCAAGTGATGACCGGGGATTCCGTGCCTTGACGCATAGTTGGTGGAAGAACTCCCCCTTGCGCCCGTGGGTGGATGGTTTGGCTGCCGAGGGATATGATCTCTTTGTCACCACCGACCACGGAACCATCTCGGTGAAAAAGCCCATCCAAATCAAAGGGTCACGCGACCTAACAGCCAATATGCGATACAAAGTGGGCCGCGGACTGGAATATTCCCCGAAAGACGTGGCGCTCGTGCGTGAGCCAAAGGAGCTGGGTCTTCCTTCCGTTGCGCTTGGGGATAAAATGGTCCTCGCTGGAGAAGCAGGTTATTTCATTTACCCAAATGACTACCATCGCTTTGCGGGGCGGTTTGAGGGTTCCTACCAGCATGGGGGAATCAGCATGGAAGAAATCATCATCCCATTTGCTCACATGAAGCCCCGAGGAAAGTAAAGGCGGCTACCTTTGCCTAGATGGAACACGTGGAGCTTATTTGTACAGCTGAGGAATGGCTGCCTTGGGCGGAGCGCCACAAAGCCAAACTCCAAGGGCCCGTGGCTATTCTTGGTGCCATGGGTGCAGGCAAAACGACAGCGGTCAAACGTTGGCTGAAAGCACTGGGCTCATTGGATGCCGGAAGCAGTCCAACCTTCACGCTCATCCAAGGCTATGATAGTCCTGATGGGCTCATTTATCACGCGGATTTTTACCGAATCGAGCATGAAGAGGAGGCCGAACATTTGGGTTTAGACGAAATTTTTGACTCTGGGCGTCCCATTTGGATGGAATGGCCCCATAAAATCCCGAACTTATTGCCGGAAGAAACGGTCGTCGTACACATTGAGGTACAAGAAGATGGCTGCCGAAAAGTGACATTGCACCCGGAAATAAACTGAGTCTCATGGATCAACCTGCCTACATCCCGCAAGAAGAACGCTTGATGGTCGCCTCTAAGCGCCAATCGTTGCGCATTGGCTTACCCTTGGAGTCCACATGGGCGGAAAATCGGGTCGCCTTAACGCCGGAAGGTGTGCATCTCCTGGTACAGCAAGGACATGAAATCTTGGTGGAGCGCGGTGCTGGATTGGCAGCGCGCTACACGGACCATGAATACGCTGAAGCCGGCGCCCAAATCACGGAAGATCGCGCCCAAGTATTCCAATGTCCAGTGCTTGTCAAAGTGGAAGCACCGGGTCCAAAGGAATGGCCCTTGATGGTTCCAAATCAGCTTTTGTTGTCCGTTCTCCAACCCAACACGGTCACCGCGGCATACATCCAAGCCTTGCAGGCCAAAAAAATCACCGCGCTCAGCTATGGCCGAATCCTCGATGAGGATGGACGCGCTCCTTTCGTTCGCAGTATGGCCGAAATTGGGGGCTCTCAAGCCATCACGGTCGCTATGGAATATCTCAGTACCTGGGCAGACGGAAAAGGCTATGCTATGGGGGCCGTCACGGGAGTGCCTCCCACGGAAGTGGTCATTTTAGGGGCAGGCACCGTGGGCACCGTAGCAGCCCGTCTTGCCATGGCGATGGGAGCTACGGTCAAAGTATTTGATTCTTCTTTGACGCGAATACAGCGATTGCGCGAAGTCCTGGGCCAAGATGTGTATACATGCACGCTACAGCCACAAATTTTGTCAAAGGCCCTCAGCCGCTGCGATGTCGCCATTGGCGCCTTACGGCCTGTTGCTGGCCGCACCCCGGTCATCGTGAGTGAAGAGATGGTCGCCCAGATGAAACCACGCACGGTCATCGTCGATGTCAGCATTGATCATGGCGGCTGCTTCGAGACCAGCGAAGTGACCACTTGGGATGCTCCGGTCTATACCAAGCACGGAGTGACCCATTTTTGCGTGCCCAATTTGGCCTCCCGTGTGGCACGCACCGCTTCTTTCGCATTGAATAATCTCACCAGTCCCTTCCTTCAAAATCTTGCCGATGACGGCGGAGTCGAAGAGTCCTTGCTTCGCCGTGCCCACTGGCGCGCTGGCGTTTATATGCATCGGGGGATTCTCACCCACCGAGAATTGGCGGAACCGTTCGATCTCCCATTCACTGATCTTGACCTTCTTTTATGAATTTTTGGCAGCGTTTCAGCTGGTATGCCCTGGGCCTTGGCTTGGGAACCGTCCTAGTAATATTCTTTTTTTCAGATCGGGATTTTCAGTGCACGTATCTGCCAAATAACCGCGTTTTAGTCGACATGCACGACCAGGGCACCCACTTTGTCGCGGACCCCGCTCGCGGGCTTTGGGAACAACAATGCGCGGGTGATTCAGCTATGCTTGAGGCGTTCTTGATGCGCGGAGAAATTGACTTTCAACGCGCTCAAGTGACGACCAGGTTAGAGAGCCTCCGCCATTCTCAATATCCCATCGAATTGGAGTGGAAGGGGGCCTGGTATGAAGGCATTTGGGAACGCCGAGAGGATAGCGCTGTCCTTGTCTCCCTCCGCACGATCGAGGAGTAAGACTTAAAGATTCTTTGCGCGTCGACGTCGTTGGCGCTCCGCTAAAATCAAGCCTAATTCACGTCCTGTTTGCCCTTTGACCGAAGTGTTTTCTTCCGCTCGGCGAAAGAGGTAGGGCATGACTTTATCGATGGGTCCAAAAGGCAAGTATTTGGCCACCCTAAATCCATGGTGTGCCAGAACGAAGCTGATATGATCGGACATGCCAAAAAGTTGTGCAAACCAAACGGGAGCTTCGCTAGGTTCCCAACCCTGCTCTGTGAGTAAACGTGCAGCCAATTCAGCACTGTCTTCATTGTGCGAGCCAATGATCAAGGCGAAGGCTCTAGATGCCTCGGGACGCCCCAGAGCACGAAGCATGGTTTCCACGCAGGCATTGAATTCGGCATCCGTTGCCGCTTTCGTAGGCTGAATTGGCGAAGGATAGCCCATAGACTGAGCGCGAGCACGTTCTTTTTCCATGTAGGCCCCACGAACAAATTTGATTCCGAGTCCGTACCCTGCTTGTTCCGACGTTTGCATCGCGGCGTTTAGTGCCACAAGGCGTTCTGTTCGGTAGCACTGAATGGTGTTGAATACGATGATGCGATCCCGATTGTATCGCGACATAGCTTCGTAGGCCAAGCGATCAATGGCGTCTTGAATCCAGGTCTCCTCAGCATCGATCATGACGGGAACCCCGATAGCATGGGCATAGTGGCAGATGCGGTCGACGCGGCCCTGCGTGCGCTCCCAAGCGAGTGCTTCCGAGGCATTTAATTCCAGCCCTTGGCTCACTTTTTCAAGCATTCCTGTATCCGCAATTCCCGTCACTTTGAACACGCCCATGGGGACGCCTTCCTCCTGTGCCGCGAGTGCGAGGGTTTGCAACGTCATTTCTGTACTGTGATCGTAGGCGGCTTGGTCTGTCTGACCTTCCACGGAATAGTCCAAGATACTCCCCACGCCGAGCGTCCAATGGTGTTGGGCGACGGCTTTGCAATCCGCTACGGTCTCTCCACCACAAAATTGTCGGAAGACCGTGGCACGGATAAGGCCTTTGATAGGCAATTTCCATGCAAGGGCCCAAAGGGTTAGCGCCTTACCTATTTTAACCAATGATGGCGAGGCTAAGGTCTTGAAAAGCAAATAACTGCGATTCAATGAGGCATCTGAGTGGGATTGGAATGCAATGGCAGTATCGCGAAAATTCAAGGGCATCAGCAGGTGCTTTAACGAAGGTCAAAGATAGTAGAGGAGCCGCCCGACGAGGTCATGCCAAGTAATTTTCCGACCTTTGGATTAATGCGCAATTGGGAGACGCCGTTTGGACCCGTTTATGCCGGGCAAGAGGCCTTCCAGGCTTTGGATGCCTGGTTGTTAGAACATCGTGAATCCTATAGTCAGGTGCTCATTCTCACGGATGAACAAGTGCATGAAGCCTGCATTCCATTCATCCTTGGAAATTTAGCCCACCTCGGTGAGTCATCCATTTTAGAAATCGAATCGGGTGAATCTAGTAAATCGCTCGACCTCTTAGGTCAACTGTATCTTGCGTTGCTGGACTATGGAGCTGACCGCCAAAGCTTAGTCCTGTCTATTGGCGGTGGTGTTGTGACGGATTTAGGGGGGATGTTGGCTTCAACCTTTATGCGTGGCGTGGATCATGTCTTAATTCCTACCAGTCTTCTGGGAATGGTGGATGCCAGTATCGGTGGAAAGAACGGCGTAAATGTGGGAAGCTTCAAAAATTTAGCTGGGACCTTCGCTCCTTCTTGCGGCGTATATGTGCAACCTGATTTACTGACTAGCCTCCCCGAAGCTCACTGGCGGGCTGGGTGGGCTGAGTGCCTTAAGCATGCCTACCTCATGGGCTCCCACGTATGGGAAGAAGCCATCGCATTGAGGGAGTTAGCCCATCTTCGCCCCTTGCTTCCCCATTTGATGGAAGCAAAAATCCAGCGCATCCAAACAGATCCATTTGAGCAGGGACTTGAGCGTAAGGCGCTCAATCTGGGCCACTCTATGGCCCATGCCGCCGAAGCCCATCTCGGGCCCGATCTACTTCATGGCGACGCGGTGGCTGCCGGAATGTGGCTGGAATTTGACATTGCCGAGTCTATGGGCCTTTGTGCGGCGGAGGATGTCGCTGCCATGAAGAACATCATTGACCATTGGTGGCCCGAACGGCTTCGGCTGGATGACCAGGTCATCGATCGCCTCCGAGGCGATAAAAAAAACCACGCGGGTGCCGTGAGAATGGCTTTGCCAGGCGCCCCCGGAGCTCCAGTCACGTTGACTGAAGTCTCGGAATTTAATATCAAAAAAGCTCTCGCATCGTATGCGTCTAATTGAATTACCCCCTTCCAAAAGTCTAGCGAATCGTACCCTTACCGCCTTAGCGGTCCGGGGCAAAGCACTTCCAGAACCAGACGAAAGTTGGTCCGATGATATGCGAGCCATGTATCGGGTGCTTCAAGGCGATGGCGATGCTGGCGCGGCGGGTACGGCTTTTCGCTTTGGCATGGCGTACTGGGCAGCAAATGAGGGGGCAAGCATTCATTTGCGCGGAAGCGAACGTCTGCTCCAACGCCCCATAGAGGGATTGGTGGATGGGCTGCGCAGTCTTGGGGCAGATCTAAGTAAACAGAACGATGGATCTTGGAAGATTCATGGTAAAAAACTTACTGGAGGTCCACTGAGCATGGATGCCACGGTGAGTTCACAATTCATTTCGGCGCTGTACCTCGTGGAACCTCGCATGGCGAAGAAGCTCAAACTCAAGCTTGAAGGACACGTGGTAAGTGCTCCCTACATCGCCATGACGCAGCGCGTCATGGAAGATGGGGAATGGCCAGTTGAAGCGGATTGGAGTGCTGGGATTGTGTGGGCCCTCCGGGCTTCGTGCATGGGCGAATCGATCTGCCTGCAAGGCTTAGGCCGTCGGTCCATCCAAGGCGATTCGATCTGGTCTCGCTGGGGTTTGCCTTTGGGCTTCAGCGCCTCGTACGAAGCACAAGGCCTGGTCATTCGCGGCCTCCCGAGCCGACCTAAAGAAGACATGCACTTGGATTTAAAGGATTGCCCAGATCTCGCTCAACCTATTGCCGCCGCGGGGGTGCTGATGCGTCGAAAAGTGCATTTAACCGGACTCGAAACGTTGAACGGCAAGGAGATTCCCCGCTTGGATGCCTTGAAGGCAGCCATGTCCTCCTTGGGGATCTCCGTCGAAGCGGGCGAATCCTCGGAACTCATTTTTGATTCTTCCTCGTGGAATCCGAGTGAGGCCATCCTCTCCGTGGATCCTGAAGAAGATCACCGCATGGCCTTCTTCTGGGCATTGATTGGATTGGAGCAGCCCACGGAATGGACAGGTGAAGCTACGGTGTCCAAGAGTTACCCTCATTTTTGGTCTGACTGGAACGAGTAGCGCACACTGAGTTGGCCTTCCCCGGGCCGCAGTCGAACAGTACATTCCAAGCGCCCGGACTCCATGGGGCCAATTCGAAGGCGCTCGGTGGGGCCCAGATGCCCATCGTGCACCCAATACAAGCTGAGATAGGCTCCCGCCTGGCTCATTCGGAGGGTAGAAGTCCCATAGGCATAGGGCATGCCCGTCCCCATGTAACCTGCTTGGACGCGCATAGTTGACTTAGGGCTGGCATGGGACCATGCGAGGGCAAAGGCCTCTGGAACGGAGGGATGGACGGAGCCATAGAACCGCCAACAAAGTGTAGGACTGAGGTCTAAAGCGGTGGCAAGCCGCCACATTCCATCCCATTGCTCAAGGCTCCATGATTGCCTCTGATTGGAAAAGCGAAGCCAGGATTGTCGACCTCGGTGAGCGATTTCTATGCTTCCACGTTGCCAGGGAAGTCTGAAGGTGACGCCTTGCGTGAGCGGAAAGGGCAGCCAGGCTTGGCTTAGTTCGGGTCGGGGATGTCGAAAGCTCCATTCCCATTGCATGCCATTAGCCCATGTCCACTTGCAATGCAGCCCGAAGGAATGCCTGCCAAATACCTGGGCGCGAAGGAAACCATGCGTGTGGGTCCACTGGCTGGCGAAGAGCATTTGGTCCTTTATGTGACCCATTCCCAGCATCCATGAAGAACTCACGTCTTGGAGATAATACCCTCCATGCATTGGGGCCCATGCCCAGATCCGATGAAGTTCTCGGGCGTGAAGCCATGGACCCGAAGGTTGATGCCCATTCCACACATAAGGATCCAGTCGGAACTGGTTCCGCCGACTCCAACGTATTCCATGGCCGATTACATAGGGTTGCCAACCCGAGGAATTCAGCTGCAGGCCCCATCGATGAATGCGGCGTAGGCTCTGAATATTGGAGGCAGGGAATCCCACGTCAAACATGGACTGAAGGCAAAGCCTTTCAATGGAGTCGAGCGCTATGGCCGCCCATTCATTTGGGTCAATGAGATATCCGAGTTCGGCAATGTACCGCCCAAGCTGAAAACTGGACTTTGGACTTAAAAAGGGAATATCATCTAGCCGATCTCTCGGCCATCGGTTGATAAAGCAAGGAGCCGAAATCCAGGACTGCATGAGCGCCAGGACGGAATCCTGCTCCGCCAGTGTGGCCATTGGATGCAAGGATTGAAATCGATCCATGGCGGTCTGTATTAGTGAATTGGGCTGGGCCTGTAAAGTCCCAAGAAGGCATAAGGATAAGGTCCAGATCCCAAGAAAACGCGTCCAAAACGTCCCTCCCAATGTACTCTCCATTGGCCGTGGGTGCTGACATACATTCCTTTGAGATGAGGATGGCCTCCTGGTGCTGCGCCCACGTAGAAATCGACTTCGCCCGAACTCGCCCGATGGGAAGCAAGGATGACATTCCAGCCCCATTCCGTTTGCTGTTGAAGCCAAGCAAAACTCTCCCAATCCCTCCAATGGCTGAATCGAACGCGCAGATGTGCGCCTTTGGATGGGCTCCACTCCTGTTGGTACTCCGCGCATAGGGTGGGTCGGTTCATGTGGATGCCCCACCCGAACAGAAGGGTAGTATGGGTCGCGAATTGAATCGGGATGAGTGCCGCGATACTGATCAGGCCCCGTCCGCCCCAAAGTCCGTGGACACTCCCCTTGGGGTGCATCCACTGGACTCCGAGTGCATGCCATCCGGGTGCAGGTCCGCTTTGTTCCATAAACACACATTGGCTTGGTCGGGACTGGTGCCAAGCATACCAAGGGGCAAGTTGAAGCTGCGCCAGCAGCGGAAGGGGAAAACACAGGAATAGCCATCGCACAGAACAAAGGCCGGATATTCCGACCGCCAAGTCGGGAGTAAACGACACTAAATGGGTGCGACCGCTCGAACTCCATCCATCCAAAAAAAGGCGGTATTTTCACCCGATGCTTCGTCTAGTCGGCTTTATTCTCCTTTTTCACCTTTCGGTTTCGGGCTATGCCCAGTCGCCCATGTATGCGGTGGTCACGGAATCTATGCTCCCTTCTTCCGATGGGCATCTCATTACGGACATGGCGCTGGATACGAATGGCCTCCTATGGGTAACGACCGAAAATGAAGGCATCCTTCGCTATGATGGAGAGCGTTTTGTGCGCATGGATGCGGTGCCGAGTAACCCGGATGATGAAATATACTATACGGCTTTGTGCATGTTGCGGCCTAAACTTTGGCTGGCTGCAGGTGCAGGCGTCTATGAATGGAATGGAAAAGATTGGCGCATTACCCAATATCCTGAGACGCACTGTGTGGACTTATTGAATACTGGAATGGGAAGAATTTATGCCCTAAGCCAAACCCATTTGTATTACCGAGGATTGTTGGATGATGTGTGGACCGAGGAATCTGTGCCGGGCCTATTTGGGGCCTACCAGCTCACCCAGAAGGAGGGACTTTTACTCATTGCCTCCGAAAGTGGATTGTGGATGCGCACGCCGAGTGGACTATGGACGCAGCTATTGGATGAACCGGTGGCTTCAGCCATGCCCTTGGGCGACCAATGGATGGCCGTCACCGAATCAGGTTTAAAAGTGCTGGGTGACCAAGGCTGGGCAATTATGGCGCCACAGATCAAGGGCTATCACAGCCATGTAGTGACGGCGGATGGTCAAAACACTTGGCTGATTGGCGAGTCGGGCCTTTGGTATGTTCGGCAAGATGGGTTGACCGCTCGTCTCTATACACATGGAGGTTTGGAATTGGACGCCTTGCGCCTGGGGATTCCATCAGATGCTGGGGGTTTATTTGTCGCTACGGAAAAGGGATTGCTGCGCATGGATAGTCCAGAACGCTGGTTTGACTTGCGGACCCTGCCTTTTCGCATTGGCCCCATAGACCATATAGCTTCCAGGGGAAGCGATTCTTGTTGGGTATCCACCAATCTAGGCATCTTCTCCATGGGTCCTCATGGAATTCGCTCCCATGGCCGGCCTGGAGTGGGGCTTGTATCAGGTATCCAATTGCAGCAGGGTGCTTGGAGTTTCGGAGAATTTGGCTTGCGCCGATTCACCCAAGGTAAATGGCAAGCCTTTGGCCCAAAACAGTGGATTTCTGAGCTGCAGTGGAAGGGGGATAGTCTCTACGTGCATTTGCCCCATGGATGGGAAAAGGCCTATTGGACGGGCAGTTCGACCTCAAAATTCAGCCCCTGTTCCGCTGGTCCTGCCCAAGTCCAGTCCATTCCTGACATCCAATGGGTGCAGGACGTCTACGGCTTGGCCATAGAATCCAAGGATCGATCCATCGGACAAGGCATGGTGCCCGCTTTGATGATCCGATCCATTGAGCGGCGGACTAAAAAAGAAAATGACCCCATCATCATTAAGGTCGGTTTTCGCGGCTTGCCGGGAGCGGGAGCTGGCATTCCTATTGAATACCAAATCAATGAAGGTGATTGGGTTGGGATGGGGTCTAGTCGTCGATTAGTCCTAGAGCGACTTCGGGCTGGGAACTATCGATTGCGTTTTCGCGCTGCGAGCCCTAATGGGGATAAGCTCGGTCAACCCATGGGGAGTATCGATGTCCTTCCCGCTGCGTGGAAGCGTCCGGAATTTTGGATTCCTGCTCTCGCCTTACTCTTGATTCTCTTGGGCGTCGCCGCGGTGATTGCCTGGCGTCGGGTTCGAGATCGCCGTGTATGGCGCCGTGAAAAAGCACAGTTAGAGCGCATGGCCTTGCGATTGCAGATGAATCCCCACTTTACGTTCAATGCGTTGGAATCGATTTCGGCATTTATCCTCGAAAAACAGCCCAAAGAAGCAGTTACCTATTTGCATAAATTTTCTCGCTTAATGCGCTACACGTTGGAAAGTGCAGAAGATCCCTTGGTTACTTTGGATCGGGAAAAGCAGGCCTTGGAGAACTACATCGCACTGGAGCAAATGCGATTTGACCAAGGGTTTCAGGTGGTTTTTCAAGTGGAAGAGGGGCTCGAAATTCAAAGTTTGACCATTCCTCCTATGCTAATTCAGCCGTTGGTGGAGAATGCTATTTTGCACGGACTCCGTCCGAAGATCAAGGCGGGCCAGATGGATGGTGTATTGAAAATCTATTTTGGACATGATTCGAGTTCCACGGCCATGATGGTTCAAGTGGAAGACAATGGCATTGGTCGAGAGGCCGCGAAACGACAAAAGAGCGGGGATGAAGGAGAGAAGCGCTCGGCCGCAACGCGCATTTTGGAAAGCCGTTTGGCTGCACTCCAATTGGAAACCGGAAAGCCCCATTCCGTATCGGTGGAGGATTTGAATGAAGGAACGCGCGTTACGCTTGTGCTACCGCTCCTCCAAGAATGGGGAGATAACGATTAACTTGGGAGTATGGCATTGACCGCACTCATATTGGATGACGAAGCGCAAAGCCGAAAGGCCTTGCAGGGAAAATTGGCTCTTTTTTGCCCTGAAGTACAACCTGTTTTTGAAGCCTCGACGGTGGATGAGGCATGGACGATGCTTCTCGGGAATAAGCCCCAAATCCTCTTTTTGGACATTCATCTGTCAGGCGAATTGGGGTTTGACCTGCTCGAACGACTTTCGGTGGATGAGCCCGAATGGAATGGTGCGGTGGTTTTTGTCACGGCCCATGATGCCTATGCGCTGCGCGCCATCAAGTTTTCGGCCTTGGACTATTTGCTCAAGCCGATCGATCCAGAGGAGTTAGTCAAAGCGGTACGCAAAGTGGAACAGGGCAATTCCTCTGCCCCGAGTTTGGGAGTTTTGGTGGATCATTTGAAGGATCGCGATCGCAAGCTCGTTATCGCATCTAGCGAGGGAATGCATATTGTCCGCATCCAGGACATCATGCGCTGTGAGTCCACGAGTAACTACACGCAGTTCTTTTTACGTGGCGGCAAGAAGCTACTGGCCTCCAGAACACTCAAGGAGTATGAATCGCTCCTTACGCCCCATCACTTTGAGCGCATTCACAAGTCCCATTTGGTCAATATGGATTGTGTCAAACGCTATGTGACTGCAGATGGAGGCTATGTGATTCTGGAAGATGATAGCCATGTGCCCGTAGCCAATCGCAAGAAAGAAGTCCTGGTGGCTCGCTTAAAAGCCCTCTAGAGGAAGCAAGAAACGTTGGGTGTTACCCTTTGGCTTCAACGTTGCGAGCCATGTCTTCGACTTTGATTTTCATGTCCGCTTTGAATGCATCCAATTTGGCATACAAAGTGGCATCGGAACTCCCCAAAATTTGAGCTGCAAGAATTCCAGCATTTGCCGCTCCATTGAGGGCAACGGTGGCAACAGGGACCCCTTTGGGCATTTGCAGAATACTGAGTACAGAATCCCAGCCATCGATCGAATTACTGCTTTTGACCGGCACGCCAATGACAGGGAGGGAGGTGGCCGAAGCGACCATTCCGGGGAGGTGTGCTGCGCCGCCTGCACCCGCAATAATGACTTTGAGCCCGCGGCTCGCCGCTTGATGGGCGTAGTCCAACATTTTTTCTGGGGTGCGATGTGCCGAAACCACGGTCATCTCATAGGCTACCCCAAAGGATTTCAGTTGATCAGCCGCAGCTTGCATGACGGGCAAATCGCTTTCGCTGCCCATGATAATTCCTACCATGGGACAAAGGTACATTTTTCCCTGAAGTCAAGTGTATCTCGGTCTTTACCGGATCTACGCCCGAACCTTGAGGGCATCTCGGGCAGCTGCGGCGCGTGCTCGAGCCTCGTCGACCGTTTGGCCGACCGAGGTGAGGTGGCCCATTTTACGGAAAGGTCGCGTCTGGGCTTTCCCATAGATGTGAAAGGCTGTTCCAGGCGTGCGCATCGCGACGTCCAATCCTTCGTAGCGAACGGGCCCGCTAAAGCCATCTGCTCCCACAATATTCGCCATGACGGCACATTGTAGTAATTGGCTGTCCCCCATGGGAAGGCCACACATGCAGCGCAGCAGTTGTTCAAACTGTGAGGTCGGACATGCTTCAATGGTGAGATGGCCCGAGTTGTGCGGACGCGGTGCAACTTCATTGACCAACCACGTACCAGAAGCGGTATAAAACAGCTCTACGGCGAGCAAGCCATGCGCATTAAAGGCTTGAGAAACTTGGATGGCGAGCGCCTCCGCTTGCGCAATGACATCGGAAGGCAGCGCACTCGGACAAACCACAAACTCAACTTGGTTGGCTGTGGGGTGGAACTCCATCTCCACTGCGGGAAATGTCTGAGACTCGCCCTGCGCGTTGCGCGCGACGACCACCCCAATCTCACATGCAATGTCCACTAAGGCCTCTGCAATGCATTCTCCTTCACTCAGACGCGTCAGGTCGTCGGCGCTCCGAACGACAGACACCCCAAACCCATCATAGCCCCCTTGCCCGAGTTTCCAAACAAAAGGAAAGGTCAGGGTCCCCGCATGAATCGCCTGCTTCAGGTCGTTCAGCGCAGAAAACCGTTGAAAATCTGAAGTGGGAAGCTGGTGGTCTGCATAAAACTGCTTTTGAGCCACTTTATTCTGAATCACTCGCAAGACATGGCTTTGCGGGAAGCATGGAATGCCTTGTGCTTCCAACGCTTCGAGGGCATCGGCGTTCACGCTTTCAATTTCAATAGCTACAGCCTGCGCGCCATGAGCAAAGGCCATAACGGTATCAAAATCCTGAAATGAACCCTGGCTAAATTGCTGGGCGCCCAATCGGCATGGCGCATCCGCCGAGGGATCTAAGACGCGCACCGCAATGTCCATGCGACGCGCTTCGGCCAGGACCATTTTGCCCAACTGGCCTCCGCCCAAGAGGGCCACTTCAAAATTTGGATTGGAAAAAACGGAGGCCATCAGTAAGAAGAAATTGAATCGTGAGAAATTGGAGTCACCTCCATCAAGGGGTGAACCGCAAATGTACGGCCTGTGGAAATTTCCACACATTCGATGCGCGTTCGGCGCTTGGCACCTTTGCGGAAGATGCGGCCATTTCCACTTCGGAAATGGGTTCCCTGAGCGAGGCTTTCCACGGTCGGACCCTGGCTTTCTTTCTGAAGATTCAAGGCCTTGAGGAGCTGAGGGTCCGCTCCGCAAGAGGCTTTAGGCTGCCGCATACTGCGCTGTAAGGCGAGGCGGACTGGTTCTGAAAAAACGGCTGGTTGCAAGAATGGTTGAACCAAGTCGCGATAGCGGCGCTGCCATTCGGGGCCGTGGGGTAGGCGGTAGCCTGGATCCCAAGCATGTACCTGAGCATGGGCTAATTCGTGAAGGAGCGTGATTAAAAATGCCTCTGGGCTTAAGTCGCGATTGACCGATATGCGACTCATTTCACCGGCGCGCCATCGAAAATCACCCCACTTGCTTTGTCGACTAGGGGCCAAGCGGATTCGGCCTCGATAGGCAGCCACTATTTTTTCCAATCGGGGATGCGCCTCGACGGGAACCTTTGGGGCCACGATAGCCCAGTTGGTCATGCGCGGTGCGCGGTAGGCATCGGGCCTTGCTCCGCGCTAAAATGTGGGCAGTTACATTTCTCACGCGTACCGCATGAACAAGCGGCGGCGATGATTAGGAGAAAGAGCCCTGTGCGTACCCAAGATATTTTTGTCCTCATAAGGCCCCGAATTTAGCGTATTTTCGGGGCATGATTTATCGCTTCTTGGAAGGCCTCGGCCAGTACTTCCTGTTTTTAGGCGAAGTGTTCCACAAACCGGAGCACTGGAAGGAGTATGGGAAGTCCTTCTTCCGAGAAATTGAGTTACTCGGCTTTTCGTCGATTGGCCTCGTAGCCTTCATCTCGGTCTTCATGGGGGCGGTTTTAACCATTCAGACGGCCATTAACCTAAGCGATCCCTTCGTACCGGATAGCTACATTGCGATTGCAGTGCGTGAAGGCATCATCTTGGAATTTGCTCCCACCATTGTCAGCTTGATTTTGGCGGGTAAAGTGGGATCCAATATAGCTTCGACCCTAGGCACCATGCGAGTCACCGAGCAAATGGATGCCCTCCGAGTCATGGGAATCAATCCCGCATCCTATTTAGTGCTGCCCAAAATTTTTGCGTGCTTGGTTTTCAATCCTATTCTGATCACCTTCTCCATGGCCCTAGGCCTCGTGGGGGGGTATTATGCCGGCGATTTCTTGGGTCTCGTGAATACCGAGGTGTATTTGACGGGCTACTTTGACGATTTTGACCCCTTCTATGTGGTCTACAGTTTGACAAAAACCTTTGTTTTTGCCTTCATTATCGCCACCGTCAGTAGCTTCTTTGGCTACAATGTCCAAGGGGGTGCGGTAGAAGTGGGTAAGGCATCGACCAAATCGGTCGTGACCATGTCTTTCAGCATCATTCTGTTCAATTACATATTGACTAACCTCTTGCTTCAATGATTCGCGTAGAAGGATTGCACAAGTCATTTGGCGAGCAGCATGTCTTGCGTGGAATTGATGTGGACTTCTACGAAGGCCAGTGCAATTTGATTATTGGCTTAAGTGGCTCTGGAAAAACGGTGTTTCTCAAGTCCATTTTAGGGCTACACTTCGTAGATCAAGGAAGTATCTCATTTGACGGCAGAATTCTCGGCGAAATGGGCAAGAAAGAAATGAAGTCCCTGCGTCAAGAAATGGGGATGGTGTTTCAAGGATCGGCCCTGTTTAATTCTCTGAGTATCGAAGAAAATGTCCGTTTGCCACTGGATTTTTTCTCGGACATGACTTTGGAAGAAAAAGCAGAGCGGGTGCGCTTCTGCCTGGAACGGGTGCGCATTGAGGTGGATTCCTTTGGCAAAACACCGGCGGAACTTTCCGGAGGGATGCAAAAACGGGTAGCCATAGCGCGTGCCATCGTACTCAATCCAAAATATCTCTTTTGTGATGAGCCCAATTCAGGCCTCGATCCGGAAACTGCGATCGTCATCGACCAGCTCATTCACGAAATCACGCACGAATTTGGCATGACCACCATCATCAATACCCACGACATGAACTCGGTCCTAGAGATAGGCGATCATGTGGTCTTGATGGAACAAGGCAAAAAAGCTTGGGAAGGGCGTATGGATGAAGTCCTGAATTCGGATGATACCTCCGTGGTAGACTATGTCTTCCGGAGCAATTTATTCAAGAAACTCCGCAGCGCACTCCGAGAGAGTTAAAACATCAGCTCGGCAAATGCTGATCGAGCAAGGCGAGCATCTTTGCCATCACATCATCTTCTTGCCACCGTGCCTCTATCCCCGGAAGGGCCATGATTTGATCCATGATTCGATCTTGTCGCTGGCCAGCCGCTAAGGCGTCCGCATAGGGAATGTGCGAAAAAGTCACCTGAGAATATAGCGGCATCCATTTTCCCGGATACAGGGCGCTAAACCGGGCTTCAATCTTCTTTTGGAGGAGAAACTCGGGCTGGGCAGTCAAGTCACGCATTTCCACAAAATTCCGCATGGCTAATTCGGCGATGGCATCTGCATGGGGCTTGCGTTTTTGGGCAAAGTGAGGGAAGGCCTGATCTAAATGGTCTCCAAATTCCTCTAAGCTTTCATCGAGCCATTGGCAATCTTCAAAGCCTGAATTCATGCCCTGTCCATAAAAAGGTACGATGGCATGGGAGGCATCGCCAAATAGGAGGGTTTTGCCCCCTACGTTCCAAGGGGAGCAACGAATGATGACGAGACTCGAAACGGGATTAGCTTCCCATTGGGCATCGAAGTCTGGCATCCAGTCTATGGCATCCCGAAATTGGGTTAAAAAGAAGCTGCGCGCTTCTGAAATGGATTGCAATGAGGCGAAGCTCTCTTCTCCTTCCATGGGAAAGAACAAGGTGCAAGTGAAACTTCCGTCAGGGTTGGGCAATGCGATCAGCATGTGCTTGCCGCGAGGCCAAATGTGTAGGGCTTCCCGCTCAAGTTGATGGCTTCCATCGGCTGCCGGTGGAATGTGTAATTCTTTATACCCGTGATCGATGTACTCTTGTTCATAGTTGAAGCGATCTCGGCGTTGCATGCGGGACCGCACCTGGGAAAAAGCCCCGTCAGTGGCAAAGAGCGCCTCCCCATCGGACTGAAAGGTGCCTGATTCCGATTCGAAGGTCGCCTGGCCTGCTTCGACATCGGCTCCGACACACCGGTGTGCGAAATGCACACGAACTTCGGGCTGCTGCTCTGCGGCTTCAACCAATAAACGATTCAATCCCCCGCGAGACACGGAATAAATCGCTTGATTTTCCTTTCCGTAGGGTTGAAAACTCAGGCTGCCATCCACCGCATGCATGACGCGTCGGTACATCGGTATGGCGGTCTTTTGGACTTCTTTTGCAATCCCCACTTTTTCTAAGGCGGCCCATCCGCGATCGCTGAGGGCGAGGTTAATGGATCGCCCTTCAGCGAGGCCCGTTTTGCGCGGATCGGGCCGGCGTTCATAGACGTCAACCGAATAGCCGCGTTGGGCTAGATAGAGGGACCAAAGGGAGCCGACTAGTCCGGCGCCAACCACGGTAACTTTTTTCATGAGGCAAGCGTTAGGCGAAGAATCTGCTCCAAACGGGCCAGGTCTTCATAGCTAGAATACAATGGAATAAAGGCCATTCGGATCGTTCCTGGCTCCCGCCAATCGGCCACGACACCTTGCTTTACCAGCGCATCAAAAAAGTGCCGATCGCGCTGCAGAAATTTTACGGATACCTGGCAGCCGCGGGCAGCGTCATTCCGGGGAGTGAGGAGCTCCATGGGTTCGCCAAGTTCGGCAGACAAAGCCTCGAGCATCTCCATACACCGCAAACTCAAATCAAGGCCTTTCTTTCGGTGTGCATCCATGTCCACTTGATCAAATACATCCAAGGAGGCTCGTTGCGCTGCCATACTCAGCACGGGAGCATTACTCACCTGCCAAGCTTCCGCGGAAGGAATAGGGTCAAAGGTGGGCCCCATTTGGAAGCGGCTGGATTTATTGTGCCCCCACCACCCGGCTAAGCGGGGTAAGGAAACCTCGTGATGCCGTTCATGGACAAACAGGCCCGCGGTTCCGCCGGGACCTGCATTGAGATATTTATAGGAGCACCAGGCCGCGAAATCAACCCCCCATTCGTGCAGCTTGAGGGGCACATTCCCCATGGCATGTGCGAGATCCCAGCCGACCACGATGCCATGAGCCTGAGCCGCGCGTGTGATGCGCTCCATGTCATAAAGTCGCCCGGTGAAGTAGTTTACTCCGCCAATGAGGAGGGTAGCCACCCGGCTGCCATGGCGCTCAATTGCTTCCAGAATATCTTCATCGGTCGGTACACCATCTTCGGATTGGCCGTGAACTTCTATCAAATCGGCTTCACGGTAGCCATGCCATTCCAACTGGGAAACCAGGGCGTAGCGGTCGCTGGGAAAAGCTTTGGCCTCACACAAAATGGCTGGACGCTCCGCATTGGGGCGGTAAAAAGATGCGAGTGCGGTATGTAGATTGGCCGTAAGGCTCCCCATAGCCACTACTTCAGATGTTTTAGCACCGGCTAACCGGGCCAAGGAATCGGTCAAAAACTCATGGTAAGGCATCCACGGGCGCTGGGCGTGAAAATGTCCTTCAACTCCCAGGTTTTTCCAATCTTCTAATTCCTGAAGGATGGCCGCGCTTGTGCCTTTTGGTTGAAGGCCTAAAGAGTTGCCCGTCAAGTAAATAACTTCTTTACCATCCCAAACAGGAAGGTGGAAAAGCGCACGGAATTTGGCCAGGGAATCTTGGCGGTCCAGGTCACGTGCTTGATCGATATGGAAAAAGGCGTTCATAAACGAAAACTTCTGTGTGCAAGGTAGGTTATATGAGAAGTAATTTTGTGCTCTCAATCTAACCCTCCTCATGCTATGATGGCAGAATTTGCAGGCCGCCACATCGGCCCACAATCCAAGGATTTATCTCACATGCTTCAAGCAATCGGAGTAGAATCAGTCGACGAGCTCGTGCACCAAACGGTGCCTCAAGCCATCCGCAATGAGTCGCCCTTAGACGTGGCACCGGCCATGACGGAAAGTGATTACCTGCGTCACGTGCATGCCTTAAGTCAAAAGAACCAGGTGTTTTCCACCTACATTGGCCAAGGGTATCATCCAGCGGCAACCCCAGCGGTGATTCAGCGCAACATTTTGGAGAATCCAGGTTGGTATACCGCCTACACGCCCTATCAGGCGGAAATTGCCCAGGGTCGCCTCGAAGCCCTGATCAACTTCCAGACCATGGTCATTGACCTCAGCGGGATGGAGATCGCCAATGCCTCCCTTTTGGACGAAGCTACCGCGGCCGCAGAAGCGATGAGTCTTTTGATGGCTGCCCGCAGTCGAGACCAACAGAAACGTGAAGCCAATAAGTTCTTTGTGGATCGTCAAGTATTTGCCCAAACACTGGCATTGCTTGAAACACGTGCCAATCCCATGGACATTGAATTGGTCATTGGCGACATGGAATCATTTAGCCCAAGTCCCGATTTCTTCGGAGCTCTTTGCCAATATCCCAATGCGGTCGGGCAAATTGAGTCGATTGGAGGCTTTATTGCGTCATGCCAAGCGGCAGAGATTCGTGTAGCGGTAGCTACCGATCTGTTGTCACTGACCTTGCTGAAGTCCCCAGGTGAATTTGGGGCAGATGTCGTTTTGGGTACGACCCAACGCTTTGGCATCCCCATGGGCTTTGGTGGCCCGCATGCAGCCTTTTTTGCTTCCAAAGAAGAGTACAAGCGCTTTATGCCGGGTCGAATCATTGGCCGTACCATTGACGTAGACGGCGGGCCGGCCTTGCGCATGGCCCTTCAAACTCGAGAGCAACACATCAAGCGCGATCGAGCGACATCCAATATTTGCACATCCCAAGTGCTCCTCGCCGTGATGGCCGGCATGTATGGGGTATACCATGGTCCAGACGGCCTCAAGCGCATTGCTACGGGGGTGCATCAGAAAGCCATGGGTTTGCACGCGGCGCTCAAAGCTTTGGGATATCGTCCGTTAAATAGCCACATTTTTGACACCCTGCACGTAGAAGCGGATTCTGCCTTAAAGGAGGCGGTTCGTCAGTCGACCGAAGCGGCTAAAATCAATGTCGGTTATTCCACAGAAGGCATTTTGATTTCCACCCACGAAGTCATGAATGCAGCCGATGCTCAAGCCCTTATCGATTGCTTGGCCGCAGCAAAATCATTGGCTACGGTGCCATTTGCCCTTGGCGAGTCATCCATTCCGAAGGAGCTGGAACGTGCAAGTGATTACATGACCCATCCGGTGTTTTCTTCCTACCGCTCAGAAACTGAAATGATGCGGTACATCAAGAAGTTAGAGCGTCGGGATATCGCCCTGAACCATAGTATGATCCCTTTGGGTTCATGCACCATGAAACTCAACGCTGCGGCAGAAATGCTCCCGCTTAGCTGGCCGGCGTTTGGCCAAATTCACCCCTTTGCACCGCTGGATCAAGCGGCAGGGTACTTGGAAGTCATTCAATGCCTAGAGCGGGATCTCGCGGTCGTTACGGGCTTTGATGCCACCACACTTCAGCCTAACTCAGGCGCCCAAGGAGAGTACAGCGGGTTGCTTGTCATCCGCGCATACCATCATAGCCGGGGAGATTTCCATCGTAAGACAGCGTTGATTCCTTCCTCGGCCCATGGCACCAATCCTGCTTCGGCCGTCATGGCTGGAATGGATGTTGTCGTCGTAGCCTGTGATGAAAAGGGCAACATCGATTTGAACGACCTCCGGGCTAAAGCCGAGCAATATTCGGACACTTTGAGCTCCTTAATGATCACCTATCCGTCTACCCATGGCGTATTTGAGGCCGGCGTAAAAGAAGCCACGGCCATCATTCATACGCACGGCGGACAAGTATATATGGATGGGGCCAACATGAATGCTCAAGTAGGTTTGACGTCTCCTGGGAATATCGGTGCGGACGTTTGCCACTTGAACCTCCACAAGACCTTCGCGATTCCACACGGCGGGGGTGGTCCTGGTGTGGGTCCGATATGCGTGAAAGCCCATTTGGCGCCATTCCTTCCAAGCCATCCCGTCCATGCCACCAGTGGTGCCCAAGGCATTGGGCCTGTTTCAGCCGCTCCGTACGGTTCGGCCCTAGTGCTTCTCATCAGCTATGGCTATATCAAAATGCTCGGTGCCAAAGGCCTAATGGACAGCACGAAATTTGCCATATTGAATGCCAATTACATCAAGAGTCGTCTTGAAAAGGACTTTCCAGTCCTCTACTCTGGCGAAAACGGCCGGTGTGCCCACGAGATGATTTTGGATTGCCGACCATTCAAACGGGATGGTGGAATTGAAGTTACAGATATCGCCAAGCGATTGATGGATTTCGGCTACCATGCCCCGACCGTCTCATTCCCGGTCGCTGGTACGGTGATGGTAGAGCCCACCGAATCAGAGTCTTTGGCAGAATTAGATCGCTTCTGTGACGCCATGTTGGCGATCAAGTCCGAGATTGACCAGGTGATTTCTGGGGCCTTGCCACGAGAAAACAACCCCCTCAAGAATGCGCCACACACGTTGGCCTTGGTCGCAAATGACACATGGGAAATGCCGTATTCACGCCAAATGGCCGCCTTTCCGCTTCCAGAATTAATGGAAAACAAGTTTTGGCCTGCGGTTCGTCGCGTGGATGACGCTTATGGGGACAGAAACCTCGTTTGCACATGCGCTCCCATCGAAGCCTATTCTGCATAGGTTTTTTCGTCATTTCTATCGTAATATTGAAACTTCACAACAACAATCCATCTCAAGCATGAAAAAACTTACGCTTTTCGCCGCATCGCTTGCCATCTCCGTGGCTGCCTTCGGTCAGAATGTGGAGCGTACGGCTCCGAACGTTCGCATGAACGAAGATGCGCCAGTGCGTCACCTCAACCCCGCTCAAGTAGCGGCTTTCTATGGTGCTGAAACTCCAGTTTGGTCTCAGGACTTCGCCAATGGTATCCCTACCACTTGGCTCAACTACGGCACGGCCAACGGGGCAACCGATCCAGATGCGAAGTGGGAATATCGCGGAACAGCGACCACCCCGAGCAATACGGTTGGTTCACGCGGAGCCTACATGTCTGCTCAGACACCTATTTCTTCGGCAACCGCATCCAATGGTTTTGTCGTGTTCGATTCCGACTTCTTGGACAACGCAGGGGTCGCAGGAAACTTCGGTAACGGTATCGCTGCGGCGCCTCACGTAGCCGAGTTGATCACCGACATGATTGACCTCTCTAGCTACGCGGTAGTTGATTTGATCTTCACGCAGTACTATCGTCGTTTTGCAGGCCCAGGAGGTTCTCAAGCAGTGCCTGCTACGTATGTAGATTTCTCTACAGACGGTGGCGCTACCTTCCCATATTCGGTAACCCTCAATAGCTCTATAGCTGTGAATAGCTCTACTGCAGCAAATGATGCCGTAGTAGTTCAAGCAGGTAGCTATGTAGGTGGTCAAGATTCTGTGAAGGTTCGTTTCCGTTTCGATGGCGATTACTACTTCTGGATTATTGATGATATTTCTATCGTAAACACCCCTCCTAACCGTTTGGCATTTACTGACTGGCAAGGAGCTCCTGCGCAGGACATCATCTTTGGCCCTGGTGCGTCAGGTTCTTCCAAAATGGGTATCCAAACCCTCAAGCAGGCTCGTGGCGTAACGTTTGATTGTAACGCCATCAACTCTGGAACCAATGCTCAAACCAACGTGAAGCTTCAAATGAAGATTTATGACGGCAGCACCTTGGTTCAGACAATCAACTCAGCAACCGTCAGCACACTGGCTGCTGGTGATACCGCAAACTATAACCAATTGAATACCTACTCTACCGCTTGGACTCCAACGGCCAATGGTTCGTACAGTGTGGTTTATGGCTTGTTGTCTGACTCTATCTCCGTCTACTCAGACACTACATCCATGTTTGTGAACGACTCGTTGATGTCTATGGACTTCAATAGTTGGGATAACAGCATCGGTGCTTCAACCAACGCTACGCAATGGGGTGATGGTGCACAAATGTGTAACCGCCATGATCTCGTTGACGACGAAATGTTGTTTGCAGCCAAGGTGTACTTGAGCTCTTTAACTCAGTCTGGTGCCATTCTTGAATTGTCTGTGTATGATTCTTCTGCCTTCTTGGGCAACAATGGCGGATGGGATGCCAACAAATTGGTAGCCTATGGTCAGAAAGTGATCAGCGCTGCGGATACCGCACTTGGCTTTGTTCGTTTTGACTTTACCGACCCAACCACCGGCCGTGGTGTGGATTTGGAGCAGTCTAAGGGTGCGTACTTCTACAACTTGACGATGTACAACAACCAAGGTGCTAACTACTTGGCTATCCGTAACGACCAAACTTGGGCGAAAGCAGGCGGTAGCGGTTACATGTACTTGGCTGCCTTGGGTAGCTGGTACTCAGGATACTCTGGTTCTTTGAGCTTCAACAACCTTTGGGTTCGTGGTATCCACTGCCCTGCAACTTCTGCGGCTGCTTGTATGGGCATTGGCGTGGATGAGCAGGCTATCGACCAAATCGTTATGTCTCCAAACCCTGCCTCTGAGTTCATCAATTTGGACTTCGGTTTGGCAGTAGGTGACTACAACGTTTCTGTCGTTGACTTGACTGGAAAAGTGATGAAGTCTGAGGTGGTTCGTGCAGATGCGAACGTATCTATCTTCATCGGTGACCTTAACGCGGGCATGTACATGGTGCGTGTTCAGAAAGGTGACGATGTCAAGACAATGAAGTTGTCTGTTCTTTAATTGACAGATAGCCTAAACGCGAAAGCGGCCCGGAAACGGGCCGCTTTTTTTTATTTCAAATTTTTTAGCAAAGCTGCACGACCAATGCGTGCGGAGATGTAATCCTTCTCCTTGGTCCAGCCCCGCGCTGGACTGTATTCTCGCCCGTAAAATATAATCTGAAGATGCAGCTTGTTCCATTTGTCTTTTGGAAAAAGTGCCTTTGCATCCTTTTCGGTTTGCTCCACGGATTTCCCATTGGTAAGTCCCCAGCGGTACATAAGGCGATGTATATGTGTGTCTACAGGGAAGGCAGGCACCCCAAACGCTTGACTCATGACGACGGAAGCGGTTTTGTGCCCAACAGAGGGCATGGCCTCCAAGGCTTCGAAGCTTGCAGGCACTTGGCCATCATGCAAGTCAATGATCATCTGCGAAAAGCGATGGATCCCTTTTGACTTCATCGGGGTCAATCCACAAGGGCGAATAATCTCTGCGATTTCCTCCACGCTAAGCGCGGCCATCTCGGCTGGGGTAGATGCCTTAGCAAAGAGGGTTGGAGTGACGGTATTCACTCGGGCATCGGTGCACTGAGCGGACAGAACCACGGCCACCAACAAGGTGAAGGCATCCCAATGATCTAAGGGAATGGGCGTTTCAGGATATAAACGCTCCAATTCTTCCATGAGATACGCTGCTTTTTCTTTTTTGGTCATGGGAACAAAGGAAACGGCTATGTCGTTTAGATTGCAAAGAATTTCAACAACTTATTATTTTCATACGATGACACATTTACAGGTAGGGGATTTAGCCCCAGATTTTTCCGGACTCGATCAGCACGGCATAGATATTTCCATGGATGATTTTGTTGGCAAGCGCATTGTCCTTTATTTCTATCCAAAAGACGATACGCCTGGTTGTACCGCGGAGGCCTGTTCTTTCCGAGATGGCTATCAAGATTTGCTCGATGCCGGGTATGCCGTGGTAGGCGTTTCACCAGATCCTGTGAAAAAGCACGCCAAGTTTGTCGAGAAATATGACCTGCCGTTTTCCTTGATTGCCGATGAAAACCGTAGCGTCATTGATGCCTATGGGGTATGGGGCCGAAAGAAATTCATGGGTCGGGAGTATGACGGTGTGTACCGAGAGACCTTTGTAATTGGCACAGACGGCCGCATCGAACGCATTCTAGATAAGGTGGACACGAAGGATAGTGCAGGCCAAATTTTAAACGGATAAACTTTTCAACAGCGGGTCCTTGTGGCCTCCTTTTTACCCGTTTAGATACGTTTTTGGTCGGGTAGGCTGCGCGCTGTTCTGTACATTTGAAGTCATGGCACTTGCCATCGTCGTCCCAACGTTAAAGTCATAAAACACATCACCATGAGCTCGGATAAAGAAGCCAAATTGAAAGCCCTCAAACTCACCATGGATAAATTGGACAAAACCTATGGAAAAGGGGCTGTCATGCGCATGGGTGATGATGCCGTAGAAGAGGTGGAAGTCATTCCTTCGGGTTCACTTGGACTCGACGTAGCGCTGGGCATTGGAGGATTTCCTCGGGGCCGAGTGATTGAAATTTACGGACCAGAGTCTTCAGGTAAGACGACATTAACTCTTCATGCCATTGCTGAAGCTCAAAAAGCAGGAGGTATCGCCGCATTTATTGATGCGGAGCATGCCTTCGATCGCTTCTATGCCGAGAAACTCGGGGTCCAAACCGAAGATCTCATCATCAGCCAGCCAGACAATGGGGAGCAAGCGCTTGAAATAGCCGACAATCTAATCCGCTCCGGGGCGATTGACTTGATTGTAATTGACTCCGTCGCGGCATTGACGCCCAAAGCAGAAATTGAAGGCGACATGGGCGATAGTAAAGTGGGCCTTCATGCACGCCTTATGTCCCAAGCTCTGCGCAAACTGACTGGGACGATTTCTAAGACCCATTGTACCGTTATTTTCATCAACCAGTTGCGGGAGAAGATTGGGGTCATGTTCGGCAATCCGGAGACGACCACCGGCGGAAATGCCTTGAAATTCTATGCCTCTGTGCGATTGGATATTCGCCGCTCGACACAAATCAAAGACGGCGAACATGTCATTGGTAACCGAACCAAAGTCAAGGTGGTAAAGAACAAAGTGGCTCCTCCTTTCCGAGTGGCGGAATTTGATATTCTCTACGGTGAAGGGGTGTCTAAAATGGGCGAAATCATCGACCTCGGCACCCAATATGAAGTGATTCAAAAGAGCGGAAGCTGGTTTAGCTATGATGGCACCAAGTTGGGCCAAGGCCGTGAGGGCGTGAAGACCATCTTAAAGGACAATCCCGATCTCGCCGAAGAAATCGAACAGAAGATCATAGCCAAGCTACAAAATGGCTAAATTTCTTTTCATCAGCCTGGGCCTCTGGACCTTGCTGGCTTGCACGAATACCGGAGAGAATACTTCAGATCCGGCTGCGGCCATCACCGTGCAAGGCGATAGCCTCAATGCCTACATCGCAGACCATCCAAATGATGTGGATGCCCTTGCTTTGCGGGCTCGACGCTATATGGATGGAGCCAATCTGCCCTATGCCTTGGCCGACGCCCAAGCCATCCTGGAATTGGATTCAACGCACCATGATGGGTGGTTGATTTATGGTGAATGCAATTACCTGACAAACAATTCCCGAGAATCAAAGGATGCATGGATTCGATGCATCGATGAGCATCCGGAAGAAGTTGATTGCCGATTGAAGTTGGCAGAGCTCTACAGCGTGATTATGGACTACGACAAGAGCTTATCCTTAGTCAATAAAGTAATTGAGCTAAACCCGTCAGAGCCAATCGCGTATTTCATCAAAGGTCTAAACATCCGGGATGGAAAAGGGGATTCATCGATCGCCTTATCCTACATCCAAAAAGCCATCGATCTCAACCCAAATTATGAAGCGGCGCTGGATATGGCCGGTGTAATGACGGCTGCCCAAGGGAATCCTTTGGCCTTGAGCTATTATAACCGATTGATTGAATTGCAGCCTGAAAATGCCCGAACCTATTACAAAGTGGGTATGTTTTACCTCGGTGCGAGCAATTTTAATGGGGCGATTGAAGCCTTTACCAAATGCGTGCAATTAGATCCTACAGATGCGGAAGCCTTCTATAATTTGGGATACATCCACTTAGAACTCAATTTACTTTCTGAGGCCCGCAAGTATTTCACAGCATCCATCCAGGCCCGGGAAATAAACTACCGGGCATTTTATGGACGTGCCTTCACCTGGGAGCGCGGAGGAGATGCGGCGAATGCGGAGAAGGACTATCGTCAAGCCTTGACATTAAATCCACAGCACGGTCCGTCAAGGGAAGGGTTGAACCGTGTTTTAAAGCAGAAATAATGCGTTACCCTGCCTTGGCATGCTCATTGGCCATTCTATCTAGTTGCGCCTCTACTGAAACCCCTATGGAACCAAAAGCTCTTCAAAAACCACACGCCATGGAAATGCATGGCGATGTACGTCAGGACCCCTATTACTGGTTGAATGAGCGGGAAAACCCCGAAGTATTGGCCTACCTCGACGAGGAGAATGCCTTCCGCGAGCGAGGGATGTTGGGGTTGAAACCCCTCGAAGATGAACTCTTTGCAGAAATGACCGGGCGACTGAATCCAGACGAATCCTCGGTACCCGTTCAGATCGATGGATATTGGTATCAAACACGCTATGAAAAAGGGTCAGAATACCCTCGGTATTATCGCAAAGAAGGAGGTATGGAAGGCCCGGAGACCTGCATCTTGGATGTCAATCAACTTGCTGAAGGGCAGACTTTTTGCCAGGTTAGCGGAATTCACATGACCGCTGATCAACAGCGTATGGCCTATGGGGTTGATTTTGTGAGCCGACGTTTATACACCTTGCGATTTGTAGACCTTAACACCCAAACTACATGGGACTATGAAGTTCCCGGAACTTCCGGAGGATTTGCATGGGCGGCTGATGGAGAACATTTTTTCTATGCCACCAAGGACCCCGTGACGCTTCGGGTAGATAAAATTTGGCGTCAAAAACTGGGCAATACGGCCGAGCCAGAGCTCGTTTACCATGAGTTAGATGAGACGTTCTCATGCGGCGTATTTCGATCAAAGTCCAAGGCGTTCATCCATATTGCCACAGGGGCCACAGATGTGGATGAGCTTTGGTACCTCGATGCGAAAGAACCTCAAGGAACGTTCCAAGTTCTTCGTGCGAGAGAAAACGGGATTGAGTATTCAGCCAATCATTTTGGGGACTCATGGTTCATCCGGAGCAATCTAGGGGGTCGTAAAAACTATGCACTCTTCAAAGCCCCTTTAACGACCCCAGGGGATTGGGAAGTTTACATGGAAGCACGTCCTGATGTGCTTTTGGAAGGGGCCGAGTTCTTCAAAGATTATCTGGTGACTGAAGAGCGCAGCCAAGGGTTGGTGCAATTGATGATTCGCCCATGGGACGGATCCACGCCAAAGCCTATCGCTCAAGAGGAAGAAACGTATAGCTTGTATGCAGGGAATAATCCGACGGAGGATACCGAATGGATGCGCTATGGATATACCTCCTTGGTCACGCCAAGTTCCACTTTTGAATACAACATGCGAACGGGCGAGCGCCGTCTGCTCAAACAGCAGGAAATCATGGGCGGGTATGATGCAGATCGATTTGTCACCAAACGATTTTGGGCAACAGCCGCTGATGGAAGCCAAATTCCAATGTCCTGGGTTGGCCCTAAAGAGGCATTGGACAAGCCCGTTCCTACGCTGCTTTATGGGTATGGATCTTATGGAATTACCATTGATCCGTCCTTTTCTATTGCACGCTTAAGTCTTTTAGAACGAGGAATGGCTTTCGCTATAGCGCACATTCGGGGTGGGGAATACCTCGGCCGAGCATGGTACGAACAAGGCCGAATGGAATACAAGATGAATAGTTTCACGGATTTCATTGCCTGTGCAGACTACCTCAAATCAGAAAACAAAGCCTCTGAGTTATATGCCATGGGCGGTTCCGCGGGTGGGCTACTGATGGGCACCGTGCTAAATATGCGTCCTGAACTCTGGCAAGGTGTAATTGCTGCTGTGCCTTTTGTGGACGTCGTCACCACCATGCTAGATGAAAGCATCCCGCTGACCACAGGCGAGTACAGTGAATGGGGGAATCCCAATGAGCCGGAAGCCTATTTCCGGATGAAATCCTATTCTCCCTATGATAATGTGGAGGCGAAGGCCTATCCTCCTTTGCTTATTACCACGGGGTTACACGATAGTCAAGTGCAGTATTGGGAGCCCGCAAAGTGGATTGCTCGCTTGCGTGAAATGCGGACAAATACGTCGCCGCTTTTCATGTACTGCAACATGGATACGGGCCATGGTGGGGCTTCGGGGCGCTATCAGGCCTATCGAGAGACCGCGATGGAATACTCTTTTTTCTTAGGATTGATCAACGGGAGCCTCTAAAGTCCCTCCGCTGGGTGAAGGACATCCCATACACGCTGGCTTGCCCCGCGATGCTGAGCGATAAATGCTTTTGCTTGGGCTTTTTCCTTGTTGAGAAGCGCAACATGATCCAATCGGTCACGAAGCCATTGGCCTAAATCTTGGGCCACGGCTTTTTCGGGCAGAAGATGTACGGGGGCATCCGGATGTGTGGCTTCCCAGTGACCTTTGACACGGGGTCCACAAACGACCGGGAGGCCATGGGCGAGTGCTTCTAATATGTTGTGCAATCCGGGCCCAAAAGCGCCTCCAACGAAGGCGAAGGTTCCACAGGCATAGAGTGCAGGCAAATCACCCATGGTATCCACAATCATTACCCGAGCTTCTTCAAGAGCTTCCGGGCTGTGACTCCCATACTTGGACCAACGAATATGCGGAACGGGAAGCTTCGATGCGAGTGCCTCTACACGGGACAGATCGTGCGGAGCCAGGATGACCTTAAGGACAGGGAATTGCATCAAAAGAGGGAGGACTAATGCCTCCTCGGCATGCCACGAACTACCCACGACCAACACGGGCCGAAAATCTGTGAAATTCTTGATCATATCGGGCGCAAACTGCTGTCCCACCTGATCAAAACGGCCGTCTCCCGAAAGCAAACCATTTTCATAACGGTTTTCCGACCAAAGATTCAAGCTCTCCAAGGTTTGATGAAACACATATTTGGCCCCGGCCCACATCGGTCGCTCCAAGGGGTTCCAGGCCCATAACTTGGTGGCCCCAGGCTTAACCTGGGCAAAGGCTACGGAATATGGAATCTGCCGTGTGCGAAGTGCATCCGTCATCAAAGGCCAGAGATCGTACTTCATGAATAGGACTTGGCGAGGTTGGGTGGCCGCCAAAAATTTCTGAATCGCTTTTTTGCGGTCCAGGGGGATAAAGGCAAAATGCGCTACTTCTCGTTGGGCAATTTCACAGCCCGAGGTCGAGAAGAACGTGACAAGAACGCGCATCTTCGCTTTTTCGGCACGCGAAATCAATGGTTTTGCCATGAGATACTCCCCAAGGGAAGCAGCATGAATCCATAGGTCAAATGGTCCCTGAGGGAGGTCCTGCTGACGACGCATGGCGAGCATGGCTCGGGCCTTTCTATTCCCTTCGGCCGCGGCGCCTCGAAGGGCTCCAGCATAGAGCGCTCCTGGAATAGACTTCATCAGTAGTAATAGCGAATCGCTGATTTTTCTTGGAGCAAGGGCAAAATCCATGTACCTCGGAGGCCCCAAGCGTAATTCCATTGTGGCTCTTTTTGTATGCCGCCAATCGAAAAATTATAGCCTCGAATTGGATGCATCCAGCCCTGAAAAGCCAGCAGACTGATTTGAAAATGCGGAGCGACTCGGCCCAAATGCAGAAAGCCAATTTCCTCAGCGACAAAGCCTCCCCGCTGCAACTCATCTAGTCCATAGGTATACGGGGTCGCGAGCATGGGAACCCCTCCAGAAGACATAAAAGCCATTTTGTGCTGCATCATGCCCCCTTTGAATTTCCAATACCATGAGCTTTTCGCCGAACCCAAAGGGTTTAAAGCATAGCGCTGTCCAATGTGCGCGCCCATTTGCCAGCCACGCATTTCGACTCGAAGGCTGCTGTAGCTGCCGTCATTGCTTAATATTTCCCCTTCGGGAGTCAATAAGAAGCTCAAAACATTCCCGAGGTCCTTGACTTGACTCGTATATAAGGCCCCCCCTTCAAATCCAAAAAGATGCGATCCATTGATCCAAGTATACCCAGTTTGGATATCCAAGACATTGCCATAGCGCTGACGCCAATATCCCGTAGGCGCATAGGTTCCTAAGCCCACATGAAACATGCCTCCTTTTTGACTACTCAATTCCAAAGGAACTGGGGTACTTCGCTTTGGACGAGCCATGGCAGTCCCTTGGCCTGCGGCCGAAAAGGTCGTGCCCAGCAGTCCGCCGACTAGGAGAATGGATAAAATGCGCATGTTGCGAAGGTAGAACGCAGAATCCAAGCAAACATTGCCGTCGAAAAGGGGTATTTTTGTGACCATGTCTACTGCATTCACCCCTTCGTTGCCCTTGCCTATGGTCGATTTGGCGAGTCAGCATGCGCGCATTCAGACGGAATTGGATGCGGCTTTGTTGACGGCAGCCCATGCAGGTGCCTACATCCAGGGCCCAGAGGTCAAGGCCTTTGCCCAGGAGCTTTCGGACTACCTCGGGGGGGTGCATGTCATTCCCTGCGCTAATGGGACCGATGCGCTCCAGATTGCCCTGATGGCTTTGGATCTTAAGCCGGGAGATGAGGTCATTACCGCCACCTTTACCTATGTGGCGACGGCCGAAGTGATCGCCTTACTCGGACTCATTCCTGTACTCGTGGATGTGGATCCCGCATTTTTCGCATTGGATTTACGCCAAGTGGAAGCAGCCATCACGCCAAAAACCAAAGCCATTGTTCCCGTGCACTTGTACGGTCAAGGGGCAGATATGGAAGGATTAATGGCCATAGCTAACCAGCGCGGCATCGCGGTGGTAGAGGATACGGCCCAAGCCATCGGGGCGCACTACCGTTTTTCCCAAGGCACAGCAATGCGTTTAGGGACAATTGGTACGATTGGTTGCACCAGTTTCTTCCCATCCAAAAACTTGGGATGCATGGGAGATGGCGGTGCCTTGATGACTCGAGATGCTGACTTGGCCGAGCGTGTGCGTATGATTGCTAACCACGGCCAAAAAGTGAAGTACCGCCACGACGTGATTGGCTGCAACAGCCGTTTGGATACGCTGCAAGCGGCCGTTTTGAGCGTCAAATTGCGTCATTTGGAGACGTATTCCAATGCACGCCAAACAGCAGCAGATCGCTACGACGCGGGCTTGGACCAGCTAGAAGGGCTGGTGATTCCCGCACGCAATCCCGCTTCCACCCATGTCTTCCACCAGTACACGTTGCAGGTGAAAAATGGACAACGCGATGCGCTCAAGGCCCACCTCGAAGCGGCGGGCATTCCCTCCATGATCTACTATCCCTGGCCTTTGCATGAACAACCGGCTTTTGCCAGTGACCGCTACCCACAGGGCGCTTTCCCTGTGGCTGAACAACTTTGTCATGAGGTGCTGAGTTTGCCCATGCACACGGAGTTGACAGAGGACATTCAGGACTATATCATTCACGCGATTCAAAGATTTTTTACATCATGAAAGTCACAGTAATTGGAACCGGCTACGTGGGCCTTGTTACAGGCGCCTGCCTTTCGGATGTGGGCATGGACGTTACCTGCGTGGATGTCAACGTCCAGAAAATTGAAAACCTGCACAAAGGCATCCTGCCCATCTATGAGCCCGGATTGGAAGAAATTGTCGCGCGCAATGTCAAAGCTGGTCGATTAAACTTCAGCACGAGTCTAAAGGAGGCTATTCAAGGTTCCGAAGCGGCCTTTATTGCGGTGGGCACGCCCCCAGGAGAAGATGGAAGCGCGGACTTGCAGTACGTTTTGGCAGTAGCACAGGAGATCGGCGCGCACATGAGCGATTACCTCGTGGTCATCACCAAGTCCACAGTTCCTGTAGGCACGGCGGAAAAAGTCCGCAACGCGCTCAAAGCATCGCTCCAAGCACGCGGAAGCCAACTCGCGTTCGACGTGGCCTCCAATCCCGAGTTCTTGAAGGAAGGTGCGGCCATCGATGACTTCATGAAGCCGGATCGCATCGTTTGCGGAATTGAATCCGATCGCGCTCAAGAAGTGTTGACCCGACTCTACAAACCCTTTACGCTGAACGGTCACCCCGTGCTCTTCATGGACATCCCTTCTGCGGAAATGACGAAGTATGCCGCCAATGCCATGTTGGCGACGAAAATTTCCTTCATGAACGACATCGCCAATCTCTGCGAAATCATGGGGGCCGATGTCAACCAGGTCCGCAAAGGCATCGGCAGCGACCCCCGAATTGGCACGAAGTTCATCTACCCCGGCATTGGCTACGGTGGGTCTTGCTTCCCAAAGGATGTCAAGGCATTGGTCCGAACCGGCCGCGAGCAAGGCTACGAGCTCCGCATCCTCCAAGCCGTTGAAGACGTCAACGACGACCAGAAGATGGTTCTCGTTCGCAAGATTAAGGCCCACTTTGGGCAGGACCTCAGCGGCAAGCACTTTGCCTTTTGGGGTTTGAGCTTTAAGCCTGAAACAGACGACATGCGCGAAGCGCCTTCGGTCGTGATTGCAGAAGAATTGCTCGCCGCAGGAGCTACGGTTACGGCCTACGACCCCGTCGCTGCAGAGGAAGCCAAGCACCAACTGGGCGACCGCATTCAGTATGCATCCAATGCCTACGAAGCCCTCACGGGGGCAGATGCCTTGCTGCTCATTACCGAATGGCGTGAATTCCGCGTCCCCAATTGGGACCGGGTCAAGCAAGCTTTAAAGAACCCTGTGGTCTTCGACGGTCGAAATATCTACAGCGGAGCTGAAGTACGTGCAGCCGGATTTACGTACGCTGGAATTGGATTGAAGTAATGCCCCGTATCCTCATTACCGGCGCGGCCGGCTTCCTTGGATCCCATTTGTGCGATCGCTTTATCCGCGAAGGCTATGAAGTAGTCGGCATGGACAACCTCATCACGGGCGACATGCGAAATCTGGAGCACCTCCAAGGTTTACCCGAATTCACCTTCATGCACCACGATGTGAGCACGCACATTCATTTGAATGGCCCACTCGATTATCTGCTGCATTTTGCCTCGCCAGCTTCTCCCATTGATTACTTGAAGATTCCCATTCAGACCCTGAAGGTAGGTTCGCTGGGCACGCACAACTGTTTGGGCTTGGCCATGGCCAAAGGAGCCCGCATGTTGATTGCTTCGACTTCCGAGGTGTATGGCGACCCTGAAGTACACCCCCAGACCGAGGATTATTGGGGCCACGTAAATCCCGTGGGACCCCGCGGGGTCTACGACGAAGCTAAGCGCTTTCAAGAAGCCATGACCATGGCCTACCACCGTTACCACGGTCTGGAGACGCGCATAGTGCGCATCTTCAACACGTATGGGCCCCGTATGCGACTCAACGATGGCCGCGTATTGCCCGCCTTCATTGGCCAGGCACTTCGTGGGGAAGACTTAACGGTTTTTGGCGACGGCAGCCAAACACGCAGCTTCTGCTACGTGGACGATTTGGTGGAAGGCATCTACCGCCTCCTCTTGAGCGACTATGCGGAGCCCGTCAATATCGGCAATCCGGACGAAATCACCATCCTGCAGTTTGCGGAAGAAATCATCAAATTGACGGGAACGACCCAAAAAATCATCTTCAAGGACCTCCCCAAAGACGATCCCACGCAGCGCCAGCCAGACATCAGCAAGGCCAAGGCCATTTTGGGCTGGGAGCCTCAGATCGGTCGGGCAGAAGGCCTGGCGCGCACCTATGCGGCTTTCCAAGCCTTGCCAGAAGAAATTCTTTACAAGCAGGAGCACCGGGACTTTAAAGACTATTCGAAGCGATGAAAATTCTCGTCACAGGTGGCCTGGGCTACATTGGTTCACACACCGCCGTGGTGCTTTTGGAAAAGGGCTACGAGGTCCTTTTGGTGGACAATTTGAGCAACACGCGTGCGGAAGTGCTGGACGGTATTGAGGCGATTTC
>JAHEGI010000002.1:88609-93702 GCA_024639785.1 Cryomorphaceae bacterium
GCCTGGGCTACATTGGTTCACACACCGCCGTGGTGCTTTTGGAAAAGGGCTACGAGGTCCTTTTGGTGGACAATTTGAGCAACACGCGTGCGGAAGTGCTGGACGGTATTGAGGCGATTTCTGGCAAACGACCCGAATGGCTCAACATCGACCTCGCTGACCCGGCTGCCTGCCGCAGTGCCCTCAAAGGCCATCAGCTGGACGGTATCATTCACTTTGCGGCCTACAAAGCCGTTGGAGAATCGGTCCAAGAGCCTTTGAAGTACTACCAGAACAACCTAGGCAGCCTAGTGAATCTGCTGGACTACGTGTCCCAGCACCCAAGCTGTGGCTTCATCTTCAGTTCGTCCTGCACGGTCTACGGTCAAGCCGATCAGCTTCCCATCACGGAAGATGCGCCGGTTAAAGCCGCTGAGTCCCCCTACGGCAACACCAAGCAAATCGGGGAGGAGATCATTCGGGAAACCGCTGCGGCTAAGGGCTTGAAAACAATAGCCTTGCGCTACTTCAACCCCATTGGGGCACATGCCTCTGCCCGCATCGGCGAACTCCCACTGGGCGTCCCCCAAAACTTGGTTCCCTTCATTACCCAGAGCGCGGCAGGCCTTCGCGGCCCCTTGAGCGTCTATGGCAACGACTACCCCACGGAAGATGGCACCGCGGTTCGCGACTACATCCACGTGGTGGACTTGGCACAGGCCCATCGGGTAGCGCTCGAACGCCTCATCCAGGGCCAAGGCCAAGACCCCATGGAAGTTTTCAACCTGGGTACGGGCACGGGCTCCTCGGTACTGGAAGTGATTCAATCATTTGAGAGCGCTACCGGCGAAGCCTTGCAATGGGCCTATGCCCCCCGGCGGGCGGGTGATGTGATTGCGGCCTACGCCGACACCACCAAAGCCCGGGACGTTTTGGGCTGGGTGGCGGAGAAGTCCTTGGATGAAGCCATGAAAGACGCGTGGGCCTGGCAGGTGGCCTTAGGTTCGGATAGCCACTAGCCGTGATGTACCTTAGAGGGGCATGAAACACTGGATCGGCATATTCTTCGCATGGGTTTTTGCGAGTTCATTATGGGCGCAACCCCTCTCTTTCTCTATTCCCAAGACCAAAACCTTTGTCCTGGCGGCCGGGGAGGCGGATTTTGACCTGCAGGTGCAAAACCTAGAAGCCCCCGATGCTTTTTCCAAGCAAGCCGCCTTGCGCGAGATTAAAGCGGCTGCCGATGCGCGCTTTGGGGTGGCAGACTACAGTGCCCTGCCAGCACAGCGCAGCCTTAAAACCACCGCCGAGGATCCCCTTTTATTGGATGAATTTGGGATGAAGCTGGTCTATCCCATCAACGGGGTGTCCTATGCCTTGGCAGGCGGTACGCCCAACGATAACACGGTGGCTTTCTCCAAGGACAGCATCCTCTTGGCTGCGGTGAATACGCGCATTTGGGCCTGGGACCTCAAGACAGACACCTTTCACTTTCCCCAGCAATTTCTGTCCTTGACCCAAGCTTCGGGTATTCAGACCTCGGCTTACGCGAGCGACCCTCGCTTGCTCTACGACCACGCCGAAGACCGCTGGGTCCTGCTCTTCTTTGTGGGCAATACCCCGAGCACCAGCGAAATTGTGGTCTGCTTCAGCCAGACTAGCGATCCGGCCGACGGCTGGAACATGTACACGCTTCCCGGCAATCCCTTGAACAACAACCGCTGGAGCGACTTTCCTAGCATTGCCTTTACCGATGATAAGCTTGTCATGTCCATCAACCTCATCATTCCCGGAGTGAGCTGGCAGGTGGGCTTTGACGGCACGGTCATCTGGGAAATGGACAAGGCGGCAGGCTACAGTGGGGCGGCTGCTTTGCCATCCGAACTGCACCACGGCATTCAGTACAATGGGAAGTGGATTCGGAACCTGGTCGCGGTCAATGGCTGGAACGGCTATGTAAGCACGCCTATGTGGGCCTCTAACCGAAATTTCTCGGCCCAAAATGACACTATGTTCTTCCTCCGCCGCAACGACAGCGCCGTGGGCGGAACCCATTCCTATGACATTTTTAATGTCCCCACGACCATTCCCTATGGCGTACCGCCCGATGCACGTCAACCGTCGAGCGACCCCAACAACAGCAATTACCACCTGTCCACCAATGACGGGCGTTGGCTAGGAGCATTGGAATTGAGCGACGGGTCGGTGCATGTGGTGAGTACGACGCGCGATTTTGCCACCAACCGTTGCGCCATCTACCACGGCGAGCTCCACAATCCCTGGGTGCCGGACAGTCTCTATGGCCATATCATTGCGCATCCCACTAGGGACCTTGGGTACCCGAACGTTGTAGCGATAGGCAACGAGCCTTGCGACCAAGAGCTCCTCATTGGGTTCAACCATTCTTCAACGACGGAAAAGGCCGGGGTGAGTGCGGTCTACCGGGGCAACGACGGCAGTTACTCCGACTTTGTAACTATCAAGGCAGGGGAGGGTGTCGTCAACAAGCTGAGCGGACCCGAACGTTGGGGCGACTACTTCGGCCTCCAAACCGTCTATCACGATCCCCAAAAAGTCTGGGCGGGTGGCTTTTACGCACTATTGAACGGAGGAAATTCGACCTGGTTTGGCTTGCTGCAGAGTCCAGATTCCACGTCCTTGCATGCGGAATTCACCGCCGAGGGCATCGGCTGCGATCAATCGTTGTCGGCTACCGTCATGGGCGGTGAACCGCCCTACACCTTCATTTGGAACGACCAAACAGGTGGCCCCAGCGTAGACGGTATCTGCTCCGGCGATACCGTGGAGCTGTACATCACGGATGCGCGCGGCTGTGTACGCTACGACCGCATTTACATGCCCTATTTGGACGTGGATGCCCCGGTCATTTTCCCCAACCCCACTCCCGGCGAGGCGCTGATGGCCTTCGACGCTCCAACCGCGGGTTCTGTGGAGGTGCGCGTCCTAGACGCAACGGGCCGAATGCTCTACCAGGCCGAACGCCAAGTCAAAGAGGGCCGCAACGAAGTCCAACTCTGGATGGGCCACCTTCCTCAGGGTCAGTATGTGGTCCACGTGCTTTTTGGTTCTCACCGGGCCGACCAATCCGAACCCATGGAATTGGTCGCTCAGAAATTGATTGTTCTCCCTGGAAACTAAGCACATGAAAACCATCCTCATCACCGGCGGGGCCGGCTTCATTGGATCGCATGTGGTGCGTCGCTTTGTGCGCAACCATCCACAGACGCGGATCGTTAATCTGGACGTGCTAACCTATGCGGGCAATTTGGAGAACCTAGTGGACGTGCAGGACGCGCCGAATTACCACTTCGCGAAGGTGGACATTCGGGACGCTGCCGCCATCGAAGCTTGCTTTGCGCAGTACCAGCCCGATGCCATCATTCACTTGGCAGCCGAAAGCCATGTCGACCGCTCCATCACGGATCCAATGGCCTTTGTGGAGACCAATGTGAACGGCACCGTCAATCTCTTGAATGCCGCCAAAGCACTTTGGGCCGACCAAATGGAAAGCAAGCGCTTTTACCACATTAGTACGGATGAAGTATTTGGCGCCTTGGGCGCAGAAGGCTTCTTCACCGAGGAGACCGCCTATAGCCCGAACAGCCCGTACTCCGCCTCAAAGGCTTCGAGCGACCACTTTGTGCGCGCCTACCATGAAACCTATGGGCTCCCGGTGGTGATTTCGAACTGCTCCAACAACTACGGACCCAACCACTTCCCCGAAAAGCTCATCCCCTTGATGATTCACAACATCCTGGAGGGCAAACCTTTGCCCGTCTATGGTGACGGCAAGTACACCCGCGACTGGCTCTACGTAGAAGACCACGCTGCTGCGATTGAAACCGTCTACTTGAAGGGCCAAAACGGCGAAACCTACTGCATCGGCGGTTGGAACGAGTGGCAGAATATTGATTTGGTACGATTGCTTTGCGACTTGATGGACGCTCGACTTCAAAAGCCAGCCGGGACCAGCCAGAACCTCATCACTTTTGTGAAAGACCGTCCCGGGCACGACCTGCGTTACGCCATTGACGCGACGAAAATTCACCGCGAACTCGGATGGAAACCCGCGGAAACGTTTGAAACCGGCTTGGCCAAAACCATCGACTGGTACCTCGCCAATTCAGCATGGCTAAAATCCGTCACGAGCGGCACCTACCAAGCTTATTACGACGCGCAGTATGCCTCCGCATAAAGCTTGGGCCATCATTCCGGCCCGAATGGGTTCCACCCGCCTCCCCGGTAAACCCTTAGCTGATATTGCCGGAAAGCCCATGATTCAGCACGTTTGGGAGCGCGTCTCCGAAGTGCTGCCCACCTTTGTTGCTACGGACGACGAACGCATCGCCCAAGTCGTAGAGGCCGCCGGGGGCATGGCCATTATGACGTCGCCCAACTGTGTAAATGGAACGCAGCGCGTTACGGAGGCGCTTCATATTTTGGCCGAACAAGGCCAGAATCTTCCTGGCATAGTGCTTAATATTCAGGGAGATGAGCCCTTGGTTGCGCCCCAGGATATCGTGAGTTTGCTCAACCTGATGCTACGCGACGAAGTCCAAGTCGGCACCCTCGTCACGCCTGCCAAGCCTGGCGATGCGGAATCTGGCACCAATGCCTTTGCCAACAAAACCCCCGACGGCCGCTGCCATTCATTTTCTCGGAATCCCGACTGCTGCGCCATCCAAACGTGGCGGCATGTGGGCATGTATGGGTTCAAAACCCATTTTCTTCCCGAACTCGTCGCCCTTCCCGAAACCGAAAATGAAATCCGCGAACGCCTCGAACAAGTGCGTTGGCTGGACCACGGCTACGCCATCTATGCCGCCGAAGTCCAAGCCGCGGGGATTGGAGTGGATAGCCCAGAGGATTTGGAGAAGGTGCGGATTTTGGCTGGGAATCTGGGGGGCTAGAAAGCACGCGCTTTGCGCTCTTTTCATTAGTTGGCGAGTTCGTTTGTTGGGTGAGGAAAGGCCCTTTCCTTAAACGCTTAAACCCTTTTACCCTTAAACTCTTTGGTCGACCTTCGCCGCGCGCCGGAACTTTCCGTTGTCTTGCCTAGCTCTCTAGCCAACAAACGAACATACCAGCAAACA
>JAHEGI010000002.1:93802-225138 GCA_024639785.1 Cryomorphaceae bacterium
AGCTTCCGCGCCACCATCAAGCCATCTCTAAAAGGCAGTAGCTGGTGTTCCACGCGGGGATCCGAGGCGATTTTGGCGTTGTAGGCGCGCAGTCCTACGGTTTCGTGGTCTTGGTGCTCGGGTTCGGCCACTTTCCCGCTCCAAAGGACATTGTCTGCGATGATTAAGCCACCCGGGCGCACACTGTCAACCACCAGGTCGAAGTAGGCGGAGTAGTTTTCCTTATCTGCATCGATGAAGACGAGGTCCCACGGTCCTTCCAAAGACGGGGCGATTTCCAAGGCATTGCCGATATGCAGCTGGATGCGGTCCGAATACCCGGCCTTCTCCATGAAGCGCAGGATGCGGGGGCGAAGTTCGGCGTTGATGTCAATCGTGTGAATGATGCCGCCTTCGGCGAGACCTTCGGCCATGCATAGGGCAGAATAGCCGGTGTACGTGCCAATTTCAAGGACGCGCCCGGGACGCAAGAGGTGCGAGATCAAACTCAAGAAGCGGCCTTGTTGATGGCCGCTGAGCATGCGCGGCATGAGGACTTCTTGCCAGGTTTCGCGTTCGAGGGCGGCCAGGGTTTCGCTGTGGGGCGCCGTGAATTCACCGGCGTAGGCGTCAATATGGGGAGGGAGGAATTCCATGAGGTGAAGTTACAAGAGATCCTTCAGCCTAGTTCCGAGGAACAAATCTCAATTCGGTGATTTGCTGCGGGTCGTAGACACGGTTTGCAACCTCCAGCAGTTGCGAAGGAGTGACCGCATCGATTTTGGCGACCATTTCATCAAAACGATCCACCCGATTAAAGGTCAAGAGCGATTTGCCCAATGCAGTCATGAGATTTCCATTGCTTTCCTGGGCCAAAGCCATTTGTCCTAGAAGTTGGGTTTTCGCCTTAGAAAACTGTCCTACGCCCAAACGATTTTCCCGCAAGAGTTTAAGTTCCCGCAAGATGAGGCGCTGGCATCGGTCAATGGCGTCTTCGTCGGTTCCCGCATACACGCCCCAGATACCTGTGTCGCTGTATGGGTTTAGAAAACTTTCAATTTGGTACGCAATGCCATGGCGTTCCCGAATATTTAGATTCAAGCGCGAATTCATCGCGGGGCCTCCAAGTAAGTTATTTACTAAAACTAAAGCCGGTAGGTCCTCATGGTGTGCATCGAATCCAGTTCCACCGAGTATGAGGTGACATTGGTGGATGTCGAGTTCGCGTATTTCCGTTTTGGGCTGAATTTTTGGGGCAGCCAAACGTTCGGGCGAAGGACCAGACACGGTCCAGTGGGCGGCATATTTCATGGCCAAACGCTCAAAAGCCTTGGCGGAAATTCCTCCAACAGAACTCAGGACAGCATTTTCGGGCCGATAATTTCTTTGGACAAAACGCAGCACTTGCTCCCGGGTGAATTTGGGCACCGATTCTTCCGTACCTAAAATGTTTCGACCCAGCGGGTGATCGCCAAAAAGTAGAGCGTCAAACTCGTCAAAAATCAACTCCGAGGGGCTGTCGCGATAGGAGTCAATTTCATCGAGAATTACCTCTTTTTCTTTGGGAATTTCCTTTTCTGGAAAGCGCGCATTTTGGATAATGTCGAAAATTAATTCCATGGAACGCCCATAATGCCTAACGAGAAAGCTGGCATAGAGCGTGGTATCTTCTTTTCCGGTGTAGGCATTCAGTTCACCGCCCACATCTTCAATCCGGGAGAGAATGTGGTAGGCCTTGCGGCGGGTGGTTCCTTTGAATAGGAGGTGCTCGATAAAATGGGCCAAGCCTTCTTCGTCCGGCCCTTCATCCCGGCTACCCGTTTGTAGGATCAGGCCGACATGACCCGTGGGGGATGCCACCTGTTGATGGATCCATCGCAGCCCATTGGGCAGAGTTCCGACCTCAAAAGGGGGTCGTTCGAGTGGGGGCGTCACGGATTATTTCAACCAACTTTCTAACCAAGAGAAGAACTCCGCATGCCATACCAGGCCGTTCTGTGGGCTTAAGACCCAATGGCCTTCCTCAGGGAAGTATAGGAAGCGGGAAGGAATGCCGCGCAGTTGGGCTGCTTGGTAGGCCTCCATGCCTTGGTTGACGGGAACGCGGAAGTCATTGCCTCCGTGAATGACCAACAAAGGTGCCGTCCAGTTCTGCACAAAGTTCATGGGGTTGTAGTCTGTGTAGGCTTTGGGCACATCTGCGGTCCAGTAGGGGCCACCCACATCCTTGTTCGCGAAGAAAAGCTCCTCCGTGGTGAGGTACCAGCTCTTCATGTCAAATAGGCCACAATGGCTGATCAACGCCTTGAAGCGGTTTTCGTGGATGCCGGCCAGCATGTAGACTGAATAGCCACCGTAGGAAGCGCCCACGGCGCCGAGGTTGTTCGCGTCTACGTAGGATTCTTTGGCTACGGTATCAATGGCTGCGAGGTAGTCGCGCATGGCTTGACCGCCCCAATCTTGAGAGATTTGCTCGTTCCATTCCTTGCCAAATCCAGGCACACCGTGGCGGTTTGGAGCGACGACGATGTAGCCTTGGGCTGCCATCAGCTGGAAGTTCCAGCGGTAGCTATAGAAGGCGCTCACAGCGCTTTGCGGACCACCTTGGCAGTAGAGCAGGGTGGGGTATTTCTTTTCGGGGTCAAAGTTGGGAGGCAAAAAGACCCAGGTCAACATGCTTCCGCCGTCGCTCGTTTTGATCCAGCGCTTTTGGATGTCGCCCATAGCGAGCTGGCTGTAGAGGTCGGCATTCTCCACGGTAAATGCGCCTGGGGCCTCTTCTTTTTTCGCATTGAGCACGAAGAGTTCAGTGGCGTGGTTTTGGTCCTGACGCTCCGCGATAAGGGTATTGCCCGATACGCCAAAGCCGCCGTAGTTGTAGTCGCCGGAGGTCAGAGCGGTTACCTTTTTGGCCGCCAATCCGTTCTTGCCCGTCATCAAATCCAAACGGCGCAATTGCTGCGTGCCTTGGGTGGTCTCATTGAAGATGATGCTGGAGGAGGAGATCCATTTGAAATCGTTGATGTATTCGGCCGAAATCACGGGCTGCAATTCGCGCTTTTCGCCGGCAGAGGCCACGTCCACGATGTAGAGTTGGTTGACGTCGCTCTCGTAGCCGTCTTCGGGCATGGCGACAAAGGCCAGCCACTTGCCATCGGGCGAGAAACTGGGATGGTTGTCGTAGCCGTCCAAGCCGTTCAAGGTGCTGGTGCGTCCTGTCTCGCGGTCGTAGAGGTAGAGCTTGCTGTCTGTGTGCAAAGCGAACTCTTTGCCGCTTGCTACTTTCTTGCTGGCGTAGACGATGAAACGGCCGTCGGGGCTCACGTCAAAACTTTCGGCACCGCCAAAAGGAGGAAGTGGGCTGTGCACCTTTTCGCCGGCCATGATGTCGGTAAACTTGCCTGTTGCGGAAGTTTTGGTGGGGTCCACTACCATGTAGGCGATGTGGTTGTAGGAGTAATCCGTCCAACTATCCCAGTGGCGGTACATCAGGTCGTCGTAGACTGCGTAGTTGGCCTTAGGGGCCTCGGGGTGGCGCTCCGCAGGCGTTTGGTCCAATTGCACGCGTGTTACGAAGGTGACAAGCAACCGACCGTCATTTAATTCAACCACTTTAGCGTCGCCCAAACCACCTTCTACGTCCGTCAAGGGGAGGGGCAGGTAGGACATATCGTTGACTTTATCCAGCCAGAGTTGACCGCCTGAAAAATAGCCAATGCGCTCGCCGCCACGAAGAAAGAAAGCGCCGTATTCGCTGGCTTTGGTCTCGCGCAAAACGGAGAGTTCACCGGAAGCAATCTCTCCAATGTAGAGGTCGCGGTTGCCGCGGTTGGCGTCCGTATCGTAGTACGACACCCCATAGAGAACGAGGCCGTTTTCACTGACGTCGTCCAAGCTGACGCGACCGAGTTCCCATAATTTTTGGGGCGTCATGACTTCAGTCTTGCCGGAAGCTTGGTCCGATTGGGCATGCATGGGGATGGCTAGCGCCAAGAGTGCGAGAATGCAAAAGTTCTTTTTCATCTTCGTTTAGGATTGGGATAAAAATTGTTCGTCAACGACTTCAAGTAGGGTGCGGAAAGCCACAAATTTCCCTTCAAATCGCTCTTTGGTTTTTGCCTGCAAGGCGGGGGCATAAAGTTGCTGGTACAGCTGAAAATCCGTCATGTCCTTAAAGCGGTATTGAATCGAATAGGTTGTACCTGATTCTTCATCCACCATCACACGGGTAAAACGGCAGTCTTGAAAAAGCTTCGTAGAGAGTACCTCAGGGATGTGGATGGCCATCATCCAGCCTTTCCACTCTTCGTGGACGCTGTCATCGATGTTGAGGGTAACGTTGTAGATGTACACGTTTACAAGGTCGGATTTTCCCAGCGATCCCACATCATTTGCCAGTGGTTGTCTAAACTATCGTGCTGAGCCATTAATTCACGCATGGCTGCACAACTCGTTTTTACTTCGGCAATCAGGGGTAAGAGGGCGTTCTTCTCGGCTTCCAAGGCTTGGCGTACCGCTTCGTCATCTAGCAGCCCATTGGCCGCGTCGTGCTGTAAATTTTCGACTTGTTGAATCCCAAATTTGAGTGCCGCTTCCCATTCCACTTCTGATTGAAGTTCAAACCATCGGCTGGTTTGTCGGTAGTGGTATTTTAGAACTTCGAATTCATTTCGGAAGAAGGTCTCGTGAACGGAATCAAAAGGTTTTGTCCGAGCGATGGATGCATGTCGTTCTAGGTCGGCATAATCCGCCTCAATGCCGTCTTCATGGAGACTTTGGAGCGCAACTAGCGCCCCGTGACTCTCCGTTAAAAGAAGGTCCATCTCGGAGGCATAAGGGGAAGAGCAAGCGATCAGCGTGCCCGCAATGCATGCGGTGAGAAATAAGGCGGGATGGTTCATTCGCTTATGCGGTCAAATCCAGTATACGGACGTAGCACCTCTGGAATGCGGATACCTTCGGGGTCTTGATTGTTTTCAAGGAGGGCTGCAACTACACGGGGTAAGGCCAAAGCGGACCCGTTCAAGGTATGCGCCAAGTGGGGCTTTTGATCCTCCGTGCTGCGGTAGCGAAGCATCAAGCGATTTGCTTGGAAGGTTTCAAAATTTGACACGGAAGAAACCTCGAGCCAACGCGCTTGTGCAGCTGACCAAACCTCAAAATCATAGGTCAATGCGGAGGTGAATCCCATATCCCCACCGCAGAGGCGAAGAATGCGATAATGCAGCCCTAAATCACGCAGTAAAGAGGCTACATGGGCGACCATTTCTTCCAGGCGATCATAGGATTTTGAAGGATGCTCGACACAGACAATTTCCACCTTGTCAAACTGGTGTAAACGGTTCAATCCGCGCACATCCTTGCCATAGGAGCCAGCCTCCCTCCGAAAACAGGGACTATAGGCGGTCATCTTGATGGGTAAATCTTGCTCGGCAACGATTTCGTCTCTCAATAGGTTGGTCACAGGAACTTCGGCCGTTGGAATGGCATACAAATTATCTGTGGTCATGTGGTACATCTGCCCTTCTTTATCAGGCAATTGTCCGGTACCAAAACCAGAGGCTTCGTTGATGAAGTGCGGAGGCTGCACCTCCATGTATCCGGCTTCCGTATTGCGGTCCAAAAAGAATTGAATTAAAGCACGTTGAAGCCGAGCTCCCTTGCCCGTGTAGACTGGAAAACCCGCCCCGGTGATTTTTACTCCGCGCTCGAAGTCAATGAGTTTGTAGCGCTCAGTTAACTCCCAGTGTGGAACATGTCCCTCCGCTAAAATGGGTGCCTGTCCCCAGGTTTCGACCACTTCATTATCATCGGCTGACTTCCCAGCAGCGACGGATGCATGCGGCATATTAGGGAGAGCCACAAGTTGATCGTGCTCTTTGGACTCCAAGGCTTGTAAATCCGCTGCCAACTCGCTTAAACGCTCTTTAATTGTGCCGCTTTGCTGCTTCATTTCCTCCGCATCGGCCGCTTTTCCTTCACGGAAAAGTTGTCCAATGGCTTTCGCCAATTTGTTGGCTTCCGCTTGAAGGTTTTCTGTTTCTGCTTGCACATGGCGGCGCTGCTCATTTAGGGCAAGCAAGGCGTCAATCGCCGGTCGTGCATCCACGTGGCGCTTTGCTAAGGCGGAGATGACGCCCTCGGCGTTTTGGCGAATTGTAGTGAGTTGTAGCATAGTGTAAAACTAAAAAACCCCCTGAAGCTTTGAAGGCGACAGGGGGAATGTTTTAAGTCGAAGTAGAAATTAGGCTTCGCCCCCTTCAGTGAAAGGAACTACCGAGACAAAACTCTTGTTGCCTGCCTTCTTTTTAAATTCTACCATTCCGTGCTCAAGTGCGTAAAGCGTGTGATCCTTTCCCATTCCCACGTTTTTACCTGGGTGATGAGACGTGCCACGCTGACGAACGATGATGTTGCCTGCCAAGGCAGGTTGACCACCGTAAATCTTTACGCCGAGTCGTTTGCTTTCTGATTCGCGGCCGTTCTTAGAACTACCTACACCTTTTTTGTGTGCCATGGCTGGTCAGATTTTATGCTTCAGCAGCAACTTCTTCAGTTGCCTCCGCTTTTTTGGTTGCTTTTTTCTTTGGAGCAGACAATTTAATGTCTGAAATCACGATCTGGGTCATCGGCTGGCGATGTCCGGTCTTCTTGTCATAGCCCTTGCGGCGCTTTTTCTTGAAGATGATCACTTTGTCGGCCTTTACATGGCTCAAGATGCTAGCGGTAACCGAAGCACCTTCGATAACGGGGGCGCCAACGGTGATGCCGTTCTTGTCTTCAGCAAGCATGACGCGATCAAACGTGAGTTTGTCGCCCTCATTGCCAGCCAGACGGTGAACATACACTCGCTGATCTTTTTGCACTTTGTATTGCAGCCCTGCTATTTCTACGATGGCGTACATGTGTACATTGTTTAGTTAAGGGGTGCAAAGATAGGTGTAATTCCCATATCTAAAAGCTTCTGCCAAGAAAATCCCACAACAAGTTTCGTGGAGGAGGGGCTTCATATCCTCTAGATGCTTTGTAACTTCACGCCCTTGCGATCGCTCGCGCCTTGTTTGGCTCGGTTTTCGTGACCATATGAACCTTTAAACGACAGTGCGGACTGTCAAATTTATCAATACCCCCATGAAGCACCCTTCTCTTATTCTTGCAGCAGGTTTGGCTTGTTTGGCGTTCACGGCCCAAGGCCAGATCGCTTTTGAGGAATATGACCTCGACAACGGCCTGCATGTGATCCTTCACCAGGACAATAGCACCCCCATTGTGGCGGTTTCTGTGTTGTACCATGTTGGATCTAAAAATGAAGACATCAATCGCACTGGATTCGCACACTTTTTTGAGCACTTGCTATTTGAAGGCTCCGAGAACATTGGTCGCGGCGAGTACATGAAACTCATTCAAGCAAATGGCGGAACCCTGAATGCGAACACCATGCAGGACCGCACGTTCTACTATGAAATCTTGCCATCCAATAATTTGGAGCTCGGTTTGTGGATGGAATCTGAGCGCATGCTTCACGCCAAAGTAGATCAGACCGGAGTGGAGACTCAGCGTGAAGTCGTGAAGGAAGAAAAGCGCATGCGGGTAGATAACCAACCCTATGGCTCTTGGAATGCAGAGATGTTTAGTCATGCCTTCAGCGAGCATCCGTATCGCTGGGCGGTTATCGGCTCGATGGACGACTTGAATGCGGCCCAAACCGAGGACTATGTCAATTTTTATAAAAAGTATTACATCCCAAATAATGCCACGTTAAGTATTGCCGGTGACATTGATCCGTCTCAAGCGAAGGCATGGATTGCCAAGTACTTCGGAGATATTCCAGCGGGGGAGCCCGTAGTTCAGCCAGATACCTTTGAACCCGCGCTCACGGCCGAAGTTCAGGACACCATTTTTGACAATATTCAGCTTCCAGCTGTTTTCACGGGCTACCGCATGCCAGGTCAATCGCATCCCGATGCCTATGCCTTGCAGATGCTGACGACCGCATTGAGCGATGGACCTTCTTCTCGTTTGTCCATGCGTATGGTGGATAAGGATCAGTCAGCCCTGCAAGTGGTTGCTTTTCCATACGCGTTGGAGGATCACGGCATCTTCATCACCTTAGCCCTCGTCAATGGCGATCACAGCACCGGCGAACTGCTCGGTACGATGGAAGAAGAGATTGCCAAACTTCAGAATGAACTGCTCGGAGAGCGTGAATTCGAGAAAGTGATGAATAAGGTTGAAGCGGATTTCATCACCCAAAACGGCTCTGTATCTGGCATTGCCGAATCCCTTTCGAATTACCATGTCTATTTCGGAGACGCCAACTTGATCAATACTGAAATTGAGCGTTACCGCGCCGTGACCCGCGCAGACATCCAGCGTGTGGCTACAACCTATTTGCAACCTTCTAACCGTGTGGTCTTGACCTACTTGCCCAAGCCCAGCGCCAATCCCTCTGTAGAATAATGAAACGTATTATCCTCGCACTTGCCGCCCTGGCTACTTTTTCAGCTTCGGCACAGTTGGACCGAAGCATTCGACCTAGCGCGGCGGAACCTCGCGTTCCCACCATCGCCCCCTACACCCAGTTCACCCTGAAAAACGGCATGACCGTACTGGTGGTAGAAGACCACAAACTCCCTCGTATCTCCGTGGGCCTTTCTATGGATCCCGGTCAGCTGTATGAGGGCGAAATCGCCGGTGTAGGCTTCTTGACGGGGGACCTCCTGTCCGAAGGCACCACCTTGCGGGATAAAGCCAGCCTAGACCAATCTGTGGATTACATCGGTGCGCGCTTGCGCACAGGCCCCACGGGTGTAAATACCAACGGTTTGAGCAAGTACGCGGATCAGTTGTTCAACATTGCAGCCGAAGTGGCCACCAAGCCTGCCTTCCCTGCATCGTCTTTTGACAAGTTGAAGAACCAGTTCGTCACCAGTTTGAAAAACGAGCGTGACAACCCCGGGAGCATCCGCAGCAACGTTTCTCGTGCTTTACTCTACGGCACCATCCACCCCGCTGGCGAATTGGTGACGGAAGCCACGGTCAACAACGTGACACTCAAAGACTGCCAGACCTTCTACATGACCTACTGGAAGCCCAACATTGCCACCTTGGTCATTGTGGGAGATATCTCAGTAGATCATGCACGTCAGTTGGCTGAAACCCACTTCGGCAGCTGGAAAGGGAAATTCAAGTCCGAAGTGACCTATCCCGCACCGCCAAAGCAGGCGAACTCGCGCATCGTATTGGTCAACCGCGACGCCTCCGTGCAGTCTAGCATTACGGTAACCAATACCATGAATTTGGCCGTGGGCCATCCCGATGCGGAAGCTATGGCCGTAATGAATCAGGTATTGGGTGCAGGCTCTGCGGGCCGTTTGTTCCAAAACTTGCGCGAGGACAAGGCCTATACCTATGGGGCATATTCCAGCTATGGTACGGGCAAGTATACCACGTCCTTTAGTGCTGAAGCAGAAGTTCGCAATGCGGTTACCGACTCTGCCGTTGCTGAATTCCTTTTCGAACTGAATCGCATTCGCACCGAGCCGATTACAGCCGATGATTTGCGCGCAGCGAAGAACAATTTGTCGGGCAGTTTTGGTCGTTCCTTGGAGAACCCTGCCACCGTGGCACGCTTTGCGACAAACATCCAGGAGTACGGCTTGTCATCTGACTATTACAACAACTATTTGACCCGGTTAGAGGCAGTTACTACCGCGGATGTGCAGCGCGTGGCCAACACCTACATTGAAGAAGGTAAATTCTTGATTGTCATTGTGGGTAAAGGATTGGAAATCGCCAAAGGGCTTGAGCGTTTGGGTTTCCCCATTGAATACTACACGTTAGATGCCGAACCAACGGCGGCTCCCGTAGCCACGCTGCCAGAAGGCTTGACTGCGCAAAAAGTTCTGGATGTGGCAATGGATGCCATGGGTGGACGCGAGGCAATTGCAGCCGTTCAAAACATAGACATTCAGCAAGAGGCAAGCTTGATGGGAATGACCTTAACATTTCATTCGGTCTACGCGCAACCCAATTTGATTTTCTCGGAGCAGAAGACCCCGATGGGAAGCAGCGTAAAGAAATACAACGGCAAACAAGTGGTTGTGCAAGCGAATGGCCAGGATGTTCCTGTAGACGAGGCCATGACGGCAGATGTCATCAATGATTCTTGGTGCACAGAGTTGCTTCTTACCGCAGGGGAGAATGGAAACGTGAAGCTTTCAGAGGCTCCTGCCACCATAGGCGATGCACTCTGCTATGAGCTCGTCGTGACCCTCGGCAGCAATGAAGTGAAGCGTTACTATGACGCCAAGACGGGTCTATGCGTCCGTCAAAGCCAAGTAGCCCAAACGCCTCAAGGAGACCAAGTGATCAACGTGGACTTCAGTGATTATAAGGCGGTGGATGGAATATCTGTAGCGCATAGCATGAAGGTGCCTCTGCAGCCTGGAATGGATTTGGAGGTTAAAACGATCTCTGTGACCATCAACGGCGAAGTGGACAAGAACATTTTTAACTAAGAAACCGTCTCCTTTCGGAGTTCCCGTTGAACCCCTATGCACTCTTCAAAACCCTGGGCCTAGCTCAGGGTTTTTTTTGGATTAAACACGCCGAGTCAATAGGAGATACTCATCCTCAAGGCTCGAAGGCATAGTACCTACGCCTTGCGGTTTACCATCCAAACGCCCACTAAGATGGTGACCATCCCGATGTAGTGATTGAAGAGCAGTTCCTCCCCAAAAACAAGTCCCCAGGCCAAGGCCACAATGGGAATCACATAGGTAGTGGACGCCGCAAACAAGGGGGTGGTCATGGCAATCAAACGGTTGAAAACTACCATGGATAGGCTGGTTCCTACTAAGCCCAAAAAGGCAATGGCGGCCAAACTGCTCCACATTTCTGGGCTACCGGTGAATTGCGCCGGGAAGTTCGTGGCGGCCAGGATGCCAACGGAAGGCACGGATGCGCCAAGCATGGCAAAAAGGGTGATTGCGCGAGGGGAAAGGTGTTTTAATCGATCTCCTATGGTATTAATACTCACTCCGTAACATGCCGCAGCGAGCACGGCTAGCAGGAGATAGGGCCAGCTTTGGCCGACGGAAGAATGATCATCAAAGGGATTGATCAAAATGAGCGCCCCAATAAAGCCAACCGCAACACCGAGCGCACGCACCCACCGCAGGGCGCGACCAAAAGCAATTAACCCCACTAATAAAGTGAAAAGAGGAGTCATGGAATTAGTAATGCCGACTACCCCAGATGGAACATGTTCGACCGCAATGGGGAAGAGCAAGTAGGGGATAGAATTTCCCAACAAAGCGACAATTAAAAAAGCGGGAATATCCTCTTTTCGGAATTCTTTGAGTTGCGGCCAAGCGAAGGAAAGCGTGAGCAAAGCTGCAAAGACGATGCGCGCTGCCCCAATTTGAACCGCAGTGAAGGCGATCAGCGCATGCTTCATCAAAATGAAAGAGGATCCCCATACCAACACTAAGGCGGTAAACATGACCCAAGGGAGTAGATTGCGATTCATAAGGCGCCAAAGGTAGATTACCTTTGCACCCATGCCACAATCTCCAACAACAAAATGGACCGCGGTTTTGCGTCGGTTACTTCAGGCAGCAATCACCTTGACCTTATTGGTCATTTTGGCGGGTTCCATCGTCCGAATGACGGGATCTGGGATGGGATGTCCGGATTGGCCCACGTGCTTTGGGTATTTAATTCCCCCTACGGAAGAAGCGCAGGTCACGTGGGCGCCAAATGTGATGGTTGGCGAAGGTCAAATGATTGTGCGAAATGACACGCTTTGGGTGGCCTTGGAAACTTTTACAACCAAAGAGCAGTTCGACGGGAACCATTGGTCGGCCTATACCCGGCATGACTATGCCGTATTTAATCCGGTACACACTTGGATTGAGTATCTGAATCGATTGGTTGGAGCCTTGCTGGGCCTTCCAGTGTTACTCGCTTGCGCATGGACTTTAGGGCGGTTTAGATCGCATCCCAAATGGTCTCTCACCATGCTTGCGGCGCTATTCGTCCTGGGATTTGAGGCTTGGCTGGGTAAAGTCGTAGTGGATGGCAATTTGATTCCCCACCAAATCACCTACCACATGGCCGGGGCCTTTTTGCTATTGGGCTTGCTTACCGCGGTGTATCGTTCCGTTTCGACCGAATGGGAAGTGCACGCGCTTCGCGCTGAACGAGGCATGGAAGGCGTAGAAGGGGACCGGAAGACGGCCTACCATATTTTCCTGGTTTTGATTGGACTATTGAGTGTTCAAATTCTCATGGGTACCCAAGTGCGCGAAGAGGTAGACGGGTTGATCAAAGCATTCGGATTAGATGCAGATCGAAGCCAGTGGATTGATCAATTGCCCGTTGGATTGCTGATTCATCGAAGTTTCAGCATCCTAATTCTGGGCGTTTCCTATTATCTCTATCGAAAGACCAAAGGCTTAGGCGGTTTGAAAGTACGCGCAGCGTTTGTTCTCTACGCGCTCCTTATAGAAACGGCTCTAGGGGCTGGGATGTACTATTTTGCCATCCCTCGCTTCATGCAGCCCGCACATTTACTCCTGAGCGCCATCTCCTGGTTCCTCCTAGTGGATGGGGCCTTCAAAGCCTGGTTGATATTGAGGAAGCGCTAGGGCATGCGGGAGGGTGCGTGACAGATAGCGCAGGCATCGCGCCGTGGCCTTCACCCTAAAACCTTTAAACGAATACACCCTTACTTTTTGGGCCGAGAGGCATGGTGAATATCTGTCTCTGGATTGAAGGTCAAAGGAAACTGGGACGGGCAGATTTGTCTTCCCTCCCTATTCCCATTCCAGCGACTCAAAGAACCGTACCACTTCAGCTTCAAAAAATGCATTGACTGGGGCGAGGGAATCCGCATTTGGTTGGGCATACACATAGGCTGCCCCGCGAATAAAATGGGATAGGCTATCGGTGGCAAAAAATTGTACTGCCGAGGCGGCATTGCCTTGCATTTGAAACATTACGGCGTACACTTTCGAGTCAGGATTGATGTAGAGCTTCTGAGCGATTCCATCAGCTACAACCGAATGTTTGAAGGCTAATTTATGAGCATCGTCAATGAGGTCGGCAAGATTGCCTTCGACGGGCTTGTAGGTGAGTTGCATGCGGCCACGACACCAAGGATAGACGAGATCCCCCCAGCCTAATTCTGGCCGTGCTTCCCATTGCGCTGAACCATCCACCATCATTTGATACGGAAAGTGTGGTCCAGTCAAGTCGGCTAAGGATTGGACCTCGGTGATGGGCGCCTCGATTCGCAGGTAGCCCGACGGTTTGGGCGTGCCATCGCCGGTTGGCCAGAGCCAAAGGGCAAAGGTTCCCATGGCTAAGACCAATGCGACTGAAATAATCCAGACGGCCTTACGAGGCATGGCGTTCAATTTTTACTTTGACGCGAACAATGCGGCGGCGATCGGCTGCTTCAACTGTCCAATGCACCGGTCCGGTATGCAGTGCCTCCCCTTTCAAGGGCATCCGACCTAGTTGTTCTAAGATCAACCCAGCGACCGTATCGGCCTCACCGCGGTAACTGTCAAGCACATCCGGTTCAAGGTCTACTGCGCGGAACAAATCACTGAGCTGGGCTCGCGCTTCAAACACAAAGGTGTCCTCATCGAGTTGGGAAAATAGCTGCTCCTCCGTGTCAAATTCATCGCGAATCTCACCAACAATTTCTTCCATGACGTCTTCCAGGGTCACCAGTCCGGATACCCCGCCAAATTCATCGACGACCAGCGCCATGTGCATTTTCTTTTCCCGAAAATCACCAAGCAAATCATCGATTTTCATGCTTTCTGTGACAAAAAATGCGGGCCGAACCAATTCGGTCCAAGCAAAATTCTCGGGGGCATCCAAATGTTTTAGAAGGTCTTTGGCATGGAGTACCCCGAGGATGGTATCTAGATTTTCCTGAAAGATGGGCACGCGAGAATAGCCGTTTTCGGAAACGGAACCCAAGACTTCCGATAGCGCCTTCCCTGATTCAATCGCCAAAACATCTTGACGTGGGGTCATGATTTGTTTCACCGAGGTGTTGCCAAAGCGCACGATCTCCCGCAAGAGTCGCTGCTGCTCTGGGGTGGTCGCATCATCGGAAGTGAGATCTAAGGCGTCTTCCAATTCTTCTACGGTCAAGGTTTTATTCTTGCTGCTTCGTTCAATAAAGCGGCTCGAGCCAACGAGCGCGCGGCTGATGGGTTCCAGTAGGCGCATGCTTCCTTGAATCAGTGGAGCGATACTCTTGGCCCATGAAACGCCGTGGCTGGCCGCATAGGTTTTTGGGATAACCTCTCCAAAAATGAGGAGTAAGGCCGTCACTAAAACGGTTTGAATACCAATAGCCAACCATGGATGCGCTTCGAAATTGAAGATTAAGCCCGTCACCCAAGTGGACAGTAAAATGAGCGCCAAGTTGAACAAGTTGTTCAATATCAATAACGAGGCGAGGAGTTTCTCAGGGTGCTTGAGAATGTCCAAAACGCGGTCAGATACCGGTGATTTATCCTCATTTAAACCCGCCTTGTCATTCGGGGTCAAAGAGAAGAAGGCAACTTCCGACGCCGAAGCCACAGCTGAGCCGAGCAATAGCAGTCCCATGATGCCCATGGGGACTAAAGCTTCCGCGGGAAAAGGTTGAAATAAATCGGAGAAAGGGGTCGGGTCAGGGTCCAAGGAGGAGAGTTTGGTTCACAGAAAGGGAGTTAGAACGGGAAATCGTCTTCTCCCTGATCCGAGGGGAGGTCGGATCCATACGCGCTACGATCATCGGCATTGCGATAGGCAGCGCGGGGCGTGCCGGTGTGTTCTCCTTCTTCCCGCGTGCTGGAGCGCATGGGGTTCGGACCGAGCATCGTCATGGAATCTGCGGCAATTTCAATATTGTATCGTGTTTGATTGTGGTCATCCGTCCATTGGCGTGAACGAATCTTGCCCTCAATAAATACTTTGTCGCCTTTCTTTAAGTAGCGTTCGCAGACTTCTGCCAAGCGAGGTGAGCGCACGACAATCGTGTGCCATTCTGTGTTTTCACGGCGATTGCCGTCGCGATCTGTAAAGTTTTCGGTGGTAGCAATAGGGAATCGCACCAGCATGCCTCCATTGTCAAAGTTGCGAACCTCAGGGTCTTTGCCCAGGTTGCCGATCAACATGACCTTATTTAAAGTACCTGCCATTTGTATGAAGTGTAAAAATCAAAAGTAGTTTTTTTCCTCAAACCACCATCGAATTGGTACGGGAAGGCCAAGGTTTTTCACTTCCTCCAAGGAGAACCATTGAACTGCCGGCGTCATGGGGACTTTTACAACGTCTTTTTCGTGGAAAAACAACGTGAGTTTCTTGTGGGATAGCAGGTGGGTGCAGCGCAAAGCGGTCGCAGTAGCAGCCTCGGGAGCTATGGCGACCGGAAATGACCATAGGCCGCCCCAAATACCTTGATCCACGCGTTTTTCTAGCCCGAATTTGCCTTGGTCGACATAAATATGGAAATGCCAGTCCTCTACGTTGGGGGCTTTCTTGGAGGGTTTTACGGGAAAAGATTCCATCGTGCCACGACGAAAGGCCTCGCATTGACGGTGCAAAGGACACTCCGGGCATTTTGGTTGCGTTGGCGTGCAAATTCGCGCGCCCAAATCCATAATTGCTTGATTGCTATCTCCGGGACGATGGGCATCCAGCACGGGAATCGCCTGTGCACGAATGGTAGCGAGGGTACTGCTTCGATCAATCCGGTCAGCGATAGCAAAATATCGGCTATACACGCGCAGCGCATTGCCATCTAGGGCTGGGCTGAGCTCTTTAAAGCATATGGATGCGATGGCAGCTGCGGTGTAAGGGCCAATTCCAGGGAGCTTTACGAGCTCTGAACTTTGGGAAGGGAAGGAGCCTCGTTCCTGAATGAGTTGTGCGGTCCGATGCAAATTTCGAGCGCGACTGTAGTATCCCAAGCCGGCCCAGAGAGCCATCACCTGGTCGCTTGGCGCATTGGCCAAGGATTCTACCGTGGGAAAAGTTGCCATGAATCGTTCCCAGTAGGGGAGTCCCTGATCCACTCGGGTTTGCTGCAGAATGATCTCACTGAGCCAAATGGCATACGGATTGCTATCTTTTCGCCAAGGCAAGGGTCTGCGATGGTGGTCAAACCACTCAATCAGAGAGTCTTTGGCATTGAAATCCTGTATTGTTGTTTCGGTCACTATTACTTAACTTTGCGCCCGCTAAAATAACCCCATTCTTTCCGGGGTAAGACACGGAAAGAAACACGTATAAAACGCAATTACCATGACAAAAGCGGACATCGTCACGCGAATCTCAGACCGTACTGGTCTCGAAAAATCAGATGTACTAGCCGTAGTAGAGGGCTTCATGCGCGAAGTAAAGTCGAGCATGGAATCCGGCGAAAATGTTTACCTCCGTGGCTTTGGCAGCTTTGTGCTGAAGAAGCGTGCGGAGAAAACCGGTCGCAATATTTCCAAAAACACCACATTGATTATCCCTGCCCATTACATTCCTTCTTTCAAGCCTGCAAAGACTTTTGCGGAGGAGGTAAAGAGCAATGTTGAGGTAAAAGACTAAAAGCGAATAGAAGGAATGAAGCGCGCATGGGTTTATGCTATTTCTGCGGTGGTTGTGGTGACCGCTGTAGTGATGCTTATGCCGCATGCGCCCAGTGCGCCCGAAGCGACAGTGGCCGAAACGCCTACCCTAAGTCCCTTGGATCAGAAAGTCCAAGATGCCCTCGCCATCATTGAATCTCAAGATGGCAATCCTATGCAGGCTATTTTCCTCCTTCGTGAGGTGGTAGCTGAAGATCCTGAACATCGCGACGCCCAATACACGTTGGGTCGTTTCTCCATGATGTCAGGACAGTGGGATAAGGCCGTGGAGCGTTTCCAAATTGTACTGCAGATTCAATCAGATGATGCAGACGCGGCGGAAGGCCTGGCCCAGTCCCTAGTTGAGTTAGGACAAGTAGAAGGGGCAATTCAAGGCCTTCAGTCGTTTTTAAACGAACACCCCAACACATCCCGTGCCTCCGAATTGACAGCACTTATGGAAACGCTGCAAGCGGGAAACGCAACGGAGGCGAAAGAACTTCAATGATTGTTTCATTTTAATCGACAGCATTATGCCTAGCGGTAAGAAAAGAAAGCGCCATAAGATGGCCACACACAAGCGGAAGAAGCGTTTGCGCAAAAACCGTCACAAAAAGAAATAAGTAGCGGCAAATCATGCGTACCGAACTTATCATTCAAGCGAATGAGTCGGACGCAGTCATTGCCCTTCTTAAGGATGGCCGTTTAACGGAGCTTGTACAGGAAGATGCGAAACAGCAATTTTCTGTCGGCGATGTTTACTTGGGACAAGTGCGCAAACTCGCACCTAGTCTCAATGCGGCGTTTGTGGATGTAGGATACGAGAAAGATGCGTTCCTGCACTACCATGATTTAGGTCCTCAAATTTCATCGTGGCAATCCTTCAACAAGAAGGTTCACCTAGGTAAACAACCCGCGAATATTGCGGATTTTACCATGGAGCCCCTCATCGAAAAAGATGGGGCTATGGAGAACATTCTGAAGCAAGGGGATCAGATTCTGGTCCAAGTGGTGAAGGAACCCATATCGACGAAAGGCCCTCGGGTCACCTCTGAAATATCTATTGCGGGACGGTTCATCGTATTGGTGCCGTTCACTAGCCGCATTTCGGTATCTCAGAAAATTCGAGAGCGAAAAGAGAAGGAACGACTGCGCAAGCTCGTTCAATCGATACGTCCTGATGGTTTTGGTGTGATTGTTCGCACCGTAGCCCAAGGCGTCTCCACAGAAGAATTGACTGCCGACTTGGCAGACTTGATGTCTAAGTGGAAAACACTGCACCGCAATCTGCGGAATGCAAAACCACGTAAATGTGTTCTTCGCGAGATGGACCGCGCAAGCGCCTACCTCCGAGATGTATTCAACGACAGCTTCGATCAAATCGTGGTGGACGACGAGTCCCTACACCAGGAGATCAAGGAATACGTAGAATCCATTGCCCCAGAACGCGCTGAGATTGTGAAACTTCACAAATCTGCGGTGCCTGTATTCCAACATTATGGGGTGGATCGCCAGTTGAAATCGGCCTTTGGTCGCACCGTCAACATGGGCAAGGGCACGTATCTCATCATTGAGCACACGGAGGCCATGCACGTCATTGACGTGAATAGTGGCAACCGAAGCAATAAAGGAGAAAGCCAAGAAGACAATGCCCTCGCGGTGAATATCATGGCGGCAGAAGAAATTGGACGCCAGTTGCGCCTACGGGACATGGGCGGGATCATCTGTATCGACTTTATTGATTTGCACAAAGGGGAGCACCGAAAGCAACTTTTCGAAAAAATGAAGGAAGTAATGGAAGGCGATCGTGCCCGACATAAGATCCTTCCGCCTTCTAAGTTTGGCATCGTAGAAATTACTCGACAACGGGTTCGACCTGCACGCCGCTTGGAAACGAAAGAAGAGAATCCGGACAATCTAGTGGAGGCGCCAATCACAATGATTGATGCGCTCGAGCAAAAGTTTGACCAGATTGTTGCCAAGATGCGTCAAAAGAAAGACAAAGGGACGGTACACCTCCATGTCCATCCGTTTATTCATGCGTACTTGACGAAAGGCTTCCTATGGAAAGCACGGTATAAGCAATGGTCCAAGCTGTATGGCCACCCGCTAAAGGTGGTGGAGCGCGATGCATTCAAAATGCTTGAGTATCGCTTTGCCGATGATCAAAACAAGAAGCTCGGTTAATTCTGAGATCAAATGTTTGTAAGCAGGCGGCCATGGGCCGCCTGCTTTATTTTTACCCCATGGCCCCATTCAAACGCGAGAAGATTTATGATTTGGAGACCGCACGGGTTCAAGTGCGGAAATACTGTGCGTATCAAGAGCGCTGTCAATATGAAGTAGCGCAGCGCCTCCGAGATATGGGCCTTCAAGCGGGCGTGGCAGAAAGTCTCTTGATTGAACTTATTGAGGAGGGGTTCCTCTCGGAAGAGCGATTTTCACGGGCCTATGTGCGCGGGAAGCATCGAGCCAAAGGCTGGGGTCGAATCAAAATCATTCAAGGCTTAAAAGCGAAGCGCGTACCCGAATCGTGTATCCGACTTGGATTGCAAGAATTGGATGAGACGCTCTATCGAGACACGCTACTCAGCCTCCTAGAAAAAACGCAGCCATGGGCTAGCCGGGCTGAGGAGTATGCAGCCAGTCAAGCAGCTCAACGCAAAGGGTATAGCTGGGACGAAATCCAGGAGGCCATTCGTCATCAAACGAATACAGCGCCTGGCCAATAAAACATAGGAATGGCGCGGTTGACCTAGGGCTGAAATGATCGCAAGCCATCATGCAGCGCCTCCATGTGGGCCGACGTGACGTCGCGGTGGGTCACAATGCGCAGCCATTCACGGTCCATGGCGATGATTCGAATCCCGAGCGCAGCAAGATGGGATTGAAGTGCGGGCGCCCCGCCGGAGGCTTCGATGCGAAAGAGGACCATGTTGGTCTCGCAGGGCTTGCGCTCGAGGACATAGTCGAGTTGGCTGAGCCACTGGTCGATTTCAGCGGCCTTTTCATGGTCTTCCACGAGGCGGTCGACATGATGCGCTAGGGCATAGAGGCCCGCTGCGGCGAGATAGCCTGCTTGACGCATGCCTCCGCCAAAACGCTTGCGAACCCGCTTGGCTTGGGCAATAAAATCTCGGGAGCCAAGCAATACCGAGCCAACGGGAGCACCCAATCCCTTGCTCAAACAAATTGAAATGGAATCAAAAAAACGGTAGTCCTCCGTGCGATCTCCTTCCCGAACGATGGCGTTAAAGACTCGAGCTCCATCCAGGTGATAGGCGAGACCGTGTGATTTTGCCGCCGCATGCAGTTCGTGAAGTAGGGGCAAGCCCAAACTAGTTCCACCGCCCTTATTTGCAGTATTCTCCACGACGACTAGGCGGCTTGGTGCGGCATGTACATCCATTTCCGGCTGAACAAGGCGGTGAATATCGTCAGGAAATATGCGCCCATAGGCATCCCCGCCGCTCCGTACTTGTACGCCAGAATTAAAGGCCACGCCTCCTCCTTCGTAATTGTAAATGTGGGCAAGAGAAGAACATATGACTTCGTCTCCAGGCCGACAATGGACGTTGATCGCAATTTGATTGGTCATGGTACCCGATGGGCAAAAGAGCCCCGCTTCCATGCCAAAGCGTTCTGCCGCATTGGATTCCAGGGATTTAACCGTAGGATCATCGCCGAGGACATCGTCGCCCACAGGGGCGGCATGCATCGCGGCGAGCATTTCCGCACTGGGTCGTGTGACCGTGTCGGATCGAAAATCAGCATCAATCAAAAACATGGGGACAAGGTACTCACCGCCGTACTTTTGCACCTATGGTTTCCAGTGAACAAGTCAAGGATTTTCATGAGCGTTTGAAAGCGCTCAAAAACTACGTGCGCCTCAATGAAAAGCGCATCCAACTCGTCAATGAGGAGGAGCGGACAGTGGACCCCAGTTTTTGGGAAGATTCCAAGAAGGCGGAGCAGGTAATGAAGAAAATTCGGGAGCTGAAGTACTGGATTCAGGGCTATGAATCCCTTGAAGCGATGCTTGGAGAGGTGGAGTTGTCGATTGAATTTTACCGAGAAGGCGAACTCAGCGAGGCTGAAGTGGAAGAGGCTGGGTCCAAGTTGGAAGAAGAGTTGAGCAACTTGGAATTCCGCAATATGCTTTCCGGAGAAGAAGATAAAATGTCCGCCGTCTTGCAAATCACTGCAGGGGCTGGCGGCACAGAATCCTGTGACTGGGCGGGAATTCTGATGCGGATGTACTTGCGTTGGGCCGAACGCAACGGACACAAGGTGCGCGAGCTCAATTTTCAAGAAGGAGATGTCGCAGGAGTGAAGACGGTAACCTTAGAAATTGAAGGGGACTTTGTTTTTGGTTACCTCAAAGGGGAAAACGGGGTGCACCGATTGGTGCGAATTAGCCCGTTTGACAGCAATGCCCGACGCCATACGTCTTTTGTGAGCGTGTATGTTTTCCCCTTGGTGGATGATACGATTGACATTCAGGTCAATTTGGCCGAAATCGACTGGGATACTTTCCGCTCGAGTGGCGCAGGGGGCCAAAACGTGAACAAAGTGGAAACGGGTGTTCGACTCAAGCACCGCCCCACAGGAATTGTTATTGAAAACACGGAAACGCGTTCTCAGCTTCAAAACAAAGAGAAAGCCATTCAATTGCTTAAGTCACGCTTATATGAGATGGAGATTGAAGCACGGAATGCCAAGCGCTCCGAAATTGAAGCTGGCAAAAAGAAAATCGAGTGGGGTTCGCAAATCAGAAACTATGTCTTGCACCCGTATAAACTCGTCAAAGATGTTCGAACTGGTGTCGAAACGACCGATCCCGATAGCGTGCTAGATGGGGATCTCGATGCATTCCTCAAAGCCTATCTGATGTCGGATGGATCTGGGGCCGGGGAGGATGATTTGGATTTGGATTGAAATCGAATACGCGATGATCGGCCTGAGGGCTTGACATCCGGCGTATCTTCGGGATCGTGCGATCCCGATTCCTCCTATTCCTCCTTTTTGCGGCCTGGACCTCCTGGGCTCAAACGGCCGTGATAGAACGGCCCGCGGTAGGATTCATTCCGAATCTAGGGCAATGGCCGACGGAGGTGTTGGCGCAGCTCCCAACGGAACATGCACGTATTTGGATCTTAGAAACAGGGATTCGATTTAGCCTGAGAGGAACCGATGAAGGGGATAGCTCGGACTTATTTGTACTCACAGAACACTTTGTTGGAGCGGGGCAGGGCGAATTCCATGGCGACGGGCCATTGCCCGGTCGCTTTTCGTACCATTTCCCCGAGCATCACGCGCAACAGGTACCTCACTATGCACGGGGCACAATCCAAGGTCTGTATCCCGGGGTGATTTTGCACATAGAACAAACCCTGGATGGGTACTTAAAAACGACGTGGACCGCAGATCAGCCAGCGCAACTGATGCCCTTGCGTTCTCATTTTGAAGGGGCGGAAAGCCAGGAATTATCGAGGTCAGAGGTGCTCCGCTTGGGACTGCCTATCGGGCATTTGGATATAGAGCTTCCCGAGGCACACAGTCATGATGGCCCGAAGCGTACGAGTTGGAAGCATGTTGGAAGGGATTGGGTACCCTCTGCTCGAAAGGCGACCAGTATCGATCCGGTGTATCGGTTTTCCACCTTTTCAGGCGCGATATCGGACAATTTTGGCTACACGGCTACCTATGATGCGCAGGGTCGCACCTGGGCGGGTGGCATTGCTTTTGGCAGTCAGTTCCCTGTAGCAAATGGCCTTCAGTCGAGCTTTGGCGGCGGCGGCACGGATGTCGCTTTGATGCTATTTAGTGCGGATGGAACCACGTTGCGCTGCGGGACTTTTTTTGGCGGTGGAAATCGCGAACAGCCCCACTCGATGATGGCAGCACCCAATGGGGACCTAGTAGTCATGGGGGTGACGGCCTCTCTGAATCTACCTCATTTGAGCGCGTGCTATGACAGCATCTTTGCCGGGGGGAGCAGCATCAATGGGGGTGGCCAGTCCTTTGCCAATGGCACGGATCTATTCATCTTACGCTTGGATTCTACGGGGAGCAGTATGACGGGCATGACCTATGTGGGCGGAAGTGGAAATGATGGCCTCAATCCCAATGTGGCCCTTAATTATGGCGATCAAGCCCGCGGTGAAGTTTTAGCCACGGATGATGGGGTGTATATCGCCTCATCCACAACCTCTTCCAATTTCCCGAGTACTCCCGGATTGAATGGCAATTATCAAGGACTTCAAGATGCCGTCTTGCTGAAATTGAGTCCGAACTTGGACAGTCTATACTGGTCTGGAATCTATGGGGGGACGAGCGCCGATGGGTTCTTTGGCGCGAGCCTCGTGGAACATGCGGGAAGTCTCAAGCTCGTGGCTGTAGGAAGCAGCCTTTCCGATAGTTTGGCATCCTCTAGCGCATATCAAAGTCAACCGGCCGGACTACACGAGGCCTGGATTCAACGGGTAGACGCCATGACGGGACAACCGGAGAAATCGACCTATTTGGGTAGCACCGGGCCAGATTATGGCTACATGATTGCCCATGAACCGGCAGGAGCCTTCAAGGCAGTTGGGGATTCTTCGGCCATCGCAATCGTTGGTAATACCAAAGGAATCCTTTCCGCGACCGCGGGACTCTGGGGTCAGGCGAATTCCTCCCAATTCATTGCATGGTTTAATGCGGATTTGGATAGTTTGTATCGGCTTCAAACCTTTGGCTCGGGGACGATAACCTCGATCAATTGCTCGCCTACGGCTTTTATGATGGACGACTGTGGATCCGTCTATTTTTCAGGCTGGGGTGGCTTAGCAAACAATGGCGGGAACACTCAGAATTTGCAGACGACGGCCAATGCCTATCAGACCACGACGGATGGAAGTGACTTCTATTTCTTAGTCCTTCATCGAAAAGGCGGGCCCTTGTATGCTAGTTATTTCGGAGGGGCTCCTTCCTATGAACATGTGGATGGGGGCACTTCACGTTTTGATCCGCAAGGCGTGATCCACCAGGCGATCTGCGCGGGCTGTGGTGGGAATAGCAATCTTCCTATTTTTCCGCACAATGCCTATTCCTTGACAAACAATGCTGGTAACTGCAACATGGCAGCTGTGCAGATTGCGTTTGAGCTTCAGGCAGCCCAAGTTTCCTTGGATCTTAGCGCGGACACCTTGTGTGCGGGCAACCAAGCCATTTTAACTGGGAACATGGGGTTGGCGGACTCCATCTACATTGATTGGGGAGATGGTAATCAATGGTCTGGAACGGGAGGCCCTCCGTATGTCCATTCGTATAACTTGGCGGGGCCCTTTGGCATAACCATCGAAGCCTACGACACGGTCTGCGCTACGCAGGCTAGCCAACAGCTCAGCGTGCTTATCGCCAGTCCCGAGCCGCCCTATGCCGCGATGAATTTGGTTTTTGATCCGTGCGACACGGCGTTGCACGTCGAATTGCATCCAACCGATTCCCTGGTAAGTCAAGCTTTAGAAGTTTTTTGGGGGGATGGAAACAGTCATTATGAGCGCATGCAATGTCCTTTGATTCATAGCTATCGGGGCATTTATGGCCCTACGACCATCACGCTAGTTGCCTTGGATACGTTGTGCGGCGCTTCGGATACTTCTACGTATGTGGTGACTTTTCGCCCTCCACTCGGGGACATTCATGGGGAAATTACCGTAAATCCCTGTGGCGCATCGCCCATTATCACGGGAGACGCTAACGCCAACTTTGCGACGCACGTGTTTTGGTATCCCAATGGACTTTCTGGATCGGCCCTGTCCGGCCGTGAGCGCCAATGGCAAGTTTCCGGCCCAGGCACGTATACCGCTGCTATAGTGGTCTGGGATAGTTTGTGCGATCGCCGAGATACCGCCTATTGGTCGTATGAAGTGTTACCGATCGACCAACCGGATGCCATTCAGTTTCCCAATATGTTTAGTCCCAACGGGGATGGCTTAAATGATGCCTTCCGACTCAGTCAAGCAGGGGCATCGGCCTTAGATCAATTGAATTTGATTGTCTACGATCGTTGGGGTCAAAAAGTGTTTACCTCAAGCGATCCAAATTTCATGTGGGATGGGCGTTTCCGGGGTCGTCCCTTATTGGATGGAGTGTACTTTTACGTGGCCCAATGGATGAGTACCTGTGGAACGGCTGGAGAGTCCAAAGGGTCGATTACCTTGAATAAAACCTTGCCCTAATTTTCTGCTCATGACGGCGAAAGTCTATCACAATCCCCGCTGCGGTAAAAGCCGTGAAGCCCTGACCTGGCTGGAGTCCAACCACATTGCCTATGAGGTAATTAAGTACATGGATGAGCCCTTGACATACGCCACATTAGACGCCCTGTTGCAGACGCTGAATTTGGATCCCATGGATTTGGTCCGACAAAACGAGGCGGAGTGGAAAGCACATTTTGCCGCCAGTGAATTGGAGGATGAGGAGGTCATTTACGCCATGATTGAGTATCCCAAACTCATGCAGCGTCCCATTGTGGTCCTCGGGGATAAAGCGGTGGTCGCTCGTCCCGCAGATCGGATCGCGGAGATTATCGGCTAGGGGAATCTGAAGTAAAAAGGAGGCAGGGATCATGATGCCTTGTTTGCGCTAAGCGTTTAGCGCTTCGGATACCTAAGCCCTTTCACGCTCAGCACATATCTTCAGGACGCACCCATGCGTCAAACTCTTCGTGGCTGACATAGCCAAGTTTAACCGCGGCTTCACGCAAGGTGCTACCCTCCGCATGGGCTGTTTTGGCAATCTTTGCCGCTTTGTCATAGCCGATATGGGGGTTCAATGCAGTGACTAGCATCAAGCTGTTTTCGAGGTGCTTTTGAATGACCGGACGGTTCGCTTGAATACCTACTGCGCATTTGTCGGCAAAACTCACACAAGCGTCACCAATCAATCGGGCACTTTGGAGGACATTGGCGGCGATCATCGGCTTGAAAACATTGAGTTCAAAGTGGCCTGTGGCTCCTCCAATACCCACGGCAACATCATTGCCCATGACTTGAGCAGCCACCATAGTAAGGGCTTCTGGTTGGGTCGGGTTCACTTTGCCCGGCATGATGGATGAACCGGGTTCGTTGTCGGGAATGACAATTTCGCCAATTCCGGAGCGAGGTCCACTGGATAGCATGCGAATGTCATTGCCGATTTTCATGAGCGAAACAGCGACGCGCTTGAGGGCTCCGGATAGCTCTACCATGGCATCGTGGGCGGCGAGTGCTTCAAACTTATTTGGAGCGGAAACAAAGGGCAAGCCCGTTAATTCTGCCATCTTCGATGCGACTTTTTCAGCATAGCCCGCTGGGGTATTCAATCCCGTACCGACGGCCGTGCCTCCCAAAGCGAGCTCAGCGACCATCACCAAGGCATTTTCTACCGCGCGTATGCCGTTGTCCAATTGCTGAACATACCCAGAGAATTCCTGGCCCAAGGTTAATGGGGTCGCATCCATAAAATGCGTACGACCTGTTTTGACGATATCCTTAAACTCCGCTTGCTTTTGGGATAATACCTCCCGAAGGTGACGCAAGCCCGGCAAGGTGACCTGGGCAGCCTGACGGTACGCGGCAATGTGCATGGCCGTTGGGAAGGTGTCATTGGAGGACTGCGACTTATTTACGTCATCATTTGGATGTAAAAATTTGCTTTCATCCGTCAAATGGCCGCCGCGAAGTACGTGTCCTCGGTAGGCGATGACTTCATTGCAATTCATATTGCTTTGCGTCCCAGACCCGGTCTGCCAAATGACCAAGGGAAATTGATCATCCCACTGGCCCGCAATGATTTCATCGCAAACTTGGGCAATCAACTGCGCTTTTTCGTTCGAAAGCACTCCGAGTTCCGCATTGGTCAAAGCGGCCGCTTTTTTTAGGTAGCCAAAAGCGTGAATGATTTCCTTCGGCATGCTGCCTTCCGGACCAATTTTAAAATTGTTGCGGGACCGTTCCGTTTGGGCTCCCCAATAAACGTTTGCGGGGACATGGACTTCGCCCATGGTGTCCCGTTCGATGCGTGTGCTCATAATTGCAAAGGTAGCATTCCATCCATGCTTGCTGTGCCCGTTTGCAATGTATCTTTGTCACAAATTCAAACGCACGACCATGAAATTCATCGGATTCCTCATTGCCCTTTTGATCATTCTTACCGGATTTAGCATGCTCCTTTTTTTGGGCTTGTTTGTAGGATACTGGTTGACTTTGGTTGGTTTGGAGCGTGTAGCCCCCAAGTTTGTCTACAAATTAATCGGGCACCAAGAAGAAAACTAAACCTGGGCTGGGCGACCACCTTCCGATCTAATTTGGGCTAATTCAGCTCAAAAAAAACCGCACTATTTGGTGCGGTTTTTTTTTGGTCTTATCGGATGCTCCTAGACATGCTTATCGCCTAAGCGAACTTTCACTTCGCTGACATATTGCTTGATCTCTTGTTCTTTGTTTCGAGGGCATATCAAAAGGCGATCCTCCGATTGAATGATAATGAAGTCCTCTAGGCCATCAATGACGGCCACGACATGCTTTGGAAGAGAGAGAATATTGTTTTGGCTATTGTAGACCAAAATATTCGGACTCACCCCCGTATTGCCGTGCGGGTCTGCTTCGCGTTGATCGTGCACAGCACCCCAGGAGCCCAGATCACTCCATCCAAATTCAGCAGGGAGCACAAAAACCTGAGCGGCTTTCTCCAAAATTCCATAATCGATGGATTCGTTGGGACATTGAGAATACATGCCTCCAATGAAATCCGCTTCCCGCTCGCTATTCAACATATCCCAACCCGCATTGAAGGCGCTATAGACCTCCGGCATATGCCGTTCATAGGCACTGAGGATGGCATTCGCGTTCCAAATAAAAATCCCGGCATTCCATAAAAATTCTCCTGTGGCTAGAAAGGATTCAGCTAATTCTTGGTTTGGTTTCTCCGTGAACGTCTTGACTGGCTTGATTTCAGGGGATAAATCCGTTTCTTCATTCTTGAATTGAATGTATCCATAGCCCGTTTCTGGACGGTGAGGGGTCATTCCTAGCGTGAGAAGGACATTGTTTTCTTTCGTAGCAGCCAAGCCGAGGCCGAGGATTCGAACAAATTCATCTTCTTTTGTGACCAAATGATCCGCTGGGGTGATGACAAAATTGGCGAGCGGATCGCGCTTTTTTAGTTTAAAAGCCGCGTATGCCACACAAGGTGCGGTATTCCGACGCGCGGGTTCAGCAATAATTTGGCTGCGGTCCAAGGTGGGTAATTGCTCCAAACATTGGTCAACATAGTCCACATGGGTGACGATGTAGATGTTTTGAGATGGAACCACCCGCATCATTCGGCGGACGGTCTGTTGAAGTAGACTTTCCCCTGTGCCCAGAATGTCCAAGAATTGCTTGGGCTTCTGCGAAGTGCTGGTGGGCCAGAAGCGGCTTCCGACGCCTCCAGCCATGATTACGGCATAAGTATGTTCCATGACAGGATCGAGTTTGGAATGCAAAGGTAAAAAATGCAGGAGGGTCGTACCTTCGCGCTTTGGTATTTTCAGATGAAAAACATTGTATTATTTGGCCCTCCCGGGGCAGGCAAAGGGACACAGAGCACCTTTTTAGTGGAAAAATTCGGTTTTGTCCACCTAAGTACGGGGGATATCTTCCGGTACAACATCAAAAATGCCACGGAATTGGGCACCTTGGCCAAGTCCTATATGGATCAAGGGCAGTTGGTTCCGGACTCTGTGACGATTGACATGCTGAAGTCCGAATGGAGCAAGTATCCCGAGGCGGTGGGCTTTCTTTTTGATGGGTTTCCGCGTACCCAAGCTCAGGCGGAAGCATTAGATGAGATATTGGAAGCAGCCGGGCAGCAGATTTCTGCCATGATTGGTTTGGAAGTGCCGGATGCCGAACTTACCAATCGACTTTTAGCACGCGGTAAGACGTCTGGTCGTCCGGACGACGCAAATCCCGAGGTCATTGCCCAAAGGGTTGCCGTTTACCACAAAGAAACCGCCCCGGTTCAAGGGTATTATGAAGCGCAAGGCAAATACAAAGCCATCTCTGGAGTGGGCAGTATTGCGGACATTGCCGCTTCTTTAGAACAAACGATTCAGACGCTTTAAGCGTCCAAGCATATGGCTGATAACAACTTTATCGATTACGTCAAAATCTTCTGCGCTTCAGGCAAAGGAGGGGCCGGTAGTGCCCACTTTTACCGGGCACGTGGAATTCCCAAAGGTGGACCTGACGGCGGCGATGGGGGGCGTGGCGGCCATATTATCCTAGAGGGAAATGACCAAATGTGGACCTTGCTCCACCTTAAGTATCGAAAGCATATCAAGGCGGTCATGGGTGGAGGAGGAAGCCGAAACGATCGCCATGGTGCCGATGGCGAGGATATTGTGCTTCAAGTCCCTTTGGGTACGATTGCCAAAGATGCGGAGACCGGCGAGCAAATGTGCGAAATCACGGAGAATGGCCAGCGCGTCATTTTGCTACCCGGCGGCCGAGGGGGGTTGGGAAATACCCACTTCAAGAGCCCGACCAATCAAGCTCCTCATTATGCCCAACCTGGGGAAGAGGGCCAAGAAGGTTGGTTCATTCTCGAATTGAAGGTCCTTGCAGACGTAGGGCTCGTGGGCTTCCCAAATGCGGGCAAGTCGACATTGCTTTCTGTCGTTTCGGCGGCTAAGCCTGAAATTGCAGATTACCCGTTTACAACCTTGGTTCCAAATCTCGGGGTGGTCGAACACCGTGGGTACAATTCCTTTATTATTGCGGACATTCCGGGAATCATCGAAGGGGCGAGTGAAGGCAAGGGCCTCGGACATCGCTTTTTGCGTCACATTGAGCGTAACTCCATGCTTCTCTTCCTGGTGCCTGCCGATGCTGCAGATCATGCCAAGGAGTATGCGATTCTCCTTTCTGAATTGGAGAAATACAACCCAGATTTGGTCGGAAAACAGCGGCTGCTGGCCATTTCAAAATCCGACATCCTCGATCAGGAATTGAAGGATGAAATCGCGGCCACGCTGCCGACTTCGGTGCCTCATTTGTTTTTCAGTTCAGTTTCAGGGGAGAACATCCAAGAACTAAAGGATTTGCTTTGGGGAGCGTTGAACGCTTAATTCAGATCGACCGCGATCTCTTCTTAGCCTGGACCAATTGGGGTCCGGATTCAGTAGATGCTATTTTTCGAGTATTCAGTTCAGCTGGACTGAGCTACGTAGTGCTGTTAGCCTTGATTGTCTACGCCTCGCGTCAATGGAATGCGATGCAAGTGATTCGATGGTCCGCATTGCTTATTGCCTCCGTGGCATTGAGCGATTGGCTATCCGTTCATGCATTTAAAGATGTGTTCGAACGATTACGCCCCTGCCATGACCCCGAAATGCAAGATCAGTTTATGCTCGCTGCGAATCGCTGCGGTGGGCGCTTTGGCTTCGTCTCTTCCCATGCAGCCACCGTTTGGGCCGCCTTTATGGTCGTCCGATCCGCTCGGCCTCATGCCCTCATACTATGGGCGGTAGGAATCTACGCGCTGCTCGTATCCTACAGCCGTATTTACCTGGGTGTGCATTACCCGGGCGATGTGCTTGCAGGAGCCTTGCTTGGTATGATGATCGCCCAAATCCTCGTCACCTGGCGTAAATCGCCTACCTTTTCGTCCAGATGATGACCATGGTGTACATTTTCATTGGCGGAGGCGTTGGTTCCGTTCTTCGGTGGGCGGTGGGCGAGGGCTTTAAATCCCTTGGGAGTCATCCCTATGCCATCCTTGGTGGGACCTTGGTGGCTAATCTTTTGGCCTGTTTGATCTTGGGCTACGTTTTAGCCAAGGCCCCCCAGCAAAAAACCATATTTCTCTTAGCTGTTGGATTGTGTGGAGGATTTAGCACCTTTTCAACCTTCTCTAATGAGGTCCTAAACTTGCTGAAGCAAGGAGAATTTTGGCTGCCTTTAAGCTATGTAGTGCTGAGTGTGGCCATGGGCCTAGGCGCCCTCTTTCTGGGCGCAAAAGTGGCTTAATCCAGCCTAACGGTATAATACAACGGTTCCGGTGTATTCCACGGGAGAGTCTCCGAAGTCTACAATGAATAGATGCCACGAATAGACATCTTGCGGGCTTTCGGGCCCTTTGTTTTGAATTTGGCCATTCCACTCTTCATTGGCGTTTCGCGACTGAAAGACCACTTGACCCCAGCGATTGGTGATGACGAGATTGTATTCCGTAAATCCTGTCACAAAGGGTCGGAATAAGTCATTGCGACCATCGCCATTTGGGGTAAAGGCGCTCGGGGCCCAAATATTTAGGACGGGATTGATGCGAACCCAGAGGCCCAGCGTATCCCAACAACCGAACTCATTGACAGAAATTCGTTTGACCTCGAAGTTGCCCGTATCGCTGTATTGATGTGCAAAAAAGGAGGTCTGAGTATAGAGGGTAGAATCCCCCATATCAAAGAAATATTGCTCCAAGTGACTGAAATTGCTTGCATCGACAGTCACTACAGGGGTGTAAATACTCGTAGTCGATGGACTCACATTAAAACTACTTGTCGGCCGGGGATTGACTAAAATGGCCCCAGGGTAGGACTGATAAATTGTGTCAATGCATCCTTCATCTGTCCACATCCACAATTTCACGTCGTATGTGCCTGCTTGCAAATAGGTGTGCGTCGGCATGGCTGAATGGCTCGTGTCGCCATCCCCAAAGTCCCATAGATAAAACAGGGGAGTGGAGGCCGAAGCCATCGGATCAAAGACATGGGTATAAGGCTCACAGCCCACAATCCCTTGGAAATCTGCATCAACCCTAGGCCGCTGATACACCCGAATGGTGTCGTAAACAGTTTCTTCGCAGGCTTTGGATTTGATATAGAGTTGAATGGGATAAGCCCCGGGCTGATTGAAGGTGATTGGAGGGGGCGTTTCACCGCTATAGGTGGCCAAATTGGCATCGCCTGGCTGGCCAAAGGCCCATTCGATCGTGGCGTCGGGGTACCAAAATCCCGTAGGAATGAACTGGAAATTTTGTTCATCCGCACAGACTCCACCCGACCATTGAATGCCTGCGTTAATTGGCGGATAAATATGAAAAGCAACTTGATCCGTATCGGCACAGGGCCAACCGGGATTGGCGATCAGCGTGACGAGGTAAACCCCAGTGTCATTGAATGTGAATGTGGGATTGGGCAGATTTGATGTATCCGTGGTCGAATTAGGGTCTCCGAAATCCCAATGAAAGAACGTGGCGTTATAGCTGTCTTCTTGAAAGGGTACGGTCGTACCAATGCAGAGTTGCGTTGGGTCGTCCACTTCGGATATAATATCGGCCCAAATGGAAGCTTGGCAGGAGGTTACATTGAATTGATAATCCCGTCGAATCGTATTAAGGAGCACCCCATTGCGCCATTCCTCCACACAGATTGCCATGACATACTGCCCGAGCACAGTGATTTTACCCGCCAAAAATCCTGTTTGTGGGTTCATCGACACAGGTGGGTTTCCCGGGATAGGGTTGGACGTGGTATTGGGCGACTTGTAGGGAACTACGGTGTAGGGCGGGGGAGCTGGTGGGCTCGGTTGTGGGGTGTTGAAACCAGTTCCATTGCCCTTGCCGCCCCCGTGGTATAATCCACAGAGTTCGTAATACAGCGAATCCCCATCCGGATCGGTACAGGTGATGGGAATGTTGAGGTTTTCCTGGCTGCAGAGTACAATGGGCGGGGTAGAGTCCCACTGCGGACTGCTGTTGCAACTATCATTCGGTGGAATCCGGGTGGTGATCGTCATGCCCCAATCATCCGGGGTGTTGATGTTGGTGATCGTCGCATTTCGGCAACAACGTTGATAGGAAATCACATAGCCCGTGGATCGGGCGGGGAGGGTCTGTAGCGTAATGTAGTTTGCGTATTCCGTGCAGACATTAGGTGGGGCTTGAAGGCAGGGATTTCCTGTATTCGCAGGGAGGGGAATCGTCGGACCTTTATTTACCTGCAGGTTGTATAAAAGCTGTCCAGACACGCCATCATAAATACCAATGGAAGCAGTTTGGTCCAATTGTGCCCCGGTAGAATTGCAATCGCGGTAAACGATTAATTTGATTTGGTACAGATTGTTGCCCGTGCAGGTATACGTCATTTCCCCGCCGACGAGGTGGGCTGCTTGGAGGCTGTATGCCCCAAAGAAAATCCCTAGGCAGAGCCATAGGCCGGAGAGGCCATAGCGCGCCTTAGGCATGAAGAACAACTTCAGCCCACGGAAAAGCAACGAGATCAGCACGTTGGTGAAGGTAATCCAAGGCACCTAGATTAGGATCGCAAAACAAGGCAAAGTCCCCGCCCCAGGCGCCTAAGCTCTTGCCGCCTGCGTGAGCGCGAAAGGGGCTGTGCGCGGTGAGCGCAAAGACAGGGGAGGTCCGTTGTAGATGTTGTTCCATGAACTGCTCATGTGCCACAAGGATTGCAGACCACTCGGATGGCGTGGAAGCCTCGAGCAATTTTTCGGTCAGCCGGGTGGTATGAGCCACAGCCCTAAGCACATCCGTCGTTCCGAGGTAGTGCTTCACTTCGACTTGACTGTCTTGCTTTTGGCCCAAATACGCTAAATAGAGATGGTCTGTAGGCCAGTTCTCCATCGAGACTGGTCGAATCTCCGCAGAATCCCCCTGACGACGGTAGAGGATGGCACCCTGGGCTTGAGCACAGGCAACATCGTAGCCGGAACCTTGTGAAACTCGGAAGTGTAAATCAAGCGCCGCTACCCCGATCCATTGAGCAATCAAAGAAATGACGGTAGACGAACTGCCCCATCCCCAATCACGCTCAAATTCAAGGACGGTGCGAATGCGGCCCGTAGGCATCTCACTCAGGCCCGCTAAAGCAAGGGCTTCTTGGATGCAGCGCTTAAGCCATGCCAATGAGGGATCCCTGTCTACATAGCCCGATAACCAGATTTGCCCGTGACAATCCACGGCTTCCCAAAACAAGGGGCCGATGTTCGATTCGACATACAGGTGTTGGCCTTTTTGCGTAGGCACCGCCAAGGCCCAAGCGCCATGGAGTACGGTGTACTCAGAGCTTAGGAGCAATTTCCCTCGGGCAAATAAGTGTGTGGCGGGCTCCATCCTTTAATGCGCTCCGGGGACGGGCAGCCCGCGCAAGTCATAAAAAGCCTTGACGACGTCTGCATGGTGTGGGACGAGTTTGGCAAATTGGGCCGCTATAATTTCTTTTTCGGTTTCGGTGGCACCGAGTTGATTCAAAATATTCAAGAGGTGCATCTTCATATGCCCTTTTTGAATTCCGGTGGTCGTGAGGGCGCGCAGGGCGGCGAAATTTTGAGCCAAACCCGAAGCCGCAACGATCATCATGAGCTGGTGTGCGCCTGGATTGCCGAGCATTTCGAGTGCCATTTTCACCAAGGGGTGAAGTTGTGTGAGGCCTCCGACCGTGCCCAGTGATAAAGGAATCTCAATCCAAAAGCGGAAGAGGCCATCTTCCACGGAGCAATGGGTCAAACTTCGGTATTGGCCATCGCGTGCAGCGTAAGCATGGCACGCAGCCTCCACCGCACGGAAATCGTTGCCCGTAGCCAAAATCACCGCATCGATGCCATTCATAATGCCTTTGTTATGAGTGGCTGCACGGTAGGGTTCCACTTCTGCGATGCGCACGGCACGCTGAAATTTATGGGCGAATTCCATCGCCGTCATGTCGGTGCCTTCGACCATGTCTTCGAGTGCACAATGCACTTCGCAGCGGACGAGGCATTCGGGCGTGTAATTCGAAAGAATGCACATCACCACGTCTAAGTGGCTTGCAGCGGTGGTTTCCGCTTGGGCCACCCCACGTTTGAGGACCTTGGCCATTTCCTCCAAACAGGAATTGATGAAATTGGCCCCCATGGAGTCGCGCGTGTCAAAACGAACTTCCACCTGATAGTACTCCGCCAACGCCGCGGTCTTATCCACGAGTTGAATGTCCAAAATGCCGCCTCCACGCTTTTCCATATTCGCCGTGATATGGGAGGTGGCTTGCTTGAGTTCAACAGAAAGTTCCGCAAAAACAGACTTTAAAGCCTCCGTATCTCCATCGAACATGAAGTGGATGTGGCCAATCTTCGTGGAGGAAATGATCTCAGAGTGAAAGCCCCCGCGCGCCATCCAAAACTGTGCAGATTTCGCCGCAGCGGCCACGACAGAACTTTCTTCGATGGCCATGGGTAGGGTATATACCTCTCCATTTATCAAAAAGTTCGGGGCTACGCCAAAGGGTAAAAAGTAATTTGCCACCGTATTCTCAATGAACTCGTCATGACGCTTTTGAATTTGCGCATCGGAATGCATGTAGCTCTGCATAAGGGTTAAACCCTCAGTGGGATTCGCCAAATGGGCCTTGGCCAGCCATTCCATTTTGGCTTGCTTCGATAGCTTTGAGAATCCTTTAATACGTTTTTCCATGGGTCAACAAGAATAGCTACAAAGGTAACGCGCGCCACGAGCCTTTGTTTTAGCAAAGTCCATGGCGCGCGTTGGCGGATTTAGCCTTCGGCGGCTCAGCTCCAGAAGAACGCGTAGAGCGCCGAGAGGATTAACAAAAGGGCAAATGCGCCAATGTTGTATATGCCATCGGTTTTGAAAGTCTCCTTGGTGATGTCGATGCCTTTTTCATCGTTGGCCCCACGATTTTGGCGGTAGGAGATGAACGCAATGATACTCATCGTCAACAGGGTGGTCAACCCCATTTGGTCCAAGAAGGGCAAATCGACAAATAAGGAAGAACTCGACCATCCCTTCGGTGCCACTTTGAAGTACATGGCGATGGGGATGGACGCGAGCGCACCGGTGATCGCCGCTTTATTGGTGGTCTTCTTCCAGAATAACCCTAAGACGAATACCGCGAGAATTCCAGGGCTCACTACGCCGGTATATTCCTGAATGAACTGGAAGGCTTGATCGATGCCACCCAACAATGGGGCCATAATCGAAGCGATAATCAATGCGACCACAGCCGAAATTCGGCCCATTGACACGGTTTGACGATCATTGGCGTCGGGCTTGATGTAGGGTTTGTAAATGTCCATCGTGAAGATGGTTGCGGTAGAATTCAGCATGGAAGCTAACGACGATACAATGGCGGCGGTCAAGGCAGCAAAGGCTAATCCCTTCAAGCCAGTGGGTAAAAACTGTAGCAACCATGGGTAGGCCTTATCTGCCTGATCCATGCTGGGCATATTGGTCTGAGCCACATCACCTAGACCCGCTAAAATCTCCGGGTCATTAATCATGACATAGGCTGCAATGCCTGGGATGACGACGATGAGAGGCAAAATGAGTTTGATTCCCGCAGCCAGGAGGATTCCCTTTTGAGATTCCCGCAGGGATTTGGCGGCCAAGGTGCGCTGAATGATGTATTGATTGAATCCCCAATAATAGAGGTTAGCTACCCACATTCCGCCCACGAGAACCCCAATGCCAGGCAAGCTAATGTATTCGGGGTTGCTTTTGTCCAATATCATCGCAAAACGCTCGGGTGCAGCATCCATGATGGTGGTCATGCCGGCCAAAAAGCCTTCACCCCCGGAAACAGCATCCAAGGCGAGGTAGGTTGTGACCAAACCGCCGATGGTCAAGAAGATGACCTGGATCACATCCGTCCATGAGACCGCGGAAAGTCCACCGTAGAGAGAGTAGGCCGCAGCAAATACTGCGAGTCCAAGAACCCCATACATCATCGGAATCCCCATGATGGTCTCCAGAGCCAAAGATCCCAGGTAAAGTACCGAGGCGAGATTTACGAAGACATACAGGGCGATCCAAAAGACGGCCAGAATAGTTTTGAGATTGGTTGAAAAACGTTTCTCAACGAATTCGGGTATGGTGTACAGACCTTTTTCAATAAAAATGGGTAGAAAGTACTTGCCCACAATAATCAAGGTCAGAGCGGCCATCCATTCATAGGAGGCGATGGCCAAACCAATCTTGAATCCAGATCCAGACATGCCAATAAATTGCTCTGCGGAAATGTTGGCCGCAATCAGCGAAGTGCCTACCGCCCACCAGGGGAGGGATTTGCTCGCCAAGAAGTAGTCTTCTGCGTTTTTTTCGTGGCCTTTTTTGTCGCGGGAAACCCAAAGGCCTACGCCTAGGATCAAGAGGGCATAGCCCATGAAGATGGCGTAATCAAGGAATTCAAAGGTGCCGGTCATGCGGGGAAAGTTTGGAGGTTAGGGGGCTAGGGAGTTTGGGAGTTCGTGGGTTTGGGGGTTACTGGCAATCAGTGCAAACGAACCAACGATCAAACAAACCAACGAACAAACAAAGCATTAGAGTTCAAAGTGAAAGCCACGCTTAGAGAGCGCATCGTAGCGGGCGGGGTCAAATCGGTAGAGGCGTGCGGGACGGTGACGAACCGCTTTTTGAGTTTTGTCCAAGGCGATGAGCAGGTCCATCGCGAGGATTTTCTTTCGGAAGTTGGCCTTGTCAAATTCGGTATTTAACAAAGTCTCATACAAATGTTGAAGATCGGCGAGTGTGAACTCCTCAGGAAGTAGCTCAAAGCCAATGGGCTTCTGGCGCACTTTGGTTTGAAGACGCTCAAGGGCTGCATTAAAGATCTCCTTGTGGTCAAAGGCCATATCGCCCAAATCCTGGATCGGCGTCCACTGTGCCGCGGTCGCCCAAGAAGAGGGGCGCGGGTTGTAGTCCCCGATTTTAAGTAGAGAATAGTAGGCAATGGTTGCAACGCGGCCGAGCGGGTGGCGGTTCACGCTGGCAAACGTTTGCAACTGCTCGAGGTAGACGTCTTTCAAACCCGTCAAGTCGCGCAGCACGCGTTGAGTGGCGGTTACGGCGTCTTCATGTGGGTGGACCAAGTCGCCCGGAATCGCTTGGTAGCCAAGGTAGGGGTCCGTGCCCCGCTCAATAAGCAAAACCTTCACATCCTTCCCGTCGTAGCCAAATACCACGCAGTCCACGGAGATGCCAAAAGAAAAGTACTCGGCGATGTCCGGGTGGTTAAGGGTATTTACGGGGCTGTAGTCGGGTTGGGCAGGCATTTCAAATGAGGCGGTATAGGGATCGGTCCTTTGTTATGGTCTAAAGTACTAAAAGAAAATCGGATTTTCCTATCAAAGGATGTCAAATATACATTATAGTACTTCTCACCAAAATAAACAGCGTTGGAATTCACGCCGGTCCTAAAATTCGTTCCCCAGGAAATTTACAAGGGCAAAGTGGTCGAATTATGCGGTTTTTAACGGTTGCAAAAAATATGGGCAGAGAATTTTAATGTAAGATGTACACTTATTAAGAATGTTCCTCGTAGGGGGTACATCCTACACCAACCCACCCGCGCGGGCCTCGGTGCGCTGAAACAGCCAAGCCCCCAACGCATAGCTGAGCACATCCCAGGCATCGCCGGTAAACCGCGGGTCGAACGACGGAATCCAGGCCTCAAAGGCCACAGAAGTAGCCGCCCAGGCACCGACAATAAATGCAGGGTTCCACCGAAAAGCGGGCTGCCAAAAACGGATCATCCAGGCAGGTAGGCCCAGAGCGACGAGTAAAAAGAGAAAGGTATCTAGGTAGGAATCCGCCCAAGGATGCGATACACCCAGAGCAATAGCCCCTTGATGCAGGACAAAAAGCACTAGGCTGCCCGCAAAAAGGCGTGTTGGCGTTAAACGGCCACCCAGTAGGCCATCCATGCGATAGAACCCGCAAAGAGCATGGCGACCCATTGCAAGGCGACCACGGAATTTTTCAATAAACGAACAGGAGCTGGAATAGCGGGATCTTTCACCCAAGTAGGTAGGGGCATTTCAAAAGGATTCGGAGTGCGGTGATCGAGCGTGTGCCGACCGTCAGGACGGAGCGATTCGGAATTAACTGGCCCGCAAGTGGGGCAGTGGCCATCCTCGGCGGCATGCCAAACGGCACATTTACTGCAGAGGTAGGAACGTTTCATGAGGCAAAGATAACTTGGCCTAGCGTCGCATCATGTTTTTTTGCCACGCGTGAATGGTTCGTTTGCGTCGTTTGTGGATGCGCCAAGGACCACCAAGCTTAATATCATCTACATAGATCCATTCGCTTTGGGCGCCCAATGCGTCAAAGTCCACCATGAGGTATCCATGGTTTCTGGTATCGACGTATTCCAAATTCCGATTACTCAGCCACAGTAAAAAACCTGCAAAACGCGCCAAAGCTTCCGAGGTGAATTCATTGAAATTCGTAGAGGTAATCGATGGAGTGCACAATTCTACATAACCCGGACCTTCAAAGGCCCATGAGCAATGGGAGTCCCCTGTGAGTACCACGATGGGCGCAGTTTGTTTGAAGGTTTGTTCTAAGCTGTTTCGCTCATCCGCATAGCCATCCCAGGCATCCAAATTGAATCGTTCAAGTCGATCGCTTGGGATGATGCCCAAGTTCAATTCCGAAAAGATGACTTGATTTCCGATCACTCGGTAAGCAGCGGCGCTCTGACTCAGCTCGGTTTCGAGCCATTCGTGCTGCTCCGGGCTCATCATGTGGTGTTCACTCGCAGGCAAAAAGCGATCCGCCTCCTGACTTACCGCTTTACTTCGACCATCCAAACGCGTTTCAATCATGTACAAATCCAACATGGCGCCGAATCGAAACTTCCGGTAGCCCTTAGAATATTCGGGCCGGATCGGCATCCACTCTTCGTAGGCTTTCATCGCGGCAATTCGGCGCACCTCGTAGTTGCCCTCCTCTTCTTGATGATTCTGAGCTCCCGTGCTAAAACTGTTGTTTGCAATTTCATGATCGTCCCAAATGGCAATGACGGGATGCGCGGCGTGAAAAGCTTGAAGATCCGGATCCTTTCGGTACTGGGCATAGCGTGTCCGATAATCTTGGAGGGTTACAATCTCATGCGGGGGTTGATGGAGCCTCCCTGGCACTTTCCAGCGGGCATCCCAACGTTCGTATTCATAGATATAATCTCCCAAATGGACGACCGCATCTACCTGTTCTTCGCCCGCGAGAGCGGCATACCCATGAAAATACCCCGCTTCATAGTGGGCGCAAGAAACTACGCCCAAGCGAATGGCTTGAGTAGATAAGGGGTGCGGACTCGTCTTTGTCCGACCAATATCCGAGGCGATTTCACGCCACCAAAAACGATAATAGTAGGTGGTACTTGACTCCAAGCCCCGAGGAATAGCCTTGACCGTACCCCCTTGAGCCGGAGAGGTCGTACAACTGCCGCTAATAAGTATGTGTTGAAAGTCGATGTCCGTCGCCACTTCCCAGATCACAGATTCTTCCCGCTCGATCCCTTCCAACGCGGTCCAAATCACCACGGATTCAGATTGAGGATCGCCTGAGGCCACGCCATAGCTGAACTGAGCCCAGAGATGGAATGGACTGGAAGCGATGAGGAGGCTTATCCAAAGAACGTATTTCACGGGCCGCAAGAAACGAAAGCAGATTGAATTGGATGTTAATCTTTTCCGAATTAAATGCAAAAAAAAGCCCCGCTCCGGAGAGCAGGGCTTCACTTTGGAAGTGGTTCGGGGCGGGATCGAACCGCCGACACATGGATTTTCAGTCCATTGCTCTACCAACTGAGCTACCGAACCATTCAAAATGGAGGCGCGAAGATAATCACAATTGTTGATTGTCTGCTAGGGCTTTTTGCGCAAAATTTTTATGATATCTAGGGTGGAAATGTTAATTAGACCTAATTCAGGCACTAAATTTCTGCCATGAAACTTACATTTCTCCGCGGCCGACTGGCCAAGAAGGGTTGGGAATACCGTGATTCCTTGCCGCAGGATCTCTCTCAATTTGTCTTGATTGCAGGGCCTCATACCTCGTGGCGAGACTTTTTTACCGCCTTGTGCATCCGAGAGGATTTAGGCGTACATGACCTTAAATTCTTGGCCAAGCACAGCTTATTCTGGTGGCCTTTGGGCGGTATTTTGCGTGCTTTGGGCGCGATTCCAGTCAATCGAAGCGCGAGTGAGGGGGTCGTGGAGCAGTTGGCGGCGCACTTTGCCAGTGATCCAAATTTTAAATTAGGCCTGGCGCCCGAAGGGACGCGGTCCAAGGTGGACGGCCTGAAGGCCGGATACCACGCCGTAGCGCAAGCCGCGGGCGTGCCCATCGTCACACTCGGCATGGACTTTGGCCGCAAAGTAGTTAGCATAGCCCAACCTTTCCAGCCACAAGCAGACCTCGAAAAAAGCCATCAACACGTATTGGAAATTCTTGCTCCACTTGAAGGCTATCATGTAAATCAAGGCTTAGGGCATCTTGCTCCAGATCGTTCTTCCCGAACCCTGCCTGAACAGTTGGAATGGAATGCACAACATTTTCCGGACCGTCTCTTTTTGGATGAACCCCATGCGCTTGCTGGTCGGATTCAGTTCACCTTCAAAGAGGCCTATCAAGAAGCTTGTGGATTTGCTGCAGGGCTGCGAACCTTGGGTGTCGAACCCGGGGATAAAGTGGCTATTGTTGGAAAGAACTCCGCCCATTGGCTGCTTGCAGACTATGGCATTGCTCTAGCAGGTGCAGTTTCCGTCCCGATTTACCCGACCATTGATAGTGAAACGGCCTATAAGATTTTAGAACATTCCGAATCTAAAGTATTGGTCATTGGCAAACTTGATGATGCCAGCGTGTATTCCGATCACTGCCCAGCGTCTGTGCATTGTGTGGCGATTCCACATATGAAACTGACTTCCTCAGAAAAACACCACGACTGGAAGGCATTGATCGATGCGGGCGCTGCGGATTTTGAGCCCTATCCCATGGATCCTAAGGCGCTAATGACCATCATTTATACTTCAGGAACCACCGGAATGCCCAAAGGGGTCATGCACAATTTTGCAAGCTTCCAATCAGCGTTTCGAATGATTTTGCAGCAATTCGACTTCCTGCACCAAGAGGTATTCATTTCGTACTTGCCATTGAGTCACGTAGCGGAGCGCATGATTATTTCCGCGGCGGGGGTATATCTCACTGGCCGAATTCATTTTGTCCAAGCCTTGGACACCTTTGCCAGAGATCTCGAATATGCACAGCCCACGGTCTTTTTAGCGGTGCCGCGCATTTGGGAAAAATTTGGAGAGACCTTACACAAGAAAATCCCGGCCGCCTTCCTTCGCAAAGCCCTTGCTCCCGTGCTTCGCAAGAAACTCGGACTTTCTCGGGCGCGGCTTGTGCTATCCGGTGCAGCGCCAATTCGGGCTAGCCTGCTTGAGGAATTTGCTACGTTAGGCATTCACATCCAAGAGGTCTATGGGATGACAGAAAACCTGGGCATATCTACCGTGAACTTCCGTGGAAAAGTAAAAATTGGTACGGTGGGTCAAGCCTTTTCTGGCATGGAAGTCCGCATAGGCGAGGGGAATGAAGTGTTGGTAAAAGGACCAACTTGTACTATCGGATATTACAAGGAGCAAGCGAAGACCGACGAGCTGTTTGAAGGGGGCTACCTTCATACGGGAGACTGCGGCAGTATTGACGCCGAAGGCTATTTGACCATCACAGGTCGAATCAAGGATATCTTCAAAACCTCCAAAGGCAAATATGTAGCACCCGCCCCAATAGAGAACCTCTTGATGGCCAATGACGACATGGCCCAAGTTTGTGTAGCTGGTTTTGATCTTCCCCAGCCCGTGGCCTTGGCGGTTCTGACAGAAGAAGCGCGAATCGCCCCAAGAAAACCCATCTACAAAAATGCCAAAGCCCAACTAGCGGAGATTAATTCGGGTTTAGCGCCACACGAAAAATTGGCCAAACTCATCTGGGTATCCGAAGATTGGGCCGTGGAAAATGGATTTCTCACTCCAAGTTTGAAAATCAAACGCAATGTGATAGAGTCCTATTACCAGGGACGCATAGCTCAAGCCATGGAATCGCCAAAAACCGTTGTTTTCTTGGAAGCTTAGGCGCGAATCGACCTACCTTTAGGCTCATGATAAGCGCATTGGAATTGGGCAATAGCCGAAGCAAGTTGACTCGATTCGACATGAATGGGGTTCCGATGGGTGAAACACGCTACTTCGATGCGGGAGACATGCAATGGCAAAGGGAAATTCCCTCGAACGATGTGCTGCGCATCGGAAACACCTCAGGCGTAACCTTGTCTGCCCCGTGGGCTGAGCAGGTGGTGACTTTGAGCCATCCATGGCCCTTTGATTTTGACTGTTCTCCCGACCTAGGCATTGATCGATGCCTGGCCATGCTTGGCGCAAGGCAAAAACAGCCTCAAGGGCCCCTAGCCGTTATTTCATGTGGAACCTGTTTGACGGGTACCCTGCTAACTGATCAAAACGTCTTGCTTGGGGGACCAATATCTCCCGGGTGGTCCACGCGCCTTGAATCCATGGCTGATTATGCCCCAGCCTTACCCAGATTAAGTGCCGTGGCTCAGCGGCTTTCCAGCATGGGTAGCCGGACTACCAAGGACAGCATGTTGCAGGGTTCCTACGAAGGAATGTTGGCCGAAATCCAACGGATCATCCATCTGTGGACTCAAGAATACCCCAATCTGACGATATTTTTAACCGGAGGGGATGGCCCGGCTTTTGCTAAACCATTGGAAAGCGGCATCTTTGCGGCTTCAAATTTGGAGGCCCTCGGGCTATTTGCCCAGTACAGCTATGAACAAAATCAATAGAGTCCTCGCCTTAATCCTCCTCTGCTCTGGGGCCTACACTACGTATGCTCAAAGCGGCGGCGTGAGTCCATACTCTTTCTATGGTCATGGATTAGCGCAACCCAATGCGTTTGCCTTCCACCAATTGCTTGGCGGCACGCAAGCGGCGGCTCAATCCAATTTATACGTCAATCCAGCTCAACCGGCTAGCTATGCCCATATCCGCTACACTACGTTGGATCTGGGCGGTACGTATCAGGGCATTCACCAAGAAACCCAATCAGCGGGTCTGTGGAATACGACCGGTGGATTTCGCAACATGGGCGTGGCCTTTCCGCTCAAAAAATGGATGGGCTTCTCCGCAGGCATCATGCCATATTCCTTGGCTGGATATGACATGTTAACGAATGGGACGGATGTGGATTTTGGGGATTACACTCGTCAATACAAAGGCAAAGGAGGCTATAACAAAGCGCATTTTGGGATTGGATTAACCGCGCTCAAATATCTCTCCTTGGGCTTCAATGCCAATTATATTTTTGGTTCATTGGACCAGAATACCAATTTGATTTTTCTTAACAATCAGTATAATTCTGTCCGTTTGAGTGAACGCACACTGGCGAGCGATTGGATGTGGGATGCTGGAGCGCAGTTGAGAATCCCAACCGGATCCATCCAGACCGTGATAGGCCTTACCATGCGTGATGGAGCATCCATTCAAAGCTCCTTCAGCGACGTGAGCTACACGTACATTCAGAACGGTTCAGGGTCAGAGACGCCCTTGGACACGGGAATGGCCGCCTTGAATCAGCCGGGTTACATCTACGTCCCCAGTCAAATGTCTGTAGGGGTTGAAATCTCCAAGCCAGTCAAAGACCTACCCATCAGTGCATGGACCGTGGGCTTTCAATACCAAGTCACGGATCAGATGGAATTGCTGCCTTTTTCGACCGGTACATTGCCTTGGCTTTCTTCCGAACCTTGGACGCCCACGTATGCAGAGAGTGGCCAGCGATATTCCATGTCGGCATCGATGATTCCTTCCTTGGCTCTTCCCGGACGCCGTTTGAAGTCCTATGGGGCGGAAGTCGCCTACCGTGCCAGTTTCCAATTCGAAAATACCGGCCTAGTATTGAACTCCACGCCCATACGTGCATGGCAATGTGGTCTTGGCGTGGGACTTCCTTTGGGCGGTCGAGCTATTATGCCCGGGGATGTTAAATTTGCCACCCTTCACATAGGAGCCCAAGTGGGGAACTATGGTACGAAGCAAAATAATTTGATCAATGAATTCTATACGCAAGCCGTGGTTGGGGTGACCCTCAATGATCAGTGGTTTGTTAAATTTAAATACCGTTAATACCTATGAAGCGTTTCCTTCTCGCTTGCATCGCGTTGATTACGTTCAGCGCTCAAGCCCAGCAATGGGGCTCCAGCGAAACCGACAGTATCCGTTGTTTTGACAATTACAACAACTTTGGTTCCTTGTGCAATAGCAAAGAATACCTTCAGGCCTATGAGCCATGGTTGATGGTCTATACGACCTGCCCTCAAGCTAGTGAGGTAGTGTACAAGTTTGCACCTAAAATCTTTGATGCCAAGATCAAAGCAGAAGTGGATGCCGCCAAAAAGCAAGCCTTGATTCTTGACTTGATGAAAATGTATGATGATTGGATCCTCTATTATCCGGGGAACGAAGCCAAGATTCTCGGTCAGAAAGCCAATGATTACTACGATTATCATCCGGACGATTCCTACACTGCATTCCAAATGTTTAATGCGGCCTTGTCGGTAAATCCTGGAGATATTCAGCCTTTGTACTTGAATAACTACTTCAATGCCGCCATTGCTTTGTACAAGGTGGACACCTTGGATTCAGAAGGCTTGCTAAATGCCTATGGTGCAGTGGGGGAGGCCATTGAAATGCAAACCAACAATTGGAACCGCGAAATCACCGCTTTGACGGAAAAAGACACCTTAGGAACCATTTCTTCGAGAGAGAAGCGAGTCTTAGACATCGACAAGCGTTTGCTCGAGCAATCAAATAAGTTGATTGGAAACATCGAGCGTGGCTTAGCTCCATTGTTGACATGTGACCGTTTGGGGCTGATTTACAACCAAGAGAACTTTGAAAAGCACGCGGACGATGCCTCATGGTTGCGCCGTGCAGAGAAAATGCTTTCTAAGGAGCGCATAGACACGGCCGGCACTTCGGACTGTACGGATAACCCGATTTATTACCTCGTAGCCCAGTCCCTGTATGACCTTGAGCCATCTTCACAGGCGGCGCGTTCCATGGGCGTGTTGAGTATCAAAAACGAGAAGTACGAAGATGCCATCAAGTACTTCACGGATGCGATTTCTCAAGAGGTTGATCCGATGAGAAAATCTCGCGACTACTTGCGCTTGGCGGCCATTCACTTGAAGTTGGGCAATTTGTCTGCAGCCAAAGGGGATTGTGCCAACGCAGTAAGAGCCAACGAGAATTCCGGCGACGCTTACCTCATGTGGGCTAATGTCTACGCTTCAGCAGCGGGCACATGCGGAAACAACGTCTTCGAAAAGAATGCCGTGTACTGGGCAGCCATCGACAAGGCATCCCGCGCAAAGCAAGTGGATGCGAGTCTCACGGGACGTGCAGACAAGCTGATTGCTGCGTTCCGTAAGGGTATTCCGGATAAGTCCATTTCCTTCCAGTTTAACTACAAAGAAGGAGATCGCTATGCCATCGGATGTTGGATCAACGAAACGGTAACGGTTCGTTTCTAATGCGTCATCTGTCGACGTTGCATATAATACTCAAGGGGGCCTTCGCGGCTCCCTTGCTGTTCCTATATCCGTCATGTTCGAATGATGAAGTCGCAGTGAGTCAATTGGCGCAGTCCTTCCATGGGGCCATGATTGAGCAGGAAAATGTCCAAATCACATACAGCGATTCTGGCATGTCCAAAATCCGCGTCGTGGCGGGCGTACTTGAAGATTTTTCGGAAGAAGACGAACAGCCGCGGCAAGTTTTTCGACGTGGCTTCCGTGTGAGTATTTTGGCAGCCAATGGCCGAGAATCCGGGTATGTTCAGGCGGAAAAAGCGGTTCGCCGTATGAAGGATCAGGTCTGGGTGCTCACAGGAAACGTTGAAGTAATCCAAGAGGGAGGCGATGCTTTATATACAGATGCGATGGAATGGGATCGCATGAAACAGGAGTTTCGCAGCGAATCAGAAGTCCGAATCATCGATAAAGGGGAAGAAGTTCGAGGAAAAGGCTTCACCGCCAAAGAAGATTTGTCGCAATACACCATCTTTGCAGTGTCGGGTCACTTTGAAGGCGACGACCAAAACACGGAATGAAACCAACTGTATACCGCCGCAGCCTCCGCACCGTAGAATGGGTATGGTTGGTCATAGCCCTACTTTCCATGGAGACCATTTACAGTCAGTGGAATGTGGATAGGAACAAGTCTTACATGTTCATTCTCTTCGCCTTTTTAGGATTGTTCATGTTTGGTCTGCGCCGGAAACAACGGAAGACCATGGAAGCGCGTTGGAAATCCAACGACGACGCTTCCAAGCAGTCATGAGCGAAGGTCTTTCTCTATTGCTTGCATTGGTATGCTCCGCCTTTTTTTCAGGGATGGAGATTGCCTACTTAAGTGCGAACCGACTCCAAATCGAAATTGAAACAAAGCGCTCTACGCTGATGGGGCGTTGGTTGGCCTACCTCATTGCGCACCCCGGCCACTTCATCGGAGCGATGCTTATGGGGAACACCTTGGCCCTGGTCCTAGTAGGTCTAAAGACGGCTGCATTGCTTGATCCCTGGCTGCTGCATTATATGGATACAGGTTGGGCCGTGGCCATTGAAACGTTAGGATCCACTTTGGTCGTTCTCTTTGTCGCAGAATATCTGCCCAAAGCCTTCTTCCGTCACCGTGCCAATGATTCCTTGCGCTGGTTTACGGCCCCATTGATGCTCATTTATCTGCTCTTGTGGCCATTGGTCGAAGTATTGACTCGGATCAGCCGAATGTTTCTTCGTCGGATGGGTCGCGACATCCAATCCGCAAAAGAGCCCGTGGTTTTTGGGCGTGCCGATTTGGATCACTACCTGGAGGAGGGCAGCTCTGCCGAGGAGGTGGAGCCTGAAATTGAGTTATTCCGAAACGCATTAGACTTTGGCGATACCAAAGTGCGCTCTTGCATGGTTCCAAGAACAGAAATTTGCGCCGTGCCCGCGAGCATTAGTATGGAGGAACTCCGCGAGCAATTCACGGAAACGGGCTTTTCGAAGTTGGTGGTTTACCGCGAAACGATTGATGACGCCTTCGCCTATGTGCATGCCTTTGGTCTGTTTCGACGCCCCAAGCGCTTAGCGTCCATACTGACCCCGCTTTCCTTTGTGCCTGAGACCATGAGCGCCCAAGAGGTGTTTAAAATGCTCATTCGAGAAAAGCGATCCATGGCTTCCGTCGTGGATGATTTGGGATCCTTGACCGGAATCGTCACCTTGGAGGACGTGGTAGAAGAACTCTTTGGTGAAATTGATGACGAGCACGATAGCGACATTCGTACCGAGGAGGTCCTATCCAATGGAACATGGAAGCTTGACGCTTCGCTCGAGGTGGATTATTTGAATGAGACCTATGGGTTTGATTGGCCCGAGGAGGATGCCTACAGCACTTTGGGCGGATTAATTGCAGATCACCTGGGTCATTTGCCAGTGGAAGGCGAGACCTTACAACTCGAAAATTGGGTGTTTACCGTTGAAACCATGGACGCTCAGCGCATTGCTTGCGTAATTGTATCCAAAGATCAGGACTAAAGCCTGCATTTCTTAGTGGATTAGGGCATTCTGATTTGTATATTCGCAGCCTTATTTTCTACGCATTATGGGTATGTTTGATCGCCTTCGTCGCCGTTCCGGCCTTGTTATCGTCGCCATTGGTTTTGCCTTGGGCGCATTCATTTTAGGAGAGTTCTTCACTTCGGGCTCCGTCTTATTTAATGGAGACGCTGATGCAGTGGGCTTCATCAATGGAGAGAAAGTGTCTTCCATGGACTTCAATCGAGAGATGGAAGATCTCCGTGTGAATAATCCCCAAATGGCAAGCATGGGCACGATGCAATTGTCACAGATGGTTTGGAACCAGCAATTGCAGAACCGCCTGGTCGGTGACCTGCAAGATGAATTAGGCTTCACCGTGTCTACGGATGAATTATGGGATGCCATCATCAACAACCCCAGCATTCAGTCTATGGAGGGTTTCCGCGACCCAAATACAGGTCAGTTCAATGTAGACTTGCTCCGCAATGCCCTGTCTAACCTGCGCGACAACAAAGAGGCGAGCCAAGAGGCCACAGATCAATATTTGAACTGGGTCAATTTTGAAAGCGATGTGCGCAATGAAGCTTTATCGAACAAGTTTTACACGGCGGTAAAGCAAGGTCTTCGCACACCGGTTTCTCTGTATCAACACAGCATGGCGCGTCAAACACGCCAGGCAGAAATCGAATGGGCTGGACTCTTGGTTAGCGGAGTAGAGGATTCACTCGTCGATGTTACCGAAGCGGACTACAAAGCCGTGTATGCGGACAATAAAGAGAGTTTCAAGGTGATCAATGAATTGCGCGACATTTATTTCGCCAATTTCCCCATCGAACCCTCCCAAGCGGATCGGGATGCCGTCATCGCTGAGATGAACGCGATGCAGTCTGAATTGGCCGCAAGTACCGACGATTCGGCCTATGTGATGGCCAATAGCGATGTTCCTTTTCAGGACAACTACTTCAGCTTAGAGCGTCTGGATGAATCTTTGAAGACGGCCATCGAAGGTCAGCCTGCTGGCTTTGTTAGCGCTCCAATCGAAATCGGCCCGGGCTATCAGATTGTCAAAGTGATGAATCGTCGCAACATGCCTGATTCTGTTTCTGCGCGTCACATCTTGGTGGCCTTTGCAGGAGCCGAGCGCTCTCAGGCAACACGTGATTTTAATGCGGCCAAGACCATTGCGGACTCTTTATTGGCCGGGATCAAGTCGGGTTCCTTGAATTTCGACGAGGTCGCAACGAGCTTCAATGACGACGTAGTAGCCGGAATGAAGGGTGGCGATTTAGGATGGTTCAAGCAAGGCATGATGGCCAAGCCATTCGAAGATTATTGTTTCCGTAACGCCACGGGCACGACCGGATTAGTCTTTACCAATTTTGGATACCACATCATCAACGTTACAGGTCAACGCGGATCGGTTCCTTCCGTGCGTCTAGCACAGGTTTTCCGTCGCGTGAATGTTTCCAAAGAAACGGAGCAAGGAATCTATGCTCAGGCTGCGGAATTTGCGAAGTCTATTCAATCTGGAGAAGATGCGCAATCTGTGGCTAACCGCTTCAATGTGGCACTTCTTCCTAATAAAAACACTTCAGCGACCGATCAGAACATCGTTGGTTTGGGCGAGAGCCGTGAAGTGGTTCGTTGGGCTTTTAACGCAGACCGCAGCGTGAATGAGGTAGGGGTGATCAACAACAACTATCAGAGCTATGTGGTAACTCAGCTGACCGCTGTATATGAGCCAGGCTACAAATCGGTGGCGGAAGTACGCGATGAGTTGCGCATGTTGGCGACCAATCACGCCAAGGTTCGTTACCTCAAAACGCAGTGGGAGACGCAAAAGCCAGTGGCTCAAAAAGCAACGGTGAGTCTTTCTAGCGTGTTCTTGCCAGGTGCAGGTCGTGAAGCCGGTATCGTTGGAATGGCCTTGGGTTCACCCACCGGCTTCAATTCCGACGTCCTTGGTGGTTTGAACGGGGTCTACCAGTTCAAGGTCTTAAACATCATTGAGAACCCAGGCATGAATTCCAGCGCAGGGGATGTTGCAGCGCAAAATAACCAACTTCGCCAGCGTGCACAGTCGGGCTTATTCCAGGCGTTGATTGAGGCCGCGGATGTGCAAGACTATCGCGGAAAGTTCTACTGAACCGAGAGAAATTTGATATGAAAAGGGGCGCCCACCGGGCGCCCCTTTTTTTTCCTATGAAGTAAGCGGGCTTAGAGCGTATTCCAGCGTTGTGAGTCGAGCCGCAGGAAGACAAAGAGCATGAAGGTGAATGCCCAGAGCGAAGAACCACCATAACTAAAGAAGGGCAGCGGAATACCGATGACGGGAACCAAGCCGAGAGTCATTCCAATGTTCACTAAAAAGTGAATAAGAAGGATGGAAGCAATGCCAAAGCCATAAATGCGAGAAAAAGCTTCTTTCTGACGTTCTGCCAAATAGAGAATGCGTGCGATGAGGCCCGCGAAGGCCAGGAGCACGGCCAAGGATCCAAGAAAACCCCATTCCTCTCCAACCGTACAAAAGATGTAATCCGTGGTTTGTGCAGGCACAAAATTCAATCGGGTCTGTGTGCCTTGCAAATAGCCTTTTCCAATAAACCCACCGGATCCAATTGCAATGAGTGATTGGGCTGTTTGGTATCCGGCGGCATTGGGCTGTTCGACTTGACCCAAGAGTAATTGAACCCGTAATTTTTGGTGGGGCTGCATGACAGAATTGAAAACGGTATTCACGGTGAGAGCCCACCCCATAGCCAAGATGCCAAACCAAATAGCTGGATGTCGGACCACCGTCATGAATTTCAAACGCCGTTGCAAGCGATCCAGACCGAGGGCGACTGCGCTAGCCAGGGCGATGAGGATCAACACGGTTTTGGAGGCAAAGGCAAGCGCTAAGACGGAGATGACAAGGGCCCCCAGTCCAAGGAAAATGAAGTACCCCGGTAAACCCTCCCGGTAGAAGACAAGCATGAAACCCAAGAATACAATAGCTGAACCGGTATCTGGTTGAAGCAAGATGAGCCCCATGGGCAAGAAGGCCAACAGGCCAGGGATCCATCGAGATCGCCATTGACGGAGGTCTACCCCCCGTTGGGCGAGCATGCGGGCGGTGATCAGGGCAGCACCCATTTTGGCAAATTCAGAGGGTTGCAATCCAAAACTTCCAAGTTGAAGCCAACTTTTATTTCCCCCAACTTCCTTTCCCACCGCAAGGACAGCTAAAAGCAAGAGCAAGGTGGCAACATAGATTGTGACCGTGAGTGCCTCGTAAATTCGTGCATCACTTAAGAGCACGATGAGAATGATCAGGGCGGACATACCCATGAAAACAAGTTGTCTGCCCGCCTCATTGTTCCAATCCCATCCGAAGCCTTCGATGACCGGATTGACAGTGGCGTAAATGTTCATCCAGCCGAAGATGACCAGGAAGAGGAATAGTCCTACGGCTAATCCATCCAGTTTTCCAAACCATCCGCTTTGCCGTTGCATCAATAAGGGGGGAGTTCAGTTTTTACACTTTGTACACGGTATTGACCCGTTAAGCTTCCTTCGACCATGGTCTTCTCTAAGTTGGGGCGCGAAATCTCTCCATGAATATACTTTTCCATCATGAGGCTCGCAATTGGAGCGGCCCATCGGGACCCCCAATAGCCGTTTTCGACAATGATAGCCAAAGCTATTTTTGGGTTGTCAACGGGCGCAAAGGCCATGAAGATCGAATGGTCTTGGCCGTGTGGATTTTCGGCTGTCCCCGTTTTTCCGGCCATAGGGAGTCCTTCTAAACGCGAAGTCCGCGCAGTACCACTTTCAAAAACATCGGCCATACCTTGAATGATGATGTCATAATGTGCCGCATCGATGGTGGTCATGTGCTTGAAATGGAATATTTCGGGATCCACGGATTTGGCACCTATTTGTCGAACCACATGAGGGGTATACCAATATCCTCGGTTAGCCATGGCCGCGGCAACATTTGCCAGCTGAATAGGTGTGACGACTAATTCCCCTTGGCCAATCGCCAAAGAGATCACGGTTGGGGACTTCCAGCGGTCACTGCGGTAAACGCGATTGTAGTACGCACCATCGGGAACAAATCCACGTCGACCAGTGGGCAAATCGACTCCAAGGAATTCGCCCAAGCCAAAACTATGGACATGCTTATGCCAAACATCCATGCCTTGGCTGGCGGTGGGGTACTTGTCCAGCGTCTTCTTGAGAATTTGGCAGTGATAATTATTACAAGACTTAGAAATGGAGCCACGCAAATCCAGAGTTCCCGCTTTACAATGGCAGCCCACATGCAAGCGTCCAAAATGATAGCCGTCCACACAAGTGTATTGGGTAGTCGGACTCACGACCCCTTCTTGCAAGGCAATAAGGGCATTGATGACTTTAAACGGAGATCCCGGGGGATATTCGGCGAGGATGCCGCGGTCATACAACGGTTTATTGATGGAGTCAGTATAGAGTCGGGAATAGTTCCGAGAGCGGTAGCGACCAACCAATGCATTCGGGTCATAATTCGGTGCGCTGACCAATGCGAGAATTTCCCCCGTAGTAGGTTCAATGGCGACAATGGAACCACGCTTTCCAGACATGAGCAACTCTCCGTAGGCCTGCAAAGTGGCATCCAAGGTGAGCGTGAGGTTTTCTCCCGGAATAGGTTTTTGATCGTATTTCCCTTCTTGTAGAGGACCTACATCTCGGTTGAGGTTGTCCACGGTAATGTAGCGTCGACCCGCTTGGCCGCGAAGCGCTTCTTCATAGCTAGCTTCAATACCTGATATTCCGATATAGTCCCCAAGTTCATATTCAGGCTTTCGACTCAGTAGATAGTCATTGACTTCAGAAACATAGCCCAACACATTTCCGCCCGTCGGAGTGATATACTTACGCAGTATTCTGCGACGCAGATGAATCCCGGGATAGAATGAAATTTCTTCTTGGATCCGCGCATAGTCGTTCGCCGTCAGTCCGCGCAAAATGGCGCTCGGTCGAAACGGCGAATAGACCATTGCCTTCTGAAGTGCACGTTGAAGCCGATTTGGTTCCTCCCCAAGCAGTTGTGCGAGCTTGAGTGTATCAATATCATGCATGAGCCGCGGGGTCGCCTCGACATCATAGGCGATTTGGTTGGAAGCCATGACCTGTCCATTTCGATCCAGCATTACTCCGCGCGGAGCGAACACTTTTTCAATGCGCTGGGCATTGTTGGCTGCATTGAGGGTATAGCGATCATCAATCAGCTGGATGTAAAAAAGGCGGGCAATAAAGATGGCCGTAGCGCCCAATAGCAGAAAGAAGTACAAAGAGGTGCGCTTCATCGCTTCCCACTAGGTTTCATGAGTGCTCCCGCTAAATACATCAACATCGTCGTGGTCCCCGCGGATAGAATGGTGCGCCAGAGGTAGCCGCCAATAGCATAGAGGCCATGAGCATCCACCGCAAACAGGTAGGAGTGATGCACCAACGTAGCAAGTCCCGTGTAAACAAGCCATTTGCCCGCACCCATGTCGCCCATGGTGAAACCTAAATCCTCTTCCGCGGCACGGGGCAAGACGGAGGCCAAGAGTTGCGGGCGGAAATAGGCGACCAAACTGGTTGCCATCAAGTGCATGCCGCCACTGTGCATTTGAAAGTCCATCCACGCGCCAAGTAGCGAACCAATGATGAGTAGATTCATTCGGCTCCATGTGGCCGGAGCTAGGAGAAGGACCAAAATATAGAGGTATGGATTCAGATAGCCATAGACTTGCACTTGACTGAGTATAAAACTCTGAAAGAGCAGGAGAGAAAGGGACCAAATTGCCCAAAGCTGCCAATGTCTCATGGGGCTAGTAATGATCGCTGTTCATCCATCAAGGTATTCTTGACTACATAGGCGGCTTGTTGCCTGCTCACGCCACCCCACATTTTCAAGCGGGCGGACTGAGTAAATGAGGAGGAGTCTGATTCTACCGCGATCACCATCCCGATAGGCCATCCTTCTGGAAAAATGGCTGAACGGGCGTCCGTCACGACCGTATCGCCCAATTGCAATTGGGCCTCAAGGGGGATGTCCTCAAACTGGACTTCATCTGCGGCACCTCCATGCCAGAGGATCGTTCCAAAATGGCCTGAGTGCTTCGCGGTGCCTGAAATTCGAGACTCGCTGTGCAGTAAGGATACGACCTTGGCGAAATGCGGACTCGTTTGACTGACGACGCCCAAGACCCCTAGAGGAGATAGGACCCCTTGGCCGACGGTAATGCCATCGTCACTGCCTCGATTGAGAATCAAGACATTGTTTAACAACTGAGAGGTGGAGTAAATAACCTCCGAGGATACCCATTCGAATTGGTTGCTGTCCACGGCATTGACGGGTCGCGCTTGCGGTTGGCTGAGTTGGTGCCGAAGCCTGGCATTTTCGGCACGTAGGCTTTCGTTGTCTTGGGCCAAGTCGAAATAATCATTCCAACCATCGATTGTGGAATTCCAACGGGCCTGACTTTCGAGCACACGAGACCAATACATGGACGTATGCATGGGGGATTCTCGGTACGTCAACGCCAAACCGCCAAACTGGAATACCAGTAAGAGAAGTATGAGGCGGTAGCGCAGAAAAAAGCGCAGGACGTTCCGCATGGGATTAACGCATCAAAAGGGTCCGGTATTTCTCCAAGTTCTTCAGCGCGATGCCCGTTCCGCGGACAACAGCTCGAAGCGGATCCTCAGCGACATAGACGGGAAGATCGGTCTTGGCAGAAATACGCTGATCCAGTCCGCGCAGCATGGAGCCACCGCCCGCCATGTAGATTCCAGAGTTATAGATGTCTGCAGAAAGTTCAGGGGGCGTCATCGAAAGGGCTTCTATGACAGAGTCTTCGATACGAGTCAAGGATTTGTCAAGAGCACGCGCAATTTCCTTGTAAGAAATGTCCACCTGCTTGGGTTTGCCTGTGATTAAGTCACGACCCTGAACGCTCATGTCATCAGGTGGAGAACTGAGGTTTTCAATGGCCGCGCCGACGTTGATTTTGATCATCTCAGCGGTGCGCTCCCCAACATAAAGGTTGTGCTGCGAGCGCATGTAGTAGGCGATATCGTTGGTAAACACGTCACCTGCCACTTTCACGCTCTTATCACAGACGATTCCACCTAATGCCATTACCGCAATCTCCGTAGTACCCCCGCCGATGTCGATAATCATGTTACCCTTAGGTTCCAAAACGTCCACACCAATACCGATAGCCGCAGCCATCGGTTCGTGAATGAGATATACTTCTTTGGCGTTGGCATGCTCCGCGGAGTCGCGAACCGCGCGTTTCTCCACTTCGGTAATTCCTGATGGGATACAGATCACCATGCGCAACGAAGGAGTGAGCCACTTGTTTTTTAGGACTGGAATACTCTTGATCATCTCGCGGATCATGTGTTCTGATGCCACAAAATCGGCAATGACACCATCCTTCAATGGCCGAACGGTACGGATGTTCTCGTGGGTTTTGCCGTGCATTTGCATCGCTTCGTGGCCGATGGCGAGGATAGCGTTGGTTGTGCGGTCCATGGCCACGATGGACGGTGCATCAACAACCACCTTGTCGTTATGAATAATCAGCGTATTGGCCGTTCCGAGGTCAATCGCGATGTCGTAGGTTAAAAAATCAAACAGTCCCATAGGTATCAGGTATCAATGTTTAAAATGGCGAATTCCAGTCATCACCATCGCCATGTCCTTTGAGTCACAGTAGTCGGTACTCAATTGGTCTTTGATGGATCCTCCTGGTTGTATAACTGCTCTAATGCCAGCTTCGTATGCAATTTCGACACAATCTGGGAAAGGAAAAAATGCATCGGAGGCCATGACGGCTCCTTCGAGTGAAATTCCAAAAGATTCTGCCTTTTGGATTGCTTGCTTTAGTGCATCGACGCGTGATGTTTGTCCTGTGCCGCTGGCGATGAGTTGGCGATCTTTGGCAAAGACGATGGTATTGCTCTTGGTGTGCTTGCATACCGCCGAAGCAAAAAGCAGGTCATCCACTTCTTGGGCGGAAGGCGCACGCTTGGTAGCTACCGTCAAATCGGCTTCGCTGTCGCGGTGGCTGTCACGCGCTTGGAGCAGCACCCCATTCAAGGTGGATCGCACCAAATGCTGAGGCCATTCGCAGGGCTGACTTTCCAGGATGATGCGGTTTTTCTTGCTCTTCAAGATCTCCAATGCGGCAACACTATACCATGGAGCGATGACTACCTCAAAGAATAAATCATTCATCTTGGCGGCCGTTTCTTCATCGATGGTTTCGTTGCATGCGATCACACCTCCAAATGCCGAAACAGGGTCTGCGGCCAATGCGCGATCCCAGGCTTGGCTTAAGGTATCCGCTGAAGCCATGCCGCAGGCGTTGTTGTGCTTAATGATGGCCACGGTGGGGTCTTCACCGCCCTCGGCGCAGAAGAGCATCGCGGCGTCGATATCCAACAAATTGTTGTAGCTCAGTTCTTTTCCATTGTGTTGGATAAACAACTCGTCGAGATTGCCAATGAACCAAGCCGGCTGATGGGGATTTTCGCCGTAGCGGAGCGCCCTGCGTTCGCCATTCAAACCAGGGAAGGGCTTGAATTCCCCGGCAAACCAGGCACTGATCGCGCCATCGTAGTGGTTGCTAACTTGAAAGCTGCGCCCAGCAAATGCTTTGCGCTGCGCCAAGGTGGTCTTCGCCCCTTGGCTTGTCAAAAGGTCTAGCACTTCAGCATACTCGTTCCGAGAAGAGACCATCCACACGTCGTGAAAGTTTTTGGCTCCAGCGCGAATAAGCGAAATGCCCCCAATGTCAATTTTTTCGATGATATCCGATTCGGAGGCTCCGGATGCGACCGTATCCTCAAAAGGGTAGAGGTCCACAATGACCATGTCAAAACTCGGAATTTGTCGTTCCGTGACCGTCTTTTGATCCTCAGGATTAGCACGACGCCATAGGATTCCTCCAAAAACATTCGGGTGTAAGGTCTTTACTCGGCCATCCAATATGCTTGGAAAGCCTGTGACCTCCTCAATGGCCACGCATGACAAGCCCTGTTCCTCGATAAATGCTTGAGTTCCACCGGTTGAGTACAGGACTACCCCTTCCTTGTGCAAGGCATGGAGAATGGGGGCGAGCCCATCTTTGTGGAAGACGGAAATCAGGGCAGAACGGACGGGAGTGAGGGCAGACATGAGCGATGGAAAAAATCAAAAAACAAAGGTAGGGATTCCATGGCATGGACTTTGTAAATTTCAAGGCTCATGCGTAAAATAACCGCCTTACTTTCTGAATCCTTTCGTTTTGCTTGGATGGCCCTGGTTTCCAATCGATTACGGACATTTTTGAGCTTGCTCGGAATCACCATTGGCATCTTCGCCATCATTGCTGTTTATGCCATTGTGGACAGCTTAGAACGCAACATCCGACAATCCGTAGAGAGCCTTGGAAGTGATGTGGTCTATGTCCAAAAATGGCCTTGGGGCGGCGGCGGCGGCGAGTATGCCTGGTGGAAGTATTTCCAGCGACCCGAAGTGGGGATGACCGACTTCAAGCGTTTGACCGCGCGCAACCCCCGCACAGCGGCCTCCTTGACCTACATCGTGGGCTCCAATGAAACGCTGAAAATGGGAAACTCCAGTGTTGAACGGGTAGAAGTCAATGGGGTGACCTATAACTATGGGGCCCTGAACAGCCTCGACATTGCCGAGGGCCGGTATTTTACGGAAAGTGAGATGACGTCCGCCCGAAATGTCATTATTCTTGGAGCGGATATTGCCGCTGGTCTGTTTCCCTCAGGGCAAGGCATTGGGCAATCCATTCAAACCTTTGGCCGGCGTTTTACGGTCATCGGCATTTTACCCAAAGAGGGAGCCAACATTATCGGCCAAAGCCACGATACCAAAGCGATTATTCCCGCCAGTTTATTTACGGCTTTAAAGGGCGATGAGATGGGAGGTTCCGCCATTCAGGCTAAAGTCAAAGATGGATTTACTACCCTCGAATTGAAAGAAGAACTTCGGATGCACATGCGGGCTATTCGGCGATTAAAACCCATTTCGGAAGACGATTTTACCTTGAATGAATCCTCCGTCTTTTCTCAAGGCTTGGATACCATGTTTGGGGCCATCGGGATGGCAGGTACAGTCATCGGTGGATTTTCAATCCTCGTCGGGGGATTTGGAATTGCCAATATCATGTTTGTCTCCGTTCGTGAACGAACGGGTCAAATCGGCGTCCAAAAAGCCTTGGGTGCCACGCGTAGCTTTATTCTCACCCAGTTTCTGGTGGAGTCTACCATGCTATCCGTGGTTGGAGGACTTGCAGGGCTTGTTTTGGTAGCCATTCTCATGGCCGTAGGCACGGCAATTTCTGGTTTCGATCTAGCGATGAGCCTAAACAATGTGCTCACAGGCGTGCTGCTCTCCGCTGCCATAGGCTTACTTTCTGGCCTCGCCCCAGCTTCTATGGCCGCGCGACTGGATCCCGTGGAAGCCATTCGCTTCAATCAATAAGATGGCTATTCCAGCGCAGAAGCCACTTCCTCACAGATTTTTTCCAGGAGGGCTTGGTCATTGGGGCCAAAGGCATCCCGAACATGGCTGTCGATGTCTAATTGGCCGATGAGCTTTCCATCTTTGTAAATGGGCAAGACGATTTCAGATTTTGTCTCGATGGAACAAGCCAAATAGTTGTCTTGGGCATGGACATCAGGAACGACAAAAACCTCTCCACTTTCAGCCACTTGACCGCAAATTCCCCGACCATATGGGATACGTGTATGATCTGTAGAAGCCCCTACATAGGCCCCCAATTCTAAGAGTTGATCCGCATCATTCATCCAGTAAAATCCAACCCAATTGTACTTGGGATACTCGGACTGTAGACGGATGCAAATCGCCTTGTGATCGTCAAAGGCAGCCTCAATTTTTTCGCGCAATTCCATTTCGTACTCTTATGCTGCTTGAAGTAGGCCCCAAACTTTTGGACCAAGTAAAATGATGGCGATGGCCACCGCAAAAACGGAGGCAACAAGGACGGCGCCAGCGGCTAAATCCTTCGTTCGTTTAATTGCTGGGTGATCTTCGGCCTGGACATAATTACACAAGGCTTCCACGGCTGTATTCATCAATTCCATGCTCATCACTAGTCCAAAAAGAATGAACAAGACCATCCATTCAAATAGACTTACCTCCAGAAAATAGGCTGCGATGCAAACCACGGTCATGGCGACGAGATGAAGGCGCATAGTCAATTCACTTTCCCAGCTTAAGGAAATCCCATTTAAGGCTTGACCAAAGCGTTTTGACCCATGAACCAGCAGGGTGTAGAGGGATTTTTTCTCCATTCCCCAAAGGTACTAGACCCATCGCGCCTTGCATCCATGGGGAGTGAAAAAGTCGCAATAAACTGGATGAGATACCTGTAGTTTCATCGCAATCTCATTGGGAGCATTCGGATATACAATGCGTTGCACCGCTAATAAATGGAATCAGATAACCTGGGGCTTTACGCAGTACCTTTGACTGTTATTAATAAAAGCAAATTGCTCATGGCATTGTTCCGCCGTTTTTTCCTAGCACTGCTGTTTTTTCTCCCGACCGTTCTTGGGGCTCAAACACTAGACCTGGTGCAGGCACCAAACTTATCTAAATGTACTGGGGATTCCTTGCGTCTGACGATGACCATCAGTACGCCGGGTATGGCTGCAGCGAATGATTTCTATGTATTGCTCGCACCGGGAATGAAAGCTGCCTTTACGCAAGCCACGAGCGATACGCTAGACATTGTCAAATGGCAATCCATTACGCCAGCACCAACCGGTACCGTAGCGGATACGATTTCTGCGGGTGTGAAATATGCCTGGGTGGTAATTCCTGTGACGATCACTACGAATAATTTCTACAGTCTTGCAGTTCGATCCACCAGTCCGATTTTGTGGTCTGATACCATCCAAATGACGGTAAATGTCGCGCCTGAGGTGACTATTGACTCCATCATTGGTGGATTTGAAAACCTATACAGCGGAGGACCCGATTGGGGAATGTGCGAAGGAGATACCATTGTGTTGTATGCCACCAAAGGGTTAGATAGTTATGTCTGGACGAATGGGGGTAGCGCTATTTCTGGAGCTACATCAGATTCCTTATTGGTATTTGCGAGTGGAACCTATGGCGTTACTGGATCTTCTGGAAATTGTGACGTCATGAGCGTGGACACAATCATCAATATCTACAGTCCGCAAACAACAATTACCCATATCCCAACAGGGATGTTTACCCTCACCGTTTTAGACAAAGACAGCCAAGTAGATTCGTTGGCCTTCTGCGAAACGGAGTCGATCACCTTGCGTGGTCCTACCACATTCGCCCCGGGCACAAGTGTGGCATACCAATGGGTGAAGGATTCCATCGACCAATTTGGCCAAACATTAAAAGTGACGATAAACGGTGCAACTAACCGTGACTTTACCACGAATTCCTCCGGATTGTATTCTTTGGTTACCTCTTGGTTCCCGGGAGGATGTCCAGATACCAGCTACAGTGTAGAATTATTTGTGGATACGGTACCGGATACCTTCATTGAAAACATCATGTGGTCATGGCAAAGTGCGGCGTCCTTGGATATCTGCCCGGGTGATTCCACATTATTGCGCAGCAATGCAACAAGCTTAACCAATGATTGGACCTTCCAATGGGAAGTGAAATACCCAATTAGTACGGGCACATGGCAAGCAATTCCAGGCGAAGATCAGCCAGACCTCATCGTAGATACTGCCTTGGTTGCAGGTTCGGCTCAATACCGTTTAGTGATTAACAGCGAAAGTTGTGACTTTACTACAGCGCCGCTCCAAGTGAATGTGATTCCACTTCCTACGGTTAACGTGGCCCCCAAGGATAGTCTAGCACTTTGTGCCGGTGATTCAGTCTTGATTGGTGCCACAGGAAACGGTTTGAGCTATCAGTGGACTTGGGCTACCGGGTCGTATTCTGGGGTATCTTTCTATGCAAAGGACCCAGGGACGTATGTGGTTGAAGCGACTGGAGCAAATAACTGTACCAGCTTTGACACGTTAAAGATCACGCAAATTGTCGTGACGCCCAATGCAGGGCCTGACCAAGTCATCATGCCGGGCGACGTAGTGCAACTCAACGCGTCAGGCGGTTTACAGTATTACTGGTATGCAGATAAGCCGGCCTACTTCAGTGATCCCTACAATCCGAATGCACAGACCCGCCCTACCAGCGACACCACGTGGTACTTCGTGGAGGTCCGCAGTGCACTGGGCTGTTGGGGTATTGATTCCATGATGGTGGTACAATTTGATCCAGCGACCCTCTTGCCCAACATCAGCAATGTCATGAATGTGATCACACCCAATGGAGATGGCTTCAATGACGTATTTGACCTCTCCGAAGTCGTTCAAGCGGACTCCTGTGATCTTGTCATCCTAGATCGTTGGGGATCAAGAGTGTATGAAGAAGGACGCTACATGTCTGGTTGGGATGGCCGCAATACGGGCGGAGACCCACTTCCTGACGGAACGTATTACTATTTGCTGCTCTGCGACGGGGAACCTCGCTACCGCGGCGCCATTACAGTTATTCGCAATTAATCGCATCTGATTCCATGAAAAAGACTTTCCTATTTGTTTTCGCTCTAGGTAGCATCCTGGCACAAGGCCAGCAGCTTCCTTTATATGCGAATTACTTCTTCGCTCCTCAAATGACGAATCCAGCCACTTCAGGAGCAGATGGTTTCAGCGAATTAACCACCATGCACCGCCAACAATGGCAAGGAATGGAAGGTGCCCCTGAAACTTCGGCACTCGTCTTCAATGGTGCCATGAATAAAGAGCGCATTGGATATTCTGTGTATGCCTTCACGGATAAAACGGATATCGTAAGCCGCTCTGGTATCTATGGCAATTATGCCTATCATGCGCAGCTTTCAGAGAATTCAGCATTGAGCATGGGGGTAGGGCTAGGCTACGTAAATAACGCCTTTGACATGGCGTCTGTTCGCGTGAAGAACGAAGGTGACCCCTTCTTGTTCCCTGCAAATCAGAACGGAACGCTTGACATGACGTTAGGTGTGAATTTGCGTGTGGCAGACTTCAACCTTGGCCTCAGTGTGCCTCAGTTACTCAATCCAACCATCACCTACAGTAACAACTACGATGGACCGGTAGCGTATCATTTGATTCGTCATTACGTGGCTCGCACCCAATATGACATCAATATCCAGAAAGACCGCATGGTCCTTTCTCCCATGGTCACGGTACGTGCAGCCGCCTTTGTCAAGCCGCAAGTCGACGCGGGCTTGTTGTTTGACATGAAAGAGTATGGCTACCTCGGTGCTATGTATCGCTCGAATTATGCTGCAACGATCAATGCGGGGGTGCATTTGACTCCCGTGCTTTCTTTGGGCTATGCCCATGAGTTTAGCACCAATACCTATGCGTCTTATTTGGGTATGTCTAATGAGTTTATTCTATCCTACAAGTTTGGTGACAACAACCGCAATGAGCGCATGGAAGCGGAAATCAAGCGTCTCAAAGACAAGCAACGCCAATCTAGCCAAGAGACTGAGAAACTTCTGAATGAGCGATTCGAAGAGTTCAAAGAGGAACTTGGCGCAGCGCAAGTGGCCGAATTGGAAAAGCAAAAAGAAGCGTGGAAAACAGAAGGCTTGCAACTCCAAGAGGCAGGTGCTCAAAATGGTGGCTTGCGTGGAAACCAAAATAGCAACCAAGGCGGAGGCAACAACGATGGCTTTGCTGATGGGGGCTCTTGGGATCAAGGTTCTTCGTCGATGAATAATGGTGGGGCCATCAACAATGAAGGAGCCATCAAAGGTTACCGCAATGATGAATACGCCAACAACGTAGCACCAGGATCACCAGGCTACTATGTAACCGCGGGTGTTTATGGCGAAGCAGTCAATGCGGAGCGCATGGCGAGCAGCCTATCCAAAAAAGGAATTACGGCCAAAGTCTTCCGTGACAACCGCAACAACATGTACTATGTGTACTTGCTCAAATTCCGCAACTATGAGGGAGCGGATCGTGCGAAGAGTTCAGGCCTAAATGGTCAGTACTCAGGTAAACTATGGATCAAGGTGGTTGAGTAATGGGTAGACTCTTAACCATTATTGCCCTGGGTTTCGGCCTCTTGTGGACCAGTCAAAACGCTCAAGCAGCGCATTTGGTTGGTGGAGAGATCACCTATACCTGCAATGGGAGCAATAACTACACCATCAAGCTACGTGTGTACCGCGATTGCAATAGTGGCGGAGCGCAGTTTGACAATACTGTGACGTTCACCATTTTTGACAACACCGGGGCTCAGCTCTATAACCCGACGGTAAACAAGGGGACGACCATCAATGTCCCCGCGGGAACGGGAAATCCGTGTCTGACGACGCCACCGAATATTTGTACGGAATACGCGGATTACGTCCATACCATGACGTTGCCAGCGCGCGTAGGCGGCTACACTATTTCGTATCAGCGTTGTTGCCGGAATGCGACAATTTCAAATATCGCAGCGAGTGGCAAGGGCAATACCTACACTGTGCAGATACCTTCTATGGATAACTGCAATAGTTCTCCGGAATTCACCACTGTCCCGCCGATTGTATTGTGCCTGAATGATTTTCAAAACATCAATTCCTCGGCGACAGATGCTGATGGCGATTCGCTCTATTATGAGTTCTGCGACATCCTCAATGGAGGTTCTAGTGGCAATGCCTCTCCAAATCCGGCGGCAGCTCCACCCTACGCGGTAATTCCTTTTATCGCGCCTCAAACGAGCATCAGCCCTATTCCCGGGAATCCTGCATTGAATATTGATCCCAATACGGGATACATCACGGGTGTCGCGAATACCACCGGCCAGTTCGTAGTGGGCATCTGTGTGAGTGAATACCGTAATGGAGTGTTCCAGTCCACCGTGCGACGGGATTATCAGTTCAACATCACGAATTGCGTTAGCAATGTAGTGGCGGACATGCTTACACAAATCGAAAAGCCGAGCCTCCTATGCGGAGGGCGAACGATGCCATTCCAGGCTCAGACCGGTGGAGCGATTTCCTATTACTGGGACTTCGGAGACACCACAACGACTCAGGATACGAGTTCATCACCTTCACCATCTTGGACGTATCCGGACACAGGTGAATACATCGTGATGCTGGTGATTAACCCAGGTTTGGTTTGCACGGATACAGTGTACGAGAGCTTCCATATCTACGATGCGCCAGATTATGTCATCCAGTACGATGGCCAAAGCTGTTTTGAAGCGCAGGACATAACCTTCTATGCGAGCGGCTCTACGCCGAGTGATGCCACGTTCTCATGGGATTTTGGCAGCCTAGCCAATGTCTTTGGGGCCACGGGGGATACCGTGCAACATGTGAGTTGGTCACAACCCGGCAAGTACCCCGTACGCCTCATTGTTTCCTCCCAGACCTGTCCAGATACTACGTTTGATACGATGAATGTAGTGCAATGGTCGCTGCCTGTGTTCGCAGGGAATGATACGGTGATCGCTCGCGGAGATACGGCCTATTTGAACGTCACATCGGGGGCTTCGTATCGCTGGTTTGCGGACAAGCCAGCTTATTTCAATAATTATCGCCAGCAAGACCCGCAGGCTTGGACTTATCAAGATTCGACCACTTTCTATGCCATTGTTACGAATTCGGTGGGTTGTCAAGGCATTGATACTGTCTTTGTGTATTACCTCCCGGATCAAACCTTGCCGGACTTGTCCAATGTCCAAAATGCGATGACGCCCAATGGGGATGGCATGAATGATGTGCTAGATCTATCTGAAGTCACCTTTGGGGATCAATGTACTCTCCGCGTACTCAATCGTTGGGGCGGTCAAGTATACCAACAAGACAATTATGACGACACCTGGGGTGGCACGAATGTCAATGGGAACCCATTGCCCCCTGGAACGTATTACATTTTATTGCATTGTGACAAGGAACTCCGCTATGGGGGACCGGTCACGATTGTGCGCTAAGCCTGATATAGGCCCCAAGAAATCAAACAAAAAACCCGGTCGTTTCGACTGGGTTTTTTTTGCTTTAGCTCTCCTGAATCGGGGCGGCATGTGTTCTATTGAAACATGTCTTTAACCCGGTCAAAAAAGCCCTTATCCGTCTTTCCAGGGCTGGGTTGGAAATGGGCACTCGCTTGGAGTTTTTCGAGCATTTCTTTTTCCTCGCCACTGATGGACTTTGGAGTCCATACCGAAACGTGCACGAGCAAATCCCCCGTACCATAGCCTTCAACGCTAGGTAAGCCTTTGCCTTTGAGGCGAAGCGTTTTACCACTCTGAGTACCTGCTTCGATCTTCATACGCGCCTTTCCTTGGACCGTTGGGATTTCGGCTGTGGTGCCAAGCGCGACATCAGGAAAAGAGAGGTATAAGTCATAGTGTAGATTCTGCCCCTCCCGCACGAGTTCGGGATGCGCCTCTTCTTCGATGCTAACAATCAAATCGCCTGCAGGGCCTCCCACGGGTCCGTGGTTGCCTTTTCCTCCAACGCGGAGCTGCATGCCATCTTGAACTCCCGCGGGAATTTTGACACTGACCACCTCTTCTAGACGCTCTAGTCCATCGGCTCCCACTCCGTCAGGCCGCTTATCAATCATTTGACCAGAACCATTACAGCCATGGCAAGCAGATGCCGTTCGCATTTGGCCCAAAATGGTATTCTGAACCCGGGTGATTTGACCTGAGCCATTACACACGGTACATGTTTTGAATGTCAATCCTTCGGCAGGTACCGCTCGGCGAATTTTAATCTTCTTTTCGACTCCTCCAACGATATCCTCCAAGGTGAGTTTGACACGGACGCGAAGATTGGCTCCACGGGCAGCGCCGCCTCGGCCACCACCTCCACCAAAGCCGCCAAAACCTCCACCGCCAAAGATGTCGCCGAAGTGGCTAAAAATGTCATCCATGTTCATCCCACCGCCAAAACCGCCACCACCACCGGGACCAAATGCTTGGTGTCCGAATTGATCGTATTTCTGTTTTTTCTCGGGGTTTGAAAGTACCTCGTACGCTTCAGCGGCTTCTTTGAACTTGTCTTCCGCAGCAGCGTCCCCCGGGTTTTTATCCGGATGGTATTGAATCGCCAATTTGCGGTAGGCCTTTTTGATTTCTTCAGCCGAGGCTGATTTAGTCACGCCTAGTATTTCATAATAATCACGCTTTGCCATCTCATGCGGGGGATTGGTCCGCAACTACCACCTTGGCATAGCGAATGATTTTTTCTCCAAGGCTGTAGCCTTTTTCAATTTGATCGATCACCTTGCCTGCCATCTCTGGACTTGGCGCGGGTATGTTGGTGATGGCTTCCATGGTCTCCACGTCGAACACTTGACCGATACTAGATTCCATCTCCTTCAGGCCTTCGGATTTGAGCGTGTGCATGAGTTTAGTATAGATCAACTCCATGCCGACGCGTTCGGGGGAATCGCTTGCGATATTTTTCAGAGCGCGCTCAAAGTCATCCACAATGGGCAGGATGGCTTTCAGCACTTTTTCATTGGCCGTGGCCATGAGGTCCAAGCGCTCACGGGCATTTCTGCGACGGAAATTCTCAAACTCGGCGTAAAGACGCAGGTTCTGATCCTTTAACTCCTGAACGATTTCTTCGTGGCTTTGAGGCGCTTCCTCGGTGGCCTCTTGCTCAGGACTTACGGGGCCCGCTGATTGCTCAGTTTCAGTTTCGGGAACCTCGGTTTCGTGCTTTTTGGAATCTTTTGCCATGGTATGATGTAACTATAGTCCCCCTAAAAGCAAACAATCTGCCAAACTGAAACAGGTGTCAGATTGGCAGATTGCGAACCTTTTGGCGCATGACAGCGCCTCGGCTAGGTCGTTTTGTCGGGCTTTACTTAAGAAGAGACTTCAAAGCCGCTTCGAGCTGAGCGCCGCGTAGTCCTTTGGCAATCACTTTTCCATTGCCGTCCAGAAGGAAGGTCATGGGAATCGCGTTCACTCCATACAACGCAGCCCCTTGAGCCCGCCAGCCGCGTAGATCACTCACGTGACTACTCCAAACGAGCCCGTCCTTTTCAATCGCTTGAACCCAACGATCCTTGGCTTGGTCCAAACTGACAGAATAAATCTCAAAGCCTTTACCAGCCGTGTATTTCTTGTCCTTGTACTCATTGTAAATACGAACCACATTGGGGTTCTCCATGCGGCATGGACCACACCATGAAGCCCAGAAATCAATCAGGACCACTTTTCCGCGCAAGTCGCTCAACTTCACTACATCCCCGTTTGGATTAGGGAAGGCCATCTCAGGAGCTTGATCACCGACATTGATGTTGGCTAATTGCAGATCAGAAGAGGGGCGCATGCTTTCCGTGGCTGGCCGGCTAGCGGTCCAAACCAAAGCACTAGCGAGAAGAAGGGTAAAAACAGAGTATTTCATAGTGGGGTACAAGTTAGGCTGAAATGCGTTCAATTTGGGCACCAAGCGCGCGAAGACGTTCGTCAATGCGCTCATACCCGCGATCTATTTGCTCGATGTTGTGAATGGTGCTCGTGCCCTCCGCGGAGAGTGCAGCAATCAATAAGGCGATACCTGCACGAATATCCGGTGAGGTCATCGTGGTGGCACGCAAAGGCACTTTGCGGTCAAGCCCGATGACCGTGGCGCGGTGCGGGTCACACAAGATGATTTGGGCCCCCATATCAATGAGTTTGTCCACAAAGAAGAGGCGGCTTTCAAACATCTTTTGGTGGATGAGTACCGAGCCCTTTGCCTGTGTGGCGGTCACAAGTACGATACTCAACAAATCCGGGGTGAAGCCGGGCCAAGGAGCGTCGGCCACGGTAACCATGGAGCCATCCAGATAGGCACCAATTTCATACGACTCTTGCGCAGGAATGTGAATGTCGTCCCCTTGAATATCCAATTGAATGCCCAATTTCTTGAATACCTCCGGAATGACTCCCAAATGAGCCACCCCTGCATTCTTGATGGTCAAGGCGCTCCGCGTCATTGCGGCGAGACCAATCCATGAACCAATTTCAATCATGTCCGGTAAGCAACGATGCTCCGTGCCTCCGAGGCGCTCCACGCCATGAATCGTCAAGAGGTTGGAGCCGATCCCTTCAATATTTGCACCCATGCGGACGAGCATGCTGCACAGCTGTTGTAGATACGGTTCGCAGGCAGCGTTGTAGATCGTGGTGGTGCCTGGGGTGAGGACAGCAGCCATTACAATATTGGCAGTTCCGGTGACGGAGGCTTCGTCCAAAAGCATGTAGGCCCCTTGAAGTCCGCCCGCGGGAGTTTCCACTCCGTAGAAATGCGAATTCTCTTCGTATTTGAATTCAGCCCCGAGTTTCATGAAACCCAAAAAGTGGGTATCTAGGCGGCGACGACCAATCTTATCGCCCCCTGGCTTGGGAATATATCCCTTTCCGAATCGGGCCAAAAGTGGACCCACCAGCATGATAGAGCCGCGGAGGGATGCCCCTTTTTTCTTGTAGGTGTCCGAAAAAAGAAAGTTGACATCAACCTCCTTCGCACAGAAGCTATAATCGCCATGCCCATGCTTGGTCACTGCGACGCCAAAGTCTCCCAAAATCTCGATCAACTTGTTCACGTCGACGATATCCGGAATATTAGAAACGCGAACGGTCTCTTCCGTTAACAATACGGCGCAGAGGATCTGCAAAACTTCGTTTTTGGCCCCTTGCGGATGCACATCGCCTTGGAGGCGAAGTCCCCCTTTGATTTTAAAACTTGACACAGGAACTAGGGATTATTTGCGTTTAAAATTGGTCTTCCGTTTGAAGTTGGGCTTCGCCTTTTTCTTCGTGCGGGTATGCAAGGGGGCGTTTTGAGAGACTACTCCGCGATTTACTGAGAGGGTCGATTTCTCTTGGCCCAAGCGGCCTGCAGACAGGGTGCGCAATTCCGCATAAATAACGGCATCATCCACATTGTCCTTATTCCAAGACAGGTAGGCGCGCTTCATCTGATTGGCAATGTCCAATTCCATTGCATCGCGCTCTTCGGAAGCATCCATGGCGGATACCGTAGAGATAAGATTCTGCAAAATATTGCCGTAATAGCGGTGACTCCGACTCTTCTGAGGGTAGGGGACAGCGTCCGGCTTTCCACTCAACTTCTCTCGAGTTGGCGTAGGATACGGACAGTCTACATCCAGCTCAAAATTGGACATCACGAAGAGATGGTCCCACAATTTGTGCCGGTAATCTGGATTGTCCCGCAATCCCGGGTTCAGGTTGCCGATGACATCAATAATACTATTGGCCACCTTGGTCCGGTGTTCACGGTCTGGAAGGGTAATGCAGTATTCAATCATGGACTGCACGTGGCGCCCATATTCGGGCATACGCAAGTCCTCCCGGTCCGTGTTATAGTCCAATGCCAATGCGGCAATTTGAGATGTTTCAATCATGATAGTAGCTGCAATTTAGCAAACTTGAGGAGCAATTTTTTCTCTCCAGCGTTATCAAATACAATAGTGGCTTTTCGCTCGGTGCCATCCCCGGTTAATTCGGTCACTTTCCCGATGCCAAATCGGTCATGAACCACCCGCAATCCAACCGCTAAGTCCAAGTCTAAAGCGTGCTGGCTATTTCCAGAAGAGGCCGCTGCTTGCTGCAAGGGTTTTAAGGCAGTAGGTCGGCGAAAGCGGACTGGAGCAGGAGGGGGAGAGCTCGGTCGTTCCGCCGGCTTCGCAGGGCGAGCTGAGCTCCGCACACCGCTGCGCTGCCGCCCCGAAGGTACATCAAAGGCATCACGCAATTCTTGGGGTACAGAATAGCTCGGCTGAAACTCAGGAACATGGATTTCTAAGTGCGCCTCGTCCAATTCTTCCAGGAAGCGACTAGGTTCGCAGTCGATCAGTTTTCCCCAGCGATATCGGACATGGGCATAGGTCAAAAAGGCCCGCTTTTCTGCCCGGGTCAGCGCCACGTAAAATAGACGACGCTCCTCTTCCAAGTCCGACCTCGATCCCATGGACATCATAGAAGGAAATAAATTCTCCTCCATGCCGACCACAAAGACGGCGGGAAATTCCAAGCCCTTCGCCAAATGAATGGTCATGAGGTTCACTTTTGGGCGGTCATCGTCGTCGGGGCGATCAGCATCCGTCAAAAGGGCCACATCTTGCAAGAAGGCGCCTAAACTGGGATCGCCATCTTCCACCTGCTGTTGTTGCTCCACAAAATCTTTTATCCCGTTCAGCAATTCTTGAACGTTTTCATAGCGGGAAATGCCTTCTGGTGTTTTGTCATCTGAGAGCATCTTAATCAAGCCGCTACTTCGGGCAATATGCTCTACGACATCAAAGGCATCCTTTTGCTCCGCAATGATTTGGTAGGACTTTACGAGATCAATGAATGCCAAAAGTCGCTCCTGCGTAGGCTTGTTGATGTTGACATTCCATTCCCCGGCATGCGCTGCGGCATCCCAAAGACTCGCATTGCGCTCATTGGCAGCGATCGTCAAACGGGCAAGCGTCGTATCACCAATCCCCCGCGCAGGCAAGTTGATTACACGGCGAAACGCTTCCTCGTCCTTTGGATTGACCGTTAGGCGCACATACGCCATGAGATCTTTGACTTCTTTGCGCTGATAAAATGAAAGGCCGCCAAAAATCCGATACGGAATGTTCCTTCGACGGAAAGCATCTTCAAAAGCGCGTGATTGCGCATTCGTGCGGTACAAAATGGCAAACTGATCATGCGGCATGTGCTCGCGCATATTCAATTCCCATATCGTCTGGGCTACGTAATTGCCCTCATCGGCATCAGAAACACTTTTGTGGACCACAATGCGCTCGCCTTTTGGGTTTTCAGTCCAAACATTTTTCTCCAATTGATCTTGATTGTGCTTGATGAGCGAATTTGCGGCCTCCACAATGCACTGACTGCTCCGGTAGTTTTGTTCCAATTTGAACAGCTTCGCGTCCGAATAATCTTTTTGGAAATTGAGAATGTTTCGAATATTGGCCCCGCGGAAGGCATAAATACTCTGTGCATCATCCCCCACCACACAGAGGTTCTCAAAGCGGGAGGCGAGGGCTTTGACAATCAGATATTGCGAGTGGTTCGTATCCTGGTACTCGTCCACCAAGATATACTTGAAGCGCTCTTGGTAGCGAGCGAGTGCCTCGGGAAACTTAATAAAGAGCTCATTCGTTTTGAGGAGCAAGTCATCAAAGTCCATGGCCCCAGCGCGGAAGCACTTTTCCATGTAGGCGGCGTACAGTTCCCCTAGTTTGGGCATCCGCGCCGAAGCATCCGCTTCCTGCAGGTCGGCGCGGCTTTGGTACGCTTTGGGGGTGATCAAATTGTTCTTATAGGATGAGATTCGGCCAGCGACCCCCTTCACTTTATAAATATCCTTATCCAAATCCCTCTCCTTGATCAGCCCTGCAATCACTTTTTGTGCGTCTTCGCTGTCGTAGATGGTATAATTGGAAGGGTAGCCCAGGCGATGGCCCTCAATCCGAAGGATGCGCGCGAAAACCGAGTGAAAGGTTCCCATCCATAAATTCTTGGCTTCTGTACCGCCCAAAAGCGCCTCAATACGCCCCTTCATTTCTCGAGCCGCCTTGTTGGTGAAGGTGAGGGAGAGGATGTTAAATGGATCGACGCCTTTCTCCATGAGGTAGGCAATTCGATACGTCAGTACCCGGGTCTTTCCTGACCCCGCACCAGCAATGACCATAACAGGACCCTCCGTCTGTTGGACAGCTTGCTGTTGGACCGAATTGAGGGCGGATAAATAACTGGACATGGAAGGGTTCCAAAGGTAGCGTTTGGCGATGCGATGAAAAAGTTTGAAAACTGCAATAAAATCAGAATGATTGGTAGGGAAAAAAGGTCTACATTTGCAGTCCCCTAAAAACTAGGGGTGTATATTATTGTAGCGACGACAACCAACACAATTAACAAGAATGCCTACCATTCAGCAGCTCGTCCGTAAGGGCCGAGTCAAATTAGAAAAGAAGAGCAAGTCAGCAGCGCTGGACTCTTGCCCTCAACGCCGCGGCGTGTGTACGCGGGTTTACACAACTACTCCTAAGAAGCCGAATTCCGCGATGCGTAAGGTTGCCCGTGTGCGCCTAACCAACGGGAATGAAGTCAACGCCTACATCGGCGGAGAAGGTCACAACCTTCAGGAACACTCCATCGTGCTTGTGCGCGGCGGCCGTGTGAAAGACTTGCCAGGTGTCCGTTACCACATCGTTCGTGGTGCCTTGGATACCGCCGGTGTGAATGGTCGCATGCAGCGCCGTTCGAAGTATGGTGCAAAACGACCCAAAGTCAAAAAATAATAGGAAACCATGAGAAAGACGCGTGCTAAGAAGCGCCCCCTATTACCGGATCCACGTTTCAACGATCCCTTGGTAACCCGCTTCGTGAACAATTTGATGTACGACGGCAAGAAGTCGACGGCCTATGCCATCTTCTACGAAGCAATCGACCTCGTTTCTGAAAAGTCTGGCGAAGCCAACGGTTTAGAGCAGTGGAAGACGGCTTTGACCAATGTAATGCCTCATGTGGAAGTTCGTAGCCGCCGTGTAGGTGGTTCTACGTTCCAGATTCCTCAACAAATCCGCCCAGAGCGCAAAATCTCCATGGCGATGAAATGGATGATTGGATATGCGCGTGGTCGCAATGAAAAGAGCATGGCTGCAAAGCTTGCTGGTGAAATCATGGCAGCTGCCAAGGAAGAAGGTGCTGCAGTGAAGAAGCGTATGGACGTTCACAAAATGGCTGAGGCGAACAAAGCCTTCTCACATTTCCGTTTCTAAAAAAAGATATCATGTCTAAGCGCGATTTAAAATTCACACGAAACATTGGTATCATGGCCCACATCGATGCGGGCAAAACGACTACCACTGAGCGTATTCTTTATTACACTGGAGTTAGCCACAAGATTGGTGAAGTTCACGACGGTGCTGCGACCATGGACTGGATGGTTCAGGAGCAGGAGCGCGGAATCACCATTACCTCTGCGGCAACTACATGTTTCTGGCGCTTCCCTACCAACCAAGGTAAGGATGTGGCGAACACCCAAGAATACAAGATCAATATCATCGACACCCCTGGACACGTTGACTTTACGGTTGAAGTGGAGCGCTCACTGCGTGTATTGGACGGTGCCGTTGCATTGCTTTGCGCCGTAGGTGGCGTTCAGCCTCAGACGGAGACCGTATGGCGTCAAGCAACGAAGTACAACGTGCCTCGTATCGCTTTCGTCAACAAAATGGACCGTACCGGCGCTGATTTCTTTAATGTAGTTCGCCAAATCGACGAGAAGTTGAAAGGCAACCCGATTCCTCTTCAAGTACCTATTGGTGCGGAGACAGAATTCCAAGGTGTTGTTGACTTGTTGGACAATGAAGCCATCATTTGGGACGATGCTACTCAGGGCATGACCTACAAAGTGATCGATATTCCTGCTGACCTGGTAGACACCGTGGCAGAATACCGTGAAAAGTTGGTTGAGGCCGTAGCAGAATTCGATGATAACTTGTTGGAGAAGTTCTTTGACAATCCTGACAGCATCACGCGTGAGGAATTGGTTGATGCCATCCGCAAGGCGACCATCGCTCAAAAAATCACTCCAGTTCTTTGTGGCTCTGCCTTCAAGAACAAGGGAGTACAGACCATGTTGGATGCGGTGATGTCTTACATGCCTTCTCCAGTAGATGTGGAAGCCATCACAGGTACAAACCCTGACACTGAGCAAGAAGAAGTCCGCAAGCCTGACCCAGAAGAGCCGTTTTCGGCTTTGGCGTTCAAGATTGCTACAGATCCTTTCGTAGGTCGTTTGTGTTTCTTCCGCGTATACTCTGGAAAGATTGACGCCGGTTCGTACACCAAGAACATGCGTACGGGCAATAAGGAGCGTATTTCTCGCATCTTCCAAATGCACTCCAATAAGCAGAACCCCATCGAGATGATCGAGGCGGGCGACATTGGCGCAGGCGTTGGATTTAAGGACATCCGTACGGGTGACACCTTATGTGACGAAAAGCGTCCTATCGTATTGGAATCTATGAGCTTCCCCGAGCCTGTAATCGGTTTGGCAGTTGAGCCTAAGACCCAAGCAGACGTAGATAAGTTGGGTATGGCCTTGGCTAAGTTGGCTGAGGAGGATCCCACCTTCCGTGTACACACAGACGAAGAGACGGGCCAAACGGTTATCTCTGGTATGGGTGAATTGCACTTGGAAATCATCGTGGATCGCTTGAAGCGTGAGTTCAAGGTGGAGTGTAACCAGGGTGCACCTCAAGTTCAATACAAAGAGGCACTTACCCAGGCATACAATCACCGTGAGGTGTACAAGAAGCAAACAGGTGGTCGCGGTAAGTTCGCGGACATTGTCTTCAGCATCGGTCCTGCCGACGAAGACTTTACTGGTCAACTTCAGTTTGACAATCAGATCAAGGGTGGTAACATCCCTCGTGAATTTGTCCCTGCGGTAGAAAAAGGCTTCAAGGATGCCATGAACAATGGTCCTTTGGCAGGATATGCCATTGACACCATGAAGGTGACCTTGACGGACGGTTCTTTCCACCCGGTGGATTCGGACTCCTTGTCTTTCGAATTGGCTGCAAAAATTGGCTTCCGTGAGGCAGGCAAGAAGGCACGTCCAGTGATTTTAGAGCCTATGATGAAGATGGAGGTCGTGATGCCTGAGTCTTCGATGGGTGACGTCGTCGGTGACTTGAACAAGCGCCGCGGTATCGTTGAAGGTATGGATACGAAGGACGGAGATTCTGTGGTTCGTGCCAAAGTGCCTTTGAGTGAAATGTTTGGATATGTAACCACTTTGCGTACGATCACTTCAGGTCGTGGTAGCTCCTCCATGGAGTTTAGCCACTATGCTGAGACGCCTTCTAGCATTGCTGAAGCGGTGATCGAGAAAGTTAAGGGTAGCAAATAAGTCTTTTTCAAGTTATGAGCCAGAAAATTCGCATCAAACTCAAGTCGTATGACCACATGCTCGTCGACAAGAGTGCAGAGAAAATCGTGAAAACAGTGAAGAGCACTGGGGCGGTTGTTAACGGTCCCATTCCCCTTCCTACGAACAAGCGTATCTACACGGTACTGCGTTCTCCACACGTAAACAAGAAAGCCCGTGAGCAGTTTGAGTTATCAAGCTACAAGCGTTTGTTGGACATCTACTCGTCTTCGAGCAAGACGATCGATGCCTTGATGAAGCTGGAACTTCCCAGCGGTGTTGAAGTAGAAATCAAAGTTTAATCAATTCCAATTGAAATCATGCCTGGACTAATTGGCAAGAAAATCGGAATGACCAGCATCTTCGACGCGGATGGTAAAAACCAGCCGTGTACGGTCATCGAATTGGGACCCTGTGTGGTTACCCAATTGAAAACAGAAGATGTCGATGGTTACGCAGCCGTGCAGATCGGATTTGGGGATCAAAAGAACCCTGTCCAAGCTGCCGCCGGCCATGCCAACAAGGCGAATACCACCGCCAAGAAGAAATATGTCGAATTCAAAGATTTCGCTGAAGGCGCAGTAAGCCTTGGAGATGTCTTGACGGTCGAGATGTTTGAAGAAGGTGAGTTCGTGGATATCGTTGGAACGACAAAAGGTAAGGGCTTCCAAGGGGTTGTTCGTCGCCACGGCTTCGCTGGGGTAGGACAAAGCACCCACGGTCAGCACAACCGTCTCCGCGCACCAGGTTCTATCGGTGCTGGTTCAGATCCCTCACGTGTATTCAAAGGCACCCGCATGGGTGGCCGAATGGGTGTAGATCGTGTGAAGATCCAGAACCTTCAAGTTTTGAAAATTGACACAGAGCAGAATTTGCTAGTGGTGAAGGGGTCAGTCCCCGGAGCAAAGCAGTCGCTCGTAATTGTTGAGAAATAATGGAATTGCGCATTGTCAATCAACTGGGTGAAGACACAGGTCGCAAGGCGATCCTGAGTGATGACGTTTTCGGCATCGAGCCCAATGAGCACGCCATGTATTTGGACGTGAAGCAGTACTTGGCCAATCAGCGTCAGGGTACACACAAGGCGAAGGAGCGTGCCGAGATTTCTCGCACGACCAAGAAGCTTCACAAGCAGAAAGGTACCGGTGGCGCACGTCACGGTAGCATGAAGTCGCCTTTGTATCGTGGTGGTGGTCGTGTCTTTGGACCGGTTCCTCACGAATATGGCTTCAAACTAAATAAAAAGTTAAAGACTTTAGCCCGTAAATCAGCCTTCTCATCCTTGTTAAAGGAGGAGCAAGTGATTGTGGTTGAGAACCTTAGCTTCGAAGCACCAAAGACTAAGCAGTACCTCCAGGTATTGCAGGCCCTGGGGCTCAGCGGAAAGAAATCCACTGTAGTGTTGGCTGAGGCAGATAAAAATGTATATTTGTCCTCCCGCAATTTTGAGGGGTCAAATGTTGTAACTGCTTCAGAACTAAATACTTATTCAATTTTGAACGGTGGCACGTTGATCCTGACAGAGGGCTCAATTGAGAAAATTCAAACGGCATTAACTACGAAATAATGGAAAGCATTCTGATTCGTCCCGTCATCACGGAGAAGGCCTCAGCCAGCGCTGAGGAGCGGAATCGCTACACCTTCGTCGTAGATAAGAAAGCCAATAAGGTTGAAATTAAAAAGGCCGTAGAGGCTGCGTACAACGTGAACGTGGAAAACGTTCGCACCATTATCGTTCCTGCTAAGCACATTGTGCGTTACACGAAAGCAGGCATGTTGGAAGGCAAGAAGTCTTCTTTCAAAAAGGCGATTGTGGATGTGCGTTCTGGTGAATCCATCGACATCTACGGTAATCTCTAAGCATCATGGGCGTACGTAAACTAAAAGCAATCACTCCGGGTCAGCGTTTTCGCTCCGTGAATGATTATGCTGCGATCACAGCCACAGCTCCTGAGAAGTCTTTGACGGCTCCTAAGAAGCGCAGCGGCGGTCGCAACAACACGGGTAAAATGACCATGCGATACATGGGTGGCGGTGCAAAGCAGCGCTATCGTATTGTGGATTTCAAGCGTGAAAAGTTTGGCATCCCCGCAACGGTTAAAACAATTGAATACGATCCCAACCGTTCTGCATTCATCGCTTTGGTGGTGTACGCAGATGGTGAGAAGCGTTATATCATTGCTCCGAATGGCCTGAAGGTGGATCAAACCATCGTTTCAGGAACAGGATCAGCTCCAGAAGTAGGAAACTGCATGAAGTTGTCTGAACTTCCATTGGGTACCATCATCCACAACATTGAACTTCGCCCAGGTCAGGGTGGCATTATCGCACGCTCTGCGGGTGCTTTTGCTCAGTTGGCTGCACGTGACGGAAAGTATGCCACCTTGAAGATGCCTTCAGGGGAGACGCGTATGATTCTTGTGGAATGCATGGCAACGGTAGGCGTTGTATCGAACAGCGACCACCAGCAGGTGGAAAGCGGTAAGGCCGGACGTAGCCGTTGGTTAGGTCGTCGTCCCCGCACGCGTGGTGTAGCTATGAACCCGGTCGATCACCCAATGGGTGGTGGTGAAGGTCGTTCATCAGGTGGACACCCACGTTCACGCAATGGAATTCCTGCGAAGGGATACAAGACGCGTACGCCGAAGAAGGCAAGCAACCGCTACATCATTGAAAAACGCAAGAAATAAGCGATGGCACGTTCACTAAAAAAAGGACCCTACATCCATTACAAGCTTGAGAAGCGTGTCATGGAGAATGTAGAAGCTGGCAAGAAGACTGTGGTAAAGACCTGGTCTCGCGCTTCCATGATCAGCCCCGATTTCGTCGGACAAACTATCGCCGTACATAACGGTAAGACATTTATTCCTGTTTTCGTAACAGAGAATATGGTCGGCCACAAGCTCGGTGAATTCGCCCCAACACGAACATTCCGCGGTCACGCTGGAAAGAAGGATAAGGGTAAACGATAAGAAGCCATGGGAAAACGTAAACATCTATCGGCAGAAGCTATGAAAGAAGCCCGCAAGAGCGTGGCCATGGCTAAATTGAATAACTGCCCCACTTCTCCACGTAAAATGCGCCTTGTGGCGGACATGGTTCGTGGTATGGAAGTGTCCAAAGCTCTCTATGTGTTGAAGCACAGCGGCAAGGAAGCATCGATCCGTTTGGAGAAATTGCTCCTTTCTGCGCTCAGCAACTGGCAATCCAAAAACGAAGGCGCTTCTATGGACGAAGCGAACTTGATTGTTCAAACGATCAACGTAGATGGCGGCCGCATGTTGAAGCGTGTTCAGCCGGCTCCTCAAGGACGTGCTCACCGTGTGCGCAAGCGTTCAAACCACGTAACACTGGTGGTAGGCGAAGCACATGTAGCTCCTGAAGTAACCGAAGTAAACGAAGCTAAATAATGGGACAAAAAGCAAATCCTATCGGCAATCGCCTCGGTTTCATCCGCGGTTGGGACTCTCAGTGGTACGGTGGCCGTAACTACGGTGACAAAATCGCTGAAGATGCAGCTATTCGTAAATACCTCTACGCACGTCTTTCACGTGCGAACGTATCTCGCATCATCATTGAGCGTACGCTTAAGTTGGTAACGGTTACGATCGCTACGGCTCGTCCAGGTGTGATCATCGGTAAAGGCGGTACAGAAGTAGACAAGCTTCGTGAGGAGCTCAAGAAGTTGACTAAGAAAGACGTTCAAATCAACATCCACGAAATCAAGCGTCCTGAGTTGGATGCGAAGTTGGTGGCTGATTCAATTGCACGTCAAATCGAAGGTCGTATCTCTTTCCGCCGCGCCGTGAAAATGTCCATGGGTTCTACCATGCGCATGGGTGCTGAAGGAATTAAAGTCCAGTTGAGCGGTCGATTGAACGGAGCGGAGATCGCGCGTTCTGAGAAGTTCAAAGAAGGACGTACTCCCCTCCACACATTCCGTGCGGACATCGATTACCATATCTCTGAAGCGCATACGACCTATGGCCGTATCGGTATCAAAGTTTGGATCATGAAGGGAGAAGTTTACGGCAAGCGTGACTTGACCAATGTTTTGGGTGCATCAAAGCGTCCAAATGCTACTGGCCCTGGTGCAGGTGCACCTGGTCGTGGTCCAGCTCGTCGCCGTCCTAACAATCGCAAAGCCTAATTCGGAGTTAGATCATGTTACAGCCGAAAAGAACCAAATACCGCAAGACTTTTAAAGGTAAAATGAAGGGCGTAGCCCAACGTGGTGCCACACTAGCTTTCGGTTCCTATGGCATCAAATCTCTCGAAGAGGTTTGGATGACCGCTCGCCAAATTGAAGCCGCTCGTATTGCCGCTACACGTTACATGAAGCGTGAGGGCCAGTTGTGGATCCGTGTGTTCCCAGACAAGCCTATCACGAAGAAGCCGTTGGAAGTACGTATGGGTAAGGGTAAAGGTGGTGTAGAATACTACGCAGCCGTAATTCGCCCAGGCCGCATGTTGTTTGAATTAGATGGAGTACCCGAGGATATCGCGGTAGAAGCATTGCGCCTCGCTGCGCAGAAGCTACCTGTGAAGACAAAGTTGGTTACCCGTCGTGATTTGGTAAAAGCCTAATTCCTGAGCGCCATGAAAATGAAAGAAATTCAAAACCTGTCTCAGGAAGAATTGATGAACCAATTGACATCTGTCAAGAAGGAATTGGCTGATATGCAGCGCAAGCACCGCATCAGCCCTATGGAGAACCCTATGGTGATCCAGGCAACGCGCAAAGTCGTGGCACGCTTGTCCACGGAAGTCACTAACCGTCAAGGCAAATAATTGAGGTCGATGGAAAATCAACGCAACCTCCGCAAAGAGCGAACTGGTGTAGTCACTAGTTCAGCAATGGACAAAACGGTCACTGTGAGCGTTTCTCGTCGTGTGAAGCACGCCAAGTATGGCAAATTCATCACATTTTCGAAGAAGTTTCACGCCCATGATGAGACCAACGATTGCAACAAAGGCGACACCGTTCGCATCATGGAGACTCGTCCCATGAGCAAAACCAAAGTTTGGCGCGTCGTAGAAATTATCGAAAGAGCTAAGTAAAGATGTTACAAACAGAATCACGTCTCCGCGTTGCGGACAATACGGGTGCCAAAGAGGTTTTGGTCATTCGTGTATTGGGTGGTACACGCCGTCGATATGCCTCCGTGGGCGACAAAATTGTCGTAACCATCAAGGAAGCAGCGCCTGCGGGTACAGCAAAGAAGGGCACCGTCTCTAAAGCGGTTGTCGTTCGTACCAAGAAAGAAGTACGCCGTCCTGACGGTTCCTACATCCGCTTTGATGACAACGCTTGTGTGTTGCTCGGTGCAAACGGCGAAATGCGCGGCACGCGTGTTTTTGGCCCAGTAGCTCGTGAGTTGCGTGACAAGCAGTACATGAAGATTGTTTCCTTGGCACCTGAAGTGCTTTAAGAATCTGAATACAATGGCAAAGTTTCATATCAAAACAGGAGACACGGTGATGATCATTGCCGGTACTTCCAAAGGAAATTCGGGCCGCGTGGTTCGCGTTATCCCTAAGCAGCAACGCGCTGTGGTGGAAGGAGTCAATATGATCACCAAGCATCTCAAGCCCACGGCGAGCAATCCCCAAGGAGGCATCGAAAAAATGGAAGCACCAATCCACATTTCAAACTTGATGGTGATGGACGCAGCGGGTATCCCCACGCGTACTCGTCGTGAAGTTGGTGAGAAAGGTCAAACCGTCCGCATTTCCGTTAAATCTGGTAAACCCCTTGCGAAATAATGGAGCCTAAACTGAAGACAGACTTTCACAGCAAGGTAGTCCCTGCATTGAAGGAGCAGTTTGCTTACACGAACGACATGCAAGTTCCACGCTTGCAGAAAATCGTTTTGAGCCAAGGTATTGGAGCAGCTGTGGCGGATAAGAAGTTGGTAGACAATGCAGTGGAGGAAATGACCATCATTGCGGGACAGCGTGCTGTACCTACCAAATCGAAAAAAGACATCTCAAACTTCAAGTTGCGTAAAGGCATGCCCGTTGGAGCACGCGTTACGTTGCGCGGTGAGCGTATGTACGACTTCATGGAGCGCCTTTTGGTATCGGCTCTTCCTCGTATCCGCGATTTCCAGGGAGTAAAGGAAGGCTTTGATGGCCGTGGCAATTTCACCATGGGGATCACTGAACAAATCATCTTCCCAGAGATCGAAATCGACAAAGTAAATCGCATTGCGGGTATGGACATCACGTTCGTTACCTCTGCGAATACGGACAAGGAGTGCAAAGCGCTTCTCCAGGAATTCGGAATGCCTTTCAAAAAATAAGTCATGGCCAAAGAATCAATGAAGGCGCGTGAGCGCAAACGTGAAGCGCTGGTAGCGAAATATGCCGCCAAGCGTGAAGCTCTGAAAGAAGCAGGCGACTACGAAGGTTTGCAGAAGCTTCCCAAGAATGCATCTCCTGTGCGTCTGCACAACCGTTGCAAATTGACGGGTCGTCCCCGTGGTTACATGCGCCAGTTTGGCCTGTCCCGCGTAACGTTCCGTGAAATGGCCTTGAATGGAATGATTCCAGGTGTTAAGAAGAGCAGCTGGTAATCCTCTGAATTGTAAAGAACATGTATACAGATCCAATTGCAGATTTCCTGACTCGCATCCGCAACGGCGCTAAAGCCGGCCATGCAGTCGTCGAAGTGCCTTCAAGCAATATGAAGGTGGAAATCGCCCGTCTTTTGCAAGACCAAGGCTATATCGCCAGCTACAAAGTAGACCAAGATGGTCCTCAGGGAACCCTTAAGGTGGCTTTGAAGTATGAAAAATCTTCTAAGCGCCCTGTGATTCGCGGTATCGACCGTGCTTCACGTCCAGGTTTGCGCAACTATAAATCAGCAACAACACTTCCCCGTGTAAAGAACGGTTTGGGTGTCGCTTTAGTCAGCACGTCGCAAGGCATGATGACCGATAAGGACGCTCGTTCTAAGAACATCGGTGGAGAGGTTATCTGCTACGTTTACTAAATCGACGATATGTCACGTATAGGTAAATCCCCCATCACGATTCCTGCCGGTGTAACCATCACGGTAGAGAACTCTGTGGTCACGGTAAAAGGAAGCAAGGGTACGCTTACCCAGGTGGTTCCTACCGAGATCGGTATTGAAATTGAAGACAACGTGTTGACTGTTACACGTCCTTCAGATTCTAAGCCTCACCGCGCTGCGCACGGCTTGTACCGTTCTTTGATCAACAACATGGTAGTTGGAGTTTCAGAAGGCTTCTTGAAGCGTTTGGAATTAGTTGGTGTCGGTTTCCGCGCCAGCAACCAAGGTCAAATTCTTGATTTGTCTTTGGGCTTCTCCCACACTATTACGATGCAACTTCCCAATGAAGTAGTGGTCAACACGATCAGCGAAAAGGGTAAGAATCCAATCATCGAGCTGTCTTCTTTTGACAAGCAGTTGGTAGGTATGGTTGCTTCGAAGATTCGTGCATTCCGCAAGCCTGAGCCGTACAAAGGAAAAGGTGTTCGTTATGTTGGTGAAATCGTTCGCAAGAAGGCTGGTAAGTCTGGAGGCAAATAATCCATAAGAGATCATGGCAACGAAAGAAATAACCCGTAGAGACCGCATCCACTTGCGTATTCGCAAAGTGGTCAAAGGAACGGCAACCTGCCCACGCTTGGCGGTATACCGCAGCAGCAAAGAAATCTATGCTCAGTTGGTGAACGACGAGAATGGAACAACCCTAGCAATGGTATCCTCTTTGTCCAAAAACGGAGAGTCCTTAGCTGGAAGCAAAACAGAGCAAGCAGCTCAGGTTGGTAAGAAAATGGCCGAAGTCGCAAAGGCTAAAGGCATCGAATCTGTCGCATTTGACCGTGGAGGGTACCTCTATCACGGACGTGTGAAGGCGTTGGCCGATGGAGCACGTGAAGGCGGACTGAAATTCTGATTGTAGAGATGAAAGAGATTACCTCAAAGAAAGTTAAGCCTAGCGGCTTGGAGCTGGTGGACCGCCTCGTAGGGGTTCAGCGTGTAACCAAAGTAACCAAAGGTGGTCGTGCCTTCGGATTCACAGCGATCGTAGTTGTGGGTGACGAGCACGGAATCGGTGGCTATGGTCTAGGTAAGAGCAAGGAAGTATCCGAGGCAGTAACCAAGGGTATCGAAGATGCTAAGAAGAATTTGTATCGCTTCCCGATCGTGAAAGGATCTATTCCACACGAGCAAGATGGCAAATTCGGTGGAGCACGCGTTTTCTTGCGTCCTGCTTCTTCCGGTACCGGTGTTATCGCTGGTGGTGCAATGCGTCACGTATTGGAGAGCGTGGGTATCCACGACGTTTTGGCTAAGTCCAAAGGTTCATCGAACCCTCACAACTTGGTAAAGGCGACATTCATGGCCCTTCACCAGTTGCGCGATGCAAAGCAAGTAGCTCGTACCCGTGGGGTAGAGGTTTCTAAAGTGTTTAACGGCTGATCCATCTATCATGGCACGTATTAAGATTACTCAAGTTCGCAGCATCATCAATCGCCCTCCCAACCAGAAGGCCACTATGGTGGCTTTGGGATTGCGCAAGATGAACCAAAGCGTGGAGCACGAGAACACTCCGCAAATCGCGGGTATGGTTCGCACCGTGAACCACCTCGTTCAAGTTGAAGAAGTTAAATAAGTAGAAGCTATGTCACTTCACAATATTAAACCCGCCGCTGGATCTACGTTTACCAAGAAGCGTCTTGGCCGTGGAGAAGGTAGTGGTTCCGCAGGCACGGCTGGCCGTGGTCACAAAGGACAAAAGTCTCGTTCTGGCTACAGCAAGAAGATTGGTTTTGAAGGCGGTCAAATGCCCCTTCAGCGTCGTGTGCCGAAGTTTGGTTTCACGAACCCAAATCGTGTGGAATACCGCGCTATCAACTTGGATATCCTCCAAGCTTTGGTAGACGATAAGAAGGTTACTGAAATCAATTTTGACGTATTGATGCAAAACGGTCTCGCCGGAAAGCATGATTTGGTCAAGGTGTTAGGTCGTGGCACGCTTACGGCTGCGATTAAAGTTTCCGCTCACAAATTCAGTGCATCCGCATCTGCAGCGATTGAAGCCGCAGGTGGTTCAGTAGAAACCCTCTAAGGATCCAGCTATGAAGCGATTTATCCAAACCCTCCAAAACATTTGGCGCATTGCCGAGCTGCGTGAGAAGCTTCTCATGACAGCAGGACTGCTCTTGGTGTATCGTTTGGGTTCGAATGTGGTCCTTCCTGGAATTGATCCTGAATCCCTCGGTCAACTCAAAAACCAATCTTCTGAAGGTTTGGTGGGCTTGATTAACGCCTTCTCCGGAGGTGCGTTTGCCAACGCTTCTGTTTTGGCCTTGGGTATCATGCCGTATATCTCTGCTTCGATTGTAATTCAGTTAGCAGGGTTGGCCGTTCCAAGCATTCAAAAAATGCAAAAGGAAGGGGAGTCTGGTCGTCGCAAGTTGAATCAGATCACCCGCTACTTGACCATCTTAATTGTGGCAGCGCAGGCCCCAGGCTACATTACCAACTTGCTCATGCAAGGGGTGACCGTGACAATGCCCATGCCAACCTTCTGGTTTGCTTCTTGGACCGTCATCATTGCGGGTACCATCTTTGCCATGTGGCTCGGTGAGCGCATCACTGAGAAAGGTATCGGAAACGGAATCTCTTTGTTGATCATGATCGGTATCGTGGCCACATTGCCACAGGCTTTCTTCCAAGAATTAGTCACACAACTCAGCCCTGCTGGGGGTGGCTGGATTAAGTTCTTGCTCGAGCTCGTAGCTATCTACCTCGTATTCCTCTTCGCCATCGCGATAACGCAAGCGGTACGCCAAATTCCTTTGGAGTATGCCAAGCGGGTAGCGGGTGGAAGCAGCAAAACGATTGGACGTAGCTACTTGCCCATCCGAGTGAATGCATCCGGTGTCATGCCGATCATTTTCGCTCAGGCGTTAATGTTCATTCCTTTAACCGTGGTTCAATACACGGGGCTAGAAGGGGCAGGTGCCACGTGGATGGTAGATGTTTTTGGAGATATTCAAGGCTTCTGGTACAACTTCGTGTTTGCCATGTTGATTTTGGTCTTCACCTACTTCTACACGGCCATCCAGATCAATACGACCCAAATTGCGGATGATCTCAAGCGCAACGGAGGCTTTATCCCAGGCATCAAGCCAGGGGAAGCAACAGGCAGCTACATTGATGATGTATTGGCCAAGATCACGTTGCCCGGAGCCATCTTGCTCGCAGCCATTGCCATTTTGCCATCTATCGCGATGACGGCTGGTATGAACATGCAGTGGGCTCAGTTCTACGGAGGTACCTCTCTGTTGATTATCGTAGGTGTTGTCCTCGACACCTTGATGCAAGTTGAAAGTTATTTGTTGAATAGCCACTACGACGGTCTCATGGACGGAGGTCGTTTGTCGGGCAGAAACAACGCGTTTTGATATGGCGAAACAAGGCGGAATAACTCAAGACGGCACCATCACCGAAAACCTCTCCAACGCGATGTTTCGTGTTGAATTGGAAAACGGCCACGTGGTGACGGCACATATCTCAGGTAAGATGCGTATGCACTACATCAAGCTTCTTCCTGGGGACCGTGTGAAACTGGAGTTGTCTCCGTATGATTTGTCCAAGGCACGTATTACCTACCGTTATTAAAAGATTTGTTTAGAAACACACCATGAAAGTTCGAGCATCACTTAAAAAGCGTAGCGCTGATTGCAAGATTGTCCGTCGCAAGGGCCGCTTGTATATCATCAACAAGAAGAATCCGAAGTTGAAGCAACGACAAGGTTAAACCCATTAGACGAAAGAAATGGCGAGAATTGCTGGCATAGACCTCCCGAAAAACAAGCGTGGAGAAATTGGTCTGACCTATATCTACGGAATTGGTCGTTCCCGTTCGCGTGAAATCCTCACGGCGGCTGGAGTTGATTTTAACATCAAAGTTCAAGATTGGACGGATGATCAACTACAGGAAATCCGTAACTGGATCACGGACAATGTAAAAGTGGAAGGGGAACTTCGTTCCGAAACCCAAATGAACATCAAGCGATTGATGGATATCGGATGCCAGCGCGGTATTCGGCACCGTCTTGGTCTGCCCCTTCGTGGTCAGCGTACCAAGAATAACTCACGCACTCGTAAGGGTAAGCGTAAGACGGTTGCAAACAAGAAAAAGGTAACGAAATAATCCATAACTGATGGCTAAGTCTACCAAGTCTACAAAGACGACGAAAAAGCGCAAGGTTAAAGTGGAAGCAGTGGGTGAAGCTCACGTAACCTCCACGTTTAACAACATCATCATTGCTTTGACCAACACGCAGGGTCAAGTCATTTCTTGGTCCTCAGCGGGCAAGATGGGCTTCCGCGGTTCTAAAAAGAACACTCCGTACGCTGCTCAGATGGCAGCTGAAAACGCAGCAGGCGTAGCCGTAGAGGCAGGTTTGCGCAAAGTGAAAGTGTATGTCAAGGGTCCAGGTAACGGTCGCGAGTCTGCGATCCGTAGCTTGAACAACTCAGGCATCGAAGTCACTGAAATTGTGGACATCACTCCGATTCCCCACAATGGTTGCCGTCCACCTAAGCGCCGTCGCGTATAATTTTTAATTGACAGAAAGAAATGGCACGTTATAGAGGTCCCCTTACGAAGATTGCCCGCCGCTTTGGTGAGCCCATTTTTGGCCCGGATCGCGCACTTGAAAAGCGCAATTACCCTCCAGGACAACATGGTTTCCAACGCAAGCGTGGTAAGAAATCAGAATACTCTGTTCAATTAGCTGAAAAGCAAAAGGCGAAGTATACCTACGGAATTTTGGAGCGTCAGTTCCGCATTTTGTTTGATCGCGCATCCCGCTCAAAGGGCGTTACCGGTGAGGTTTTGCTCCAGTTGTGTGAGAGCCGTTTGGACAACGTAGTCTACCGCATGGGCATTGCACCTACACGTCGTGGTGCCCGTCAATTGGTAGGTCACCGTCACATCACGGTGAATGGCGATGTATTGAACATCCCTTCGTATCAAGTAAAGCCCGGAGACGTTGTTTCCGTGCGTGAGAAGTCCAAAACCCTCGAGGTTATCACAGCAGCATTGTCTGGTGGCGGTTCTAACCAATATGGTTGGGTCACCTGGAATGATGCGACCATGACAGGAACTTTTGATAGCGTGCCTTCACGTGACATGATTCCTGAGAACATTAAGGAGCAACTGATTGTCGAACTCTACTCGAAATAAGCTATGGCCATCCTTCAATTCCAAAAGCCTGAAAAGGTTATCGTTAATACCACTACGGATACACACGGGCAGTTTGAATTTCGCCCGTTGGAGCCGGGATATGGCTTGACTGTAGGAAACGCTCTGCGTCGTGTATTGCTTAACTCTTTAGAGGGTTTTGCTTTCACCTCTGTGCGCATCTCGGGCGTTGAGCATGAATTCTCTACCATCAAAGGGGTAGTAGAAGACGTGACCGAAATCGTTCTGAACTTGAAGCAGGTGCGTTTGAAGCGCCAAATTGACTCTGCCGATGCGGAAACAGTAAAGGTGAGCTTGACGGGCAAGGACCAATTGACTGCAGGTGACTTGGGTGCCTTCATGGCAAACTACCAGGTATTGAACCCGGATATGGTTATCTGCCACATGGACGCTTCGGTGAAGTTTGAAATGGAGTTGAGCATCGAAAAAGGCCGAGGATATGTCCCAGCCGAAGAAAACAAAAAGGTAGATGCCGTTTTGGGCACTATCGCTTTGGATGCCATCTACACGCCCATCAAGAATGTAAACTACAGCATCGAAAACTTCCGTGTGGAGCAAAAGACCGACTTCGAGAAGTTGATCTTGGAAATCCAAACAGACGGTAGCATTGCACCTCAGGATGCATTGACCGATGCTGCTCAAATTTTAATTCAGCACTTCTTGCTCTTCACGGACGAGCGCATGATTCCAGATTCGGAGCCTGTGCAAGAAGTTGAGAGCTATGACGAAGAGGTAATGGAAATGCGCAAGCTTCTCCTCAAGCCATTGACTGAATTGGAACTCAGTGTTCGCGCTTTGAACTGCTTGAAAGCAGCCGAAGTTGAGACGGTAGCCGACTTAGTGTCTTACACGAAAGCCGACTTGATGAAGTTCCGCAACTTTGGTAAGAAGTCATTGACCGAATTGGAAGATTTGGTTGCTCACTTGGGTCTTTCCTTCGGAATGGACACCACCAAATACAAACTGGATAAGGAATAATTTGCAATGAGACACGGCAAGAAATTTAATCACTTGGGCCGCACGGCTTCGCACCGCAAAGCGATGTTAAGCAATATGGCGAGCTCTTTGATTACCCATAAGCGCATCAACACCACGGTAGCTAAGGCGAAAGAATTGAAGAAATTCGTTGAGCCTTTGGTGACCCGCTCTAAAGTAGATAGCACGCACAACCGTCGTATGGTATTTAGCTACCTGCAAGACAAGTATGCGGTGACAGAGCTTTTCCGCGAAGTTGCGGTGAAAGTTGGTGATCGTCCTGGTGGCTACACTCGGATCATCAAGACGGGCAATCGTCTAGGTGACAATGCAGAAATGTGTATGATCGAATTAGTTGACTTCAACGACATCTACGGCAACGAGAAGAAAGAAGTGAAGAAGACGACCCGTCGTAGCAAGAAAGCAGTAGCTCCTGCCGCAGAAGCGGTCGTAGTTGAGGCTCCTGTAGCAGTGGTGGAGGAAACTCCAGAGGCGGCAGCAGAAGCTCCAGCGGAAAACAACGAAAACGAAGCAGAATAATCAAGCGCACGCGTGAAATCTCTGCTAACTTGCAAAGGATAAGGGTTTCCCTTATCCTTTTTTTATGTCTAGTCCTAAGCAATTGTAAATGAGTTCAAAAGCCTTTGTTCTACTTCAGGATGGATCCGTATTCTACGGCCGTTCAACGGGTCTAAATGGGACTGCTTCGGGTGAAATTTGTTTCAATACGGGAATGACGGGATACCAAGAGATTTTCACGGACCCAAGTTACCGTGGTCAAATCATGGTAACGGCAACCGCCCACATTGGAAATTATGGGGTTTCGGAGGAGGAGTCGGAGAGTCTACACGTGCAGATTTCAGGGTTGATTGTTCGCAATTTCAGCGAAATCCAAACGCGCCCTCGAGCCAAAGGCAAAACGCTTGCGGATTTCTTTGCTGAGCAAAACATCGTCGCTATTGCGGATGTCGATACCCGCGCTTTAGTGCGGCATATTCGCGACAATGGGGCAATGAATGCCGTGATTAGTACGGAGGTGGAGCGCATGGAGGAACTCAAGGAGGAACTCAAGGCTACGCCAAGCATGGAAGGTTTAGAGCTCTGCTCTGTGGTGAGTTCCAAAGAGGTCTATCGCTACGGGTCGCCCGAGGCTAAATTCAAAGTTGCCGCGCTCGACTTAGGTATTAAAAAGAACATTTTACGTTGCCTTGCAGCCGCAGGTTGTGAAGTGACGGTCTATCCCTATGACACCCCATTTGAAGCTATGGCTGCCTCGGGATCCGACGGATACTTCTTGTCCAATGGTCCAGGGGATCCAGCGGCGTCACCAAAGGTGATTGAAGTGGCGAAGGCGATGATCGAATCAGGCAAGCCCACATTTGGAATTTGCTTGGGCCATCAGATGATCGCACTTGCCTCCGGCTTGAAGACCTATAAGATGCACAATGGTCATCGGGGGATCAATCACCCGGTCAAAAATTTGAAAACTGGAAAAGGGGAGATTACCTCCCAGAACCATGGTTTCGCGGTTTCAATGGACGATGTGGAAGCACATCCAAACATTGAATTGACGCACGTTCATCTTAATGATGGGACGGTCGCGGGCCTCCGTCGCATGGATGCCCCCGTTTTTTCGGTGCAATACCATCCGGAAGCGTCGCCGGGCCCCCATGATTCGCGCTACTTATTTGATGATTTTGTTTCCTTAATGAACGCTTAATTTTTTAGCACATGCCAATTATTACCTCCATTCATGCCCGCCAAATTCTGGATTCAAGAGGGAATCCCACGGTGGAAGCCGAAGTTTATTGTGAAGACGGCTCATTCGGTCGTGCCGCCGTGCCTTCGGGCGCTTCGACTGGTGCACATGAGGCCGTAGAGCTTCGTGATGGGGATGCGGAAGTGTACCTCGGCAAAGGGGTGCTGCAAGCGGTTGACAATGTGAATACCATTTTGGCTGAGGCGGTCGTTGGTCTTGAAGTGACGGATCAGGCAGAATTGGATTTGGCCATGCTTGAAGCGGACGGCACGCACAACAAGGCGAAATTGGGCGCAAATGCGATCCTGGCGGTGAGCCTGGCGGGTGCCCGTGCTGCAGCTCAAGCCACGAATCTCCCCTTGTTCCAATATGTGGGTGGGGTGACCGCGCGCACGCTGCCTGTGCCGATGATGAACATTTTGAATGGCGGAGCTCACGCTGATAATGCCATTGATTTCCAAGAATTCATGGTGATGCCCGTCGGTGCCGAGACGTTTTCGGAATCATTGCGCATGGGAACGGAAATTTTCCATCACTTGAAGTCGGTGTTGAAGAGCAAAGGCTACAGCACGAATGTGGGTGATGAGGGAGGTTTCGCGCCGAATATCCAGAGCAATGAAGAAGCGATTGAAATCGTATTGAAGTCTATCGAAAAAGCGGGCTACACGCCCGGTGAGGATGTCTACATCGCGATGGATGCGGCCATGACGGAGTTGTATGACGAAAAAACAGGCCTGTACACGTTCCATAAGAGTTCCAACAAGAGCATGACCACGGATGAAGTGGTAGCCTACTGGACGGATTGGTCCAAGAAGTACCCCATTTTGTCGATTGAAGATGGTTTGGCGGAAGATGATTGGGCAGGTTGGGCTGCCTTGAATAAATCTATTGGTCACACCACGCAATTGGTGGGCGATGATTTATTTGTGACGAATGTGAAGCGCGTAGAGCGCGGGATCAAAGAAGGTTCGGCAAACTCCATTTTGATCAAGGTGAATCAAATTGGTACCTTGACTGAAACCGTGACCACCGTCCAAAAAGCCCAACGCAACGGCATGACGTGTATCATGAGTCACCGCTCTGGAGAGACGGAAGATTCGACGATTGCAGATTTGGCGGTGGCCTTGAATACTGGTCAGATCAAAACCGGTTCAGCGTCACGTTCTGATCGCATGGCGAAGTACAATCAATTACTCCGTATCGAGGAGATGTTGGGGGACACCGCGGTGTTCAACGGCAAAAATTTCAAATAACCCTACCCTGATGGATCGTATCAAAGAACATTTTCAAATTAAAATCCCCACTGCGCAAGCTGAAATCAAAGCCTTTTTGGCCGAGCATGGGGACGAAGTCCTAGGCAATATCACGGTGGGTCAGATTTATCAAGGGATGCGTGGAATGCCTGCCTTGATCTGTGAAACGAGTAAGCTTGATGCGGAAGAAGGAATTCGCTTTCGGGGCTACAGCATTCCTGAGTTGCAGAAGCTACTTCCTGCCTATCCTGGGGGGGCAGAACCGCTTCCGGAAGGTTTGTTCTACCTCATTTTAATGAATGAATTGCCCACGGACGATGAAGTGCGTCGGGTGAGCAATAACTGGGCTCGTCGGGCAATTGTGCCTCCGCACGTTTTCAAGACGATTGATGCCCTCCCTAGCCATACGCATCCCATGACCCAATTTGTGGTGGGCATCATGGCATTGCGCACCGAGAGCGAGTTTGCTAAGGCCTATGCGAATGGGGTATCTAAGTCGGAATACTGGGAAACCACGTATGAAGATGCGATGAACCTTATTGCACGTTTGCCCCGCGTGGCAGCCTATATCTATCGACGGGCATACAAGAACGGGGAGCACATTGAGCCAGATACCAAGTTGGATTGGGCGGGCAATTTTGCCCACATGTTGGGATATGACAACGAAGAGTTCCGTGAATTGATGCGCTTGTACATGACCATCCACTCGGATCACGAGGGGGGTAACGTTTCGGCGCATACCGTGCACTTAGTCGGATCGGCGCTTTCGGATGCCTATCAAAGTTTTGCCGCAGGCATGAATGGCTTGGCTGGGCCTTTGCATGGCTTGGCGAATCAAGAGGTCATCAAATGGACCCTCGAGATGAAAGAAGCTATTGGCTCCGAGACCCCAAGTAAAGAGGAGATTGCCAACTATTGTCAAGAGACCTTGGCGGGAGGTAAGGTGATCCCCGGATTTGGTCATGCGGTCTTGCGCAAAACGGATCCGCGCTATACCGCGCAGCGCGAGTTTGCGATGAAGCACATGCCAGAAGATCCCTTGTTTCAAGTGATTTCCAATATCTATGAGGTGGTTCCTGGCATTCTGGAGTCTACCGGCAAAGTGAAAAATCCATGGCCAAATGTCGATGCACATTCGGGTCAACTGCTCATGCACTACGGTTTGGTGGAATACGATTTTTACACCGTCCTCTTTGGCGTGTCTCGTGCGATCGGTACGTTGACTAATTTGATTTGGGATCGTGCCTTGGCTATGCCTTTGGAGCGCCCCGGTTCGACGACGACAGAATTGCTTAAAAAGCGCTTCGAAAACTAGGGAAAGCCTAGTGTGAATCAATAATTTACCTTATTTTTGCAGTCCTTTTTGGAAAGCGTTTTTGCAGGCGCCCAAAAGGACTGCTTTTTTTTTATCCCTTTCGTTGGGCGCTGAAGCCTGCAAAACCAACGAAATACAAGCATTTAAGCGCATGGCCAAATCGACCAAGCCTGAAGTTCAAGCCGAAGAGCTTGAAACCCCTGAAACGACTTCCGAAGTAACAGAAACCCCTGCAGTAGAGGCTGAAGCCGCTGTAGTAGAGGAGGCTGTCGTAGAAGAAGCACCCGCCAAAGAAAAGAAAGCACCTAAGCGTGCTACCAAAAAAGAGGTGGTTGTTGAAGTCACCGACGAAGAAGAAGGAGACGACGAAGAGCTCGTTTTAGAAGCCGATGAAGAGGACGCTCCATTTGATTGGGACGCCTATGAGTCGGGTAGCAAAGAAAAATCTGAAGCCGCTTTGGCCATGGAGAAGATGTACGAGGATACCCTCGTCACCTCTGTGGAGCACCAAGTTGTGAGCGGAAAGGTGGTAAGTCTCTCAGATCGTGACGTTATCATTGATATCGGCTCGAAATCTGAAGGGGTAGTTTCTTTGAATGAATTCCGATACAATCCTGATTTAAAGGAAGGCGATAGCGTCGAAGTATTGGTAGACAAGCAGGAAGACAAATTGGGCCAATTGGTTCTGTCACACCGCAAAGCTCGCTCTATCAAGGCTTGGGATCGCGTGAATGAAGCATTTGATGCGGAAGAGATCGTTCAAGGTTACGTGAAGTGCCGCACGAAAGGTGGTATGATCGTAGACGTGTTCGGTTTGGAGGCCTTCTTGCCAGGTTCACAAATTGATGTGAAGCCCATCCGCGACTACGATATCTACGTAGACAAGACGATGGAATTCAAAATTGTTAAAATCAACCACGAGTTCAAGAATGTTGTGGTCTCTCACAAAGCCCTCATTGAGGCTGATTTGGAAGAGCAGAAGCGCAAGATCATTGGTCAGCTCGAAAAGGGTCAAGTACTCGAGGGCGTGGTCAAGAATATCACCAGCTATGGTGTATTCATCGACTTGGGCGGCGTAGACGGTTTGGTGCACATCACTGACTTGTCTTGGAGCCGTATCAACCACCCATCTGAAGTGGTTGAGCTCGATCAGAAGATCAATGTGGTTATCCTTGACTTTGATGAGGCTAAGACTCGTATCCAATTGGGTCTTAAGCAATTGTTCCCCCACCCATGGGATGCATTGGATGCAGCTATTGCAGCCGGTGACAAAATCAAGGGTAAGGTGGTTGTCCTCGCTGACTATGGTGCCTTCGTAGAGGTGGCTCCTGGTGTAGAGGGTTTGATTCACGTATCTGAAATGAGCTGGGGATCACACCTCCGTTCAGCCAATGATTTCTACAAGGCGGGTGACGAAGTCGAAGCCGTTGTATTGAGCATTGACCGCGAAGAGCGCAAGATGTCCTTGGGTGTCAAGCAAATGACTCCAGACCCATGGTCTGAGATCACGAGCAAGTATCCTGTTGGCTCTAGCCATTCGGGCAAGGTGCGCAACTTCACCAACTTCGGTGTATTCCTTGAGTTGGAAGAAGGCATCGACGGATTAGTGCACATTTCTGACCTTTCTTGGACGAAGAAAGTGAAGCATCCTTCGGAGTTTACCTCGGTAGGTGCTGAGCTTGAAGTTCAAGTGTTGGACATCGATGTAGAAAACCGTCGATTGAGCCTAGGCCACAAGCAGGTTTCTGAGAATCCTTGGGACAGCTATGCCTCTGTATTTGGAGAAGGAAGCACGCACACCGGTGAGGTGAAGACGGCGGCGGACAAAGGCTTCAATATTTGGTTTGCGGATCAAGAACTTGAGGCTTATTGCCCAGCGCGTCATGCCGCGAAGGAAGATGGCTCTAGCCTCGCCGTAGGTGAGCAGATGGAGTTTGTAGTGATTGAATTCAATCGCGACAACCGTCGTATCCTCGTTTCACACACCCAAACGTTCAAGCAAGTAGCCGACAGCAATGAAGGTGGAAGCAAGAAAGGCAAGGGCGGAGGTAACAAAGGCGGTTCTGCTGCAGTGAATGCAGTGAACTCAGCCGTTGAGAAGACCACCTTGGGTGATTTGGACAGCTTGGCTCGTCTGAAGGAAGAAATGGAAAGCAACGAGTAATCGTTTCATTTTTGAACAATTCCAAAGGGCTGCCCAAATGGGTGGCCCTTTTTTTATCTTCAAGCTATGATAACATGCCAAAATCTATGTGAGGCGCTCGAGCGTTGGGCTCCGCTGGAATTTCAAGCCGATTACGACAATTCAGGACTTCTTGTTGGGGATCCAGCGATGGAAGTGCATGGAGTCTTGGTCGCCTTGGATGTGACGGAGGAGGTCATTGAGGAGGCCGTGAAAAAGGGATGCAATTTCGTTTTGACCCACCATCCGATCATCTTTAAAGGATTAAAGAAACTCACGGGTCGAACAGAGGTGGAGCGCTGTGTTATGGCTGCTTTGCGTCACAATATCGCGCTCTATGCAGCCCATACAAATTTGGATAGTATCGAGGGGGGCGTGAGCCATGCACTTGCGAAAGCCCTAGGGATGAACGATCTCCAAATCCTGGCGCCACGGGAGAATCTACTCTACACGCTGACGGTGCATACGCCTACCGCCGCTGCTCCAAGGGTAGCTGAAGCCCTATTTGCTGCTGGAGCTGGCCAAATTGGCCACTATGACGAATGCCATTTTCAAATGGAAGGAATGGGGACATTTCGTCCGCTTCCAGGCGCTCAGCCCGCGGAGGGCGAGCTTGGGGAGCGCAGTCTGGTGAAGGAACAAATGCAGCGGTTTGTGGTGTCTCAAGAACATCGCGCTGCGGTCCAAAAGGCCCTCGAATTTAGCCATCCATATGAAGTGGTAGCGCACAGTTGGGCATCGATGGAAAACCATCGCTCCGATGTAGGGTATGGGGTTGTCGGGAACTTGGATCAAGCCATGCCCTGGGCATCTTTTGTCAAGCATGTGAAGGAGGTGCTTGGCCTTCGGGCGATTCGGCACAGTCCAGTCGTTGCAGCGGAGGTGAAACGTGTGGCTTTATGTGGCGGTGCCGGGGTGGATTTGTTGCCCCGTGCCATAGGCTCAGGAGCCCAGGCCTACATCACAGCTGACATTAGTTATCATCGCTATTTTGAGGCCAAAGGGGCCTTAGTTATGATGGATGTGGGGCATTGGGAAAGTGAACAGTTCACAATCGAATTATTAGCCGATTACATTCGGCGGAAATTCCCTAATTTTGCCGTCCTTACGACCACGTCGTTAACCAATCCCATGATCACTGTTTGATATGGCTAAAAAGACCAGCACAGCGGCTCCGGCCACAGTAGAAGATAAGCTCCGCGCTTTGTACAACTTGCAAATCGTCGATCGTCGTATCGATGAAATCCGCAATCTACGCGGAGAGTTGCCTTTGGAGGTTCAAGACCTGGAGGATGAAATCGCCGGTTTGGAAACGCGTTTTGCGCGCATCCAAGAAGAAGTTACCTCGGCAAAAACGGAGATCAAGGGCCACAAGCAATTGATCAAAGGCTGCCAAGAGAAAATCAGCAAGTACGAAGAGCAGCAGAAAAACGTGCGGAACAACCGTGAGTTTGATGCAATTGCCAAAGAAATTGAATTCCAGGAGTTGGAGATTCAATTGGCGGAAAAGCACATCCGCGAATTCGAAGCGACCGTAGAAACTCGTGGGGCAGTCGTCACCTCGGTGGAAGAAAAATTGACTGAGCGCAAGAACCACCTAGAGTTCAAGCAAGGCGAATTAGAGACCATCATTAAAGAGACAGAAAAGGAAGAGGCCGTTCTTTTGCAACGATCTACTGACTTATCAGAGAACCTTGGTGATGAGCGTTTGCTCAGCGCCTATCAGCGCATTCGTGGCAAAGTAAACAATGGCCTGGCTGTCGTGAGCATCGAGCGTGGTGCTTCAGCAGGGTCGTACTTTACCATCCCACCTCAGCGTCAAATGGAAATCGCTCAGCGCAAGAAAATCATGATTGACGAGCATTCAGGCCGCATCTTGGTGGATCCCACCTTGGCGCGCGAAGAAGAAGAGAAAATGGCTGCAGAGTTGGCTGTTCTCGCTTAATCATCCAATCTTATTTAAAGACAAAAGCCGCCCAGTGGGCGGCTTTTTTTTTTCTGACGTTGGTCTATGTTTGTCCGGAACCGCTTAGACGGGTTTATGGCAGACGTAAAGGGGTTCATCCGTGGGGAGTCGGTAGCGATCTACCTCGGAGGCAGAAAGGCGATTGAAGAGTTCAACGACTTCAACCCGAAATCCGGCTGCAGCCAAACGTTCGGGATAATCTGCACCGTATAGGCGAACATGATCATATTGTAAGAACCGACGTTCTCGCTCAGCGGGATCTGTAATGCTTGGATCCTCATCTGTCTTTTCAATTCCAGGCACCCAGGGCACTTGAAAAATCCCCCATCCGCCGGGCTTCATGACGCGAAACAATTCACGCAGGCATTGGGCATCATCTTGGACATGCTCCAAAACATGGTTGCAGAAAATCACGTCAAACTGATTGGATTCCAACGGGATTTCATGTAAGTCAAAGTGCATATCTGCCAATGGGGACTCAATGTCTGCCGTGAGGACTGTTAGATTGCTTTGCTTTTTGAACCGAAAATGGAAACACTGCTCTGGGGCAATGTGCAAGAGTTTCTGTGGGGCAGAAAAGAAGTTGGTATACCGCTGGAGGTAGAGGTAGAGTAATCGATGACGTTCCAAGGAATTGGTGCCTGGACTGAGGGCATTTTCTCGAATACGCCCCCCATAACCATAGGGCAAGAACTTGCGGTAACTGCGGCCATCAATCGGATCTGTAAAGCGTGAACCCGCGAAGAGAATGGGGCCAATGAGGCGCACCACGGAGCTCAAGCGTATCAGCCATGGCCTAGGAATGCGTTTGAGTGCCCAGCGGATCATGCGAATACAGGATCTTGCTTGGGCAGGCCCAAGGCGTCATAGATATAGTCAAACGTGCTCAATATGACCGGACGTCCATCCACCAGGGCCACATCATGTTCAAAATGGGCTGAAGGCTTTTTATCGCCAGTAATAATAGACCAGCCATCATTGAGTTGGCGAACGCGATGGGTGCCCATATTAATCATTGGCTCGATGGCGAGGACCATGCCGTCTTGAAGTAGTTTGCCGTTTCCTCGCTTTCCGTAGTTTGGAACTTGCGGATCCTCATGGAGCTTTTTGCCTAAGCCATGGCCCACTAATTCCCGCACTACGCCAAAGCCCGCCGCTTCACAATGGCGTTGGATGGCATAGCCAATGTCGCCAATGCGATTCCCTCGTTTCATGGCTTCGATTCCCACATAGAGCGAAGCCTTGGTCACATCAAGTAACTTTTGGACCGCAGGGTCAATCTCCCCCACCGCAAACGTATACGCGTGGTCTCCGTAATACTCATCGTAGAGCACCCCGCAGTCAATGGATATGATATCCCCTTCCTCCAGTGGAACATCCTTTGGGATTCCATGGACGACCTGTTCATTGACGGAGGTACAGAGGCTATTGGGGAAGCCATACATGCCTAAGAAGCCAGGAATGCCCCCCATGTCGCGAATAAAAGCCTCTGCCAATTGGTCTAAGCGCAGCGGAGTGACCCCAGGCTTTACCTCCGCAGCAAGCATGCCCAAGGTTTTCGAAACCATAAGGGCGCTGGTTCGCATGCGTTCAATTTCCTCCGCGTTCTTGAGTATGATCATCGGAGAAGACTTTTTCCGGTCATGGCATCGGGTTTTGGGATGCCCATCCAAGCCAAAATGCTCGGGGCAACATCCCCAAGTACGCCAGAATTTAAATGAACTTGACTCAAATCTTCCGCACTCACCAAATGGAAGGGGACCGGTTGGGTGGTATGCGCTGTGTGAGGACTTCCATCCGGGTTTTTCATGCAATCGGCATTGCCATGATCGGCCAAGATGAAGAAGCTGTATCCATGCTTTAATCCGGCTTCTACAATGGCTTGACTGCATTGATCCACGGTTTCGACCGCTTTAATGGCGGCTTCGAGACTCCCGGTGTGGCCAACCATATCGGGATTGGCAAAATTCAAACAAACAAAGTCACAGCTTTCGGCTTCCAACTCGGGGATGATGGCATCGCGAATGTCGAAGGCGGACATCTCCGGTTGTAAATCATAGGTGGCCACTTTGGGTGACGGACATAGTAGTCGTCGTTCCCCTTGGAAGGGCTCTTCGCGACCTCCACTAAAAAAGAACGTGACGTGCGGATATTTCTCCGTTTCAGCAATGCGAATTTGTCTTTGTCCAGCTTGTTCTAGGACCTCGCCCATGGTGTCTGAAAGATTGTCTTTCTCAAAAATGGATCGGACCCCACGGAACGTCTTATCGTAGTTCGTCAACGTATAGAAATCCGTTGCGATGGGTTCCATGCCAAATTCCGAAAATGCTTCTTGGCTTAAAACTTGCGTTAATTCTCGCCCGCGATCTGTTCGATAGTTGAAGAAGAGTACCACATCGCCAGGCTGGATTTTGGCGTCGTCTAAGATGATCGGTTCAATAAACTCATCGCTCTGCCCTTGGGCATAGGCAGAGGCCACGGCGTCGGACGCGCTGCCTTGGAAGGTAGCCCCTTTTCCATGGACCAAGGCGTCGTAGGCTTTCTTGACGCGTTCCCAACGTTTGTCTCGATCCATGGCATAGTAGCGACCGACGATGCTCGCTATGCGCCCAGTGGTTTGAGCCATGTGAGCCTCCACTTCGGAGAGGTAGGTTTGTCCGCCTTGCGGATCGGTATCACGCCCATCCGTAAAGGCGTGCAGGGCGACATCCTCGAGCCCAGCCTCGTGAAACAGCGAAAGCAAGCCCTTCAGGTGAGCGATATGGCTGTGGACTCCTCCGTCTGAGACCAACCCCAAGAGGTGCAAGCGTTTACCTTTTGCCGATGCCAGCAAATCGAGGAAGACTGCGTTTTGAAGTAGGCTTTTTTCTTCGATGGCCAAGTCGATTTTTACTAAATCTTGGTAGACTACTCTTCCTGCGCCCAGGTTCATATGACCCACTTCTGAATTGCCCATTTGGCCTTCCGGCAGACCCACGGCACGGCCTGAGGCTTCCAATTGGGCTGTTGGGTAGCGATCTAGGCCATCAACAAAGGGGGTGTGGCCTAGGTCCACTGCTGAAACCTCGGGATTGGCCGCAATACCCCAACCATCCAAGATCATTAAAACAGCTTTTTTCGTAGCACTCATAGGCTGCAAAGGTACTTTATTTGGACGGGTTACTCAGATAGCTAAGGCGCCGGAAGACACTTCGGCCGGGGCTTTTCCAGCTTCAAAAAGGCGAGCGGTGAGGGATCCGTGTAAGGTCACATTGTCTCCGCGGACTTCAAGCCACGAACCTTCACGCAGACCAAGTACGGGTTGCGAATTAAAGTGATGGAATTCACGAATGCGTGTTTCCCGTGTTTCACCCATGTGGGTAGTGCCCTCCATTGGATCCAAATAATGGGGATTGAGGTTAAACGGAATCCATCCAAAAGCGTCAAACTGGGGCGGATACACAATGGGCATATCGTTGGTGGTGCCCACAGTGAGGCCAGCGACATTGCTGCCCGCACTCGAACCCATGTAGGGCATGCCCGCTTTAACGGCCTCGTCGATGGCTGCAAAGGCACCTGACTCAATCAAGGTTTTCAGCAGGACAAAGGTGTTTCCGCCGCCAATAAATACGCCACGGGCATCGGCTAAGGCTTCAGTCGGAGATGCATAGGTATGCATGCCGCGCATGGGGATGCCTTCTGCTTCAAAGGCCTTCGTCGCATGCGCAGTGTAATCGTCCCAGCTCATGCCTCCCGGGCGTGCATAGGGCACAAACAGAACGGAGCCAGAGCCCTCGGCGAAATGCGCCGTCCAAGCGTCTTTGTAGTAGCTCAAGTAGGGGTGGCCATGCACGGTAGAGGTGGAGGCCAGCAAGAGGTTCAGGCTCATCGCTTGGACTTTTTGCGCTTCTTGGCTTCGTTGGAGACGGATTTTTCCGCAGCAATTGGATCACGTGTACGCTCAACTTCATGGCAAAACGCACTGTAGACCGAATTTACACCGTCTACTTGCTGGGTCCAAACCATATGAACGCCCACGATTCCCGCAGATATGCCGTTGTAGTCGCCAAAGAAGGATGCGGGAGTGGGTTGAAAGGCCTCGGCCAAGGCGTGGTGATTCCAGGTTTCGCCCCCGTCCGTACTCGTACTGTGGTAGGCTTGTGTGGTCCAATTCACGGTGTCCTGCTGTCCATAGGCAATCACGTGGAGAGCGTTGCCTCGCGCGGTGTCGACGGTAAACCAGGGCATAAAGTGGTGCACCACGCCTTCTGGGCGCGGAAGAATGTGCTTGCGGGACCAGTAGCGGCCGCGGTTGTCCGAGTATTGGTAGGCCACCCAGGTGCTATCGCCGTCCTGTTCACCAAAGACCAGGTGCAAGCGGCCGCTTTGGTCGTACATGGAAACGGGCATTCCATTGGCGCGGCCAAAGCCAGGGATTTCGTGGGCCCAGCCCCCGCGTTGGGAGGCAAAGGCGACCTCGTGCGCAAACCACGTGGCCGCGCCATCGTCGTCCGAACGGTTGAACCACAACGTGTCGTTGACGCTCCAAATGACCGATACACCACCCAGTGGGTCGACCGCTGGAACGGCCCCTTCGGTCGTTTCGTCGTCATCGATGCAATCGCCCTCGTGGGCAGAGATGGTTACTGCAGGCGACCAGGTGACGCCGCGGTCCTCGGATTGGGAATAGCGGATGCGTGAACGATAGACGCTGCGGTCCGCTTCGCCGTACTTGTCAAATTCCGTCCAGGAGACGTGTAAGGTATTGGTGTTGGGATCCACGGAGATGCCCTCCTTGTCTTGGTCCTTGGGAGGGTTGAAACCTATGCCGCTTCCGTCGCTCCAGGTTTTTCCATGGTCGTCGCTCCATTGGATGACAATGCGGTCCAGCCAATCCCCTTCTTGGTGGGCTTTTCCGCTGGGGTTGGCCAAATGCAAGAAGTAGACCCGACCCGCGTTGTCGTACTGCAAAATGGGGTCGCCGTACACGCCGTAGGAGGAGGTTAAGGTGGAATGCGTCCAGTCAGCCGACGAGGGAAATTCATTGGCGTGTACCTGGTCCAAGACGGAACCTGCAACCACATGAAAGCTGTTTGGATCTGCAGCCACACTGGGTTCGCAGGCCCATTCGTGCGGGCGGTTTTGGGTGCTAATCACGTCCACCTTGTACGCGATTGTGTTCTGAGCGCTCAGGGCGGTGCTAGCCATGAGGAGCGCAAGGGCGAGGGGATTTTTCATAGTCGATTCCAGGTCCAGTTCATTCCAGGGGTAATGCCCACTTGCGCACAGGTGCCTGCGGGCAGTTCTAATACGAGCTGGGCCGGCCCTTCGGAAGGAAGCGGCGTCTCGTTAAAGGGTTGGGCGTTAGCTTGAATGCTCACCACTTGGCCCGCAGCCGAAATGTAGACGATGTCTAGACCGACGTAGGTGTTCTTCATCCAAAAGCTCTGCATACGCTCTTCGGGCATAAGAAAGAGCATGCCCATATCGGGGTCCATGTGCTTGCGCCACATCATGCCTTGCTGGACTTCGCGCTCTGATTCTGCCAGTTCCAAGCGGTAGGTGGCTACTGTATCCGTGCCGTTGACAAAGGCGCCCTGTCCTTCTAAGGTGAAGGGAGGTTCGTAGGTTTCGGCGATGTTTTGCACTTGGGGCTTTGAGGAGGTGCCACTGCCTGTGAAGGCGGGTGCGATTTGGACATATAAAAATCCAATCAACGCAAGTCCTAATAGGATGGTGCCTGCCGTTCTAACAAAAGATCGCTTCATGACTTGGACGTTCGGAAGGAGTTAAACAAGAGGTATAAACCCGCTATGACCAGGGGAATGCTGAGCCATTGCCCCATGTTGAGCGTCATACTTGCTTCAAAGGCTTTTTGGTTCGCTTTGAGGAATTCAATCGCGATCCGGAATCCAAAAACCAAGAGCATGAAGAGGCCAAAAATTCGGCCCTCTGCCTTCAAATGGCCTTTCTCACCTAAGAAAAAGAGGAGGACAAAGATGAGCAGGTAGCCTGCGGACTCAAAGAGCTGCGAAGGCAGGCGAGGGATACCATAGACGGTGACATGATAGGTGCCCCCTTCCATGGGTTGAACATAGGCGTCTTCCGGGATGTAGAGGTGACGGTTGTCTTTCTTTTGCAGATTAAACAGTGGGATGAGATGCACCTCTAGCATGGACTGTAAGGCACCAATCTCCACGTTTTCAGCTGGGGTAATGACCAAATCATATTGGGGAAGCCAGAGGCTATCGGTCTCCAGGGCGCCATCCATTTGCACAAATTCCAGGTTGGAAACTTGGTCCGAAAAGTATTCCTCCATGTAATCTAGCACCGGACGTACATAGACGGTTTCCACCGAACTGTTTGCCGGTTCGCCGTATATCTCCGAGTTGGTGAAGTTGCCGAGGCGGATCAAGGCTCCTGCAAGGGCTACGGTGATGACAACGCGGTCCATCAGCCACAAAAACGAATGACCGAGATCCTTTTTGAACTTTTGGCTGAAGTAATACAGGGTAAGGGGAATGATGACAGCAGCTCCGTGTGAGGCCAAACCACCCTTCCAGGGCATGAATATTTCGGCCACGTGCTGCTTGTAATAGGCCCAATCATAGAAGAAAACATGGCCTAATCGCGCCCCAATAATGGTCGCAACAACCGTGTAAATAAGCAGGTTATCTAGTACCTCCTGGGAGACCCCTTCCTTCTGAAAGTAGCGGCGCATGAGATAGAAGCCGAGCAAAAAGCCCGCAAAAAAGAGCACTTGGTAGTAGCGCAAGAATAGGGGGCCGAGTTCCAGTCCGCGTTCCGCGGCCCACGTGAGGGTTAGTAGCATAAAACGAAGGTAGCGAAGTCAAGCCAACCACTTAGTGACTTAAGGCGCTTAATTCTCGATTTTACTTCGCTTTGGAACGGGGTCAAATCCGTGGCTTCCCCATGGGTGGCATCGGCCAATTCGTCGCATGGCCATCCACCCGCCACGCAAGGGTCCCCACTCTTGGACCGCCTCGCTCGCATAGCTCGAACAGGTGGGCGTATGCCGACAGGAGGGAGGGGTAAAGGGCGAAATGAGGTATTTGTAGATCCCAATGAGGAGCAAGAAGGGTAGGCCTAGAATCCAGCTCAGGAGCTTCATTATTGAATCGTATAGGAGCTGCCCTCTGCGCCGTCTTTGATCTGAATGCCGCCGGCCGCTAATAGATCGCGGATGGCATCGCTTGCGGCCCAGTCTTTCTGCTCGCGGGCCTTCCGACGCGCATCCAGCACAATGGCCATCGCTGCATCCAAGGCTTTCTGTGAAGAAGCCCCTGCCGTCCCGCTAGCTGCATCGGCCTGCAAGCCAAGCACGACGAATATCCATGCCTCGAGGTGGCCCAAAAGCGCTGCAGCCCCAGCTTGGCCCAAATGAGCTGGATCGTTTTGGTCTGCTTGAATGGCTTTCACCGCATCAAAAAGATGGGCAATCAGTATCGGACTATTGAAATCATTATTCATCGCCTCCAGGCAACGATTTTGCCAGGCTTGAACATCAAATTGACCTTCCTTCGGACCTTGTTTCGCACGCTGGCTCAGAGTTTTGAACGCATTCATGAGGCGCTGATGTCCTTTTTCCGCTGCCTGTAAGGCCTCGTCTGAGAAGTCCAATACGGAACGATACTGGGCTTGGTGTATGAAAAAGCGCGCCACGGAAGCGGAATAGGCCTTGCTTAAATGGGGAGAGTCTCCGCTCAGTAGTTCTTCCGGAAGCAAGGTGTTGCCCGTGCTCTTAGACATGCGCTTGCCATTGAGCGTAAGCATGTTGGCATGCATCCAATAGCGCGCCCCGCCGTGATGGTGGGCCCCTTTGTTTTGGGCAATTTCACATTCATGGTGTGGGAACTTAAGGTCCATACCGCCCCCATGAATATCAAACTCTTCGCCTAAATACTTTGTACTCATTGCCGAGCACTCCAAGTGCCAGCCTGGAAAGCCCTCTCCCCATGGGCTAGCCCATCGCATGATATGGGCGTCAGAGGCTTTTTTCCAAAGGGCGAAATCTAAGGGAGAGCGTTTGTCACTTTGTCCGTCTAAGTCCCGACTGCCGGACATCATTTCTTCCGTATTACGGCCGGACAATTCGCCATATGGATGCGTTTGACTGTAGGCTTCCACATCAAAATACACGGAGCCATTTGCTTCATAGGCCCACCCATTGGAGAGCAGTTGCTGCGTCATCGCAATTTGTTCCACGATGTGCCCCGTTGCGGTAGGTTCAATAGAAGGCGGGAGTGCGTTGAAGGCCCGCATCACATCGTGAAAGTTGACCGTATACTTTTGGACCACTTCCATGGGCTCAATCTGCTCCAATTTGGCGCGTTTCGCGACCTTGTCTTCTCCCTCATCGGCATCATCGACCAAATGTCCCGCATCCGTAATATTGCGGACATACCGGACTTTGAAGCCCCGGTACTGAAGGTATCGGAAGATTAAATCAAAGGACAGGAAGGTGCGGACATTCCCCAAATGCACATGGCTGTACACGGTCGGGCCACAGACATACATGCCAACACGGCCCGCTTGAAGGGGTTCAAACGTGCGCAAGGCGCCTTGGTGGCTGTCATAAATCTGTATTCCGCTCATGGTTTAGTCCCCAAATTCGGTTTTTAATTGGACGTAGGAAAGAAAATCGTGTTTTAATTGCTCTTCTTGGGCAAATCGACCTCCATATTCCGCCGTTACGGTACTTGAATCAATGTCTCGAATACCACGGGCGTTCACGCACAGGTGTTTTGCATCAATCATCACAGCCACATCGGGTGTGCCCAAGGCCTCCTGAAGGGCTGCCGTAATCTGACGCGTTAAGCGCTCTTGCACTTGAGGACGCTTGGCATAGTAGTCCACAATGCGATTCATTTTACTCAATCCAATGACTCGGTCTTGAGAAAGGTAGGCAATATGGGCGCGGCCAACAATGGGTAGTAAGTGGTGCTCGCATGTAGAGTAGACCACGATATTCTTTTCGACGAGCATTTCGCCGTATTTGTAGCTGTTTTCAAAGGTGCCCAGCGCCGGCTTCTTGGATGGATTCAGTCCGCCAAAAGCCTCCTGAACATACATCTTGGCCACGCGCCGAGGGGTGCCCTTTAGGCTGTCATCTTCGAGGTCCATACCCAGAGTTTCAAGGATGCCTTGAACGTGGGTTTGAATGCGTGCAATTTTCTCTTCGTCTGTGAGGGCAAAGGCATCAGGACGCAAAGGGGTATCCAATGCGCCTCCGTGGTGATCGACCTCGTCGATGGGCTCCTGTGAATTCATGGCGGCAAAAGTACGGCCCATCTCATCAAAAAGGGGTACTTTTGCGCCCATGAAACCAGCCATTGTTATCACCGGAACGGGCTCAGTAGTCCCGGACATGGTCATCCCCAATAGCGCTTTCTTGGACCGCACCTTCATGGATGAGGACGGAAGCCTGTTTCCTAATTCAAACGAAGTGATCATCGAAAAGTTTCAGAACATCACTGAAATTGCCGAGCGTCGCTATGCCCGTCCAGACCAGACTTCTAAAGATCTTGGTGCGATAGCAGGCCAGCGCGCCTTGGAAGATGCCGGTTGGAATGCGGACGATTTAGACCTTTTAATCGTTGGCCAAAATTTTGGTGATATCGAGCATGGTTCTCGCGTGATGGAGCAGATGCCCAGCATCGCCTCTCGGGTGAAGCATGAAATGGGGATTGAAAACCCGAATGTGGTGGCTTTTGACGTCCTCGCGGGCTGTCCTGGATGGATCCAAGGGGTGATTGTGGCGGAAGCCTACCTCCGTGGGGGTATGGCAAAACGCGCTTTGGTCATTGGTTGTGAGACCCTTTCTCGCATCGTGGATGTGCACGATCGCGACTCAATGATTTTTTCGGATGGTGCCGGAGCGGCATGTTTTGAACTTCAAGAGGTGGAAGAAGGTGGCGCTGGAATCCTCGGACGATCCGCTGTTTCTTACACGAAAAATGAAGCCTACTTCCTTAAATCCAATCCATCGAATAATCCCGTATTGGATCGCGGGGAGCGATTGATCAAAATGAAGGGTCGTAAGATTTATGAATTCGCCATCCGGAATGTACCCGATGCAATGAAAGCCGCGTTGGACGATGCTGGAGTTCACCTTTCGGAAGTCAAGAAGATTTTCATGCACCAAGCCAATGCCAAGTTGGACCATGCGGTTGGAGAGCGCTTATTCAAGCTTTACGGGATGAAGGCAGATTTGGATGCTGTGATGCCGATGTCTATCCAATGGATGGGGAATAGCTCCGTGGCTACGGTGCCCACCTTGTTTGACATGGTTCGTCAGGAAAACTACCAGGGACACCAAGTGAGCCCGGGCGACATCGTACTTTTTGCTTCCGTTGGCGCTGGAATGAATATCAACGCCTTCGTTTACCGGATGTAAACGTTTAGCCATCGATAAATACCAAAAAAGGCGCCCCGCAGGGCGCCTTTTTTTTGTTGGGCGCGCGGTTTGGCGCGCCCATGATGGACCAGGTTTATGGCAAAGGTTTCTCCAAGCCACCACGCACGTAGGGTGCGCCGTCCTTGATGCTTCGCGTTTCCAGTGCTTTCAATTTAGACTGAAGGGCGAGAAGCTCCTTTTCCAAAGCGGGTAAAGCAGCCTCTACATAGTCAAGTTGGGCACGCATCGTGCCGGTGACCTCGCTTCTCATCCCATACGAACCCCAGGTCGCCGTAGATAGGCGATCACCTAGGCCTGGAAGGGCTTCAAACTCACGCTTGCTCAAAGAAGCATCCCCATTGAGCACAATGTTCATGGCTTCGAGGGCCGTTTGTACGGAGAGCACACTCTGAACATCCGCAGGATTGGCGGATGGGGTATACTTCAAAGCTTCATACAAGTCTTTGGCGAGTGATACCGTCTCGCGGTAGGTCATTTCAAATCGGTCATACCGACGGCTAGCCGCATTCACGCGTTCTTGGAAGGCGAGTAATGTGCCATCGGTCGAGGGCAACGTGAGGTTATTCAAATGCTTGACTTCAAATGTTTTTACGGAGGTCAAGGTATCAAACGAACCCTGTGCAAAGCCCACCAGCTGAGCGCTGTATGTTCCCGGAGCAACCAAATAGGCGCCGCGTCGAGGCGCATCTTGTCGCGCTACTTTGCCATCCCACGTGAAGCGAGTGATTCCGCTGCTGTAAGAGCGCACGATGCGACGGATGGGTTGTCCTCCGGCGTCCCGGATAACCACCAAGAGGTAAGGATCCACCTCGTTGTCTTCCGCGCGCATGGCAGCAGCCGTCGGGTAGGTGATGGCATCGGGGTTTTTCTTCTCCTCCGCCTGGCGTTTAGCCTTCAGCGTCTTGGGCGCTTCTTTAATATGGTAGGTGAGCGCCACCCCAACCTCGGGATTGCTCGCCATGAAGTATTCGGCACCCATGAATCCAGGAGGTCCGTACCCAATGGGGCTTGCCTCGTGGTAGAGTAGGCCCGGCTTCACGTCAAAGATGTGGGCGTCCTTGTCTGTGACCTTGGCGCTGAATTCGCGCAAGGGGCTATAGTCGTCCAAAACGTAGAACCCACGTCCAAAGGTGGCAATGACCAAATCGTTTTCGCGGCGCTGCACATCAATGTCGCGCACAGCGACCGTGGGCAATCCGCTACCTAATTTCTTCCACGTGCCGCCACCGGTCGTGGAGTAGTAGATGCCGAATTCCGTACCCGCAAACAAGAGGTTGGGGTCTTTGTGGTCTTGGGCGATGCTGTAGACAGAACCGCGTTCGGGCAAGTCACCCGTGATGCTTTCCCAAGTTTTGCCTTTGTTCTTCGAAACCAAAACATAGGGTTTGAAATCGCCATTCTTGTGGTTGTTAAAAGCTGCATAGACCACGTTGGCGTCGTGCAAAGAGGCTTTAAGATCGTTCACATACGTGTTGGCTGGGACGCCCGGGAATTTGTCCACTTTGCGCCATGCGCCACCGTCGTTTTCGCTGATTTGGACCAATCCGTCGTCTGTACCAACGTAAAGTAGCCCTTTGGCTACCGGGGATTCGTGCAAGGCTACGATATTACCATAAATCGTCGTGCTCTGGTTTTTCGCAATCGCGTCCATGCTCCAGACTTTGCCCATCACGGGCAGGGCGTTGCGGTCGATTTGGCGCGTTAGATCGCCCGAAATAGCCGTCCAATTATTTCCGCGATCCGTGCTCTTAAACAGCTTATTTGCCGCGAAGTAGAGTGTTTTATTATTGTGTGGGCTGATGAGCAATGGGGCATCCCAGTTCCATCGGTAGGCCTTTTCACCGGGACCCTCGATGGGCTTGATGGGCACACCCTCGCCGCTCTGGCGGTCGTAACGCTGCAGCCAGCCGTACTGGGCCTGCGCGTAGACGATATTCGGGTTGATAGGATCTACTTGAGACTCAAATCCATCTCCTGTTTGTGTGACGTACCAATCGCTGTTGACGATGCCGCGGTCGTTGATGGTTCGGCTCGGGCCGCCCAAGGAGAAGTTGTCCTGGGTGCCGCCATACACATTGTAAAAGGGTGTCGCATTGTCCACCGCCACGCGGTAAAACTGCGTTACGGGCAGGTTGGACTTGAAGTGCCAGCTACTTGCGTGGTCCCAGGTTTCGTAGAGGCCTCCGTCACAGCCTAGCACCAAGTGCTTGGGGTTGGTGGGATCGATCCAAGCGACGTGGTTGTCCACGTGTTTGCCGCGTTCGCCGAGGCCTTTGAAGGTCTTGCCCCCGTCTTCGGACCATTGGGCATAAGTGTCCATGGAGTAGACGACATCGACGTCGTGAGGGCTCGCGAAGAGCTCCACGTAGTAGTTTCCGCTGGTCGCATGGTCGCTTTGCTTCTTAAAGCTAGCACCGCGGTCCGAACTTCGGTACAAGCCATGCCCCTCTACCATGCAATAAATAACATCCGGATTTACAGGGGATAGGGCGAGCGCAAAACGCCCTTTATCTCCGTTAGGCAAGCCACTTTTAAGTTCATTCCACGTTTCCCCTCCGTCTTCGGATTTGTAGAGGCCACTTTCGGGACCACCTGAAATGTAGGTCCAGACGTGACGACGACGTTGATGTGCTGTGGCATACAAGACCTTTGGATTGCGTGGGTCGACATGAACTTCATTGAACCCTGTGTTTTCCGACACGTTGAGGACGCGACGCCAGTTTTGACCGCCGTCGGTGGTTTTATAGATGCCACGGTCGCCGCCCGGACTCCAGACAGGGCCATAGGCAGCTACCCAAACGATGTTTGAATTGCTCGGATGTACCGCTATCATGCCGATGTGCTCTGAGTTCTTAAGTCCCATATTGGTCCATGAACGCCCGCCGTCTTGAGAGCGGTAGATTCCGTCACCATAGGCGACAGAGCGTTGATTGTTATTCTCGCCCGAGCCAACCCAAACCGTGTTGGGATTGCTTCCGTCGATGGTCACGCAGCCAATCGAATAGGAGCCTTCACCGTCAAAAACAGGCTCAAAGCTGAGGCCGTGATTTTCCGTGAGCCAAACGCCACCCGCTGCGGTAGCCACGACCCACCGATCTGGATTACTTGGATCCACCGCCAAATCAGCGACCCGACCGGAGGTTACCGCTGGTCCAATGGAACGCCACTTGAGCGCACTCGTGCTCTGAGCGACTAATGAGAGGCTCGTGACCAAGGTCAGAGCCAAATAGGTATACTTCTTCATGTCCCTAAATTAGGGCAGAAGGACTTAAATCAATCGCAAGGAATAGGTCGCTACGAGTGAAATAGAGGAACTGGGAAGTAAGAGGGTCTCCCCGCTGAGAGGATGAATGATTTGGCCCGAGCGAAATTGTCCGACTAAAGCCAGATCAAAGAACCATTCATTGCCACGCAGGCCCCAGCCTGTGGATAGCTGATGGTAGCCGGAATGCTCTTTGAATCTACTGGCTTTCGTGGATAGACGATAGCCTGCCCGAAAGGACTGGGCATCTTGTCGCCATTCAGTTCCAACCCGTAGATCGTGACTGCCTTTCAGTTCACTTCCAATTTCTTGACCAATCGGTAAGAATTCGATGGGAGCGTAGATTGGATTGACTGGTGCCCCCGTATAGCGGTACTCTGCGGAGACAAACCCTTGACTTTGTATCACCTGAGCTATCCCAAGACCCGCCGTGGAAGGTTGAACCGTGCGAAAAGATTCGTCTTGGTAGAGCTCAAAGTCATCCACGCCAACATTCGCTGGATTTGCGGGGTTGTCGTAAATCCGATATCGGTAATACCAGTTGCTGCTTAAGAGGGTAGATCCCGTCCAAAATGCGGAAATCCGAGTCGATTCTCCCAATTTCGCCAACATCCCCAAGCGAATACGGAAACCTCCGCTTCGAAGGCTGTCCTGTTGCCGTGAATAGATGTTGAGTAGGTAGCCATCTTGGGCGTAGGGATATTCCAAAATACTCAGCTTCTCACTGCTGCGGAGGTTCAGATATTCTACCCCAGCACCCATGGAAATGTTCTCGGTCCGCACGGCGATACTTCCCTGCGTTTGACTCATCTTTTGATCGCGCTCCAAATACAAGGATTGTACATCCGGTGTCCCGGTCAATAGGGGATACAGGGTTAGCCCGTCATATTCTAAAACATAGGCTTGATACGCGGCATATGGTCCATAAAGGCCTTGTTGAAAACAGTCGGTTGGACTTAGGTTACCTGCCTGAGCGAGCCATGCATCGACTTGTGAAACACTTGGATTGTAGGTGTCTTTCGACCAATTAAAGGGTTGGAATCGGCTTGTGCGGCTATCTAAACTGATGGCCAAGACAGATTCATCCGTCATTTGGATGACGGATCCCCAATGGAAAGCAGGTAGCTGCGCCTGGGTGATGAAGGTGCTTTGATCCAAGCCAAGTAGGCCTGTTAGGCTGATTTCACTGGCTCGATACGTCGCTGCCGTAGCGGGATTGTCCAAAATAGCCGACGGATCATTTCCTAAAGACGATAAAGCGCCTCCCGTGGCCATGTACCGTGCGGTTCCTGCCCATGGACTGGAGAGGGCGCTACTGAAGTGCCAGAGACTTTGGCCCTGACCTGTGAAGCTCAGCGCACAGGCGGTGAAGAAAAGAAGCTTTTTCATCGGCCTCCACGGCCCCCAGTGGAACGACTTGGCGCAGGACTACTTGAACGCGCCGGAGCCGAATAGCTTGGGGTCGAGGTTGACCTGGAGGGCTCCGTATACGTGCGGCCTTGGCTGGAACGGCTAGGTTGCTCGTAGCTGCGTTGAGGTTGAGTTTCGCGTGGGGTACTACGCTGCACATTGGCAGGTTGAGACGTAGTCCTTGGAGTGCGACGCGTTTCCGTTTCGGGTCTGCGCGTTTGGGGTGCTGCAGGCGCCGTACGCTGACGAGGATTCGCGTAATGAATGGTGCCACTTGGCGTGCGTCCTACTTCGTCGCGGCTGGGCTTGCTGCCATGGGTTTCTACGTTTCGAATAGGCATCACTTGGATTCCTTCGCGGGTCATGCGATCGCTTTTACCTTCTTCAAGGGTTCCAGGGCGTTCGGCTGTCCGACCAGCCACGTTTTCAACCCGGGGTTTGCGGGTTGCAGAACCCCCGGCGAGATTCATTCGGCGCATGGAAATATTGCTCGATACGGGTTGATTGGTTGTGCCGCCAGAGGAAGGTGTGGAACCCGTCATACCGCCCCAGGGGTTGTATCCTCCATATCCGTAACCACCATATCCATAGCCACCGTATCCATAGCCACCGTATCCTGGATAGCCATATCCTGGGTAGCCAAAGTTCCCATACCCGTATGGGTAACCATACCCGCCGTATGGCATCATGTAGGGATTGAAACCATATGGATTCATTCCATAAGGCATCATATAGGGACTATTGAACCCGTAATAGTAGGAGGGATAGAATTGAAGTCTTGGATTATTCCAACGACGGTATTGTGGGCGATAAGAGAAGTACGGACTCGCATAGGGCCCGTTAAAAGTGTAGAAGGCATCGTTGTAACCGTCGTCGTAGCCATCGTTGTAGCCGTCGTCTCCGAAGTAGGTGTACCCTTGGCTTCCCGAAAGGTGATTGGAGCCATAACTCGCTGTCACGGGATAAGGGTCCCAAGAGTAAATGCCGTCGTCATAGTCTGCTAAGCTTCGACGATCTACAGTGCTGCATGACGACAAAGCGGCAAGTGCTAAAAAGGGTAAGATGAAGTAGCGCATACGAAGTACCTTTGAGGTTAGACTTACTTACAGGGTACAAAACTCATACCAATCTATGGCAAAGAATCTCACCACGCGCGACAAAGACTACAGCCGATGGTACAATGATCTGGTTGTCCAGGCCGATTTAGCGGACAATTCAGGGGTCCGTGGATGCATGGTAATTAAACCCCATGGCTATGCGATTTGGGAAAAAATTCAAGCGGAATTAGATTTTAGATTTAAAGAAACGGGGCATGTCAATGCCTATTTCCCACTCTTTATTCCAAAGAGCTATTTCTCCAAAGAAGCTGCTCACGTGGATGGATTTGCCAAAGAATGTGCGGTGGTCACCCACTACCGTCTGAAGAATAATCCAGACGGTCCAGGGATTGTGGTGGACGAGGATGCTAAATTGGAAGAAGAGCTGATTGTTCGCCCAACTTCCGAGACCATCATTTGGGATACCTACCGGAATTGGGTGCAGTCGTATCGCGATTTGCCCATATTAGTCAACCAGTGGGCCAATGTGGTTCGTTGGGAAATGCGGACGCGACTCTTTTTGCGCACGGCAGAGTTTTTATGGCAAGAAGGACATACCGCCCACGCAACCGAAATGGAAGCCATTGCAGAAGCCGTTCAAATGCTCCATGTCTACGGAGATTTCGTAGAGGAATACATGGCCATCCCGGTGATCCGTGGGGTTAAATCAGCGAATGAGCGCTTTGCGGGCGCCCTCGAAACCTATTGCATTGAAGCCTTGATGCAAGATGGCAAGGCCTTGCAGGCGGGGACATCGCACTTTTTGGGCCAAAATTTTGCCAAAGCCTTCGACGTCAAGTTTCAAGACAAGGATGGTGAAGTAAAGCATGTTTGGGCCACATCATGGGGCGTTTCTACCCGACTTATGGGTGCTTTGATCATGACCCATTCGGACGATCATGGGTTGGTGCTTCCTCCCAAATTGGCGCCAATCCAAGTGGTGATCGTGCCCATTTACCGAGGGGAAGAAGAATTACAGGCGATTGATGAGGTAGCCAATGCGTTGGTTGCAGATTTCAAGCAGCTGGGTATTCGCGTCAAATATGACCACCGGGACACCTACAAGCCGGGTTGGAAGTTCAATGAATATGAATTGAAAGGGGTACCCGTTCGGATTGCCATTGGACCAAAAGACTTAGAGAAGGGCACGGCCGAAATTGCGCGTAGAGATACGTTGACGAAATCCTATCTGCCCATGGAAGGTCTGGCTTCTGAAGTTTCGGCTATGTTGGATGTGATCCAGGTAGAACTTTTCGAACGCGCCAAAGCCCATCGGGACGCCAACATCCATTCCGCCAACACATGGGAGGAATTTACCGCCGCATTAGATCGAGGCGGATTCGTCTCAGCGCATTGGGATGGTAGTCCAGAAACAGAAGACCAAATCAAGGACAAGACGAAGGCGACCATTCGTTGCATTCCGCTCGATAATCCTTTGGAAGAAGGTCAGTGTATTCTCACAGGAAAACCCTCCACCCAACGCGTGTTGTTTGCCCGCGCCTACTAAGCGATGTCTAGAAAAGGGGATATTCTTCATGTGCTTGCCACGAAGTCAAGCAATAAGCAGCTGGTGCACCGAAATGCTCTGGCGACCTTCGCTGAGCTAAAAGCGCTGCTGCGCGATACGGCAAGCGAACTCAATAGTCAAATTTGTGCTATCGACCATTCCGTCGTGGTCGAGTTTGTGGATCGGGGTGAATTTGAAGTAGAAATTCGCTTTTCTGGGGATTCACTCATTTTTCAGGTCCATAGCAATGCGTTCGTGTTGCCTGAAGATCATCCTTTGCGTCAAACCGACTATTTCAAGTCGGATGCTAAACGGGCTTTTTTTGGACTCATTCATGTGTACAATTTCCTTTCGGACTCTTTTAAAATGCGCCGAATGAATGATGCAGGAATGCTCCTAAGTCGTTTCTTCATCAATGGCGAAGGGCATTATATGGCCGAAGGAATCGGTCGTCTTGGCATTCCGTTCACGGAAAGCGAATGCTCTAAAGAAGTGATGCAGAGCTGGGTAGAACATGCGATGCTGCAGGCCATGGATATGGATCTCGTCGTGGCACCCTTTAATGAAATCCATGAAATCTCTGTCATGGAGTTGGAAGGCTTGCGTGAGGAGTTGCGCCAGCGCACAAGCAAGCGCTTGGGCTACCGTCCAAGCGGAGGTCGGTGAGTGCCGGATATTCTCTGAAAATTATCCGTTTCGGAGAATGAAGAATTAGAAAATTGTCATACATTTGCACTCCCAAAACCTATTGGCCCGTTCGTCTAGCGGTTTAGGACATCTCCCTTTCACGGAGAAGATCACGGGTTCGAATCCCGTACGGGTCACAATTTTTGAACGAATAAAAACTTTGAATTAAGTACTTATGGCTAACCACAAATCCTCTCTGAAGCGCATCCGCCAGACGCAGAAGAAGCGTTTGCACAACCGTTTCTACCACAAGACGACCCGTAACGCGGTTCGCATCTTGCGCGCGCTATCAGACGCGAAAGAAGCGGCAACACAACTTCCTGTGGTGAGCGCCATGTTGGATAAGTTGGCCAAGCGCAACATCATTCACAAAAACAAAGCAGCGAACTTGAAATCAAGCCTCGCCAAGCACGTAAACGGTCTGTCTTAATCGACGATTGATTTGGTCAAAGAAAGCCGCCCTTGGGCGGCTTTTTTGTTTTTTTAAGGTTTTGGATTGGTTTAATACCATTTATACCGAGCGTTCAACGGCTTGACGATGCGTTGCCCTCACTTTTGAGCCATGCCCTCGCACCCTATCTCCCAATGGCCCATCGAAGATCGTCCGCGTGAAAAATGTCTCCGTAAAGGCGCACGAGAACTGAGCACTACGGAGTGCATCGCTTTGCTGTTCCGTCATGGGCACAAAGGGGAATCAGCCCTATCCCTGGCACAGCGCCTCTGGCAGGCCCAAGGCGAAGACCTCCAGCGCCTGGCTAGTACCAACCCCGACACCTGGATGCACGTCGCGGGCTTAGGGCCTGCCAAAGCCGCGGCCTTGGCCGCGGCATTCGAGCTCGGCCGCCGTATGCAAGCGGGGGAGGGCGGGGGACTTCTGCGCAAAACGGTTCGAAGTAGCGGGGATGGGTTTGCGTTGCTGCGGCCGAAGCTGGAGGCGCTGGATCACGAGGAGTTTTGGGTGATCTACTTGAGTCGCGCACACCAAGTGCTCCAGATGGACTGTATTGGAAAAGGGGGATGGACGGGGACGGTGGCGGATTTGCGGGTCTTGTTTCAGCGCGCCCTGGAATTGCGGGCACCTGCCATATTGGTGGCACACAATCACCCGAGTGGTCGATTGCAGCCGAGCCCAGAGGATCGGGACTTGACGCAACGCATGATACAAGTTGGTCGATTTTTGGATATCGTTCTATTGGATCATCTCATCGTAGGCCGGGGGGATTACGTTAGTTTTGCGGATAAGGGTTGGTTGAATGCCAATCCATAAAAAGTATGATTGCACACATCGTTGGCGCCCGCCCCCAATTCATCAAATTGCTACCGCTACATCAGGCTTTGGCCAAGCGGGGGGCACCTCAGCGGGTGCTGCATTCGGGGCAACATTGGGAGCCGGGAATGAGCGAGGTGTTCTTTCAAGAATTTGGCCTGCAACCGGATCACGTCTTAGCATGGTCCGAGGCACATGAAGAAAATGTGATCGCAATGATGGCGATTCTGGATCGCTGGAAGCCGGATACTGTTGTGGTGTATGGCGACACTTTTTCTACCTGGTGTGCAGCGAGAGCCGCCAAGCGGTTGGGTTTGGCCTTAGCGCATGTCGAAGCCGGCTTGCGGAGTTTCAATGCGGCCATGCCTGAAGAGGAGGCCCGAGTGAAAACCGATACGGTGAGTGATTGGCATTTTGTTCCTTCGGCGCGGGCATTGGCCCAATTGCAACGGGAGGGATTGGATCGCGGACCAGATCACAGTGTGCTCACAGGTGATATCATGGCAGATGCGTTGATGCAACGTAAGCCCGGTGTGTCGACCCCCGGAAGAATATTGGTGACGGTGCATCGGAACACCAATGTGGATGACCCTGTCCTTCGGAAGCGAATTGTCGCAGCCATAGCGAAACTGGCTGAGCGCTTTGAAGTGCACTGGCCTATTCACCCGCGCTTGCGGGCTCATTTGGAGGAAGAAAACCGCCCGAAGCATATTATCTGGCACCCTCCTCTGGGCCGGGAAGCCCTTTTGGCGCAGCTAGATGCGGCCGAATGGGTAATAACCGATTCAGGAGGTCTGCAAAAAGAAGCCTATTTCTGCCAACGAAACTGCATTGTGCTGCGCAATGAGACGGAATGGGTAGAGCTGATGACTTCGGGACATTCCTGGTTAGTCAATCCAGAAGAATATGGGACTGAAGAGGACCTGTGCCGAGGCTTAGAGGAGACCTTGTCTCGCGCCACATCGACAAATTTCCCCCCAGTGTATGGGGAAGGTGATGCGGCGGATCGCATGGCGAAGGCTCTTTGGGATGAGGGTGCACGACCGGCCAACCGATTGATTCTTCGGGGAGAGTCGGGCAATGCACAACTAGAATTTGCGGCAGAGTTGCTACGTCGGGTCACAGGAATTGGCCTCCAATTTTCGCCTGAAGGGTCGGAATGGCAGCCCGCGTCATGCTGGGATCGCAACTTCACAGAATGGTCAGGAGCGGAGTTGGGTGAAGATGTTTTAGCCAAAGCAGCCTTTTTGGCCTCGCGTGCGGAGGAGTTTTCTTCCGATCAACGTGATGCGCATGGGCGCTACCTGCCCGAAGCTTCGGTGCAATGGGAGGCCTTACAACGCCAGCCAGAGATTCCCATAGGGCATGTGTATTTAGAAACGTTTGTCCAGCGTTTTCGACCGGAATTTCGATTGTCGGATCGCCGGAGACCCGGCCCTACGGTTGTCATTGACATTGATCATCGCTTTGCTTCTCGAGGTTTTTCTCTGGGTCACCGACTAATGGCCTCCTTCCGGAATTTCTTCTTGGGCCGTTGGACTGAACTACGAGCCATGTGGTCGGCGACGGATGCCTTTGATGCGGCGGAGACATTTGATGCGTGGATTCGAACGTATGAAACCGTGCGTTGGCAGTTTTTTGCATGGATTGGACCGGATCGAGGTCCCAAGGACAAGGGCCCTAGTGTTCGTACAAAGCAGGTGGCTGCGGCGCATGCGGACTGGGCGAAACGGTATCCGAGTACGGGTTTGCACCCAACCTATGCGCATCACGATGGAGGACAGCAGGCCCTGAAGAGGGAAGTAATGGCGTGGAAGTCCGCGACTTCGCGCATTTTGCAACGCTCACGCTTTCATTATTTACGGATGAATATTCCCCACTCTCAAAAACAACTGCATACGGAGGCTGTTCTAGAAGACTGGAGTATGGAATACGCTAAACACGAAGGATATCGCGCAGGGGTGGCCGTTCCTTTCCCGGCATGGGGAATGGGGCCCAAGGGCGAGGCGATGGATCGAGACGGCATTCCCTTTATAACCTATGTGCCGGTGGCCTTGATGGATCAAAATATTTTTCACTTGGAATCGGATGAAATCTCGGCGTATTTACACCGGTGGGATGCCGCAGCGAAATCGCATGGTGCTGCACTTGTTCTTGCCAGTCATTGGCGCTTTTTTGGTCCCCGTGCGGACTTGTTTTCAGAGACAGCCCAATACGCCGCCTGGAAACAAGGCTTGCAAGAGTTTTTAAATCAGCACGCTTCATGAAGTGGGTTGAAGGTACCTGGACTTCGGAAGCCTGGGCGGAGCTCGTGAAGCATTCTCCCTGGGATTTCCCCTATGATCGTGAGGGGTATGCAGATGCCCTAGGTCAAAATTGGGCTGCCATGATGGATACGGGCTTTGCTTTGCCTTTGGCCTATCGAAAAAAATGGGGGATGTGGACGGGCTACCTCCCCTTCGGGATGCAGCAATGGGGCCCAATAGGTCCAAAGAGTGCCTCAACGGCTTCGCTTTGTGCCGCCGTGGAGGCCATTCCAGGTCGATTGACCAAAGTTGACATCGCTATGCATCGGCCAGAAGATTGGCAACCGCTCTCCTCCCAATGGAAGCGTAAAGGTCTGCGTTTGGAGCGATGGACGGAACAGCCCAATTATGTCTTGGACATAGGCGCATCCTACGAACAAGTATATGCAGGGTATAGCAAACAGACGATTCGCAACCTCAAGGCGAGCCAACAAAGTGGGATGACGGTTTTTGAACATGACACCCCCGATGTGCTTTTACATGCTTTCAAAGCCAATCAGGCGGAACGTTATGCGGTTCCTGCCGGTTTTGAGCCAGCGATTCGGGCTGCCATGTACCATTTGCTCCATCAGGGTCGCGGTGCACTTTGGTCCGTTTATGGGGAGGGAAATCGCTTTTTAGCCGGTGCCTTTATTGCCTTTGCCGGAAATCGGGCGGTCTTGCTTTTTTCCGCGATTTCTGACGAAGGACGTCAACGTCAAGCGATGACTTACCTCCTGAATGAAGTGTTGACCTATGCCTGTGGGCGTTGGACATGCTTTGATTTTGAGGGAAGTAAATCGCCTGGGCTCGCTCGTTTTTATGCGGGTTTTGGAGCCAAATTGGAGCCCTTCTTGCGATACCAACGTTGGGCCATACGATGACGCTTACTCAGTTAGACTACTTCATCGCTTTGGCGGAACATCGCAATTTTAGCGCGGCGGCAAAAGCCTGTGGGGTCAGTCAGCCCACCTTAAGTGCGCAATTTCATAAGCTCGAAGAGGAACTCGGGCATACTCTGGTGGATCGCAAGTGTCAGCCTTTAGAACTCAGCTCGATGGGGCAGTCATTGCTGGAACAGGCGAAGCGCACCGTCCATAGTGCAGGACAAATTCACCAGATGGTGGATCAATTTGAACATCCATTGACGGGACAACTTCGACTGGGGATGGTGGCTCCTTTATCCAAAAAGCTAGGGCCAGGCTGGATTGCCCAATGTCAAAGAACTTTTCCCGCGTTGGATCTTCAGGTATTTGAGGCGAATAGCACCGAGTTGCAGCAGATGATGCAGCAAGCGGAACTTGATGCAGCGATTCTTCCCATGGATAGCTGGAAAGGACAGGGTCAAAATTTAGCCTCCTTCGAAGAGGCATGGTGGGCCCTAGGGCCGGCGATAAACGCCACGCCACCTCCGCTGGCTGATGCGGCATCCTGGGTATTTGGGTCAGAGATGCAAGAGGCTGCGCGGTATGCTCTGAGTCAAGGCTACGTGGCACCAGAGTCCAACGTATTCCTGTCGAATTCCGTGGCGAGCCGGGTCGCGGTGGCCGAGCGGCTGGGTAGATGGCTGCTTATTTCAGAAACAGAACTGGATAGTTTCGGGCTAGCGCTCCAAAAGCGTGCCCAGAAATGGCCAGGGCCACCTCGAACCTTAGGTTGGATTCGGGGAGTCCATGCCCGAAATCAAGCGCTCCAATCCCGGCTTCTTGCGATGGTTTGCAATGATGCAAGCGAAGGGATGGAGCAGGCCTAGGGAGGCTTCCTTTTACAAAAAATAGGCGCAATACAGCCAAATGACCACGGTGGCGCAGAGGTTCATCCAAAACCCTGCCCGCGCCATGTCGGCAATGCGAATCTTACCCGAGGCGAAAACAATGGCATTGGGTGGGGTCGCCATAGGGAGCATGAAGGCGCAGCTTGCTCCCACCGTTAGCGGTACGGCAAGATGTTCAAAGGGTATTCCCTGAGCGGCCGAAATGGCCAAGGCGACAGGTAATGTTCCGCTCACAAGGGCCATATTTGAAAATAGCTCGGTGGTCCAGACGCCCAAAATAGTGAAGGCCAAAACCCATAGACTGGGAGGCCAGCCCTGAAGGGGGGCGTCCGCAAGCGCTTGGAGCCAGCCTGAGGCTTGCATGCCCGCTGCAAGTGACATGCCGCCACCAAAAAGGAGGAGAATTCCCCATTCGATTTTCTGAGCATCCTCCCAGTGGAGTAGGGGTTTTCGGTCTGCATCGCGAACGATAAAGAGCAGTAATGCCCCGGTGAGCCCCACCCAGGTATCCGTCAATGCAATGTCCGGAAAGAGGCTCTGAAGCCATGGACGGGACATCCAAGCGAGTGCAGTTGCAGCAAAAATTCCAGCCACACGCTTTTCACCGGAGGTCCATGCCGCGGCTTCGGGCCACTGAACATCCCGCAGGTCAACATTGGGCAAGTTTTGACGCAGGAGGGCAAAGGCTAGGATCAATAAGATGAAGGCGATGGGGAATATTTGGAGCGACCAGTCAAGAAAATTCACTTCGTTCCCAAGGGCCTGTTGCTGAAATGCGGCATACACCAAGTTGGGCGGGGTGCCAATGAGTGTACCTAATCCCCCCAGATTCGCTCCCCAGGCCATTCCCAAGAGGATGTTTCGCTCCAACAGCTCGTCCTTACTAGGCAAATGCCGAATGAGGGACAAGGTTAGGGGAAGCATCATAACGGCTGTAGCGGTATTGCTCATCCATAAGCTCAACAAGAAGGTGGCCACCATCACACCGGCTAGTACGCGCTGAGACTGGCTACCAAAGCGTCGCAGTATGGCCAGAGCAAATCGGCGGTGTAGCTGATGGTGTTCCACGCCTCGAGCGAGAAAAAAACCAGCTAAGAATAAGAAGATGAGTGGGTGTGAATAAGCATTGGCTAGCTCACTCGAGCTCAAAACTCCCATGCCGCCAAAAGTGACTAGGGGCAAGAGGGCCGTGGCGGCTAAAGGGATCACTTCCGTGAACCACCAAAGGAGCATCCAAGCGGTACTGCCTGCCACGGTGGCTTCTTGACGAGACCATCCCAAGCGTTCCGAAAACAGAAGGGCTGCAAAAAACAAGATGGGGCCTGTGACCAGGACCGTGGTCTTTCGGATATTTGAACTCATGAAATTGATCTTAGCTACACAGAATCCCAACAAAGTAAAGGAAATTAAGGCAGCGTTGCCTGCGGACTGGACGGTCACTACGGCGGTGGAAGCAGGAATTCATGAAGAACTTCCAGAAACGGGCGATAGCTTAGAATTTAATGCCTTGCAAAAGGCGGACTATTTATTTGAAAAATTAGCCGAATCAGCTTTGTCTGATGATTCTGGGTTGGAAGTCAGCGCGCTGAACGGTGCTCCAGGGGTGTATTCAGCGCGTTTTGGAGGGCCCGAGAAGAAGGATGACGTCAATCGCGCTGCCTTGCTACGTGCCATGGAAGGAGTGGAAGATCGACGGGCCCGCTTTCGAACCGTTTTAGCCTGGGTTGGCCCCCATGGAAAGACCACCTTTGAAGGGGAAGTATGGGGTCAAATCCTACACGAAGAGCGGGGTAGCGGAGGATTTGGCTACGACGCCCTGTTCGTTCCAGATGATGGAGATGGCCGAAGCTTTGCGGAAATGAGTTTGGAAGAAAAGAAGTCCATGAGTCATCGCAGTCGCGCCATGCGCGCTTGGCTGAATGCGCTTTGAGTCAACGCTTGTTTATTCCGCGATATCTGACGTGGATCCTTGGGCCTCGAGACTGAAGAAGCTCATATGCACCGAGCCATAGCGTCGCTGGTCAAAGCACGCGGGATGTTGTTGAAAATCATGGTCCACACTGTGCTCCAAAACGAATAAACCATCTTCATGCAGACGTTCAAGGGCCAAAGCAATCAGGTTGGAATAGTCCGGATAGTCGTAAGGGGGATCGGCAAAAATAAAGTCCCAACGATGCATGGTCTTTTTCAAGAAGCGCTCGGCATCGCCCAGACTAGTTTTTATCGCTCCATAGTTGAGCTGCGTCGCCGTTTTATCAATAAAACGCAAACAGTCTCTAAAACTATCCACCGAGGTAATGTCTTCGCAGCCGCGGCTTGCCATCTCAAAGCTGATGTTCCCCGTGCCTGCATACAGATCCAGGGCACGGACTTCGGACCAATCGAGATAGTTCTCTACCACGTTGAACAGGCCTTCCTTGGCCATGTCGGTGGTGGGGCGTACCGGGAGATTTTTGGGAGCAGCAAGGATTTTGCCGCGATTCTTTCCGCGAATAATGCGCATTAGCTTTTTGGGAATAGGACGGTCAAGGCGGACCAGGGATGTGAAGCCGTGCTGTCGAGTTTTTCAATGAATGGGCGCAAAGCTTCCCAGCAGTCCTCATCCGAATCACCTTCCCAAATCAAGGGAACATGTTGAGCGGGAAGGTTACACTGGTCATAGATGAGCATGCATGCATAGGCAGCGTCATGTGAGCTGGAAACAGGGAACAAGCTGTGGCTTAAAAGGCGGCCATTTTGAATGGCGGCCACTTCAAGGCGACTCCCTTGACGGTGTACACGCACGGCATCCCGTTTCGCAAGTGGACTAAGCCAGCGCTGTGCGTTGAGGGCCATGGTTGGAATGCAATGGTCCGCCACACCGTCGGGAAATCGATAGTACAGATCCATTCCGCGCTCAAGCGCATAGCATTGCCATGATTGACCTTCAGGATCCAATGGGCGAAGCCAGGCTTCGGGCTCATCTACCCAGTCTTTGGGGAACCACGCAGCGAATGCTTCTTGACCGAAGGCATGCCAGGCAGAAAATGAAGCACCTGCTTTTTGAATCCAGCGCGCTACTTCTTCATGGGATAATGCGAGGCATGGACCCAGGGGGCGGCCATCTTCAGCGCGAACAATGGCCAATAAAACAGCATCTGGCCCGTAACTCAATAAAACGACAGAATCCTCCGGAGAGGATTCTGTTTTTGGGAAAAATGCCCAAGAAGCGGGCCACATATTACTTCCAGTTACCACTCAACGTGGGTTCAGTCAAGGAGCCAACGATCAGCGCATCGATGCGCAAATTCTTGATGTATGCCTTGTACTGGTTGTAGATGTCACCGAAAAACTTGGTGTTTGGAGCGATGATCTCAAACACCTGAACGCGCACGCCATTTCGGTCAATAAAGCCAGTGGCCATGCTGAACTCGGAGGTGTCGTTGGTGAAGGGGATATAGCGCAGCGCGGTGGGATCAAATCCTTCCTCAAACAACTCGGGGTTCTTGCGAATCAACTTGTCTTTTGCGGAGGTTTGACCAATGATGCGGTAGATGATGGTGTCCTTCAACATGTCTGTCTGGTAGACCTTGTTGTAGGCCATGAATGAAGAGTCTTTGCGCTCAATGATATTTACTTGGGCATATTCCAAGAATGGAATGAGCTCGTCAAAACTGGCTGCATATTTACCATATTCTGCCTTGAAAGTGAGCTGAGCCTCGCGCAATTGCTCCAGGCGATGGGTCACCTCTTCATAGCGCTTTTCTTTGATAGCGCTGAATTCGATGGGTTCCATAATGATGCGATATATGCGGAAAGCGAGGATCACAGAGACCACTCCGAGAGCGATGCGCAAATAAAGAATAGTACGTGCAGTCATGATAAAAAGTTTGCGTGCCAAAACTATGAAATTTTACCTTGTGCCCTTGCAAGCATCCGTGTGAATTCTCAGCCTCTTTTACAAACCCTCCTTGAACGATTTCCTGGAACGCCTACCGCGGACCAGGAAGCGGCCATGGAGGCACTGGTTCGCTACCTTTTGGAACCCGCGGATGAACGACTTTTCATCCTCAAGGGTTATGCAGGGACGGGGAAGACCACCCTGATGCGCAGTTTAGCGTCATCACTCCGAGTGCTCAACATGCGTCCCGTGCTGGCCGCTCCCACGGGGCGTGCAGCCAAAGTCCTTCAGGGTCAAATGAAGCGAAGGGCGTTTACGTTACACCGTTTGCTGTATCTCACGGTGAGAGATCCTGCCGGAGGATTCAAGCGGATTAAGCGACCGAATAAGGGCACATTGCAAGTGTTTATCGTGGATGAGGCGTCCATGTTGGGCGATACGGGGGAGGCGAGAGAGCTTTTTATGGATTTGCTTCAATTCGTGCAGCAAGGCGAGGATTGTCGGTTAATCCTGGTCGGAGATGAAGCGCAATTACCTCCTGTGGGTCAGTCTTTCTCGCCAGCTTTGATTCCTCGCCACATTCGCGACCATTATTACTGGAAAATTCGTGGGGCCGCGCTCTTCGAAGTGATGCGTCAAATGGCTCATTCACAAATTTTATCCAATGCTACGCGGCTTCGATCGAGCCTTTTAGATGCAAATCCTCAGTTTCCAACCTTGCAGGTGGGCGCCGAGGTCCGTCGACTCGCGGATGCCAACGAAGTCTTTGAAGCACTTGAAACTGCCTTTGCTGGAGCGGATTCGGATGCGGTAGTGTTGACCCGATCCAACAAGCGCGCGGTCGCATACAATCGGCAAATTCGGGCCCGCCTACTTTGGCGCGAAGATGTCTTGAATGCTGGCGATGTGGTGATGGTCGTTCAGAACAATGAACGCTGGATCGACCCGGAAGATTCGGCGGGTTTTATTGCTAATGGCGATTTATTTGAAGTCCTTTCCTGGAGGAATGAAGAGGAGCGATTTGGTTTGCGTTTTGCCGATGCCAGTCTGCGTTGGCTAGATCGTGAGGAGGCCCCGGAGGTGGAAGCCAAAATTATGTTGGACGCATTGGATGCCGAATCGGCTCGGCTCCCAGAAGCCAAAATGAAAATTCTCCTCCAAGGCGCACGAGAAGAGGCGTCTCATCTGCCCAAGTCGCAACGTGCGGAGTTTCTCAGAGAACACCCCTACGTTCAGGCGTTGCAGCTCAAATTCGGCTATGCGCTCACAGGGCATAAAGCTCAAGGGGGGCAGTGGAAAGAGGTTTTTATTGAATGGCCTTACGCCCCGGAGGTGGATGATCCTGACTTTATTCGTTGGATGTACACGGCGTTTACACGAGCTCAAGACAAACTTTATTTGATCGGATTTCCGGATTCTACCTTTGCCCGCGAATGAGTTGGCATGTATTTTTTGATCTAGATCGAACCCTTTGGCATCATGAACGCAATGCCGAAGAGGTGCTTCGAGAGTTTTGCACGGAATTTTCAGCGCTGAAAGACGTAGATCCGGAAGAATTTGCCGCCTCCTACCAGCGAATCAATGACGATTTGTGGGATATCATTCAAGCGGCGGGGTATTCGGTAGATTATGTGCGCAAACGTCGATTTCCACAGCTTTTAGCGCTTTGTGCCCCGGGCCTAACGACTAAAGTGCGTCGGGAACTCGCTCAGTCCCTCGAAAAAGCATTTACCCAAAGAACCCCGGATCGCGCCCATCATTATGAAGGCATGATCCCCGTGTTACATGACCTGCTGCACCAAGGGTATGTGCTGCATGTTTTGACCAATGGCGTCTTGGAATCACAATCTCGAAAAATTGCGGCCATGGGACTTCAAGATGTTTTTTCTACCCATACCACCTCAGATTTGGCCAAGGCATACAAGCCAGATCGAGCAATTTTCACCTATGCGATGCGCGCAGCGGGCTGCCTCCCCGAGGAATCCGTTATGATTGGTGATTCTGTTCTGCGCGACGTGTGTGGGGGGCGACAAGCTGGGATGAAAACGATTTGGTTTTGTGCACCGGATGCCTTGAAGCCCGATGCAGAGGGGGAGGCAGATGGCGTTTTTTCGGCCTATTCGGACTTGCCTGAGACCCTAAGTCGCATCGGCTGCCCTCCTTTCTCTTCGCGTTCCTAAGGCGTCTGGATTCGGTTTAAGCCGCGCCGACGGCAGCCTTCGCCCCGTATCTTTGTGGCTTAAGGCTCAATTTTATGGTGAACGCGACCCCTTACGTTCCAAAAAACAGCATTCGAATCGTCACCGCAGCATCGCTGTTTGACGGCCACGATGCCAGCATCAACATCATGCGCCGCATCCTGCAATCGAGTGGGGCGGAAGTCATCCATCTCGGACACGACCGTAGCGTGGAAGAAGTGGTGAATACGGCCATACAAGAAGATGCCAACGCCATTGCCATGACCTCCTACCAGGGCGGGCATATGGAATACTTCAAATACATGTATGACCTGCTCCGAGAAAAGGGTGCGGGTCACATTCGCATATTCGGCGGCGGTGGCGGAACCATCCTCCCCTCCGAGATCGCCGAACTTCAAGAATACGGCATTGCCCGCATCTACCACCCCGACGATGGCCGTTCCATGGGCCTTCAAGGCATGATCAATGATCTTCTAGCGCAATGTGATTTCCCAATTGGGGAACAAGTAGAAGGCGCCGTGGAGGGTGCACTGAAGGGAGAGGCGCGGCACATGGCGCGTTTGATTAGCTGTGCCGAAAATTTCCCGGAGCGCTATGCCCAGGAGGTTCCAGCGATAGAAAAAGCCTTGGCTGGAAAAGAAAAAACACCCGTATTAGGCATCACTGGTACCGGCGGTGCGGGAAAGAGCTCCTTGGTGGATGAATTAGTTCGCCGATTCTTGATGGATTACCCAGACAAGCGTCTTGGAATCATTTCAGTCGACCCGTCAAAACGCAAAACAGGCGGGGCACTCCTTGGGGATCGCATTCGAATGAATGCCATCCAGCACAGCCACGTTTATATGCGGTCATTGGCTACACGCCAAAGCAATCTTGCGCTGAGTAAGCATGTGGCCGAAGCTTTGCGCATTTTGCAGGCGGCCGCTTTTGATCTGATCATCCTTGAAACCTCAGGAATTGGTCAATCCGACACAGAAATTTTAGATCACAGTGATGTTTCGCTCTACGTGATGACTCCCGAATATGGCGCGGCAACACAGCTGGAGAAGATTGACATGTTGGACTTTGCCGACTTGATCGCGCTCAATAAGTTTGACAAACGTGGCGCATTAGATGCCCTACGCGATGTAAAAAAGCAGGTGCAGCGGAACCACAATCGCTGGGAAGAGAATGTCGAAGACATGCCGGTTTTTGGGACCATGGCGTCTCAATTCAATGATCCAGGCACCAACCGACTCTTCCGTGCTGTGATGGAAGCCATGGTGAGCAAAGCGGGCGCACATCATCTTGATGGCAAAAATGACCGTGCTGAAGGGCAAAGTGAAAAGATGTACATCATCCCACCGGCCCGTACGCGCTACCTCAGTGAGATTTCAGAAGGGATTCGCGGCTACAAAACATGGGTGCATCAACAAGCGGAAGTCGCCGATCAACTGTATAGCCTTCAGCGAAGCATGGAGAGTCTGGCAGAAACTACTTTGGAAGATAAAGATCGCCTCATCAAAGGAATTCAAGAAGCTTTTGCTGCCAAAAAGCGCGATTTAGATCCATACAACTGGGATATGATCGAAGGCTGGCCCGCCTTGCGAGAGCGCTACAAGGCCGCCGATTATGTCTATCAAGTGCGCGGCAAGGATATCAAAGTACCTACGCACAGCACGTCCTTGTCTGGGCAGTCCATTCCCAAGGTCGTGACTCCGAGTTATCGATCATGGGGAGATATCCTTCGTTGGCTTTTGGAAGAAAATGTTCCCGGAGCATTTCCCTACACGGCAGGAATTTATCCGTTTAAACGTACGGCCGAAGACCCCACCCGAATGTTTGCCGGCGAAGGCGGTCCCGAACGTACGAACAAGCGTTTCCACTACGTTTCGCTGGGAATGCCCGCGAAGCGCTTGAGCACCGCTTTTGACTCGGTTACTTTATATGGCCACGACCCCGGTCGCCGTCCAGACATCTACGGTAAGATTGGCAATGCGGGCGTGAGCATTTGCTGCCTAGACGATGCCAAAAAACTCTACAGTGGTTTCGACCTCTGCGATCCCACCACTTCGGTATCTATGACCATCAACGGTCCTGCGCCCATGCTGCTCGGCTTCTTCTTGAATGCCGCGGTGGATCAGCAATGTGAGAAGTACATCGTGGCAAACAAACTGGAGTCTAAGGTGGACGCGGTTAAAAAGGCGAAGTATGACGATCAGGGCTTGTCCCGGCCGGCCTATCATGGCGAACTGCCAGAAGGGAACAACGGGCTTGGCCTGATGCTCTTGGGTGTGACGGGCGACGAAGTCCTACCTGCCGAGGTGTATGTCCAAATCAAAGCCGAGGCTTTGAGCACGACACGCGGCACGGTCCAAGCAGACATTCTCAAGGAAGACCAGGCGCAAAACACGTGTATTTTCTCGACGGAATACGCACTTCGCTTGATGGGTGATGTGCAAGCCTACTTCATCGAGCAGAAAGTGCGCAACTTCTATTCGGTGTCCATTTCCGGCTACCACATCGCAGAAGCGGGCGCTAACCCCATCACGCAATTGGCATTCACCTTGGCCAACGGCTTCACCTATGTGGAGTACTACTTGAGCCGGGGAATGGACATCAACGCTTTCGGTCCCAACCTGAGCTTCTTCTTTTCCAACGGCATCGACCCGGAATACGCGGTAATCGGCCGAGTGGCGCGCCGCATTTGGGCCAAAGCCATGAAGACTAAATACGGGGCAGATGCCCGGGCTCAAATGCTGAAGTACCACATTCAGACGTCGGGCCGTTCCTTGCACGCCCAGGAGATTGATTTTAATGACATTCGGACCACGCTGCAGGCGCTCTATGCCATTTACGATAACTGTAACTCGCTGCATACCAATGCCTACGATGAGGCCATCACAACGCCCACCGAGGAATCTGTGCGCCGCGCCATGGCTATCCAGTTGATTATCAACAAGGAATTGGGTCTCGCCAAGAATGAAAATCCCATTCAAGGGGCATTTATTATTGAAGAACTCACTGAACTCGTGGAGGAGGCAGTTATGCTCGAATTTGACCGCCTCACCGAACGCGGCGGCGTCCTCGGGGCGATGGAGACGATGTACCAACGCGGCAAGATTCAAGAGGAGTCCATGCACTACGAGATGCTCAAACACACGGGAGAATACCCCATCATCGGTGTGAACACCTTCTTGAGCTCTAAAGGATCGCCTACCCTGATTCCCGGGGAGGTCATTCGCGCCACGGAAGCGGAAAAAGAGGATCAAATCGCCACAGTCACTTCCCTGCAACAGGCGTCTAGTTCCAAAGCGTCTGAAGCACTCGAAGCAATTCAAGTGGCAGCGCTCTCCGGCGGAAACGTCTTTGAGGCCCTCATGGATGCGGCGAAAGTCTGCTCTCTGGGCCAAATGACGGAAGCCATGTTTGCCGTCGGCGGCCAGTACCGCCGCAACATGTAAGGCTTCGTTCGAAGGCGCTCTTACTTAATTCGCTTCGATGCGTTCCCATACGTAGGGCACGTCCTGGTTCATGAGGTCCACTTTTTGGAGGACCCAGCGCCCGCGGTGTTTTTGGTACGTCAGCGTCCCTACGTTGCTGTCATTTCGGTACAAATAGATGCGCTCCTTGGCTGTTTTTTGGGCCAAATAGTAGCTCGCCACGCTGATGTTTCCCTTGGGTGGCTGCACCATGCTCAGCAGGTGTTCTTCGCCCACTTGTAGCCTCCAAATCGCATCCACCACCAAGGGGTATTGGGTGGCCATCACGGGGTGGTAGAGCGGGCCAGCGGGGAGGGAGTGGGTTTCGGTCGCGTCACTCGATATGAAACCTTCAAACACCTCCATGAGTCCGTCTTGAAAAATGGCGGAATAGGAAGGACTCGACGAACTAATAAGCTGGTAGAATTCAATATGTCCGTCCTCTAAGGAGAAATGAGCCAAATGTCCCATTTCGGCGGTTTGGTCGTTGATGGTCAAAATTTGGCCATATTGACCGAGCGAGGCTTTCGCCTTGTATTTCATAATAGTCAGTGCATCGTACTGCACCAGTTGGGCATTGTTGGCAAACTGATAGCTGGCCGAATACACCCAGCGCGGTTGGCAACTGAGGGCCGAAACTGCAGCGGCTCCCAAAAGGCATTTGTGGATAACTCCCATGGCCCCAAGTTCGGCAATTCTGTGCGGGCTCGGTACCTTTATGGCATGAAAATTATTTCCTGGAATGTGAATGGAATTCGGGCAACGGCCGGTAAAGGCCTCCTGGATCAATTGGCCGCATGGGATGCGGATGTCGTGTGTTTTCAAGAAACAAAAGCAACCGAAGAGCAGGTCGCTGAAGTGCTTTTTGGCACAGGCTACCATGTGTACGCCCATTCGGCTGAAAAGAAGGGCTACAGCGGCACCGCGTTGATTTCCAAAGAAGCCCCCCTGAGCGTCAAAGTGGGGGTGGGCCTGCCCGAACATGACGGGGAAGGCCGCCTCATCGTCGCTGAATTCCCGCAGTTCTACATTGCTACCGCCTACGTGCCCAATTCGAAGGGCGATTTGAGTCGAATACCCAATCGTCAAGCCTGGGACCGCGACATTGCGGACCTGCTCGCTGACTACGACCAAAAGAAGCCCATCGTATACTGCGGCGACCTCAACGTCGCCCACCAAGAAATCGACTTGTCCAATCCCAAGTCCAACTACAACAAGACGCCGGGCTACACCCAAGCGGAAATTGACGGCATGGACTATTTGCTCAGCAAAGGCTTTGTGGATTCTTGGCG
>JAHEGI010000002.1:225238-258111 GCA_024639785.1 Cryomorphaceae bacterium
CTATCTTTGCACCCCTAATTTCATAAACTATGAATCAGTACGAAACCGTTTTCATCCTAAATCCCGTCTTGTCTGAAGAGCAGACAAGGGAAGCGGTTGATAAGTACACCGGCTACCTACAATCGAATGGTGCCGAGCTTATCAACGTCGAAAAGTGGGGCCTCCGCAAGTTGGCTTACCCCATCGACAAAAAGAAGAGTGGGTTCTATAACCTCCTCGAGTTTAAAGCTCCAGCTCCCGTCATTGCTACGCTTGAAGTAGAAATGAAGCGTGACGAGCGCATCTTGCGCTTCCTCACCGTGACGTTGGACAAGCACGGCGTTGAGTATGCTGCCAAGCGTCGCGCCAAAGTTAAAAACGCTTAATCCTTACAGAAATGAGCACTTTGGAAACCACCGCTGGCAATCAATCAGAGATCCGCTACCTCCAGCCGATCGCTATTGACGCTACCAACACGAAGAAGTATTGCCGCTTCAAGAAATACGGCATTAAGCACATCGACCACAAGGATCCTGATTTCTTGTTGCGTTTTGTGAATGAGCAGGGTAAGATTTTACCTCGCCGCATCACAGGTACTTCCTTGAAGTATCAGCGTAAGTTGGCTCAAGCCATCAAGCGCGCTCGCCACTTGGGACTCATGCCCTACGTAGCCGATAACCTCAAATAATCAGCGCCATGGAAGTAATCTTGAAATCTGACGTTGAAAACCTTGGTTACAAGGATGATATGGTCACCGTTAAGAACGGTTATGGCCTCAACTATTTGATCCCAAAAGGGTTCGCTGTTTTGGCGACCCCTTCAGCGAAGAAAGTGTTGGCGGAAGATCTCCGTCAGCGTGCCCACAAGGAGGCGAAAATGATCGAGGCTGCCAACAAGACAGCGGAAGCATTGAATCGCGTTGAATTGAAGCTCACAGCCAAGTCTGGTAAGGGTGGAAAATTGTTTGGAGCCATCACTAATGCCAATGTGGCAGAGGAATTGAATGGCATGGGTCACGCCATCGACAAGAAGTTCATTCAAATCGCAGGTGGAACGATCAAGGCGGCTGGCAAGTACAGCGCTAAGGTTCGTCTACACCGCGAAGTGGTTATTGACTTCACCTTTGAAGTGATCGGCGACGAGAATTAATTTCTTACCGTCTACAAAAAGAAAACCCCGTCCTTCCGACGGGGTTTTTTACTTTTAAGGAATGAAGGAAAGTAGCTCCGCACCCCCGGTAAATTATTGGGCCTTGGGCCTTGGCGCTTTGGTCGCGGCTTTACCGTCCTTAGGAACCTTCGCGACGCTTGGCGATCCGGGTCATTGGCCTCTACAGTTGGGCTTTGCAGTTTTGGGAATTGCGCTGTTGATCACTGCTTGGTCCAGCGCTCCCGCTAGTTCATACAAACTTTCATGGCCAGCCCTACTTTGGTTGGGTTTGGCGCTTTGGGCCTGGCTGGCTCCTTGGACGACGGATCTCTATTCGGTGGCCGAATGGAAGTACAGTGCAGGCCGCTTCGCCGGATATGCAGGTTTACTGCTGCTGGGTGGTCTCTGGGCGCAAGATGCCTCATGGAATAGCGCCAAGTTCAGCACGTTTATTCTAGGCTTTGGCGCCATGCTGAGTATCCATTATGTATTCACCTTCCTAGCCAAAGGCGCGGACGCTTTGGAGGATCCTTACCTGGTACCCGGCTTGATGGGGCATAAGAATTTTACGGCCAGTGCCATTGCCTTGACGTTACCCATCCTAGTGCTGGGGCGTTCACGTCAGCAATGGCCCTCGTGGTTAGCGGATGCTACCCTATGGTTGGGTGTCTTGGCCGTTCTCCTCGCGCAGACGCGGAGCATTTGGCTCGGAGGGGCTTTAGCGCTTGGGGTCGGTGTTGCACTTGGCTGGCGTCCGGCTAAGAGCGTTCGCTATGGCTTGCTTGGAGGCGTGGCTGTAGCTGGCCTTCTCGCGATGTCCGCTCCGGTCCAAAAGCGATTAATGGATCCAGCGAATTTGCAGATTCGTCAAATTTTCTGGGACCATTCGTTCCAAATGCAGGCGGAGCTTCCCCTCACCGGGGTAGGTCCCGGCCAATGGCGCATATATTTTCCGAAGTATGGCCTGGAGGGCATGAATCCCAGTGTGGCGGAAGGTGTCACCTCTGAAGTTCGTCCGCACAACGACTTTATCTGGGTGCTTTCCGAGATGGGTTACGTCGGTCTTGCACTCTTCCTTGCATTTTTCATCACCGTGGTGGTCTCGGCTGTCCGGGACTACCGAAAAGACCCTTCAGATCTGGGACATGTCACATGGATTTCCATCGTATTGCTCGCAAGCGTCTATGCCTTCTTTGAATTCCCTCTAGAGCGTGCGGCCTTCTGGGCGCCGTTCATAGTCATGGTAGGGCTACATAGCCGGGGAGGGATAGCCGTGCCGAAGCGCATGTACCTCGGCGTGGCGTTGGTTTTGGTGGGACTTTCAGGACGCATTGCCTGGGCGGCCATTCACGCAGACCAGGCCAACCAGGTCGTCTTGGAACAGAACAGTCAACAGGATGCACGTGGGATCGTACAATCGGCGACCGATGCAGTGTCTTCCTGGAATGAATTGGACCGGTTCAGCAACCCCATCTTATATTTTGCCGGGATGGGCAGCTTGTTTGGTGAAGCGCAAAGTCTCGGCGCAAATGCGACGTTTGGTCCACAAAATTTCAAAGCGGCGGAAAAGTACTTTGATGACGCCTTATCCCTGCATCCTTATCACGTGGTCACCATGTACCAAAAAGCGAACATGCATCGATATCGGGGAGAGTTTGCCCAGGCCCAATCCATGTATAAGCAACTTTTGGCCATCTCGCCGCGCCACCCGGGTGCACAAATTCATTACGCCACAACTTTAAATGCCTTAGGTGATTTTGAAGGGGCTGCACGCGTGCTCATTGGGGCTTTTTTAACCTCGGAGGACTATCGAAATCCCGATTATCAACGTGGGGTTGTCGAAGCGCTACGCAATATGCCGGCCAATACAACACATCGGGGATTGCAGTCCTTTGTGGCCAATCGAGAACAGTTGGATGACCCGAGTCTCTTTCAGGCCTTTCAAGCGTTTAAACAACAGCGGTGGCAGCAAGCGCAGGCAGCGCACTAACTACCTTTGAGCCCATGGCGCACATTGATCCTCCATTGAAGCATCACCCTCATGATGAATCGAAACTCCACGGAAGTCCAAGTGGCTGGCTTGGCAAGTTCCGTGCGTACATCACAGAGTTTGTCTATGGAGGGATTGATGGTGCGGTAACCACCTTTGCAGTCGTCGCTGGCGCGGCGGGAGCTGGGCTCGGAACCACCACCACCATCATTCTTGGTTTCGCCAATTTGATTGCCGATGGGTTCTCTATGGCTGTTGGGGCCTACTTGTCGGCCAAAACGGACGAGGAAACCTATGATCGCGCTTTGGCTCAGGAATACTGGGAGGTGGACCACCTACCTGATGTGGAGCGTGAAGAAATTCGCGAAATCTACGCGGCGAAAGGTTTTGAAGGAGCGTTATTGGAGCAAGTTGTCGACGTCATCTGTGCAGACAAGGATCGATGGGTGGATGAAATGATGAAATCCGAACTCGAACTCTTCCCCGAAGAAAAGAAACCCATTACAACGGCGTGGATGACCTTCTTGAGCTTTAATCTCGTGGGATTTGTGCCCTTGTATGTGTATTTGATGCATCCATTCTCGTGGATGTCGCGCTATTCCGAAAACGAACTCTTTACAGCCTCAGCGATTTCCACGGGGCTGGCCTTTGTGGGGATTGGCGTGCTCAAAGCCCGGGTGAATTCTCGTCCAATTTGGCGCAGTGTGGCCGAGACCGTTTTGTTAGGTGCCCTGGCGGCCGTCTTGGCATATGCGGCGGGAGATCTTTTAGAACAATGGTTACGATAACATAGTATGTGGACTGAAAAACAAAAAACCCGAGGAGCCATAGGGCTCCTCATTCTCTTGCACTTCGTAGGCTTTGTAGGATGGCATAGTGAATGGGCATCGATGATTTCTCTGCTGACACCGATTCATTTATTGATTTCATTTTGGCTTCTTTTGGCTTTTGCCGGAGGCGGGCAAAATCTCAAAATGCGCTTGCTGTGGGTATATCTCATAGGATTCGCCGTGGAGATTCTCGGCGTGACGACGGGCTATCCTTTTGGGACCTATGTCTATCTCGAAGGACTCGGCCCAGGGATTTGGGATACCCCTTGGATGATTGGAGTCAATTGGGCGATGCTCAGTTTAGCCATTGGTCAATGGGTATTTGCCTATTTGTCCGAATTGTCCGCTTGGCAGCGAAACACGGTGGCGGCTTTGCTTATGGTGCTGATTGATTTCTTGATCGAACCCGTAGCCCCCAGCTTGCGTTTGTGGCTCTTTGCCGGTGCGGCGGGCTGGATGAACTACGTTTCTTGGTTTGTCTTGTCTTGGATCATGCAAGCCATGCTCGGTGGTTCAAAGGATCAGGCGAATCCCTTAGCGCTGCCTTTGATCTTGTGTCAGGCGATTTTCTTCGCAGGATTTCATCTTTGGCCTGCGGCCTAATTCCCTGTTCCGTAGATTTGAGTCATGGATGCGACCCCTTATATTGTTTCGGCCCGAAAATACCGCCCCAAAGACTTTGAGGCGGTCGTTGGCCAGTCGCATGTCACGGAAACACTCGAACATGAAGTCGCCAGTGGGCACCTGGCTCAAGCCCTCCTATTTACTGGGCCTCGCGGGGTAGGAAAGACCACCTGTGCGCGAATTTTAGCCCGTCGAATCAATGAAGTGCACACGGGTCCGGATGCGGATTACAGTCTGAATATATTTGAGCTGGATGCGGCCTCCAATAATTCGGTGGATGACATTCGCCAGCTCATTGATCAAGTGCGCTTTGCTCCTCAAGTGGGCCGTTTTAAGGTCTACATCATCGATGAGGTCCATATGCTTTCGCAAGCAGCATTTAATGCCTTTCTCAAGACCCTTGAGGAGCCTCCTGCGCACGCGATCTTCATTTTGGCCACCACGGAAAAACATAAAGTGCTGCCGACCATCTTGTCGCGTTGTCAAATTTTTGATTTCAAACGCATCGGGCTGCAAGACATAGCGAATCACCTCCAGTTCGTGGCGGACAAAGAGGGAATTCAAGCCGAAGAGGAAGCCTTGCATGCCATTGCTGAAAAAGCGGATGGGGCGTTGCGCGATTCTTTGTCCATTTTTGATCGGGTGTCTGCTTTTGCACGGGGTGGGACCGTGACCTATGACCTGGTGCGTGAAAACTTGCAACTGCTGGATCGTTCGGTCTTTTTCGAAAGCGTGCATCACATGCTCTCAGGAGCACATACCGAACTTATGTTGCAAGTCAACGACGTGCTCGACCGCGGTTTCGACTTGCATCGCTTTGTGGGTGGATTGGCTAGTCACGTGCGTGATGTGCTGTTGGCCAAACATGAAGCTACGGTGCAATTGATGGATGTTCCGGATGGGGTGAAAGCACAGTACCGGACTCAGGCTGAATCCGCCTCCCCGGCCTTCCTAGCGCAGGCGTTGAAGCAGCTCTCCCAATGTGACTTGTCCTACCGAGCGAGTTCAAATCCCCGCCTCCTAGTGGAAATTGCGTTGATGGAGCTCGCTGGTTTTGGTCAAGGGCAGTCCCCTTTGCCTGAAAAAAAAAAGTCTAAACCCAGGGACGTAAGCGACCACGAAACGCCTCCAGCAACTGCAGCTCAAGGTCAAGATGAGGAAGCTAAGCTTCCTGCCGAAACTTCGAAAATATCGGTTGATTCCGCGGACTTGCCGCCTGCGGTGACTCCCGCGCGGACCCCCTCGGTCGCGATCGAGGCACCGATGGGCAATTCCAGACCTGCGGAAAATGAATCGACCATTTCGCCCGGAAGTATGGCGGAGGCTTTTGACGTGCCTGCGGATCCCTCTACCGCACATCTCCCTGAGCCATCAGGTGAGGTGCCCACTTCAGCTGGCCCTCCGGAGCCCGTACGCAAGCGGCGTAGTACTTTTTCGTTGAAAGCCAACCTCCATCCAGGTGCTGCCTCCGGAGAAGTGGGTGAAGAGGCAGGGGGGCCAGCGCTTGAGCCCGAGGTCAAACGTTTAGGGCCGTTCAGTCAGCACGCTTTGGAAGCGGCATGGTTGGATGCGGTCAAAAAAATGGAGGATCGCCCGGTGATTCATTCGGTGATTGCTAAAACGACCCCGGTTTTAGAGGATGATTTTAGAGTGCGCATTTCCGTAGAAAATCGCGTGCAGTCTGATTATCTGGAAGGGGTTCGGGATGAACTGGTAGGAGATCTCCGGGCCATGCTCGAGAATGATGCGCTCCGACTCATTACGGTGGTGGAAGAAGGGGCAAGCAATGCCAAAATTGTCTACACACCCGAAGAGCGATTTCAGTTTCTATTAGAAAAAAACCCACATTTAGCCGAATTCAGAAGAGAATTTAAGCTGGATTTGGAGTAAATTTGTCATTCTTTCAAAATTCGGCGCAATAAGCCGTTAAATACGTTTTATGGATAAGATTAAAGTAGCGAACCCTGTCGTCGAGCTAGATGGCGATGAAATGACCCGGATCATTTGGTCCTTTATCAAAGACAAACTCATTCTTCCCTATGTGGATTTGGATATCAAATACTATGATTTGGGAATGGAACATCGTGACGCTACGGACGATCAAGTAACGATTGATGCGGCGGAAGCGATTAAAAAATACCATGTGGGCATCAAGTGCGCCACCATCACCCCAGACGAAGGCCGAGTAGAGGAATTTGGCCTCAAGAAAATGTGGAAGAGCCCGAATGGAACCATCCGTAATATCTTGGGTGGAACGGTCTTCCGCGAGCCGATTATTTGCAGCAATGTACCGCGATTGGTTACCACGTGGAATAAGCCTATCGTCATTGGCCGCCATGCCTTCGGTGATCAGTACCGTGCGACAGATACCGTAATTACTGGCAAGGGCAAATTGACGATGACCTTCACTCCAGAAGATGGTTCAGAGCCTCAGTCTTTTGACGTCTACGATTTTCAAGGCGGCGGCGTGGCGATGAGCATGTACAACACCGATGAGTCGATTTATGGCTTTGCGCGTTCATGCATGAACTTGGCCTTGCAGAAAAAATGGCCCTTGTACTTATCTACGAAGAATACGATTCTTAAAAAGTATGACGGTCGTTTCAAGGATATTTTCCAAGAAGTCTATGAGGCTGAATTTGCAGAATCCTTCCAAACGGCGGGCATAACCTATGAGCATCGTTTAATTGATGACATGGTAGCTTCCGCATTGAAGTGGGAAGGTGGTTTCATTTGGGCGTGTAAGAACTACGATGGGGATGTCCAATCTGATACAGTTGCGCAAGGCTTTGGATCCTTGGGCTTGATGACCTCTGTTTTGGTTACACCGGACGGAAAAACCCTGGAGGCCGAAGCTGCCCACGGTACGGTGACACGCCACTACCGTCAGCATCAGCAGGGCAAGGAAACCAGCACAAACCCAATCGCCTCCATTTTTGCTTGGACGCGCGGCTTGGCTCACCGAGGTAAGTTGGATGGAAACGATGCGTTAGTGCATTTTGCCAATACACTCGAGACGGTTTGTGTGGACGTGGTAGAATCAGGCAAGATGACCAAAGATTTGGCTATTTGCGTGCATGGCAATGCCGTACAACATGGCAGCCACTACCTCTATACCCAAGAGTTCTTGGATGCGATTGACCAAGAGCTTCAGGCACGCCTAAACTGAGCCTAACGCCAAACCCAAAGAAGCAAAAAGCCCACTGCGAAGTGGGCTTTTTTGTTTGCTCGTTAGCGAGAGCTCAGGCTTCGCGCGCGCTCCGGTTGCTCGTTAGTTTGTTTGTTCGGAAACATGAAGCCCCGTCTCTTAAACGCTTAAACACTTTTGCCTTTAAACTAATGGGTGGAACTTCGCCGCGCGCCGGGACCTTCCGCTGTTTTGCTCAGCCCAGCACTTCCAAGCTCAGGCCCTCTAGCGAACAAGCGAGCAAACCAACCAACGCGCGTAGCGCCCCCTAGGCAATCCCATGCCCCCGGCTCGCTTGCAGCACGGCGTACCAATCTTCCAAGGGGAAGTCAAAGTTTAGGGCCTTCACGGCGGATTCTAGGCGCTCCAGCTTTCCTGAACCAACGATCACCGTTGGATTCGATGGCAGCTTGCGGGTCCACGCGTAGGCGAGGGTGTCGATGGGAAGGTTGTGGACGTCGGACAGGCGTTGGAAGAGGTCCGCAACCGCGTGGTCGCGTTCGGACTTTGGGGCAAAAAGACGCCCACCACCCAGAGGAGACCAGGCCATAGGAGCGTAATCATGCATGAGCGCGTGGTCTTGCCCGCCATCAAAGAGGTAGTCCACGTGCAGTGGGGAAATTTGCACTTGGTTGGTCACCAAGGGCTGCTCGCAGGTGCTTTGGAGGGCGTCAAACTGTCCGGGGGTGAAGTTGGATACGCCAAAATCGAGAACTTTGCCGGAAGCCTGCAGGTCGGAAAAGGCACGGGCCACCTCTTCGGGCTGAAGCAGGGGAGAGGGGCGGTGCAGGAGCAGGACGTCCAATTTTTCGGCTCCGAGGCGTTGTAAACTGTTGTCCACACTTTGAACGATGTGGTCGTAACTGTAGTCGTAGTGCTTGATGCGGCGTTCGGGGGCGGAAGCGGTCAGCAGTTTGATTCCACATTTACTCACAAGTTGCACCTTCTGACGGACCGAAGGTGCCAAAAGCCCAAAGCCCTGGCCAAAAGCCGCTTCGCAACGGTAATCTCCATAAATGTCTGCGTGGTCGATGGTGTAAATGCCCAGATCCAAGGAGGCCTCCACGAGCGAGGCTATGTCTTGGGGACTGAGGTTCCAGTCCATCAAGCGCCAATAACCATGGGAAATCGGGGAAAAAGGTTTCATAGGGGGAGGTGCAAATAGGTGAGGCCGCGCAGAAGGGCGGTTTTTAGCGAAGGTTTAGCCCGGCCGTATGCGGCGCGTGCTTGGGTCCAGCGGCGCGCTTTATGGTGGGTACGACCCACTTGACGCCAAATCTCGGCTTCAGCCCCTTGGCGCTCGGAGGCTTGTATCCAGCCGCGCGTCACAAATTCATCGAGGCGACCTAGCACTTTGGCCGCATGCGCCTCAACATCTTTGGTCAGGCCCACATTGGTTCGGTAGCGGGTCCATGGCGTGGTGGACCATTGTTCGGGGCGGTGGCCTGCTTGCCAAAGGCGCATCCACAGATCGATATCCTCCACGAGGTCGCGGGATTCACTCCAGCCGCCAATCTCTTCCAGGACGGAGCGACGAATCAAACTGCCCGATGGTGCCAACGGCAAGCGTTTGGTCACCAAATCAGCTGCCTGAAGAAGCTGGTCGGTTTGTCGAAGGCGCTTGCGCTGCCCATCCCATTCGGTGTAGGGATGCCAGAGCCAGCAGCGCTCCGCTGGTTGTTGGGATAAGGCCTGCCCCAAGGCGGAATGCCACCCATCCTCCAACACATCATCGGCATCTAAAAAGAGAATCCACTCCGAGTTGGCCGCGCGCCATCCCGTGTTGCGCGTGGCCCCAAGCCCTTGGTTGACGGCATGCTTCAGCACGGAGCGGTTCGAAGCATCGTCCGCTTGCCAAGCCTGTAACAATACTGCGGTGCCATCGGTCGAAGCGTCGTCCACAACAATGACCCGAACCCCCGCAGGCAGGCAGGCCAATGTTTCGGGTAAATAGGCCGCTGCCTCGTAACAGGGAACAACCACCGTAATATCTGCTGGAGTGCTCATGTCGCGCGGGGCATAAAGTGACGAGGGAAAAAGCGATGCAGCAGGCGGCGCAAAGGTTCCTTCACGCCCAATCCTTCCAGGATCACCACGGCGAGACGCACCAAGCCTTCATACGGGATGTGCATCAAGACAAGGGGGTGTAGGACCAAAAAGCGTTTAAACAGCGCCCAGTTGACCGCTGCGTTCTCCTGTAGGCCGGGTCCGCGCCAAGTTTGTCGATACAACGAGTGGGTCCACCAGGCGGCTACATTGCGGTAGGCTTTTCGGACAATCCAGGGCTCAGGAGAATGCGCGGAACGGATGTAATCGACAATGGCCAGCAGCTCGCGGTAGACCTTGCCATTGGCATTGGCACGCTGACGCTGCGTGACGGCATGTAGACGGAAGTAGTTTAGGATTTCTGGGGTGTAGACAATATCGCCATCTTCGAGCATCCGGATATAAAACATCCAGTCGCCGTTCAGTTTGGCGGTCGGGTTGGCGCCCCCGATGGCATGGAAGCGTTCGGCTCGGAGCAAGGCGCCGGAAGCATTCGGGACGACATTGTGCAAAATCATGAAGTGCTCAATCTCGTTCAAGCCGCTATTGGTGTAGGGTTTGGACCAGCGATCGCCTCCAAAAATGTACTGGTAGTGCACGTCAAAGCTGTGCAGGGGTTCACTTTGCTCGTTAATGAGCATGGACTGGCCGTAGGCGATGACAGCGCGAGGGTTCGCATCCAGCATCGCTACAAGTTTCTTGAGCAGCTGAGGATCTGCCACATCGTCGCTTTCTGCGATCCAGAGGTAGTCGCCCTGAGCCATGGCAGCCCCCTTGTTCCACTGCGCAAAGGTGCTGCCGCTGTTTGCTAGGTTTGGCGTGAAGCGGAAGCGGGTATCCTTGGCTTCCCAGGCTTTTAGAATCTCGACCGAACGATCCGTTGACGCATCGTCCAAAAGCAGTACCTCAAAGTCCTGATAACTTTGGTTGGCAATGCTTTGCAAACGCTCTTCCAGGTAGGGCGCATGCATGTAGTTGGGGACGATGACGCTCACGCGCGGCCGGGACTCCTTCATACCCCGAATTTACACTACCTTCCGGCCCCATGCGCGCAGTTATCTACGGATTGCCCAAAAGTGGCACGACCTACCTCTTTTCGCTCCTGGCTGAAGCTATGGGCAAAGAGGGTCCGCTGGTTGAATGTTTTGAGCCCAAGACAGTGGACACTGATGGGACTTTACGCCGCGGCGACGGCATGGCCTGGCCGCCGGCGCCGCATCAACTCGCCAAAATCCTCTACGCCGACGCCAACCAAAAGTCGGGCTGGAATGGCCCCGAGGCGCAGGCAGCCTTTGAGGAGTACGATAAAAAGATCTTCTTGGTTCGAGACCCGCGCGACCGCTGGATCTCCGGATTTTTCTACCGCTGGTTCCACCTGCACAACCCCAATCCCGAGGCCTTTTACCGGGCCCTGCGTTTGACGGAACACAAGGAAAAGCACCCCGACGAGGTGCCCTTCCACCAACTGCACAGCAGCGATCCAGAAGTGCTCCAGACCTGGGCCGAAGGGTATAAACAGGGCTTGGATGCCCTGTCCGATTTCTTGACCGGACTCACGCAGGACGGCTGGTTCATCGTGCACTACGAGGACCTGGTGGACAAGAATTGGGCGGCCCTGGAGGCCTATTTGGGCTTCCCGCTGGCGGCGGATCACGGTATACGCCCCAGTTTCAAGCACGTGAGCCGAACCAACAGCCACAGCAACTGGCGTCGCTGGTTCACCCCCGATGACGAGGCTTTCTTCAAGCCGGTTTTTGGCCCCTTCTTGCAGGCCCAGGGCTACGATGCGGAGGATTGGCGGTTGGAAACAGTGAAGGAACTTCCCGCGGCTGAGGGATCGGGCTACATGCACCGCCTCTTTCACCACCCCAATGGCCCGCATGCGCTGCCCTTGCCGTGGAAGGCACGGCTAAAAAAATACGTGAAAAGTCTGTTAGGTCGGGCTTAAGGCTCCAAGCGCCAGTCTTGACGAATGTGCACCCCATTTTTTCCTGAGGTGTAGGCTGGGGCCTGCGCCAGGAAGCCCCCAGAGGCTACTTGGAAGCCCCACACATTTTTGTGCTCGTAGGCGACGACCCCGCGTTCGGTTGCGCGCGCTTGAACGGTGTACCAGCCTTCCATGAAGGGCATCGCCTCAAAATGCACGTAGACCTCGCCCGACGCAGGCAATACAGCAGGCGTAAAGCCATGGGCATGCATCGCGATGGGTGCCACAAAACGACCGTCATTGCCGTGAACGTTTAAACGAATGTCCACGTCGTGCTGATCCCCTTCGCCTTCGTAGGCAATGCGCAGGGTATTGGCCACCCCGGTTTGCGGCGGGCCGGCCATCCACTCCATATCGGTTAGGCGCAGTTTGCCACTGCCTGAAGCCACCCCATGCCCGGAAGCAAACGCTTCTTTGGGGCCATGCGCTTGCTTCAAGTAGTCCGTAACCAGATCTGCCGAAGCGCCAAAGCGAACTTTCTCGCCGCGGTCGAGCCAAAGGGACTGCGGACACAGGGACTGCAGGGCGTAGAGGTTGTGTGAGACAAAGAGTACCGTTCGGCCTTTTTCGCTCATTTGGGCCTCCATGCTCTGCAGGCATTTGGCCTGAAAACTGGCATCGCCCACCGCCAAAACCTCATCCACGACTAGGATATCGGCATGCAAATGTGCGGCCACCGAAAAGCCCAAACGCACCTTCATGCCGCTGGAATAATGCTTGATCGGGTGGTCCATGTACTGGTCGTGCAATCCGGCAAACTCCTGAATGGCCTCCATGCGCTGCGCCATCTCCTTGCGCGACATACCGTGCAAGGCGCCGCTGAGGTAGACGTTTTCTCGTCCTGACAAATCGGGATGGAAGCCCGTGCCTACTTCGAGCAGACTGGTCATTTGGCCGCGGTACTGGTAACCGCCCGCACTCGGATGCGTAAGGCCCGACAGCAGCTTCAGCAGCGTGGACTTGCCCGCGCCGTTCGGCCCCATAAGGCCCAGCGCGGACCCCGCGGCCACCTCCAAATCCAAGGGCTTCAAGGCCCAGTAATGGGTGCCTTTGAAGGAACCCCGGCCAAAATAGCGTTTGGCGAGTCCTTGAGTTTGTAGCGCGAGGTGCGAGGGCAGGCTCATAGGTCGTCGATCAAGGTGCGTTCAACGGCTTTGAGGGCCCAGGTGCCTGTCAAGAATAGGCTCAGGGCTACGCCAAAGGAAATCAGGTGGTAGTCGTTCCAATCGCCCAGCCCCAACCAGCCAAAGCGCATACCATCGGCCACCCCCACGAAGGGATTCAGGTAGAGGAGCCACGAATGGTCGCCTAGGGCACTGGCGAAGCGTTCGGTCGGATAGGCAATAGGGGTAAGCAAGAAAAGGCCTTGCACCAAGAAGGGAAGAAGAGCCAACCCGTCGCGATACCGCACCGAAAGGGCCGCGATCCAATAGGCCAAACCTAGCGCGGCATAGAGGCCCAAAGCGGCGAAGAGAAGTACCCAATGCAGTCCCTCGATCCACATCCCGGTGGTCCAACCTCGATAGACCCAAAACAAGAGCGTGGCCACGGAAAAATCCACCAGGGCTACCCCTGCTTTGCTTAAGGGAAGGGCGGTCCTTGGAAAAAAGACTTTACTAACGATGTGCTGATTGTGTACCAAGCTTGGCGCACCCTGCAAAAGAACATGTTGGGCCATAAGCCATGCGGGCAGGGCCGCAAAGGCATAGAGCGGATAGGAAAGTCCATAGGGAGCCTCCATCTTCACGATCCACGAAAAGACGATGAGCACAATCGCTGCAGCCAATAATGGTTGCCCAACGGACCATAACCAGCCCATGCGTGTTTGGGCATAGCGCAATTGTAAATCTCTTCGAGCAAAGGCCCAAGCGACACTCCGAGCACGATGGATCTCTGCCGCACTTCGGCGCCATAGAGGATCACTTGCGTGAACGGAAGTTTCGGGTTTACTCATAGCGTAGGGCTTCAATCGGATCTAGCCTGGAGGCTTGACGGGCTGGATACCAGCCAGAAATGATGCCAACCAAGACAGATACGACCAAAGCTAAGATCATCCATTGAATCGGAAAAACCGCCGGAGAATTCATGACGACGGCCATACCATTTCCGACAGCGAGGCCGAGAATCGTTCCAAATAGGCCACCAATCAGGCTCACCAAAATAGCTTCGGCAAGAAATTGCAAAACGATAATGCGCTGGTTGGCGCCTAAGGCTTTACGGGTGCCTATTTCGCGGGTGCGTTCGGTCACGGACACAAGCATGATATTCATCAGCGCCACAGAGGCCCCTAATAAGGTGATAAAGCCAATCAATGCGGCGCCCATGCTCACAGAGCTCAGCGATTCAATGAGCATCGCTGAAAGACTATCACTGCGTCGGATGTTAAAATTATTTTCTTCCCCTGGGCGCAATTTTCGAATTGCGCGCATCCGCGCGACTGCTTCTTCAATCGTTGCGTCGAGCGCTAAGGCATTCGGCGCCATTACGCTCGTGACATAGGAAGAAGTTGGAGAGCCAAACGCCTGATGTCCCGTCATGAGCGGAACGTATACCATATTGTCACTGGCCATGAAGCCACTATTTCCTTTTGGAGCTGAAACACCGATGATGGTAAAAGGCTTTCCATTCACTCGGATGCGCTCTCCAATGGGGGATGTATTTTCAAAAAGAACCCGGGCCACATCGGGCGCAATTACCGCAACTGGTCGGGATTCTTCTTGCTCAATTGGGCTGAAGTATCGCCCTTCCGCGATGGTGATGGCATCTACTGTGGGGTTGTTGTCATCCGAAGCCACGATTCCCACATTCGGATTCGTCTTTTTTTCCTTGTACTGCACAATGGAGGTTCCGGTCATGTAATCACTTACACTCGCCATGATACCCTGAGCTTGAAGACTAGACTTGAGCTTGAGTGCCGATCGCAAGGGAATTTGGGGTTGCTCCTTTTCACGGATGCCTCGGCGTCCAATTTGAATGTTCATTCCACCCTGCTGAATCGTGAACGTGTTGGCCCCCATCGAGGTGAATTGACCCGAAATACTGGTTTCCATCACGCTCGTAGCCGTGAGCATTCCAACCAAAGCGGTTATCCCGATGGCAATGATGAGCGCGGTCAAAATAGCGCGAAGTAGCTGAGCCCTAAGGGCTTGAATAGCCATCGTGACGGCTTCTAGCAGGATTGGTAGACGGATTTTACGCATATTATGGTAAAGGTAGTGGGTGGATGGCTTGGCTCTCTAACTTTGCAGTCTCATGATGCTGAACAAATTACATGCCGCGGTAGCCTTCATTATAGGTTCTTATGCCGTCCAAGCCCAATACGTATACCTGGATTTTCAGGATACCACCCTCCAAGTGAATGGTCAATACGTCGATATTGATTTGAACAATGATACGGCGTACGACTTTCGCTTCACCCTTTTGCGGGATACGGGCACGACAACCACATTGATTGATGCCGCCATTGTTTCTCCATTTGATTCAGTGACTTCAGGGATTTTTGGGCAACAGCGCGGACTATTCCATTATGCGGACCGCCTCGATGTGGGTGACATGATCCAATCCACGGCATCGGCTTGGCTAGGAATGTCCCCCACGGATGAGTATGGGACGATTGACTATCGCTTTGACAGTGTGCATGACCCCTACTCTCAATGGCAAGCGCCCTACACGGATGGTTTTTTAGGGGCCCGAATTCAAAAAGATGGGGCCTATATCTATGGTTGGATTCGTTTAGAGATGGCTGCTGATGGCAAGTCTTTTACACTGAAGGATTGTGCGTATCAAGAAAAAGCGGATAGTAGCATGGAAGCGGGTCACTTGTGGATTGGCATGGAAGACCTGAGCCTTCAGGGTTATTCTTGGCTCGCCACGGGGGACGGTATTCAACTTCAGCGACCAAGTGATTCACAACAAGCCACCGTTCAGGTGATTTCTAGTCTCGGACAACTTTTATTGGAAGGCCAATGGGTGGATGGAGACTGGGCATTCCCAAGTTCTTTGAGCCGCGACCGCGTGGTGATTCTTCACGTCCAAGAAGGGGATAAGCACTGGATCCAGCGCATTCCGCTCCGTTAGTTGGATTGAAATAATTCATCTTTTCCTGCTTTTAGGAAGAAAATCTGCAATGATTTCGGAATAATCCGAAGTATTTTTGCGTCAAACACTCGATGTATGGCATTTGATATTGAAATGATTCGTGGCTTTTATGAGCGCTTCCCTGGACGCGTGGCAGCTGCACGAACCGTCGTTGGTCACCCGTTGACCCTCTCTGAAAAAATCCTTTACGCCCACCTATGGCAGGGGGATGCAACCGAGGCACATCAACGTGGAGCCTCTTATGTGGACTTCGCACCAGACCGAGTAGCTATGCAAGATGCCACGGCACAAATGGCGCTTCTACAGTTCATGCAAGCAGGCCGCAAGCAAGCGGCTGTCCCCTCTACGGTACATTGTGATCACCTGATCCAAGCGCGCGTGGGCGCTTCGACCGACCTCCAAGAGGCGGTGAACAAGAGCAACGAGGTCTTCAATTTCTTGGCATCGGTATCCAATAAATATGGGATTGGCTTCTGGAAGCCCGGAGCGGGTATCATCCACCAAGTGGTTTTAGAAAACTATGCATTCCCTGGTGGAATGATGATTGGAACGGATTCGCACACGGTGAATGCTGGCGGTCTCGGCATGGTCGCTATCGGTGTAGGTGGCGCGGACGCCGTAGACGTAATGGCCGGTATGGCGTGGGAATTGAAATTCCCCAAGCTCATCGGTGTCAAATTGACCGGAGAACTCAACGGATGGGCCTCGGCCAAGGACGTGATTCTTAAAGTAGCCGGAATTCTTACGGTGAAGGGTGGTACGGGCTGCATTGTCGAGTATTTTGGAGAAGGTGCTGAGTCCCTTTCATGTACTGGAAAGGGAACCATTTGTAACATGGGTGCCGAAATTGGTGCGACCACCTCGACGTTTGCTTACGATGCCTCAATGGAGCGCTACTTGCGCGCCACAGATCGCAGCGATGTAGCGGATTTGGCCAATACCGTAGCGGGCGAACTCACGGCAGACACGGATGTATATGCCCATCCTGAGAAGTACTTTGATCAAGTTATCGAGATTGACCTGTCTACGCTCGAACCCCATGTCAATGGACCGTTCACGCCTGATTTGGCTACGCCCATCTCCAAGCTCGGGGAAGTAGCCAAAGCAAATCAGTGGCCCCTGGACGTGCAAGTAGGCTTGATCGGATCTTGTACGAACTCCTCCTACGAGGATTTGACTCGGGCCGCATCCGTAGCGAAGCAGGCGGCAGCCAAAAATTTGGCCGTGCAGTCAGAATACAGCGTCACCCCTGGATCAGAGCAAGTCCGCTACACGGCGGAGCGCGATGGATTACTTGGGGAATTTGAAGCGATTGGAGGAAAGGTCTTCGCCAATGCCTGTGGTCCTTGCATCGGTCAATGGGCCCGTGAAGGGGCTGACCAAGGTGAGAAGAATACCATTGTCCATTCCTTCAACCGAAACTTCGCGAAGCGTGCCGATGGCAATCCCAACACACACGCATTCGTGGCTTCCCCTGAAATTGTGACTGCGTTAGCGATTGCCGGACGTTTGGATTTTAACCCACTCACAGACACCTTGGTAAATCAATCGGGTGAAGCGGTCCGCCTGGATCCTCCGGTGGGTGAAGAGCTTCCATCACGCGGTTATGCGGTGGAGGATGCGGGCTACCAAGCCCCTGCAGCTGATGGCTCTGGGGTAGTTGTCGCGGTGAATCCGGAAAGCCAACGTCTCCAGTTGCTGGATTCATTTGCAGCCTGGGATGGCCAGAATATTTCTGGTGCCAAATTGTTGATCAAGGCGCAAGGCAAGTGCACAACGGATCACATTTCTATGGCTGGTCCATGGTTGCGCTACCGTGGTCATTTGGACAACATCGCAAATAACACGCTAACCGGCGCCGTGAATGCGTTCAATGGCGGAACAAACTCGGTGCTTAACCAACTCAGTGGGGAGTACGGGGAAGTTCCAGCGGTGCAACGAGCCTATAAAGCCGCGGGCATCCCTACCCTTGTAGTGGGTGACCAGAATTATGGGGAAGGATCGTCGCGTGAACACGCCGCCATGCAGCCGCGTCACCTCGGGGTTCGTGCGGTCTTAGTGAAGAGTTTCGCGCGTATTCACGAAACCAACCTGAAGAAGCAGGGCATGTTGGCCTTGACTTTTGTGGATGAAGCGGACTATGATGTCATTCAAGAGCAAGATGTCATTGACTTTGCGGACTTGACGTCGTTTGCTCCAGGTAAGCCTTTGACTTTAGTTTTCCATCACCAAGATGGTAGCCAACATCAAGTCTTGGCCAATCATACGTACAATGAACAGCAAATTGAATGGTTTAAGGCGGGCAGTGCCCTCAACCTGATCAAGCAAGGTCAGGCGTAAATCAACCATGCGTTTATAAGTATTCAAGGCCGCAGCTTCACCAGCTGCGGCTTTTTTATACCTTCCCCGTATGGACTACTCAAAACGTACTCAATGGGGTTGGGCGATGTATGACTGGGCAAATTCGTCCTATAGCTTAGTCATTGGCACGGCCATTTTCCCGATCTACTATGCGGCAGTGATGGAAGGTGCCGGCAAAGAGGGATTCGCGTTTTTTGGGGGGCATATAAGCACGACTGCGGCCTACACCTTTGCGGTGGCAGCGTCTTTTTTGACCGTAAGTCTTATCACGCCCTACCTCAGCGCCCTTGCGGAATTAGGTGGGTCGAAAAAGCAGTTCATGCGCGGATTTATTTATGCGGGTTCTGTGGCCTGTATGGGCATGTACTTTTTTACCGAAGAGGCCCTTTGGTGGGGATTGCTCGCTCCCTATCTCGCCTCCTTTTGTTTCAGTGGAAGCCTAGTATTTTACAACTCCTACCTACCAGAAATCGCCCCTGCGGAGGCCCAGGATGCGCTCTCCGCACGTGGATTTGCCCTCGGATATTTGGGTTCGAGTTTGGTGCTCATTGCGGCATTAGCATGCATTCAAAACCCGAATTGGTTTAATCAAGAGGGGGTGGGTTGGATCACGCGAATGAGCTTTGTGACAGTGGGACTGTGGTGGCTCGGCTGGGGTGAGTATTCCTTGAGCCGATTACCAAAAGGGCATAAGGTGGCCGACCAGATTCGAGAGAAAGGGTGGATTCGCGCAGCCTACCATCAGGTGTTTGCCGTAGTGAAGGAATTTCGTGCCATGCAAGGCGTACAACGCTTCCTGATAGGATTTTTCTTTGCGTCTGCAGGCGTCCAGACAATCATTCTTATTGCCTCTTTATTTGGCACGAAGGTACTTGGCTTAGAAACCTCGGCCTTGATTACAACGATTTTACTCATCCAGTTTGTTGGAATTCTCGGTTCTTGGATCTTCAGCAAGCTGAGTGCATGGTGGGGCAATTTGCGTGCATTGATCTTAGCGGGATTCCTGTGGGTTTGCATATGTGCTTTAGCCTACGTCGTGGATACCGAAACACAGTTTTATCTGCTGGGATCCGCTGTCGGCTTGGTCCTAGGTGGAATACAATCCCTTGCACGTTCCACGTTTTCCAAGTTGTTGCCCGCAGAGGGGGAGCATGTGACCTATTTCAGTTTTTTTGATATTGCGGAAAAACTGGCGACAGTCCTCGGCATGGTGGCCGTTGGGTGGATGGAGACAATGACCGGTGATTTGCGGCTTTCCGCTTTATTGCTTTCCGCTTTTTTCCTTTGTGCGGTAATCGCATGGATGGGCGTCAAAACGGCACAAAAGTTGTAATCTTCAACCTATGAATGCGCTTCGAATTTTAGCTCTAATCCTCACGTTGAGCCTTGGTTCATGTTATTACGATCATGCGGATGAACTCTATGGTAGCACCCCTTGCGATGTTTCTTCCGTGACCTGGACGGTGGATATTCAGCCCATGCTGCAGGCGCAATGCGTGTCTTGCCATTCGGGAGCCTCGCCTTCGGGAGGAAAGGATTTGAGTACCTATGCCAATGTCAAGCTCTATTTAGGTGGGGCCGTAAGCCGAATGAATAAGCCTTTGGGAGATCCGCTGATTATGCCGCCAAGTGGACCACTCGCTACCTGTATTTTGAATAAATTAGACGCATGGGTAGCTGCTGGCGCCCTCGAAAATTAACCTTTGAACCTATGAAAAAGTCGCTAACTCTTGCGGTTGCCCTGTTGGCCGTGTTCTCCGCATCTGCTCAAAAATTGGTCAGCCGAGAAACCTATGTGCATTTCTTCTCCGAGACGCCCATTGAGGATATTGAAGCCCATTTAAATGATGGGGTGGGCCTGTTAAATACGGAGAACAATGAATTCGTTTTCCAGGTAACAATCCAGTCCTTCACCTTCGAAAAGGCCCTGATGCAAGAGCATTTCAATGAAAACTATATGGAGTCAAGCAAGTATCCTAAAGCCATTTTTAAAGGCAAGGTGCTTGGCGACGTGAGCTATGCCAAGCCAGGAAGCTACTCGGTTACTTTGGACGGAGAAATGACCATCCACGGGAAAGCGAACAAAGCAAAAGTCCCTGCCGTCATTCAGGTGAGTAAGGATGGCTTGGTGGTGCTAGAATCCACCTTCATCGTGAAGCCGACAGACTATGACATCGAAATTCCGAGCATGGTCGTCACCAAAATTGCGAAGGAACTCGAGGTGAAAGTGAAGTCCACCCTTCGCGCACTCCGCTAATGCGACAACTGTTTTTCCTCGGGTTAGTTCTTTTAGGCAGCTCCCTTCGGGCGCAGGATGACTTAATGGCGGAACTCGAGTTGTTGGCTCCAGCACCGACAAAGTCCTATAGTTACGCAACGTTTAAGGGTACTCGAGTAATCAATCAGCAGTCCATTGAGCTCCCGGGCAAGGGAGTGGGTCAGTTCGTTATTGGTCACCGATTTGGGGCCTTAAATGATCGACCACTCTACAATCTCTTTGGCTTGGATGTGGCCCAAATTCGTTTTGAGTACAGCTATTCACCTTATGCTTGGTTGAATGTGGGTGCTGGCCGCTCTTCAGGCTCCAAGACCTACGACACTTTTGCTAAAATCCGATTCCTACGTCAGTCTTCTGGCTCTGGGTGGAATTCTCCGGTTTCCATGGCGTATTACACGAGTGCAACGCTTGTCACGACGCCGTTTTCCGATGGATTTGACCATTACTTTACCGATCGACTCGCCTATACGCACCAAGTCTTGGTGGCTCGAAAATTCACGGATGCGCTTTCCTTGCAGCTCTCCCCAACCTTGGTGCATTTTAATCTGGTGCCCACGGTGGCCGATGCGAATGATCAATGGGCTCTTTCTTTTGCTGGACGATATAAATTGACACAGCGAATGGCCCTGACTGCAGAGTACATGCTGAACCTAAACGCCGTGGATGGTTACCACAATTCGGGCAGCATTGGCCTAGATATTGAAACGGGAGGGCATGTATTCCAATTCCATTTGACCAACTCCCGTTCGATGGCAGATCCCCAATGGATGATGCAGACTCCGGGACAGTGGAGCCGTGGGGACATTTTTCTTGGGTTCAATATTACGCGTGTATTCACCCACGTGAGACCTTGAGCATGAATCGCATTGTTCTCCCGTGGCTTTTTCTTTCTTTCGCGTGGTGTGCGGGGTCATGTAGTCATCAGGTTGCGCCTATGGACTGTGACCCGGGGACCGTGGATTTTACCCATGAGGTATTACCCCTGATCCAATCCAATTGTGCTATGTCGGGTTGCCATGTAGGAGTCAATGCCCCAGATGGCGTCCGTTTAACGAATTACCCCCAAATCATACAGCATGTCAAAGCGGGTAAACCCGACCAGAGCCATCTCTATGAGTCCATCGTGAGTACAGGGGGGCATCGTATGCCGCCGGCCCCTATGAGTCCGTTGAGTCAAGCGCTGAAAGATTTGATTCGCCTATGGATTGCTCAAGGCGCTTTGGAGACGAATTGCAATAATGCGGGTTGTGACACCTTGGCTCAGGCGTCTTGGGCACAGGTTTCCAATGTGTTTAATGCGCAATGTGTAGGCTGCCACCAGGCGGCTGGAGCGAGTGGTAATGTTCGATTGGATGATTATGCGGAAGCCGTATATGCAGTGAATAGCCGCGGACTAGCCTCGACACTTCATGGAACCAATGGCGCGCCCTTGATGCCCCCCAACGGGGGAACTTCGGCATGCGACGTAGCCATCATTGAGCGCTGGATACGAACAGGAACACCCCAATAGGACGTATGACGCAACGCTTCGATTTTATTGCCGTCGGAGGAGGTATCGTAGGAGCCGCTACGGCCTACCAATATGCCCAGCGCCATCCAGGCGCCCGCATCGCCATTCTGGAAAAAGAAAAACGCCCAGCGGCCCATCAAACCGGAAGAAACTCTGGTGTCATCCATTCGGGTCTCTATTATGCGCCCGGCTCGCTCAAAGCGCAAACCTGCTTAAAAGGCTATGCTCAGTTGCTGGATTTTTGCGAAGCCCATCAAGTTCGTTATGAGGTCTGTGGGAAAATAGTCGTCGCTACGAATGAGGAAGAATCAAATCGCCTCGAAATCCTTCAAGAAAGAGGGCGGAAAAACGGCTTAGCGGGGCTCGAATTTCTAGACTCGAAACAAACCCTAGAGGTCGAGCCGCACATTCAGGCTTTTCGCGCCTTGTGGGTGCCTCAGACGGGCATTGTAGACTACCCAGGAATGACGGAAGCACTGATTCAACGCGCACTTGCATCGAAAGGCTCCCTACATCTTGAAACGCAGGTAATTTCCATGGAGCGCAAAGGAGATATAACCACGCTCAAAAGCCATCAAGGTGACCTTTTTGAGGCACCGCTAGTCGTGGTTTGTGCGGGCCTTCAGAGTGATCGAATGGCACAGATGGATGGCTTAAAAAGTGCAGTACGCATTGTTCCATTTCGCGGGGATTATTATGATTTGACCCCGGCCGCAGCGCACAAGGTTCGGAATCTCGTCTATCCGGTAGCGGATCCAAACTTCCCATTCCTGGGCGTGCATTTTACTCGAATGGTGGATGGCGGCGTGGAATGCGGGCCAAATGCCGTCTTCTCATTTGCCCGTGAGGGCTACCACAAAACGGCATTTGACCTCAGGGATTCGGCCTCAGCGCTCAGTTTTGGCGGGACGTGGAGGTTGTTTTCACAGCATTGGCGGTATGGATTGGGAGAATATGAACGCGCATTCTCAAAAGCCAAATTCCTTCAAGCCCTTCAAAAAATGATGCCTGGTTTAACCATGGAGGACATTGTGCCGGGACGGGCAGGGATTCGCGCGCAAGCCTTAACCCCTCGAGGGAAACTCGTCGATGATTTTGTCATTGAAAAAGGAGCTGCCGCGGTGCATGTCTTGAATGCTCCCTCGCCGGCAGCCACCGCCTCCTTGGCGATAGGCGAAGAGATTTTAACGCGTCTCGGCCTCTAATGGGCCGCGGTGTCGGGCCATTCGGTTTCTTTACCGATATGGAATAAGGCATCCCCTCGGTGCACAAGCGGAATGTTGTTATGGCCCACGATGAAACCATCCATTGGACTGAATACTTTGACCGTGTAGGAATCGTATGGATTCCGAATGCGGCCAATGAGCTCACCTTCGCGCACTGCCTGGCCACTCTGGCGTTCAAAGGAGAATAAGCCCGAAGCTTCGGCACGGACCCAGGTATTTCCTGCAATGTGGCGGGGGGATTTCTTGCTGACGCGGTCACGGTCCTTGATGCCATGCGTCTTTGGGGCTTTGGACAACATGCCCAAGCTGTGCAAGAAACGCTTCGTGCCTCGGATGGCTTCCTTCACGGCTTTTTCATCTAGGCGCAGAGACTCACCTCCTTCGTACACGATGATGGGCACGCCCATTTCATGTCCACACGCACGAAGGGAGCCGCTGATGAGGCTGGAGCTCATGCTGATGGGCGCTTGAAAGGCTTGTGCCATGTGAATGGCTTGGGCATCTTCCGGAGCATATCGAATTTGGGGATAATTTGTCCTGCTCGCGCCACCCGTATGAAAATCAATGCCCATGTCTACGACTGGGAGAATTTTGGTCGAAAGGGTATGTGCCACTTGTGCGGCTAGCGATCCTTGAGCGGACCCGGGAAAACTTCGGTTGACGTCTTTGCCATCGGGCACCTCACGGCTAAAGAACAAGAAGCCATAGACGTTGATAATCGGCAAGGCGACAACCGTTCCGCAATGAATATGCTCGAAAATGCCCAAAGAGATCATTCGACGAACGACTTCAATGCCATTCACTTCATCTCCATGCAAGCCCCCGCTAAGGAGGATAGTAGGTCCTGGATTCTCACTGCGAAAAACGTGAACAGGCATATGAATCAAGGTGCCTGACAAAAGGCGGGCTACTTGAATTTCAACCGTTTTATTGCTTCCTGGTGGAATGACAATGTCATCAATGACCAAGACGTCGTCGCTGGTCATTTAGCGTCCCGTATAGGTTTGTGGACGAAGCGCGCGCAGCTCCTCTTTGACTTCCTCGCGCACGTCTAATTGCTCGATGAAGGCCGCCATGGTGCGCTGAGTAATGCCCTCATTCGTTCGAGTGAGTGCCTTGAGGGCTTCGTACGGTTGGGGGTAGGCTTCACGGCGTAAAATGGTTTGGATGCCTTCTGCCACGACGGCCCAATTGGATTCCAAATCGGCATCCATGGCGTGTTCATTGACGATCAACTTGCCTAACCCTTTTTGAAGATTTTGCATGGCTAGTAAGCTGTGCCCAAAAGGAACGCCGACGTTTCTCAGCACGGTGCTATCCGTCAGATCTCGTTGAAGGCGAGAAATAGGCAGCTTGGCAGAGAGATGCTCCAATAGGGCATTGGCTATGCCTAGGTTGCCCTCGGCATTTTCAAAATCAATTGGATTGACCTTATGAGGCATCGCAGAGGATCCCACTTCTCCGGCGACAATTCGCTGTTTGAAGTACTCCATGCTGATGTACTGCCACACATCTTTGGCGAAATCCATCAAAATCGTATGAATCCGCTTCATCCCATCGAGGTAGGCCGCCAAGTAGTCGTAGTGTTCAATCTGCGTGGTAGGGAAGGAGCGCTTGAGGCCCAAAGTGCTTTCGCAAAAAGTAACGGCGAACTGATGCCAATCCGTGTCGGGGAATGCCGCATAATGTGCGTTGAAACCTCCAGTGGCGCCACCAAATTTGGCGGCAAAAGGGATGCTCGTCAAGAGGTCGCGTTGGCTTTGAAGGCGAACAATGAAAACTTGCCACTCCTTGCCAAGTAGTGTGGGGGAGGCGGGCTGTCCATGCGTCCTAGCGAGCATGGGAAGATCTTTCCATGCTTCGGACTGGATCTGCAGTTGCTCGAGCAAGTCGTCTAAAGCCGGTAAGAAAATTTCCTCGTGGTACTCTTTGATGGACAGGGGGATGGCCGTGTTGTTGACATCCTGTGACGTCAGGCCAAAGTGGATATATTCAGATTGCGCAGCCAGCCCGAGTTCTGCCATTTTTCCTTTGAGGAAGTACTCCACGGCTTTGACATCGTGGTTTGTGGTCTTTTCGATACGCTTGATTTCCAAGGCGTCCGCTTCAGAGAACTTGGTGTAGATCTGGCGCAACGCCTCTTTTTCTTGGCTCTGAATGTCCGAAAGGGCAGGGAGAGGCAATTCCGCTAACGAAATAAAGTACTCGACCTCGACGCGAACTCGATAGGTAATGAGTCCAAACTCCGAAAAATAAGGGGATAGGGCTTGCGTGGTCCGAGCGTAACGGCCATCGAGGGGCGATAAAGCGTGTAAGGCGAATTCCATTCCAAATACTAAAGCACAAAGGTACCAAATGCCGGTAGCATGGGCACGGATTTTGGGCCTTCGGCATGAAATATCTGCCAAGACTTCCCATTGGTGAGCGCGCCCCAGGGCGCTTGGGTGGTCAGATTATAGCGCATCCATTGGTCTGTGACACGCTCATTGAGGGGAATGTCGTCCGATTTGCACTCGATCAACATCCACAGTTTCCCTTCAAAAAATACGGCGATATCAAAGCGTCGGAGCATCCCATGCAATTGAATTCCTCGCTCCACAGAAATGGCTTCTTTTGGATAGCCCGCATCAATCACTAAACGACGGAGGGCATCTTGGCGAACCCATTCCTCAGGAGTGGCCTTGACATGTTTACGTCGAAAGGCGTCCCACAAGGTCTCTCCGAGTGGATCGAGATCATGCATACTAGAATGAAGCCAAGGACGCGGTCGCATGATACAAGGTTATGTACTTTTGTGGGAATCTCATGAAGAAAAAAGTACTGCCCTATCGCGATCCCTTTGGCTACCCTATTTGGGCTAAGCGGACCGTCATTTTTTGGTTTGGACTTGTGACATGGTACCGCTGCAACCGGATCAACACCCTCAAAGTCTTAGGCGGCGAAAACCTCAAGGGCCTCCCAAATCAAAATGTGCTCTTTGTGAGTAATCACCAAACTTACTTCATGGATGTGGCTAGTATGTATCTGGTTTTCAGCCATTCAAAGCATAAGATCTATGACCGAGCTGATCGCTTTTGGCCATTCATTAACCCAAAAATTAATCTCTTTTTCATCGCAGCGAAGGAGACTATGAAATCAGGTTTACTCCCCCGGGCGCTCGCGTTGGCCGGTTCTGTGAGCATCAAGCGCACCTGGCGTGAAGCAGGAAAAGACGTGTCGCGCAATGTGGATTCGCGTGATTTGGACAACATCAAAAAGGCGATTCAAAGCGGCTGGGTCATCACTTTTCCTCAAGGGACGACGAAGCCTTATGTCCCGGGCAGACGAGGAACAGCGCACATCATCAAGCAGCTGAACCCCGTGGTGGTCCCAGTGGTCATTGATGGTTACCGTCGGGCGTTTGACAAAAAAGGCCTTCGGACCAAGAAGCGGGGCTCCACCATGACCATGCGTTTCAAGCCTCCGATGACTTTTGATCTGACAGCCAGTCCTCAAGCGATTCTGGACGAGATTATGGACGCCATTGAGCAATCACCAATGCATCAAGGAATTCGTACCTTGGAGCCGGTAAAAAACAGCGAAAACGTCGGATGAACCCTATGAAACGCATCACTTTGATCCTTGCTGCGGCCTTGCTTGGCATGGCGGCGTGCGAAAAGACCATCCTTCCCGAGGATGCGAGCTATGACCAGCGAAACGTGGTGCTGAAGCACTTTTTGTACTTCGATGGCGTGACCATGGATACGAACAAGCGCTTCATGCTAGGGAATGCCGAGGTGCGCTTTCAGGATATTGAAATTGTTTTTGGCGAGTACTACTTCACCGACCACTTGGATGATACGTTGACTCCTAATTTTAAGGACACGGTAAACCCCTATGTGTTTGATCCGGTAGCCGCTTCTTTGGCTTACAATACAGATGCGCGGTTGTACCGACTCCCCAAGGGCGTATACTCAGGTTCACATCACTTCCGAATGGGGCTGGACTCTACAGCGAATGCGACGCCGCCAAGCGCCTTGCGCGAAGGGCATAGCCTGCGCCACCCTGGCGTCCATCGCGGGGAAGGTAACGGGTATAATATTCTGTATATCAAAGGACTGTATCGTGACGCGATGGACACCACAATCTTAACTCCGGACAAGCCTTTTGTATACCGAGTTTCTAATGAGCTCATGAGTTTAGATTGGTTCAAATCCATGTCTTTCAACGTAGTGCCGAACCGTGATGTCAATATCAACATCGTTTGGGACATTGATAAACTCCTCCTGGGGGTGGATCCATTGTTGGTAGATGACTTAGATGTAGATCCAAGCGATCCCATTGCAGCTGGCCTATATCCCACGATCAAGGGGAATATGGAGGCGTCCTACAGCATTCAGCTTTAAGTAGTTAAGATGAAGGTTCACTTCATCGCTATTGGAGGTTCGGCCATGCATAATTTGGCCCTAGCCTTGGCAGAGCGCGGGGATACCGTGATTACAGGTAGCGATGATGCCATATTTGAGCCATCACGGAGCCGGTTAGCGGCTGCGGGTATTCTTCCAAAGGAGGAAGGTTGGTTTCCTGAGAAGATAGGTGGGGATTTGGATGCGGTCATTCTAGGCATGCATGCGCGATCCGACAATCCAGAGCTTTTACGGGCCCAAGAAATGGGTCTAGCCATTTATTCCTATCCAGAATACCTCTATGAGGCCACGAAGCATAAGACGCGGGTGGTCATCGGAGGAAGCCACGGTAAGACGAGCACGACATCGATGCTGCTGCACGCCCTGCGTATCGATGGTATGGATGTCGATTATATGGTGGGTGCGCAGTTGGCGGGCTACCAAACCATGGTGCGATTGAGTACGAGTGCGGAATGGGCCGTGTTTGAAGGGGACGAATACTTGTCCTCGCCGATTGATTTGCGGCCAAAATTCCATTTATACCGGGCCAATGTGGCCATTTTAACGGGGATGGCCTGGGACCATGTCAACGTGTTTCCTACCATGGCGGACTACGAGAGGGCTTTCAGCGCATTTTTAGAGAGCATGGAGCCGGGAGGCACATTGATCTACAACGAGGAGGATGAGGCCCTGACGGCCGTCGTACTCGCCGATCAAAGCCCCATTCGCAAGATCCCCTATCGCACGCCGGCCTATCGCATTGAAGAGAACCAATGGATCTGGGAGACGCCCTCCGGGGATTTGGCTCTGAATATTTTGGGTAAGCACAACTTGAGCAATGCCGAAGGGGCTCGTTGGCTTGCGCAAGAGATGGGCATACAAGCGGAAGATTTTTACGATGCCATGGCTACGTTTGAAGGGGCTCAGCGCCGATTGGAAGTGCTCGCCGAGTCGGAAATGCGCTGCGTGCATTTAGACTTTGCCCATGCGCCGAGCAAGGTGAAAGCGACGGTGGCCGCCTACGTGGAGACCTATGAGGAAACTGCCGGTCTTCTTGAATTGCACACCTTCAGTTCTTTAAACCCCGCCTTTATCCCGGGCTATGCAGGCACCATGAAGGGTTTGGGCCAAGCCATGGTCTACTTTGATCCGGCCGCAGTAGCGCACAAGAAGCTCCCTGCCTTAGATCCAGCGTGGGTACAAGAAACCTTTGGACCTGGGGTCAAAGTATTCACCCGCCAAGAAGACGTGCAAGCCGCTTTGGAGGCCTTGCCCAAGACCTGCCATTTGCTCATCATGTCGTCCGGAAATATGGGCGGCATCGATGTCCGCACCTGGGCTCCTTCGTGGGTTTAATCGCTGCCTCAGTCGCAGCCGCCGGTTTGAAACATTCCGTTTAAGGGCCATGTTAAACTCCACAGCCAGGTGGTACGCAATTTGTCCGTACGCATGTCCAAGGTGGTTTGAGGACCAAAGGAGATTTCTACAGGAAGTATGACGCAGTGATTTAGCACAAAAGGGCTAAATCGGTTACGGTAGTGACCTTGAACCCGCAAGACCCAGGGATAGCCGGTCTGATGGTAGACCAAGGGAACGCCCGGCGTTTCCGTGAAGGAACTGCGTGCATAGCCCCAGCCCATACCAGCGCTCAGATCCCACCCACTTTGGCCACCGACTAAGTAGCCCGTAGTGAGGAGCCCTGCCCAGCGCATTTGATCTAAATAAACCAATTCGCCTGTTTCCGTAAGTGCTTGACTCTGTGCATCCTGGAGGCTCAACCCGACCGTGAAATGGGGATGCACCCAAGCACTAATCTGAACTCCGCTCAAATTGCCAGAAATGCTGTTGCTGGCTGCGGTATTGGGGGAGAAGAGTTGGTACGGGCCACTTTCAAAATGCGCGGCAAAGGGCATGTATAAAACCTGGTGAGCAGCTTGTTCATGCAGATCCACCCCGACCCAGGTACTATCTCCTTGAGACGTATCCGGTAGAGTTTGGTTGGGGGTACTTTCTACTTGCCCAAAGGCAAGGCTGGGCAAAAGGCATAAAACAGCAAAAAAGCCTCTCATTCCTCCATCAATTTGCGCTGTATCTCATCCATCTCAAAGAAGTCTTCGGCTTCTTGGTAGGACGGAACGACAGGCAAATCCTCGTCGAAGAGATTCATCAGGCTTTCTCGCACCAGGATGATAAAACTATAGTTCTCATCCAGGCGCTCTACTTGGAAGTCCTGCAATTCCTCGATGTCTTCGAATTCCTCTACCCTAGAGAGGTTGAGGATGACATGGTCGTTGGAATGTTTGGTCATCAAGGCAATCAACTCTTCGACGTCCGAAGGGCTAAATACGTCCTCACCAAACTTGATGTGCAGGAAGGCGGATTTCGGTTCTACTTTAAAAGACATGGTCGTTAAGCAATGTTCTTTCCTTGGGCGGCAAGCAGGTAAAGCACGGCCATTCGGACGGCAACCCCATTTTGCACTTGGTCTAAGATAATAGCATGTTCCGAATCAGCCACCTCAGAGGTGATTTCTACCCCTCGATTTATGGGTCCAGGGTGCAAAATCAACGGAATAGAATCCAAGGCGCGAAGTTTTTCCATCGTCACCCCATAGCGCATGTGGTACTCACGGATGCTTGGAAAATAAGCTCGGTCCATCCGTTCGTGTTGAACTCGGAGCATATTGGCCACATCGGCCCATTCTAAGGCGTCCTCTAAACGGGGGATCACTTGCACCCCTAAGGAGTAAATATGCCGGGGAATCAAGGTTGCTGGGCCACAAACGGCCACTTCAGCACCTAATTTCTGAAGACAGTAAATGTTGCTCAGCGCCACGCGTGAATGCGTGATGTCTCCTACGATGACGATCCGTTTTCCTTGAAGCGTCCCCAATTTTTCCGTCATGGAAAAGGCATCTAGCAAGGCTTGCGTTGGGTGTTCATGGGTGCCATCACCCGCATTGACGATGTGGGCATCCACATGCTTGCTCAGGAATTCAGCGGCTCCAGGTTCAGAATGACGCATCACAATCATGTCCACTTTCATGGCCAGAATGTTGTTTACGGTATCTACTAGTGTTTCTCCTTTCTTCACTGACGAATTCGAAGCCGCAAAGTTGATCACATCGGCGCTTAAACGTTTTTCGGCAAGCTCAAAGCTGAGCCGAGTTCGGGTGGAATTCTCGAAAAAGAGATTGGCAATTGTAATGTCACGCAGCGAGGGAACCTTTTTGATCGGACGGTTGATCACCTCTTTAAACTGGGCGGCCCAGTGCAAAACCAAATGAATGTCTTCAGGACTAAGTCCCTTGATGCCTAAGAGATGGCGTGTGCTCAGTTTAGCGCTGTGCGGCATGTGGGGTGGATTCAATCAATACGGAAGGTAGGTCATCGGCCCATTCGAGGCGCACTCGCTCTTCGGCGATGGCATCGACGCGTCGACCTGAATAGTCAGGTTGGATAGGCAACTCTCTAGAAAAGCGACGGTCCACAAGCACACAAAGTTCAACGCGTTGCGGCCGGCCATAGTCTTGCAAGGCATCCATGGCGGCACGTACGCTGCGGCCCGTGTAGAGCACATCATCGACAATAATTACCCGTTTGCCTTCGACCAGCACATCCATTTGGTTCGGACTGGCGGCTAGGGGTTCTTCGCGACGGCGAAAGTCATCGCGATGAAAGGTGATATCTAGGGCTCCAAAAGGCACCTCGTTGATACCATGTTCTCGCTGTAGTCTGGATACAATAGCCTCGGCTAAGCGCGTTCCACGCGGCTGCAAGCCAATGATGACGGAATTATTCCAAGGGAAATGAACTTCGTTCAGTTGGCAACAAAGTCGGTGCAGCGTCAGATCGCAGTCCCGAGCATCCAGAAGCGTTTTGGTGGCCATGTTGGCAACAAAGGTACTTTTTTAGCCGTGAATAGCGCACATCCGCAATTACGCATGTACATCCAATCTCGGTTCGTGACTAAAAGGCGTAAATCCTAGCTATTCATAGAGATCAAGAACTCCTCGTTGTTGAGTGTTTTGCTCATCCGGTCATGCATAAATTCCATCGCTTCAACCGGGGTCATATCGGCTAAATGTCGGCGCAAAATGTACATGCGGCTGAGTACCTCGGATGGGAGTAAGAGGTCCTCTTTCCGTGTCCCTGACGACATGAGATCGAGGGCAGGCCAAACGCGTCGGTTGGCAATCTTTCGATCCAACTGCATTTCCATGTTGCCTGTGCCTTTAAATTCCTCAAAAATAACCTCGTCCATTTTGGACCCTGTGTCAATCAATGCGGTGGCCAAAATGGTCAATGAACCACCGTTTTCAATATTTCGAGCGGCACCAAAGAAACGCTTGGGGCGATGCAGGGCATTGGCATCAACACCTCCGGAGAGCACTTTTCCGGAAGCGGGGCTGACTGTGTTGTACGCACGGGCTAGTCGCGTAATGGAATCGAGTAAGATGATCACGTCATGGCCGCATTCAACTAGGCGTTTAGCTTTTTCCAAAACAATGTTGGCCACGCGCACGTGGCGTTCAGCCGGTTCGTCAAAAGTGGATGCAACCACTTCCGCATTTACACTACGGGCCATATCCGTGACTTCTTCTGGACGTTCATCCACCAAAAGAATGATCATATAGGCCTCGGGGTGGTTGGCTGCGATGGCATTGGCCACCTCTTTCAACAAAGTGGTTTTACCCGTTTTGGGCTGAGCCACAATCAACCCACGTTGTCCTTTTCCAATGGGAGAAAACAAATCAATCACACGGGTAGACAACGTACTTCGACGTCCAGTGAGGTTAAATTTCTCTTCTGGAAAGAGGGGAGTGAGGTGTTCAAAGCTGACGCGGTCCCGAATGAAATCTGGTTCGCGGCCATTGATGCTAATGACTTTGGTCAAGGGGAAGAATTTCTCCCCTTCTCGCGGTGGGCGAACTTCTCCGCGTACGGTATCTCCAGTCTTCAGGCCGAATTGCTTGACCTGTTGCACCGAGATATATACGTCGTCCGGAGAGTTTAGGTAGTTATAATCCGAAGAACGCAAGAAGGCAAAATTGTCTGGCATCATTTCGACCACCCCTTCGGTGGGGATGATTCCTTCGAATTCATATTGACGACGCTCTGGACGTTCTTGACGTTCCGGGCGCGGACCGCGTTCGGGACGATCTCCGCGTTCGGGACGATCTCCTCTTGGTCCACGTTCGCCTCGCTCTGGGCGTTCGCCTCG
>JAHEGI010000002.1:258211-262148 GCA_024639785.1 Cryomorphaceae bacterium
CGTTCGCCTCGCTCTGGGCGTTCGCCTCGTTCACCTCTCGGTCCACGTTCAGGACGGTCGCCACGTTCAGGGCGCTCTCCGCGATCAGGACGGTCTCCGCGATCGTTACGATCTCCCCGAGGTCCACGTTCCGTGCGCTCACCGCGTTCGGGACGAGGTCCGCGTTCCGGGCGTTCAGAGGTCCCCTCATTAGGAACCGCCGTGTCACCTTCACTAATAGGCTCATTTTGAGTCCGCGCTGGGCGGCCCCGGCGACGCTCGGTAGGAGCGGATTCAGGCGAATCAGAAACATTTGGGCTAGCTGCGGGACTCGCCTTGAGGTCAACTCCAACCTCAGAACCTATCGCGGCAATCGCCTCGAGTAATTCTGGTTTGCGCATGTATCGCGCTTTGGGGACACCAAGGGCTTCGCCCATAGCTTTGAGTTCGGGGAGTTTTAATTCCGTGATATTCGGGGAATTAGCCATAAAATGAGCAAAAAGTAAACGTAGAAAAGAGTGTTCTAAAGAGAATGTCTTGTGGGGAAGGGTGCGATTTTGCACCGGGGAACGGTTACAATAGTACAAAAAATTCGGAAATTGCAGCCATTATGTGGCAACGGATTCAAACGCTTTACATGGTCCTTGGGGCTGTGATGTTCTTTTTGGTGGGCTATGACACCATTAGCAATGCGCAAGCACTACTCGCCGGGTTGGGCATGGCGTTGCTTTTGGCCAATACCACCTACTTCAAGCATCGGAAGCGGCAGTTCATGGTGAACCGAGTGGTTGTGCTGGTCGCGTTTATTTTGGAAGGCTGGTTGCTTTTCGGCGTGTATGGTGCGGATGCAGAAGGCATTTCTCAGGCAGGTATGCTTCCCTTCATGGCTCCGTTATTCGCCGTCATTTGTGCTGCTTTGGCCAACCGGGCCATTCAAGCGGATGAAAAAAAGGTGAATTCGGCAGATCGCTTCAGAAAGTAGGACCATCTTCCTTTTTGAGGGCACCGCGTTTTCCCAATTCAATGACGGCTAGATTCTCGACGCCCTGGGCGCTGAGGTCAAAGCGAAGCATGGTGCGCTGATGGTGAAATCCATGGTGCCCTATCGCCCCCGGATTCATACATAAAACGCCTGTTGGATCGTGTCCTACCCGCAAAATATGGGAATGCCCGCAGATGAAAATCGTTGGTTGATGTATGCGGAAACCCTGCCGAATACCGGAGGGTAGTCGACCCGCCACACCGCCGATATGGGTCATCCAGATACGCTGACCAAAGCGTTCCTCGATGACATCTTTCGGAGCTTCGCGGCGCATCAATCCATCGTCGATATTTCCGTGAACCGCGATGACAGGCCCGCAGGTTTTGAGTTGATCCAATACTTCGAGGGAACCTATATCCCCAGCATGCCAAATCTCATCCGCGGAACGCGCATGACGTAGGATGTCTTCGTCCAAATGCCCGTGGCTATCGGACAATAAAAGGATGCGCTGCGCTGTACCTTTGGTGTTCATTGATGCAAACTTCGGGATTATCTACGTACGCGATGCGCTTGGCTTTCCATGGCGCACCATTCAGCGGTTGGCAAATTCAGCCCGCGCAAAAAACGGTTCAAGGCGAGATTGAAACTGCACTTTCTTCCTTGCTTCGCGAGGAGATAGGGATACAAGGCGCTGGGCGAACCGATACTGGGGTGCACGCGGCGAACTATGTAGCCCACTTTCAAGGGCCTGAGGGACTGGATGGGGCGGATTTGGCGTACCGATTAAACCGATTTTTGCCGAGCCGCATAACGGTCTTTGAAATTCTTCTGGTTGATCAAGAGTTTCATGCACGCTTTTCGGCAACCTCTCGTTCCTATCGCTATGTTTTGCAGCGCGAAAAGGATGTTTTTACCACCGATGTGGCATGGTATTACCAGCGTCCAATGGAGTTTGAGCGCCTCGATCGAGCCGCCACCTCCCTGTTTTCTGGGCAAGATTTTTCCGCGTTCGCTCGTTTGGGTAGTTACTCAGGGAGCAGTGTTTGCCAAATTCAGCACGCGCGTTGGATCGACCAAGGCAGTCAATGGATTTTTGAGGTGCGCGCCAATCGCTTTCTACGAAACATGGTTCGATCCCTCGTGGGGACCATGGTGGAGCACGCTTTAGATAAACGCACCTGGGACTCCTGGGAGTCCCTTTTACATGGAGGTAGCCGCGCAGATGCAGGCACCTCAGCACCAGCCCATGGGCTAACCTTCGCTGGCGTTACCTACCCAAATTCCCCATTTAATGAGCGCGAAAACGCCCCCTTCTAAGCCCACCGTATCGGGTAAAGCTTTTGACTGGAAAGTCCTTCGTCAGGTCCTGGGCTATGCGCGACCTTACCGATGGCAAACGATCGCGGCCGCAGGTTTGTCGGTCATTTTGGGGTTGCTTAGTACTGCTCGTCCCATTTTTGTGCGGGATGGGGTCGATGATGCCGTAGTCTCAGCAAATCCCGAGGCGCTGTTTCAAGCAATGGTGCTTTTGGCCGCCGCGCTAATCTTAGAATCGTTGGGCCAGTTTGCCTTCATTTATGCGACGAACGACTTGGGGCAACGAGTCATTAGGGATATTCGAATTCGACTTTTTGGGCGGCTGCTTCAGTTCAATATGCCGTTTTTTGATAAGACGCCTGTGGGAACCTTGGTAACACGAACCGTAAGTGATGTAGAGACCATGGCTGATATTTTCTCAGATGGTCTGCTGGTCATTTTTGGAGACCTTTTCAAGATTGTCGTGATGGTCTCGGTCATGTTCTTTTTGTTTGACCCTGCTTTAGTCGCAATTAGCCTCAGTGTCATCCCATTGCTTTATGTGGCGACCCGTTGGTTTCAGCGGAGTATTAAATCGGCATTTACGGATGTTCGAAATCAAGTCGCCGCCTTGAATGCATTTGTTCAAGAGCGCATTACGGGCATGATGATCGTTCAGTTGTTTGCTCGGGAACAAGTGGAGCACGCGCGGTTCGAGTCCATCAATACCAAGCACAGAGACGCCAACATTCGGAGTATTTGGTACTTCTCGCTTTTCTTTCCGATCATCGAGATGCTTTCCGCGGTAAGCATTGGATTGGCCATCTGGTATGGGGGGGTAGCGGCTGCCGCAGGGGCCGAAATCAGCATCGGTGATTTGACGGCATTGATCCTCTTCATCAACTTGTTATACCGGCCGCTTCGTCAGTTGGCGGATCGGTTCAATACCCTTCAAATGGGTATGGTGGCGAGCGAGCGGGTGCTTAAACTCATTGCCAATGAGTCAGACGTGGAGCCAAGCGGGACCCATGTGGCACAAAAGGTCCAAGGGCATGTAGAGTTTCGTGGCGTTCACTTCTCCTACCTTCCCGAGGAGCCAATTCTTCGAGGGATTGATTTGAATATTCCCGTGGGTGAAACATGGGCCCTGGTGGGTTCAACAGGCTCTGGGAAGAGCACCCTGGTGCATTTGCTTTTGGGCTATTACCTCGTGCAAGAAGGGGAAATTCGCCTCGATGATGTGCGATTGCGGGATTGGAATGTTACGTCGTTGCGTCAACATGTAGCGCTTGTGCAGCAGGATGTCTTCTTGTTTTCGGATACGGTCCGTAACAATGTGACCGTGTACCGAGACATTTCAGACGAGGCAATTTGGGAAGCGGCTGAAGCCATGGGCATCGATGAGTTCCTCCGCAGTCTACCCGGGGGCTTGGACTATGATGTGAAAGAGCGTGGCGGGATGCTCAGCACCGGACAGCGTCAGCTGCTGGCCTTCTTACGTGCCTACTTACGTGAACCCTCCTTGCTCATCTTGGATGAAGCGACCTCTAGCATTGATTCTCAGGCGGAGGAATGGATTCAAAAGGCCACGATCACCTTAACGGAAGGGCGCACTTCGCTTGTGGTTGCGCACCGACTTGCCACGGTACTTAAGGCAGACCAAATTGTCGTCTTGGACAA
>JAHEGI010000013.1:0-1740 GCA_024639785.1 Cryomorphaceae bacterium
GCACGCGCCTCCTTCACCATGGGGTAGCCAGAATAGGTATGGGTCAAGCAGAAATGGACTCCCTTCTGAGCAGCGCGCTGAACGGCGTCTTTCAGCGCATAGGCCTCTTCCAGGGATACGCACAGAGGCTTGTCGAGGATGACGTGAAAGCCCGCGTCTAGGGCTTCAATAGCCGGTGCGGCGTGCACATGATTAGGTGTCACAATGACAACTGCATCGATGCGTTCGTCGGCTGGGAGCTTGGCTTCAGCTTCGAGCATAGCCGCCCAAGAAGGGTAGGGGCGTGCGACGCCCAGCTCCGCGGCGGTCTCTTGGCATTTGGCGAAATCGCTCGAAAAAGCCCCTGCGGTCAAAGTGTAGAGGCCGTCGATGCGCGCGGCGATGCGGTGAACGTTTCCAATGAAGGATCCAGGTCCTCCACCGATCATTCCGTATGTAAGTGCTTTCACGAATAGTTGTCCTTAGTAAGTGTCAAAGAAACAATTTGTTCCCTACATTCGGGATACTACAAGATCTAAAAATCCTATACAACTCAACATGGATCGCAGAAGTTTATTCGTCGCCAGCTGCTTTGCGTTGGTGGTAACCTCGCTGAGTTTTGGCATTCGGGCCGGTATTTTAAATGATTTACAAGGCCAGTTTGCCCTGACCAACAGTCAGATCAGCACGATTGCGGCGACCGCCTTTTGGGGCTTTCCCATTTCAATGGTAATTGGCGGTATGCTGGTGGATCGCTTGGGCATGAAACCCTTGATGTACCTGGCCTTCTTGATGCATTTGGGCGGCATTCTGCTCACCATTTTCGCCAACGGCTACCTGACCCTCTTCATGTCCACTCTGATGATTGGACTGGGCAACGGCATGGTGGAAGCGGTATGCAATCCGCTGGTGGCCTCCATTTACCCCGAAAATAAGACGACCAAGCTCAACCACTTCCACCTTTGGTTCCCCGGCGGTATCGTGCTGGGTACGCTCATCAGCTTTGTGTTCACCAACATGGACTGGGGCTGGCAGGCCCAAATGGGCACCATGCTGCTACCTCTAGCCATCTACGGTTATTTGTTCAGCAAGGCGGAATTCCCTGTGACCGAACGCGTCAAGTCTGGCGTTTCCGAAGCGGACATGTACAAGAATCTCTTTCAGCCCCTATTTCTCTTCATGATGATCTGCATGCTGGGCACGTCCATTACGGAACTCTTCACAGGACAGTATATCGACGTCTTGCTGCATTCCGTTTCTGAGAATGCCATCCTCATCCTCTTCATCTCTTCCGGGGTCATGACCTTGGGCCGTGGCCTTGCTGAAGGCGTGGTGAAGACCTTGAAGCCCACGGGCATGCTTTTGAGTTCTGCAGTCATCTCAACGCTGGGCCTCTACTTGCTTGCCACGCAGGATGGCGGAATGCTCTTCGTGAGTGCTGCGGTCTTTGGCTTGGGCGTGACCTTCTTCTGGCCCACCATGATTGGCTTTGTCGCGGAGAACTTGCCCAACACGGGGGCCGTAGGCCTTTCGGTCATGGGCGCTGCGGGCATGTTTGCGGTTTCCCTGTACATGCAAGCTATGGGCGGTTATTACGAAGAACTTGTGGGGGATATGAACGACGTGGAAGCGGGCCGCACGGTTCTTCGCACCACGCTCTTCTTACCGGTCGTTTTGAGCGCTGCCTTTGCAGGTCTCTACATGTACATGCGAAAGCGCAACGCGGTTTAAACGCATGGATCGCCGTAAAGCCCTCAAAAC
>JAHEGI010000013.1:1840-18312 GCA_024639785.1 Cryomorphaceae bacterium
TACCACATGCAGATCATGGAGGGTGACATCATCGCGACTATCAAGAAGCATTGGCCCTTCATTAAGCATTACCATGTGGCAGGCGTTCCGGGCCGAATGGAACCCGATCACTTCCAAGAGGTGAACTACCCCGCCATCATGACCACCATCCAGACCACCGGCTTCAAAGGCTATGTGGCCCTGGAATACCTCATTGAAGGCGACCCCATGCCCTCGCTGCGTTCGAGCATGTCCGCCTTGTATCCCAACATGGACGGTAAAGTCCTGAACCAACCGATTTCTCAACCCTAACTCTACCTATGGCAAACACGAATGAATACGATGCTATCGTTGTAGGCTCCGGAATTTCTGGAGGCTGGGCCGCCAAAGAGCTGACCGAAAAGGGCCTCAAGGTCCTGATGCTCGAACGTGGCCGCGATGTCAAGCACGTAACGGACTATCCCACGACCAACATGGACCCCTGGGAATTTCCCCACCGTGGTCGTGCTACCAACCAGCAAAAGGAAGACAATCCGGTCCTGCGCCGCGACTATCCCTTAAACGAAATCAACCCGCATTTCTGGGTTCAAGACAAGGAATGCCCCTACACCGAAGTCAAGCGTTTTGACTGGTATCGGGGCTACCACGTTGGCGGCCGATCGTTGATGTGGGGCCGTCAAACCTACCGCTGGAGCGCCATGGACTTTGAAGCCAACGCCAAAGAGGGCATTGCCACACCTTGGCCTATTGGCTACAACGACGTCGCTCCTTGGTACTCCTATGCGGAGAAGTGGGCCGGCATTCAGGGCTCTTATGAGGGCTTGCCTCAACTGCCTGATTCTGAGTTTCTTCCTGCTATGGAGTTAAACATTGTAGAGAAGGATGTCGCAGACCGTTTGCGCAAGCATTACAATGAGGCGCGTCGACTCATCATCGGCCGTTCGGCTAACATCACCGTGCCCCACACAGGCCGAGTGAACTGCCAGTACCGCGACAAATGCTGGTTGGGCTGTCCCTTCGGAGGATACTTCAGTACGCAGTCCTCTACCTTGCCTCCCGCCATGGCGACTGGCAATTTGACCTTGCGCCCCTTTAGCATCGTCACGCGCATTCTCTACGATAAAGACAGCAAGAAGGCGACGGGTGTGGAAGTGCTGGACGCTGAAACGAACCAGACCTATGAATACAAGGCTAAGATTGTTTTCTTGAATGCTTCTGCATTGAATTCAACCTGGGTGCTCTTCAATTCTGCCACGGACGTGTGGGAGGGAGGCTTGGGCTCCGCTTCTGGACAGCTAGGTCACAACTTGATGGACCACCACTTCCGCGTAGGTGCGGGCGGTTCAGTGGAAGGCTACGAAGACAAATACTACTTCGGCAAGCGCCCTACGGGCTTCTATATTCCTCGCTTCCGCAACCTGCCCGGTCAAGAAAGCCGCGATTACCTCCGTGGCTTTGGCTACCAAGGAGGTGCTTCGCGTGCTGGTTGGAGTCGAGGTGTAGCCGAATTGGGCATTGGAGGTCAGTTCAAGGACGATCTTTCCCGCCCCGGCGATTGGAGCATCGGCATGACGGCATTCGGCGAAGTATTGCCCTACCACGAAAACAAAGTCACGCTGGACCGCAGCAAGACCGACAAATGGGGCCTTCCTGTTTTGGCCATCGACGCTGAAATTCGTGACAACGAGAAGAAGATGCGCGTGGACATGGCGAACGATGCCGCTGAAATGCTCGAGGCCTGTGGCGTAAAGAACGTCAATACCTACGATTCGGATTATGCACTCGGCATGGGCATCCACGAAATGGGTACGGCCCGAATGGGAACCGATCCTTCCAATTCGGTGCTCAATATGAACAACCAGATTTGGGACGCTCCCAATGTCTTTGTAACCGACGGTGCATGCATGACCTCCGCGGCGGCCGTGAACCCCTCGTTGACCTACATGGCCTTGACGGCACGTGCGGCCAACTATGCAGTGGAAGAACTTAAAAAAGGCAATCTGTAATGGAAAAGAACTCAACCTACCGTGAAATCGCCCTGGGCGGCGAAATGAGTCGTCGCGCTGCCGTGCAACGACTAGCCCTGGTTTTGGGAGGCACCTTGATTGCTCCGAGTATTTTGATGGAATCCTGCGCTCGTGCAGCCAACTCCGTAGGAACAGGCGACCCCGAACGCATCGCCTTCTTGAACGCTATTGCAGACACCATTCTGCCCAAAACAGCCTCCTCTGGGGGTGCCGCAGACGCCAACGTAGGCGCCTTCATCGATCTCATGTTAGCGGATTGCTACAGCCAAGAACACCGCGACGCCGTGAATGCGGGTTTGGTCGCTCTAGACGCTGCCGCAGACGAAGCCAATGGAAGTCCTTTTGCGGAAGCCAGTGCCTTCTATCGTGAGGACATCTTGAAAAAGGTGGATCAAGCGCGCCGCGAAGCCCAGGGATTGCACTATTTCGCCGTCTTGAAGGAATTAACCCTCTTAGGATACTTCACTTCCGAAATTGGTTGCACCGAAGCCCTCGATTATCAACCTGTGCCAGGACGCTATGATGGTGCTGCACCGGTGACCGAGGAAACTCGATTAATGGCCTGAACGCAGAAGCTCCGTGCTTTTGCTCAGCCGACTCCCAAAGGGGTCGGCTTTTTTTATGGAATTTGAATGACTGATAGGGTTTCAAGTAGTTTATTTCCCGAATAAACCTCGATGTAATAGAGGCCAGGTCCAGCACCTTCCCAGCGATAAGGGAGTGCCTGGTCGCCCTCAAAGACGGTTTGACCTAAGGCACTTACGATGCGCAAATGAACGGCTTCCTCCAAGGGGGACGCATATTCAATCCAAACCCCTTCTCGGAATGGGTTGGGAAAGGCGTGTAACTCATTTACTGCGGCCATCGGTCGTTCTAGCGCGCCAGCATTGGGCTGCCAGGGCGTTGGATGCTGATCAAAGATGACCCATTGTGGATGGCCGTCTGTGATGCGGCCATACGATTGGTCGGCGGCCAAAGCTGGAATTTGAACCTCGTCCAATAAATGGAATGTGCCCGTGCTGTCTTTGAAGAATAGCCCAAGCCAATCCCCGCCAGAACTCAGCTTAAACGGGGCGTGATTATCGAACACACTGCTGTCATCGCTGGCCCACACCAGGGTGTGGCCTTGGCCTGGAATACCTCCTCCTTTGAAATGGAAGGCATCCGGGTCGCTGGGATCATCACTGAGGTAGAGCCCGAGTAATGGCGTGGTTGAAGATGCAGGATTGTATAATTCTAACCAATCTGGGTCATCCCCATTTTGGTCATAAATCGTGTTTTGGTTGGCTGATTGGGCCTCGTTAATGACAATGGCGGGGAAAGGGTGGAGGCTGTGTGCGGCATAGGTACACGGCCACTGTCCAATTTGCCCTTGAACATCTTGAGCGGCGAAACGATAATCGAGTTGGGTGACGGACCCGGACACGCTGAAGCTGTTGCCGTACGTTCGGTCCCCTGCGGCCCCATCCCCATGCATTCCATCATCGTAGAGATCTACCGCAGTCCATACCGTCGTACCACTTTCCCGGTATTGCAGGATGACGGATGTGGGCACACTTTCGTCGTACACCACCACAGTCGCATGGATGGGCCCCTGGTTGCTTGCGCCCAAGAGTCGGGGACGCCACAGCACGGGGTCCGCATTGCCAGAAATGAACTGGTTTTGGGTGTTGCTCACCCGCTGGTTGATGAAAGGGAAGATGCCCGTCTTGACGTGGCCGCCCGCGGCCGAATGCCAAGCGGTGTAGAGGTTCGTGGAGTCGTAGCCGTAGTCCAGGGGGTAGGCGGGGTCGGGCCCCACGTAGCCGATGAGTTGGTCGCGGTAGCCCAAAGAGCGTGCGACATACGCGTTGGAGCTCATGTGGGCGTTGATTTCGGCCAAGAAGAGTTGGAGGCGAAGCTGGTACTCGGGCACCGAGGTGACGCGCGCATAGAGTGGGTAGTTGTTGTTTTGGTCGCCCCAGGCGTGGATGTTTTTGGCCGTCCAGTCCACGTTAAACCAATCGACCCCAAACGTATTGTCCAGGTCGTAGGTGATGAAGTGCATCAAGCCGTCATTAGGCGACTGGTAGAGGTAAAAGTTGTTCTTGTTGTTGGCGTGGTCGTCCCAGTGGCCAATACTCATCTCGACGGCTAGGGTATAGAGGTATTCGTTCACGTCAAAGATGGCCTCGAGGGCGCATGGGAGGTCCGCGATGGGCGTTTGGTTCAGGACCTGAATGAAGTTGGCCAAATCGCTGTAATCGTCCGCGGTCTTATTCGTCTTAAGCTCGTAGGCACGGCGTCCACTGGAGGTGAATTTGTAGTCGTTCGGGTTGTTGGAGAGGTACTGCAGGGTAGCCGGCCAAAGGCATTTGTAGAGGTTGCCTGCCTTGCTGCCATAGCGGCGCTCCACAAAGTCGTCGTTGATGTGCTCCACATTTGCATAGAGGCCATAGTAGTCGCCGTTGATGTATAGCCGAACGTGACTCGTCCTCGAAGCCGACAAGCCCAGATCGCCTAACAAATGCCAGCCCATGCGCGCGCGGCTCATGCTCGGGTCATTGTGCTCCCCGTTGAGATTCAATTCCTTCAATCCTTCCCAGCGTCCCCCGGGAGAAAAGCTGTTGAAGCTGATTTTGAAGGACTTTTTGCCCGAATAGCGGGAGGTATTCCCGCGCAGGCGAAAGCCTACATTTTGGACACTGTCTGCCTGACCGTAGTGCATGTGCACAAAGTCCGCATGCCACTCTTTGTCGCTCGTCACGTTCTGAAGGATCCAGTTCAGGGTGTCCGCGGGAATCGTCACATACACGCGAGGTACAATGGATTCCTCAAAGGCACGCCCGTTGCTTGGGTGCGGAATGGGCTGAGCTAACAGTGAGGTAGTAGCCAATAGTAGGGCTACCATCCAGGCAGGAAATCGCATACTTAGTGGGGTTTTGAGGACATGACAAAGGTAAGCGTGCCCCCTTGGATCAATTGCTGATGGTAGATACTGTGGCTAGGTATGGTTTGACCGTTCCAAAGTACTTCCTTGACATAAACGTTTTTGGGTGACTGTTTTACCGTTTCTATCCGCAAGAGGTTGCCGTTTTCCAACGCAATCGTCGCGCTCTTGACGCTGGGACTGCCCAATTCGTAGGTGGCGGAACCAGGGGTAACCGGATAAAAGCCCAGAGCACTGAATAGATACCAGGCAGACATTTGGCCCGCGTCGTCGTTGCCACACAGGCCATTCGTCTCTGGACCATACATAGCGCGGCAAATCGTTCGAACCCAGAACTGCGTCTTCGAACGATCCTGCGTCCAATTGTACAGATAGGGAATATGGTGCGATGGTTCGTTGCCGTGCACGTAGTTGCCGAGAATACCGTCACGCGTCACGTCTTCTGTATGCGCAATAGCCTCGTCGGGCAATTCCATGGTGAAGAGCGAGTCCAAACGTTGCACGAAGATCTTTTCGCCGCCCATCACCTGGATCAAACCGGGCACATCATGCGGCACGTAGAAGCTGTAATTCCAGGCATTTCCCTCAATAAAGCCCTGGTTGTGGGTACTGAGAAGGTCAAACTCCGCTTTATAAACGCCGCTACTGAGACGTGGGCGCGCCCAATGGATCTGCGGGTCAAAGGTGTTTTTAAATGCTTGTGAGCGCTTTAAATAGGCCTTGTTCAAGCGGATGTTGGGGTGGTCGGTGCCCGTGTAGAAGTTGTGGTAGGGCGTTTGGCGTCGAGCGAGCTCCGCCACACACCAGTCGTCATAGGCGTATTCCAAGGTCTTGCTGACGGAGGATCCTACCACATCTTCCGGCACATAGCCCTTGTCTAGGTAGGCGCCCAGACCGTCGTAGCCGCGCCAGCTGGATGAGCTCACAGCCAGCTTTAGGGCTTGGTCCCAGTCGACACCTGCCATGCCTTTAGCCGCGGCATCGGCCAGTACGCTTACCCCGTGGTAGCCAATCATGCACCAGTTTTCATTCGCCCAGTGGCTCCAGACCGGCAAGGCCTGGTGGACACTTTGTTCGCCGTGGGCCAGCATGGAAAGCACCGCGTTGCGGTTGTGTTCGGGCTGAAAGAAATTGAACCATGGATGCAAGGCGCGGTAGGTGTCCCAGAGCGAGAAGACGGTGAGGTTGGTGAAGCCCTCTGCGCGGTGCACGTTTCCGTCGAGGCCGCGATACTGGCCGTCTACGTCTTGGAAGACATGTGGCGCGATCAAGCTGTGATACAAAGCGGTGTAGAAGGTGGTCTGGTCGTCCCCCGATAAGAAGGTGCCCTCAATCTTGCGGAGTTCAGAGAGCCATTGGGCTTGGGCCTCGGCTTTTGCCGCGTCAAAGGGCTTGGCTTCTGCGCGCAAGTTGGCCAGGGCGCCGGCGGTCGAAACGCCGCTGATGGCGAAGACGACCTCCAAGGGGACTTCGTTGGGAGCAAAGGTGAATTCGGCCCGAACAGATTTTCCCGCCATTTCCGGGAAGTTGTCGAACTCCTTGAAGCGTCGGTAGAAGCCGCGGTAGGGCGTTTGGTCGTCCTTTCGGTGCCGGTAGCTAGCAATGGGCTGGTTAAACGAAGCCGCAAAGTAGATGTAGCGGTCGCGCGCCCAACCGGACACATGCCGGTAGCCCGTTATCAACGTATCGTTTTCCACGCGCAGACTAGACCAAAGAACCTTCCCGTCGTAGCCGTAGATGCCATTCACCAAATCCAGCAGGAGGGAAGCACTATCCGCAGCGGGGAAGGTGTAGCGGTGGAATCCCGCATGGGTGCTGGCGCTGAGTTCGGCCAACGTGCCCGAACGCTCCAGCTGCACACGATAGTAGCCGGGCTCCGCCGTCTCCGTCTGCTTGTCAAAAGTTTCAAAGTAGCCCGTGGCGGGATCCTTTCCATCGCCCGGTAGCAAGGACTGGCCGGACTTCACCGGCAGCATGGAAAAATCGCCCAAATCGCTGTGGCCCGTGCCGCTAAAATGGGTGTGACTGAATCCATAAATGGTCCGGTCCTCGTACTGGTAACCCGCACAATAGCCATAGACGTCGGGGTTGTAGGAGCCGTTCGGCAGGGCATACGGAACCAAACGAGTATCCGGACTCAGCTGCACCATGCCAAAGGGCACTACGGCCCCTGGAAACGTATGCCCCATGCGTTCGGTGCCCAAAAACACGTTGACGTCCGCCAAAGATTGGGCGGCGGCGCTCACCGCACCGGCCGCCAGCAGGCCTACAAAAAAGGGTTTCATTCTTGAATCGTGATTTCGTCTAAGAAGATGAAGGTTTCACCCCCGGCACCCAGATGCCAGTCCGGCAGGAGTCCGGCATTGCGGAACACAAAGCGAATGCCGGCAATTTTTGGTCGTCGCCATTGGGGCGCCTTTTCCAGATAGGTCGTGTGCCAGTGCATGATTTCTGCGGGGATGTCCTCAATCGTTTCATCGTCCGACCAAGCCGCGAGCCATTCTTCGCCGTTTTCCAGTATGAGGTACATCTCAATGCGCTTGGGGTAGGTGATCCAGGAGCGCTGGTCGTGCAGGAGACTGAGGTCTATGTCTAAATGCTTAAAACGCTTAGCTACAGGGGGCGTAACTAATACGGTCAAGTCCTGCCCTTGCAAGCCAAACCACTCGCCCTTGCGCCAATCTACATCCCCTCGGACTCCATCGATAAGTGCAGCTTCCCCGGGGTTGTACTGCGGGTTGGGCTGCCCTTCCACCACCTTGACGCTCCAATCGTTGGGCTTCTTGGTTGTGTAGGCGGTGCTGGAATGGCCCGGCTCGGCGGATACTGTGATGCTTTTACTCTCCGTCAATTTCTTTTCTGCCGGCGCATGGGTACCTGGCTTCATCCAGATCTTGGCCATCGTACTTCCTTCAAAGCGACGAGCGACCTCTATACGTGGCGCAGGTAGGAGGTCCAGATCGCGGCGCTCCACAAACGGATGTGCATTGGCGTAGGGCACCCAGTTTTTTTCCACGTCGGGAAGGGCTTCGGTTGTGAAAAAGACGAATTCCCGTCGCGCTTCCAAGTCCGCTTGGCTCAGAAAACTCTGGTCGGGGCGCAGCGCGGCTCGCAGAACCCGATCCTTGGGTAGGCAGCCCGTCAAGTAGCGGCCTTTCCCCATGCGGGTTAAGATCACACCCTCTCGGCCTACTTCCGGCAAATGAACCGTTTCCCACAACGGTGCAGCAAGTGCATACTGGGCTTCGCCAGGAACAAGCGGGTAGAGCCCCCAGGAACTCATGACATACCACGCAGACATTTGGCCACAGTCCTCGTTGCCTTGGTATCCGTCCGGCTGGTCGCTGTACATGGTTTCCAGAATGTCACGAACACGGGCGTGACCCTTTTCGGGGTGCTGCGTAGCCGCGTAGAGCCAGGCGATGTGGTGGCTGGGTTCGTTGCCATGCGCATACTGGCCGATCAAGCCGGTGATATCGGCCTGGTCGCGGCCTACAGTTTCGGAAGGCGCCTCAAAAAGGGCGTCTAACTGGTCTTCCAAGCTATACCCATAGTCCTGGAGCATGCCGGTCCAGCGCTTCAAATCATGAATGGGCGAGAAGCTGTACTGCCAGGCGTTGGCTTCTGTGAAGTTGTTGTTGACCTCCCGAGGCTCGTAGCGCTTCAGAAAGGTGCCGTTGTCGCGCGGGCGGGCCAAACCTGTTTCCGGATCTAGGAGGGAAATCCAGGCTTGCGAACGCTGCCAAAAATGGTCTGCAATGGAATCCTTTCCCGCTTTGGCCGCCGTCCAAGCGATGCAGGCGTCGTCGTAGGCGTATTCCAAAGTCTTGGAAACCGATTCAGACTCGTCCTGCAGGCTGAGGTAGCCCTGTTCCCGGTACGTGGGCAGTCCAAACACGTCCGATTCGGCCGTTCCAATCATGGCCGTTAAGGCCCGGTCCACATCGATGGGAAAGCCTTTTGCGATGGCATCGGCGATCACGCTCACGCTGTGGTAGCCAATCATGCAGTTGGTTTCGTTGGCGGCCAATTCCCAAATGGGCAAGCGGCCCGATTGGTCGTAATGGTCTAGCATGGTTTCGATGAAGTCCATGGCCCGTTCGGGCTGGGTCAAGAGGTATAAGGGGTGGGCTGTTCGGTAGGTGTCCCAGAGCGAAAAGACCGTGTAGTGGGGGTGTTCCACATCCTGGTAAATCTTCTGATCCATACCCCGGTAGCGGCCGTCGGCATCGCTCCACAGGTTAGGAACGCTAAATGCATGGTAGAGGGCCGTGGCGTAGATTCGCTTTTGCGCGTCTGTGCCGCCGGTGACCTGAGCGCGGTTGAGTTCCGCCTGCCAGGCGGCCTGAGTCTGCCGTTTGGTCCAGTGGAAGGCATCCTCTGGGCTGTGGCTCTTTTTGGGCAAGCTCTGGGACCATTCCGAATAGTTGTTTTCCGCACCGTCCGCATCCACAGCGCTGAGGGCGACGGCGAATTGGATGGCTATTCGATCCACATCAGAACTGCCGCTTTCGCTATCCGTCCAATGGTGACGTGGAACATCCACCTGAAGCACATAGCGACCGTTCCCGTAGCCTTTGATATTCTCAATGTGGAAATCCCCGAGTAGGTGTATCGAGGCAAAAAGGCGCTGATCACGTGCCCAACCTTGCGATTGGCGGTAGACACTGAGGTATTCGCCATGCTCGTTGTGCTTGATCCAGACGTGGTCGCTAAGCGTTCGGTCGCGGTAACCCAAATCCAGCAAGAAATAGGCTTTGCCGTCTTCGCGCCAAGCCATGCCATAGTGATGAAGGCCCACTCGATCCGACGCGGTAAACGCGCAGGAGATGCCATTGTCCAGTGTCACCGCGTAGTAGCCCGCTTCCGCCACTTCAGAGGCTTTGTCAAAGCCCACCGTCTCCGCCAAGTCTTCAGGCCCCGTCAAGGGCCGGATCAAAATGTCCGAATAATCACTCACCCCCGTCCCGCTCAAATGCGTGTGGGCGAATCCATACAACGTGGAATCCGTATAATGGTAGCCGCTGCAGCCGTCCCATCCCTCTTTTCGGGTATCGGGCCCTAGTTGAACCATGCCAAATGGCGCTGTCGCGGCCGGATGCGTGTGACCATGGCCGCCCGTGCCAATAAAGGGGTCGATATGGGCCACGACGATGGGTTCCGAGGCGGATGCGGGTGTACTGGGTTTTTGGGCCAGGCTTGGCAGCGAGCAAACGCTCAGAAAGAGGAGGGTGGGCAGGGTCTTTCGCATCCCTACAAGATAAAAAGGAAGCGGCCCCGCTTCGGGGCCGCTTAAAGAAATTAAAGAACCTCGCAGTCAGATCTACCCGGGGCGAGATAAACATAGGTTTCCACCTTTTTATCCGCTACCCATTTCAGCATTTTCTCTTGTTTCCGCTGGTTCTGTACATAGTTCTTGAGCAAGCTGAAGTCCTGAGCTAGATTCGCTCGGTGTGGGGCTACGCGATCGCGCAGTTGGAGAATGCGGAATATCTCTTGACCGTCTGGTTTGCGCACAAGCACTGCTTCAGAAATGTCTCCTTTTTGAATTTTCTCAATGGCGTAAAAAATGCCGCGATCTAAATTTTCCACATTCCAGCGCACATCGGTGGTCATGGGGTTCATCATGACTCCTCCATTGAGTTTGGATTCTTCGTCGGCACTGAAGGTCTCAGCAGCGTCTTCAAAGGTGATACTTCCAGCCAGAATCGCCGCTCTGAGGGAATCCAAAGTCGTCTTTGCGCGGTCCAAATCAGCTTGTTCCACTTTGGGCTTGATGAGAATGTGGCGCAAATCCAACTCTTCACCGCGCTTGGTCTGAAGTTGAACGATATGGTAGCCATATTCCGTTCGGAAAGGCATAGAAACCTCCCCTGGACGCAAGTTGAACGCAATGGCTTCGAATTCTTTCACAAAAACTCCGCGCTTAATGCCCTTGTATTCTCCGCCATTCCGGTTTGAACCGGGATCTTCTGAGTACAAGATTGCCATCGTGGCAAAGGAAGAGCCACCCAGAATGCGCTCGCGCAATTGATTGAGGCGGTCAATGGCGTCCTGTTCCGCCTGTTTGCTCACCCGAGGTTCGATGATAATTTGGGCTAATTCCACTTCAGTCCCGATGAGCGGAAGGGAGTCGGCGGGAATGAGGGCTACCGCATCTTCCACTTCTTTGGGCGTCACCTCAATAGTTTCTGTGATAGTCATTTGCATCCGTTGGGCGGTCATCTGATTCTTCATCAGCGGACGCATTTCTTCTTTAATCTCAAGAATCGTTTTCTTATAGTATTCTTCTAGTCTGCGCTCCGTACCTATTTGCGAAACGAGCTGGTCGATACGTCGATCGATGTTCTCATCAACTTCTTCGTCTGCAATGATGACCGAATCAATCGCCGCGTGGTGGATGAGCAATTTTTCAAGCATGAGCTCTCGAAGCATCTGGCAGTCATCCAGCGTTTGGCCTTCGCGGGCCAAGGCCTCCTTCTGCATGGCAATATCAGAATTCAGGATAATTTCTTTCCCTACTTGAGCCACCACTCCATCGACTTGGACAGGAATGGGCTGTGCCCACATAGGAAACGCCAAGGAGATGAGGGCTAGTGCCCGAATAATCTTATTCATCGTACAAACTTAGTTCAGGTCTACTGCCTGCGTATTTCGTGCCAAAATTTCTCGGCCTAGGTTTAAATAGTTTTCTGCACCCGTGCTCGAGGCATCATAAACGAGGATGGGTTCTCCAAAAGAAGGGGCCTCGCTTAAACGCACATTCCTGGAAATGATGGTTTTAAACACCAATTGCTGGAAGTGTTGTTGAACCTCCTCGACCACTTGATTGCTCAATCGGAGGCGAGAATCATACATCGTCAAAAGCATTCCCTCGATGGTGAGGTCAGGATTCTGTAAGTTTTGGACACTGCGAATCGTGTTCAACAATTTACCGAGACCTTCCAGCGCAAAGTATTCACACTGAATGGGAACTGCAACTGAATCTGCGGCTGTGAGCGCGTTCAAGGTAACCAAGCCCAAGGAGGGGGCGCAGTCAATAATGAGGTAATCAAATTCATGTCGCACGTTTTTGAGTGCTTCTTGAAGCATGAATTCGCGCTTCGGCTTGTCCACCAATTCAAGCTCAGCGGCGACTAGATCCAAATGTGCGGGCATGAGCCAAAGGTTCGGCTGATCCGTGGCTAGGATGGCATCTGCTGCCGTGCAACTGTGCTCAAGGACTTGATAGGTGCCCGCTTCGACTGTCGCCACATCAATTCCTAAACCGGAAGTGGCATTGGCTTGGGGGTCGGCGTCAATCAGCAGGACGCGCTGTTCCAAAAAACCAAGCGCAGAAGCCAAGTTGACTGCCGTAGTCGTCTTGCCTACGCCGCCTTTTTGGTTCGCAATAGCTATGATTTTCCCCATGGGGTAAAAGTAAAAAACCCGTCGCGCATGGGACGGGTTTTTCTTTCTTCGTTAATAAGTTTCCTCGCGAAGGGCAAAGCGGCCTACAAGGTGTCGCGAACTACGCCACAGGTGAGCATTTCATCCCCATAAAAAGGGTTTAAAACGTTTGGCTCAGCACTTAACCACGAGGCGCCCTGATTCCCAAAGGCCATCGGGCAGAATTGTACAAAGAGTGCCTCACGGCCTTTGCTGATCAGCGGATCATCATTTTCAATCGCGACTTGCATCGCTTGGGAAAGTCGAGCAAAGGCCTCCCGTTGGATTTCTATGTCTTCCGTTTCAATAATCTCGGTCAATGGTTTAACCAGGGCTTCGTATTGCCGGATATCCAATTGCATGTACATCAACTTGCCTGCATCACGAACAGACTGCACATGGCTCGATACAAGCGCATCTTTCATGTGAAGGTATTGACCCAGGACGGTCTCCTCGTATTGTGGCTTCATGTAGTTGCGATGCTGAACCTCGGCAACAGGTTCTTGTGTTTCAGCGGGTTGACTACAGGCCGCGAGCACGCTGGTGGCTACGAATAAAAAAGAAAAAGTCTTCATGTTCATGGTTAATTGCGTTGGGCATCCCGCATGGGGTTGCTTCGCCATGACTCCCAACGAGACCGCTCAGGAAGGGCCTCGAGATGGACGTCGACTTGGGCAGGCCAGGCGTTGTTATAGACATCGGTGTCCGCTAGCTCCAAGAAGGGGTCCAGTTGAATTTTAACGGCTTTCTTCGGGAGATAGACGGTCTTGACAAAAGCATCTTCATGCTTGATCCAAATTTCGGCCGGATAGCGGACTACTTCAGAGGACCCGTCTTCAAAGGTGAATTCAATGACAACTGGCATAATCAAACCACCACGGTTGGAGATGCTCAATTCATGCAGGTATCCTTCAGGTCCAGGCTGCAGCGCTGCAAGCGTTGATTTATCCGAAGCGGACAGGGGATAGCGGTCGTAGCTATTGTAAAAGTCGCTCGCAGCGGGGGTTTGATCCACCACCGTAGGGCGAAGACTCGCCTCGTTTCTTCCTTGACCAATGTGGCGTGCCGTTTCTTCTGTGCCCTGAAAACGGCGCTGAGCCTCTAGCGTCGCCGGGTCGAGGGTAGGGACCTGAGCAATGCGCACTTTATCCAAGCTTTGGTCGACGTATTCCGTGGTATAAAACCACCCGCGCCAGAACCAATCAAGATCCACGCCTGATGCGTCCTCCATCGTCCGGAACAAGTCTGCCGGAGCAGGGTGCTTGTAGGCCCAACGCTCACAGTAGGTTTTAAACGCATAGTCAAATAACTCACGTCCCATGACCGTTTCACGCAGAATGTTCAGGGCCGTCGCCGGCTTGCCGTAGGCGTTATTGCCAAATTGTAAAATGCTTTCAGAATTGGTCATGATGGGCACCATGTTCATGGCAGGTGAGCGCATGTAATCGACCATTTTATAGGCGGGTCCACGACGTGAGGGATAATTCACATCCCATTCTTGTTCCGCCAAATATTGCACAAACGTATTTAAGCCTTCGTCCATCCAAGTCCATTGACGCTCATCGCTATTGATGATCATCGGGAAAAAGTTGTGCCCAACTTCATGGATGATTACCGAAATCATACCATGCTTTGTGCCTTCGCTGTATGTGCCATCCGCATCAGGTCGTCCGCCATTAAAGCAGATCATGGGATATTCCATTCCAATATCCTTGGTGTGGACGGAAATAGCCCGTGGGTAGGCATAGTTCACGGTGTGCTTGCTGTACGAGCGGATTGTGTGCGCTACCACGCGGGTGCTGTATTGCTCCCACAAGGGATTGCCTTCCTTCGGGTAGAAGGACTCGGCGAGGATTACTTTGCCATCAATGGTGACGGCCATGGCATCCCAAATGAATTTGCGTGAAGTGGCAAAGGCAAAATCCCGAACGTTATCCGCCTTGAAGATCCAGGTTTTGCGACCTGTGGCCTCGGCCTTCGCTTCCGGGAGTTCTGCAGCCCGAGCCTCTTCTTCCGTTACGATGATCACGGGGTTGTCAAAGGACTTCCTAGCCTGGGCGAGGCGTTGACGTTGCGCTGAGGTCAAAACAGCACTTTCGTTCAACAATACACCCGTCGAAGCCACGACGTGATCCTCCGGTACGTTGATGGCCACTTTGTAGTCACCAAATGGCACCGTGAATTCTCCTTGGCCCAAGAACTGCTTGTGCTGCCAGCCCACATTGTCGCCATAAACGGCCATGCGTGGGAAAAACTGGGCAATAGTATAGAGCGTATTTTCCTCCTCAGGGAAAAGTTCATAGCCCGAACGCCCCCCATCCGTGAGGCGATTGTTGATTGTGTAGTGCCATTCAATTTTAAACTTCAATGTGCCACCAGCTTTGAGTGTCGTGGGCAAATCAACCCGCATCATCGTATTGACAATGGTATACGCTAGCGGTTGTCCGTTGCTCACTCCGTCAATGACAAAACCTCCCTCGAATTGGTCGATATAGCGCGCTTGGACCTGCTCGGGGGTGATGGATTTAGGCAATTCCCCAGTGTTTTTCAAATCTGTCATCGAGCCGGGTTTCCGCATGTTTTGGTCTAACTGAACCCATACATAGCTCAAGTCATCTGGGCTATTGTTGACATAGGTGATCCATTCGCTTCCATCAATGCGATGACTGCGCTCATCCAAGGAAATTTGCATGTCATAGCTCGCCTTGTTCTGGTAATACGCATGCCCTGGGGCACCCGATGCCGTCCGATAGCTATTTGGAGTTGGAAGCTCTTGCTCCAATTGACGAAATTTACTGGTGGAAATTCGATCGGTCGGAACACCTTGTGCCCAGGCTGTGCTGGCCAAAACTGTGGCCGCGGCCAGGCTAAAAAAGGAACGCATCATCTTCATCCGAATCGGGGAATAAATTTTTAGAAAACCAAATGTAAGGCAATACCTAGGCACATAGCGCCCAAAACCAGGGCGGTATCGCGAAGGGACCAACCCAGTTGTTCAAGAATTGCGCGGAGCACAAAAAGGGCGGCCACCACAGCGAGCTGCCCGCCTTCCACGCCGGCCGTAAATCCGAGCCAAAGTTCCCAGGTAAAGGCACCTTCCGGGACCATAATGGAAAAGTCGCTCCAGAAGGCTGCTCCGTGAATGAAACCAAACAAACCAGCGAGAATCCAGAGTTTGGCGCGCGGTTGGTGAACCCCCTTAAGCCAGACCACACGTCCTGCCGTGACCCAAAGGGTAGCCAGAACACCCCATTCAATCCAACTCTTGTTCAAGGGAATGTCGGCCAAAGCTTGGGCCGCCATGGCTGTCGTATGGGTAAGCGTAAAGGCGCTAAGTGCAGCCAACCAGGGCTTCCACGCCTTAAGGGGAATGGGGGCCATTAGGGCCACGATAAAGAGCAGGTGGTCCCAAGCGTGGATATCTACGATGTGGTAGAATCCGAGTTCTAGGTAGAGAGAAAGTGCGTCACTCATTGTACCACAAAAGAGGGGTTGTCGGAATCGATGATGGCGTGCTGGCTCCAGCCTTCGGCGCTTTTGCGCACTGAATACACATTTTTTTGATCCGCATAGAAGGTGAGGAGGGTCCCGTCAAAAACTTGAAAAGGGGGTTTGGCCGTGAATCGAAGGACAATATGGACGGATTCTGGATTGTATACATAGGGTGCCTCCAAGGTCCATGCGATGGGCTTCGATGACTTTGGGTCTCCTTTACCCTTGTACACCGAGAAGCAGGCATTCAAGTAGGCCTCAAGCGTGGCCTGATGGTCGGCAACATTACTCAGTCGAATGGGCTCGTAACCCATGGAGGTCAAGGCTTCCTCCAAGTCGTCTGTGAACAACGTTTTCTTCAAGACCCATTGATTTTTTGAGGTGTGAACCAAGGTAGCTGAGGAAAGGTGAAGCGGGTGCCGGTCTGCGCTCATCAATCCGGCGAGTAGCAGGGCGAACAGGAGGTTACGTTGGAAGAAGCGCTTCATGCGGTGAAAGTAAAAAGGATCCTCGTTGTATCCGTTTAAAGTTTTTCACAAAAAGGACGTTGCTCCTAGTTGGAGAGGGTGTGCCGACTGTACATTTGCACCTTATTTAGAATTGGTCTAATTAAAAAT
>JAHEGI010000011.1:0-20276 GCA_024639785.1 Cryomorphaceae bacterium
CTTCGTAGGCCCCGCCAATGCTAGGGCCACTGTCCTGACCTTCAAAGAGCCATAGATTGAGGCGTGCATTTGTCGTTGGGCCGGGAGCTGGAATCACAATGGGATTGCTTTGAACACCACCCTCGCTCTTGCGTCGGGCTGGGTTGCTGTCGTCGAAGGACCAGGAGGCAATGACGTTGTTGGCCGACTTGGCACCTAGGTAGGACGTCCAAGTAATCAGGCTGTCTGTCCAGGTGAATTCATGTGTCGTCCACATCGTTTTAGCTTCCGGCGGCAACTGGGTTTCATGCGTGCGTTCGGCAAAGAAGGCACCAAACCACACCGGTTGCACAGAAGTTGCCAATGTCTTCACCTTGTTCGGATCTCCCCATCGGCTAAATTCGATGTCCACTTCACTATTCGCTTGTGCAAAGAAGGTGTTGTTGTCCCAGGTGAATAAGCCCAAAACCGTATTCTCGGGAATATCCACCATGTTGGACTGCACTTCCCAGGTGTACGTGCCATAGCCCACCACGTCGTTACTGATGATCTCCGAGCACTGCCATTTCCCATCGATTTGGCGAATGTTCAGGTGCAGGAAGCCTTGATCATCCGTGTAGGCGGAGGCAACATCTTGGCTGAAGTAATTGGGGCCAGGACCAAAGAGGTCAGGACCTCCTTTTACGGTCCATGTGCGTCCCGCCCAGGCCAATTGATCGCCACTCCGGCCTTGAGGCGGCGTGGCCGTTTGGAGTTCACAGGCCGCCAAGGTGGCCAAGACAAGGCCGGCAATAAGGCCCATACAAAGGCTTGTTCGTACTACTATTTTCATGGTTGCTCTTCCGTTTCTAAAATGTCATAGTTGAAAGGCCCAACGATCAGTTCACCCCATAGGCCCGGGTTCAAATGAAAACCCTCTGCCTCACCCGAATTCCAACGAATTTGCTGCTGTCGTCCTTTGGCATCGCCTTGATCACGTGCGACTTCCAGCAAGTATCGACCTTCAATGGTCCAGGGATCGCGGTTCAGTGCAACCCAGGGCAGGGACCAGCGCAGGACGTAGCCGTAGCCTCCACCCAGCTCAGAGATTTGGCGTCGGTTGGGGATGTTGACCCCCGTTCGGAAATTCACCACTTCTGGGTTTTCGCCGAGGCTCAAACCCAAATGAACGTCGCTAAACAGGAAAGACGTTCGAGGACGACGTGACATTTCAGGCTGTGCAGAAAAGGCCAACTCCAGGGCGTCTCCATTCCAGAGATCCACGCCCGTTTGGCTATTCACAAAGGCATTTGCATCGGGGATGCGGGCATCCACGTAGAGGGAATCGGCATCCCAGGACAGCTCAATTGAGCTTCCATCTGCGAGTCGAAGGATGCGTTCGGAGCCTCCCTGGCCCGTTTCAGCGAGGTAACCTGCTTTCGCTTTCTTTCGGAGCGAGCCCGAAAAAGGAACCACACGCATTTCCTTCAGTTCAAATTCACCGTCCGCCTCAAACTGCGTAACGAACTGCTTGATATTTGTCGGATCGCAGTCCATTTCATTCCAGTTGAAGAGCCCCAAAGGAAGATCGATGTTGGTCCATTCCTGCGTAATGGGCCCATTGACCACATAATTAGAGCTCATCCCGATCCAGGCTTGACGGCCCGAATAGTCCTCAAAGCCAAAGGCCAATGGTAAGGTCTTCATGGCTTGCGCGCCTTTGGGTAACCGCACCGTCAATCGCATGGCCGCCTCGTCCACGATGGCGCCCATATTTTTTCCAGACCACTGGTCCCAGCCGACGCCCATGCCGACCCAGTCGCAACCGCCGCCGGGTTTGTTCCATGTGAAGGAATAGATTCCTGCGTCATTCACCGTGTATTTAATGCAATTTGCTGCTTCCTTACTCACCCAGAATTCATCCCCCGTAGGTCCATCTAAAACAACCAAGGAGGCGAAGCCCTTGATATTTGGATAGGAGTTTTCCGGATTGGCATAATCGTAGAGCTGCGATGGCTTGAGCGAACACGCACTAACCACTAACAGCCCTAGGATCGCAGTGAGCGTCTTCCTCATAGCGCGAGCGGGGCATTTTCGGTGAAACACAGCATATCTGTGTCACATTCTGCGTAGCCTGAGCTCGGATTCGCCAAGAAGAGAATGGACACCCGATGCAGTTTATCTGGCTCGTGCAAGCCATTGCCAATGGCGGCAGATGCTGCACCGTTGACCAAAGTGACCAAATCGCTGTATTTGTAGCTATCTAACTCCCAGGTGGCGCCAGGCCGAATTTCTACCGACCACATGTCCTCATTGCCTTCGCTGTAGGCGCCGTCACCATTGTCATCTTCGCGCAATTGCAATAAAATGATGGCATTGTCTAAGCCCGCCAATTGTCTGAATACCCCATTGAAGTATACTTGTTCGGCATCAGAATTCAAATTGAAACCAGCCCCACTGTTGAAGGTGGACTTGGGCATTTCAATCATGCCAATCAGCCAATCCCACGCAACCGTTCCACCCATTTTGTAGTAAGAGGTTCCTTCCGCCAAAGGCGCACCACCCTGCACTGTGAACTTCATATTCGCGCCGGTTTGAATGAACTTCACCCATTCGGGTGCCATGCCATTTTCAAAATCATCCAAAATGGTTGCATCAATGATCCGTGTGCCTAGGACTTGAACCGATCCGTACAAGGTGTCCGGATAGCCTGGATAGGTCAGCATGACGTCGCACATTTCCGTCTGGAAAGTGGGAAATTGCGAGGTTTCGCCTTGCCAGAGGGCATTCGTCGCGTCCAATGTCCGTGCCTTTCCTTCGATGCGCTTGATGGCCCCGGAGGTTTGGCCGGTGATGGTCAGCACGAAGTCTGTCGAAATGGAAGTCTCTGCCGTGAAGTAGACACTTTCCCCATTGGCAAAATTGACCTGGGCTTGTGAGGCGACTAACCCCGTCTTCACCTTGAAGGTGCCATAAAGATCCGTCAAAGCTGGACCTTCCGGATTGAGATCTCGATCGCAACTTGCAAAGCCAATAGTGAGTGCGGCCAGCGTTGTGGCAAAAATCTTAGAAGTTAATCGCATAGAGCACATAGAGATTTTGGATGGAATAGTTCGCATCCAGGGTTTGTACATAGCTGCCCAACCAACCGAGGGTGAGCGTAGATTGATCGCTGCTAGCATAGTTCACACAGAGGTTGGGAAGCAGCTCCTGATGGGAGCGTTCACCGCCTCGGATGTCCAATACGGTGTTCTCCGCATTCCGGATAATATCATAGGCAAAGCCGCCGTGGCCCAGCGTCAATAGGCCGGCTTCCACCGAGAAGGTTTGGTCCGAATTCAAATACGCCTTCGCACTCCAGCTCGTCCATGGCAGGCGGTAAGACGTGTTGGGCACATCGTCCCCCACGTTGGTTCGCCACGCACGTTGGTCACGGACAAGTCCGCGTAATTCTACCCCGTGCCCCAAACGGCTCGGCCAGCGCAGATCCAGATCCACACGGGAAAATTGGGTGAGGACCTCCGTGCCTTGTCCGCGGATCTCCTGAGCCCACACACCTTCCACTTTGTAGAAAACACCCAGCGCCTTCCCGGCAAAGTCGGCAGTCACACGTCGACGGTTGGGGGTCGCCAAGCCCTTGGGATCTAGAATCAAGTAGGTGTTGTTATCGCTTCCCAACGTGGAGTTCCAGCGGTAACGGTAGAGATTGCTTTCGCGGAAGAGGTCCAGGTAGGTCCATTCACGCACGCTTTTACTGTTTCCGATTCGCGTGAAGGCCGCGGGAGCTATGCCACTAATGTTGGGCGTAGTTTGGGCGGTTGGGCTGTAGAAATCCGGGCCCACCTCTGTGTATCGGAGGGAGAGTGAAGATTGTTTGCCCTTCGGCCAGTACACCCCTTTTACGTCGACCATGTAGTCGGCATCTTGGTCGCCGCTCACCCACTGGGTGGAAGAGGAACCAAGTTCTCCCTGGAGGAGCCACTTGGCTTGTTGGACTATGTAAAAATCTCCGGTCAACACGTGGTTGCCATAGAGGTCGGTGGCAGCTGAAGTGCCCGCTAATTCTTGGATGCCCACGTAATTAAGTCCCACTTTTACCCTGGGAGCTATGGCCGAAAGATCGTTCAAGGTCCAGAGCGTACGTCCTCCAAAAGCCCAGCTCTCCGTCGCCTGTCCGCTGAAGCCTGCACGTTGGCGGAAGGCAAAGGCGGAATGGTCCGCAAAGCGAGGTCCGCGCGCGAAGTCTGTTCTGAACTCCACCACACCGCCCTGCTGACGCCAGGTATTGTTGCCGGTAATAAAGGCATCGTAGCCTGCGAGGTTCTGTTGCAGCTGCGCCATACCCGTGGGCAAGATGCCCGCCATCAATGGACCAGGTCGGTGGAACGTGAAGGGTGTCAACGCATAGTCTACATCGCCCAAGGTATAGCGGATGCGGTCTTGGATGAGGCCCTTTACTTGCAATTGACGTAAGTCAAAGGTGACGCCGGAACCCCAGAAACCACCGTAATCATTCCGCACGCGGACCATCGCTAGAACCTCCGTAGATGAATTGGGACGCAGGCGCATGCCCAAGTCGGCCATCACGTGGCCGCTGTTACTCCGGGGCGAGGTCACGGTATCGCCGGCACTGCTGTAACGGTCTGCGAAGTAGACCCCGCGCGCTTTGCCCGTGAGCGAAAATTTGGGTTGATATTCCTGTGCCCATGCCACCATGGGTAGTGCCAAGCAAGCGAGAACACAGAAACGTTGGTACAATGCTTTCATATTAAAAGAGAAGTTTCAATTCTAGGGTAGTTTCGGACCCATGATACGTGTCGAACGTAAAGCTTCGGTCGGTAAATCCAAACCATTTATGACGGAGGTAAAAACTGACATCCTTGGTGGCCCATATGTCTGCACCAAAGCCATAGGCATAGCCACGTTGATCCAGCGGGCGACCTTCCGCATTCACCATCGTTTGGAGATTGCCCAAGGTGGCATCCGCAGAGGCCATCGCAACCAAGGTGAGATGTTCATTCCACATCAAGTAAGCCTCGTTCTCCAAAGAATACTGACGAAGCAAGGCATCCGCTGCCACATAAAGTGGGCTCCAACTATTTTGAATGCTATGTCCACGCAGCAAATGATTGAAAATCCATACTTTGTTTCCGGTGCGTTGGCGGTGTAAAGCTTGAATTTCCCATTGGCTAAAGTGCAAGGGATTCTCTTGGGTCACGGCTAAGCCAATCTTGTCGTAGGTATTTCGGAAAATGACATTGGTGCGGTTGTACGGGCCCACACCTGCGGGAAACTGCCAGCGCCAGAAGCGGCTGCGGGTTAGTGCATTCACAGGGTGGCCAAAGGACAAGCTGCTACTCCCCCCCTCTATCTCACGCGAGAAGCTGTAGCCCAAGTTGATGTATAGGTTCTTTGGGTGATAGGCCCAGTTCAAGTCCAAGCCTGTTCGGTTGTTGGCCAACTGTCCAAAACCTAATAACGACGTGCCCGTTGGCTGCAATACACCCGAGCTCCCTGCCTGCCCCGCAGGAATACTATTAATGGATGCCTCATTGATGGCTCCATTTACGATAGCGCCCGCATTATTAATTGCATCCGGACTGATGTAGTAGGCATGTGCTTGGGCATCCCAGGACTTTTTAGGCTGGTACATCAAGCGTCCTTGAGCAGCTAGCCCTTGGACCCGGCCGTATTCTTCGGAATAATAGCCACTCAAGCCGGACTCCGCATAACCCATCCATGCGCCCTGTTGGTAGGCCACTTTTCCAGTATGCATGTAAGAACCAAAAGGTTGCTGCAGCAAAGAATCTTGGTAGGCCTGTTGATTCATGCTCTGGGCAGAAAGCGTCCAGCGCTCGCCCACTGACTTCACGTACTGCCCCGCAAAGGCCCCGTTGGGACGGGGATCAAATCCGCCGTTTTGCTCATTCTTCCCGATGAGCAATTTAACTTGCTGTCCATAGGGAAGACCAAGCATTTCGAGGATTCCTCCTTGAAATGCGCGCTTTCCCCAGCGCTGTTCTTGGCTCACCTGACCACTGCTCACGTAGTTGTTGTAGCGCTCAAAGGGGCTCAGGCCGATGGGGTCCCAGGGATTGCGGTCAAACAGCATGTACCGGTTGTAGCCGATGTAGGCGCCCATGGTAAGTTCGGTCAGCTCGTACCAGTGAATACCGCCTAAGCGCACGCCCAAGCCACCCAGGGGCGTTACTACGGTGCTGTACAGGTTCATGCCCAAGAGCATGTTCATCTGACCGCCGATGCGGGGTTGCTTCAATGGCGCATCGTAGTTACCGAGCAGGCTGTCTGTCACAGGGAGGCTGTAGACAGAGGCCACGTTGCCCTCCAAAAACTGAAAAGCGAAGAGGTCCATGCCCCAGGTGGCCCCTTTACCTGCCTTGCCGCTGATGTTCAACATAAACTGAGGCAGTTGGCTGTCGTCGCCTATGAAGATGTCACGTTCGGGCAAGGGGTAGCCCGTTACGGCCTCAAACCCGCCGGGCAAATAGCGGTAGTCCATGAAGTAGCGGTAGTACCCCCCTGCGTTCACGGACCGCAGCCGCGATGGCTCCATCTTGGGAAAGGATCCAAACGGGCTATTATAGTCGAGGGAAACCACCGTAGGGTCCACATGCGTCTTGCTAACCGAAGGTTCCGAAATGGTCTCATTGGTCTTCCGTTCCTCTCGCTCCGCAATTTGAGCTTGCGCGTTGCCTACCGAAAGTGCTAGGGCCAAAAGGGTCCAGGTCCAGGTCGTTCTCATGGGGCGGCAGCGGTTAAGGGCAACTTAGCCAGTTCTATTGGGCGGCTTGGACGCTCATTGGCTTTGCGCGGTTCAACGAAGAAGGGCATGTTCCCGTAGGCCACAAAACCTTCCGCTTCGAGGTAGACAAAAATTCGGTAGGCGCCCGGTTTACTGGGCACGCGGAAGGTTAGTGACTCGAATGCATGGTTGCCCGGCTTCAGGCTCCTAAGGGCCTTGTAGGCGAGGCTAGGTGGTCGATTTTCCGCATCCCCTCCCGATTTAATGTCGGTGCTTTCAGGCAGGATTTCATACCAGAATTTTGTGTGCTTCACTCGGTCTGCTACCGTCGCTGTAAATGGGATGGCCACTTTGGCGCCAGCCACTAAAAGGGGAGCATCATTGCCCACAGATTTCATGGAGACGGGCGCGGAGGCACAGGCTTCAGAGGGAGTTTTTCCCTGCCACACCTGGCTTACAGCCCAAAGAGTTTCTGTCGGCTTGCCCATTTCGGTATGCAAACCATACCACGTTGGGGTCGTTTCTTGTTTCTGACCCCAGAGGAAGGCATAGGACCCTAAACAGGTTCGGCGTTCTGCCCAGATCTTTTCCTGATACCGTCGGCTGTAGCTCTCAGCTTTACTGCCTGAAGTCTGTTCTTTTGGCGCTCCCCAGGAGGCCCTGGCCACTTCCCAATGACCATTTGGGCCCCACTCCGTAATCATATAGGGGCCAGTCCATCCAAAGCGTTCAATTTGACTAGGAAGTTTATCCAAATCCCCGTAGGTATTGATGCTGTAGAAATCGAGTGAAGGACAACGCTCTTTAATCAGTACCACCTCCATCGAATCGAGACCCGCCGTAATGGTAGTCACCGGGTGGTGAGGATCCTTTTCCTGAATCATTGCGGCTATGTCCTCCACCGCATACCACACATTGGTATTACTGTAATTGAGATCCACTTCATTGCCTACAGACCAGGCCAAGAGGGCCGGATGATCCTTGATGGTCTCAACTACCTGGCTAAACGCATCTAATTGAGATTTTACGCGATCTGCATTGTCATAATCAAAGCCATGTCGTTCGTGCTGCACCCAGAGCCCCATCATCACGGTGACACCATGTGCTTGGGCTTCGTCCAAAATTTCTTTGGCGTTGTCTGTGCTCCACGTCCGAATACTATTACCCCCAAAACGCGCCACGTCTCCAATGTATTCAATACCCCCGGCACCACGCACGTAATATGGCTCTCCCGCTCGTATGAAAGTGTACGATCCATCAGCTGTCTGTTCGACACTCGTATGGACAGGCTGGCTCTGCGCATGGCTTGCCCCCGTGCCGAAAAGCACTCCGACAAGACCCAAAATCAGATATTTAATGCGTTCGTGAACCATTTGGTATTTCATGGGTAATAAGATAGTCGGGAAAATTTCTCGCCAAGTTATGGTACAAAAAACAATTTCTATGTAAAATTGTCGTATTATTGTCCTAAGTACTATTATTCACAAAACCAAAAAAATCAACTCCATGAAAAAAACGCTTACTCTTTTGGCCATGGCCATTTTGGGAAGTGCTTTTGCACAAACCAACGTCACCTTTCAGGTTGACATGAACAACTACGCTGGCACCTTCACTACCCCTGAAGTGAATGGCACGTTTAACGGATGGTGTGGCAACTGTGCGGCTATGTCCGACGCAGACGGTGACAACGTTTGGGAAGTTACTATCGCTCTAACTGCTGGTGACACGGTAGAATACAAGTTCTCTCACGATAGCTGGACTGGTCAGGAAACTAATGACCCCACTGCTCCTTGCACCAATGGTAATGCTACCTATACGAACCGCGTTCTCGTAGTTCCTGCAGCGGCCACTACCCTTCCTGCTGTTTGCTGGGCATCATGTGACCCATGCAGCACCTCTCCTTCAACTGCCAATGTGACTTTCCAAGTAGATATGCAGTTGTACACCAGCAGCTTCACTACTCCAGAAGTAAACGGTACGTTCAACGGATGGTGTGGCAACTGTGCCGCTATGTCTGACGCCGATGGCGACAACGTATGGGATGTGACGATCACATTGAATGTGGGTGACACTGTAGAGTACAAATACTCTCACGACAACTGGGCTGGTCAAGAAATGAACGACCCAACAGCAGCCTGCACCAACGGCAACGCGACCTACACGAACCGTGTATTGGTGGTAAGCGCTACAGACACTTTGGATGTAGTTTGCTGGGGTTCTTGCACCGCATGTTCAGGCATCGGTATGGACGAGGAGGCAGCCATCATGACGATGACTCCAAACCCTGCTAACTCTGTTTTGAACATTGACTTCGCTGGAAATCAAGGTACATACAGCATCCTTTCTTTGAACGGTCAGGTTGTGGCTTCAGGTTCTTTGACCAACGGTCAGAACGAAGTAGCTACTGCTACCCTTTCTAACGGCATCTACATGGTACGCGTTGCAAGCGAGCAAGGTGAGACTATGCAAAAATTAGCTGTTCGCCACTAAGGTGGTTTTGTGTTGAGATGGAAGGCCCGTGGCGAAAGCCCGGGCCTTCTCATTCTCATCCACTTACACGTATTAAACTAAGCTTGTCGACCATGCGCATTTCCCTCTCGACGTTCCTTACCCTTGCCTTCCTTGCCTTCACCACGATGGCTTCGGCCCAAACGATTACCCTCACCGGCCAGGTGACAGATCGCTCGGATCGGAGTCCGGTACAAGCCGTTATTTCCATTCTACCTGCGAAGCAAGTAAAAACAGCAACCGATTATCAAGGAAAATTCACCCTTCAAGCTCGCGTGGAAGATTCGCTGCTTGTACAAGCCTTTGGCTATGAAGAGGTGCGCATCCGTGTGGGAACGGTCGCTATGCTAAATATTTCTCTCGTCCCGAACCGGGCGGAATTGAGTGAAGTCGTAGTTACAGGCTACGGCAGCTCCACCAAAAAAGAGATTACCGGCGCCACATCCGTGGTAAAGAGTGAAGAAATCACCAAGTTGAACATCCCACGTATGGATCAGGCCCTTCAAGGTCAAGTTTCTGGCGTAGTGATCAACACCAACTCAGGATCGCCTGGAGGTTCGACCAGCATCCGCATCCGAGGCTTGAGCACCTTTGGGGACAATGACCCATTGATCCTTGTCGATGGCGTAGTCTATGACTCTGAAGGCTTAAATGCACTCAACCCTAATGACATTGAATCGATCAACGTTTTGAAAGACGGCACGGCTTCCATTTTTGGTGTGCGTGCTGCCAATGGCGTTATCCTCATCGAAACAAAGAAAGGCAGCCAAGGAGCTCCTGCGGTCTTTGAATACACGGCATACTTAGGAGTACAGCAATCAGCAAAACGCCTTGGACTGCTCAATGCTCAGGAATATGCCGTCCTCAAAAACAACGCATTCCTCAATGGTGGACAAGACCAACCTTTTGCCAATACCGCTTTAGGCGTTGGCACAGACTGGCAAGACGCCGTGTTCCAAACAGCCATGACATCGAGCCACAGCTTATCCGCTACAGGTAGCTCTGAAAAAACAAGTTATTCGATTGGTGGCTCTTACTTCACCCAAGACGGCATCGTAGGCGGGGCGAAGAGCAACTTCAGCCGCTACAACGGGCGAGTAAACCTCAGCACAGAAATGACACCGCGTCTTCGCCTGAACTCGGTATTCCTATTCACTCATGAAGAACGACGCACTTTGCCAGAAAATGGCATTGGCTCCGTCCTGTTTAACACCATCAATGCGTATCCCACCGAACCAATCCTAGAAGAAGATGGCCGCTATAGCTATCTGGCCCTGGTAGGTGATATCATCAATCCGCTTGCCCAAATGGCCAACACCTACAATCAATCTGGGGTGAACAAATTTGTCGGCAAAGAGGAACTCGCTTGGGATCTTGGGGAGCACCTCACATGGACCAATCGCTTCAACTATAACTACGCGCTCGTCGATGGAAAGGTCTTCTCTCCGCTCGTGTGGTATGGCCCAGGTAAGGCCCAAAACACGGCACTCAATGCGGACTTGGATGCCCCTACGGTGGAACTCGCAGAAGGATTCAGCCTCGAGCGCGGTCCAAGCGTTTACCAGCACCGCGACACCTATGGAGACTTAGCTTTTGAGTCCTACGTGAACTACGATCGCAGTTTTGGAGACGATCATGATTTCAAAGCCACCGCAGGTACCTCTGTTTTTGTTCGCCAGGGCAAAGGATTAGGTGCTTGGGCTTTCAATACTCCGAACAACAGCTGGGAATATGCAGACATTTCAGCGAGCCAAGCGGCGGGTGGGTACCTCAATGGAGCGAGCAGCTTCTTTTTTGAGGAACGCTTGCTTTCCGCTTTTGGTCGGGCCGAATATGCGTTCAAAAAACGCTATCTCCTCTCGGGGGTTATTCGTCGAGATGGCTCGTCTAAGTTTGGACCGAATGCTCGCTGGGGAATTTTCCCTGCGATTTCCGGAGCGTGGGTGATTTCCGATGAACCCAATTATGGACTCTCAGACCAGATTGACTTTGCCAAACTGCGAATGAGCTTTGGGGTGGCGGGGAATGATCAAATTCCAAATTTCGCTTACCGTGCTTTGCTCAATGGCGAAGGAGTCTATCCATTTAACGAATTACTTACCCCAGGGGTAGCTATTGGCCGTGCATCTAATCCAGACCTCAAGTGGGAAAGCACGAAGCAAGCCAATATCGGCCTGGATTTGAGAGTTTGGAACCGTCTTAACGTCACCTTGAACGCCTTTGAAAAACGAACAAGTGACCTGCTCTTCCAACCTGAAGTTTCGGGCATCCTCGGCACCTATAGTGCGGGTGGCTATCCGCCCTTCATCAATGCAGGAGATGTCCGTAACCGCGGCCTTGAAATGGAGCTTGGCTATTCAAGCAAGCCCATTCGCCCAGGTCAATTCTCCGCAAACTTCAATCTGACCTTCTTGCGAAATAAAGTCCTTCGCGTGCCGGACGGCGTGGACTTCATCCCTGGTGCTGGTTTTGGCGTGGGCGGCAATGTGGCTACCCGATTTGAAGCAGGATTCCCCATCGGTTATTTCCACGGCTTTGTGACCGATGGAATTTTCCAGAGTCAAGCTGAAATCGACAACAGCTCAGTGGTTCAGGCGGGTGCGCGCCCAGGCGATCTCCGATTCGTGGACATCAATGGCGATGGGGTCATCAATTTCAGCGACAACTCGGACAAAACACAAATTGGCTCTCCTATCCCCGACCTCACCCTCGGCCTGAACCTGAACTACCGCTATAAATCTTGGGACGTCAGTACCAATTTATACGCCGCCTTAGGCCAGGAGATCATACGCAACTATGAGCGCCAACAACCCTATGCAAACATGTTGGATTATACGATCGGACGATGGACCGGCAACGGAAGCAGTACCACCATCCCTCGCCTGACAACTTCCTTGACCCGGAACACGGTATTCTCTGATTTCTTTGTTGAAAAGGGGGACTTTCTTCGCGTGCGCAATCTTCAGGTGGGCTACAGCTTGCCCAAGGCGACGGTGGAGCGTCTAGGAGCATCGAAACTTCGCGCATACGTCTCTGCCAACAATCTCTTCACGCTGACGGGCTATCAAGGCTTTGATCCCGATATAGGCAACTTTGGTGGGGTCCTAGCTGCTGGGGTAGACTATGGTTTTTATCCCCAAGCGCGCACATTGATGTTTGGTTTAACACTTCAATTCTAAGACATGATGACACGACTACGCCCTTTGGCTCTAGCGGCCGTTTTGTTTTTTGGCCTGTCTGGCTGTGACAAATTCCTTGACGTCCAGCCGCGCTATGTGCAGGATGCTGAGAATTACTTCAATCAACCTTCGGACTATGAAATGGCCCTTACTGCGGCCTATGACCTACTCCAAACCTCTTACCTCACGCAGTGGATCGGGGAAATCGCCTCGGATAATGCGATTGCAGGCGGGGAAAGCGTGACCGACACTGAGGGATTGCACCAGATTGAAGCCATGACCCACAATGCGGTCAACAATGAGCTTCGGAGCATTTTTCGCTGGAATTACGCCGGCATTGCCCGCGTCAACTACCTCATGGAATTCAAGGACAAAATTGACTTCCCTGGCAAAGAAGGGTTGATCGGTCAAGCCCGCTTTCTTCGCGCTTACTACTACTTTGAGCTAACCAAATATTTTGGAGATGTGCCCTTAGTCATTGATGAACGCTTAGGGGCTGATCAAGTCACCAAATTGGACCGTAGCCCTGCGGCCGATGTGTATGCTCAGATTGAGGCGGACCTGCGTTATGCCTCTGCCACCTTGCCTTGGAGCAATCCGGAGAAGGGCCGCGTAGACAAGGGGGCCGCCTTAGCCCTGTTAGGCAAGGTGCAGCTCTACCAAGGAAAGCATGCCGAAGCCGCTATCAGCCTTGATTCGGTGATTAATTTTGGCGGCTTTGCCCTCGTGGAGAACTATGCCGATCTGTGGTTCGATGCCAATGAAAACAACAGTGAAACAGTATTTGACATTGAATATAGCGGGCTTGAAGGCGGTAGCTACGGTTGTTTCGTTTGCCTAGAAGGAAATGCCGCTGCAGGTTTTAACGGAATCCGTCAATACGATGGGCCGTACTACAGTGACGGAAATAGCTACAATCTTCCTACCCAAGATTTATACGATGCATTTGACAGTGGGGATCCGCGCCGAGATATCACGGTTTTGGACTTAGATGCCTTTATTGCAGCTCAAGCTAACCCCTCCAGTATCAGCTATGCGATTGGCGGAGGTGGTCATACTGGATTCTACAACAATAAGTACATCAAGCGCCAAGCAGAACTTGGTTTGCCAGATAATGACTTGACATCGCCTCTGAACTACAAGGTGATTCGCTTTGCGGACGTCTTACTCATGGCCGCAGAATGTCACGCGCAAGAGGGGAATGACGTCCAGGCACAAACCTACCTAAATGAGGTGCGCAACCGCGTAAGCATGCCGGTCATTACTTCGAGCGGCGCGGCACTCTTGGAAGATATTTACACCGAGCGACGTCTTGAACTTTCGGGTGAAGGATTGCGCTTTTGGGATCTTGTCCGCAGTGGACAAGCAGCACAGTCCATCAGCAACTTCCAAACAGGTAAACACGAACGCTTCCCCCTACCCCAAGTAGAAATTGACCTCGCCGGTGGCCAATGGGCTCAAAACACCGGGTACTAAACACTTTAATTCAACTATTCTCTCTCTAAAAGCAAAATCATGAAAGCAAACAATCACTTTGGACGCCATGGCTGGGCCGCTCTCGCCCTGGCAATCCTCGTTTCCGTGGGCTGTGAAAAAAAACCATCCCTCGGAGATCCCCCCACCGCTGAAGATGCAGAATTCACCTTCATGCCTTCGGCTACAAATGCCAACATCATTGAGTTTACCGCCAATAACGCGACACTCCAAGCGTCTTGGGACTTTGGCAATGGAACCACCGGAGAAGGAACGAATGCGACTTCTTCTTACCCTTTTGCTGGAACTTACACCGTGACCCTCACGGTCCAAAACTCCGGCGGCAGTGCGAGCAGCTCACAAGACATTGTAATTGCTCAGGACGATGCAAGCCTTATTAGCAATCCCATCTTTGCTCTCTTGACGGGCGGTTCTTCCAAAACTTGGGCCATCGACTCGGTTCGCCCTGCACACATGGGTGTTGGACCCAACCCTTCAGGCGGTGCAGGCGATTACCCAGAGTGGTGGGCAGCGGGCGCCAATGAAAAGTCTGGTTCTGGCCTCTACAATGACCGTTACACCTTCCACTTGCAAGGCTTCGCATTTGACCATGTCACCAATGGCGACATCTATGTCAATGCGGCACATGCAGGGGATGCTCCTTTTACGGATACGGCCTCTTGCCTCGTGGGAGATTTCACCGCCTATACCCCGGACGTCATGGGCGCAACATGGACCTTGACAGAAGGAACGGACACAACCATCACACTGAGCGGTAACGCCATGATGGGCTATTGGACTGGCGTGCAGACCTACAAGATTGTTTCCATTGATTCCAATGAGATCTTCTTGCGCTACGAAGACAGTAAAAATGCAGATCTAGCCTGGTACATCCGCTTAGTTCCAGAAGGATTTGTGAGTGATCCTGGGCCCCAGCCGACCACCTATGCTTTGCCGATTGATTTCGAAACGGTTCAACCCACTTTTACCACCTTTGGAAATAGTGCGTATTCGATCGTGGCAAACCCAGATGCTTCTGGTGCAAACACGAGCTCTAGCGTTCTAGAAACAGTGCATGGAAATGAAACATGGGCAGGCTTATTCGTAAACTTGGATGCCCAGTTGGATTTCTCTAGCCAAACGAGCATCAAGTTGATGGTTTGGGCTCCTGATACGGGTCAATTCCGATTGAAGCTTGAAAATCAAGCCACGCCTAGCCAGTTCATTGAGGTTGACCAAAGTGTTACAGTGGCACAGGCATGGACCGAATTGACCTTTGACTTGACTGGAGCGAGTACTTTGTACGATCGTGTCGTCATTTTCCCTGGATGGAATGTTTCCAACGCGGGAACCTTCTATGTGGACAACATCAAGCAAGACTAATTCAAGCGTTTATCTTTCTACGATGGGCGGGATTCATCCCGCCCATCTTATTTTTATCCTATGCTCAAATACCTATCCCTCCTGTTTATTGCGCTCCTCACGGTCTCAAGTTGTGTTCCTGAAGGACCGGGTGGTCAGGCTCCAAAAAACCTTCTCTTTGAAGTCACCATCTCGACGCAAGTCTCAGGCAGAGTGGATGTGGTCGCCACAGCGGATGACTGCAATTATTTCACCTTCAAGTTTGGGGAAGATCCCAATGCTACCCTTATCAACGAAACGTCTGGGATAGCCCAGCATCAATTCACCGCTTCGGGCCGGTATCCCCTTCGAGTTCGAGCGCACAGCAGCTTTGATGTGTTCACGGAAGCCTGGGACACTTTGGACATTACCGTCGCTGGCAGCGGGTCGACATTGATCCCTAGCAGCGGATACAGCAGCCCACTGAGCTATTCGGGCTACACCCTCGTTTGGCAGGATGAGTTTGACTCAACCGCTATTAGCCCAAATTGGACCTTTGAAATTGGCAATGGAAACTGGGGATGGGGAAATAATGAACTCGAATATTACCGCCAAGAAAATGCTTCTCTAGTTGAAGGCTGTTTGGTGATTACCGCAAAAGAAGAGTCTATTGGAGGGTATAACTATACCTCTTCTCGGATGATTACCCGAGGAGCCAAATCCTTCAAGTACGGACGGATCGATATTCGGGCGGCGCTTCCATCTGGACAAGGGCTTTGGCCTGCACTTTGGATGCTCGGAGACAATATCTCTACCGTGGGCTGGCCCTCGTGTGGTGAAATTGATATCATGGAAATGATCGGTGGTAGTACCTCCAATCAAGGCGATGAACGTATTCACGGAACCGGGCATTGGTCAAACAACGGCAACCATGCCTATACCGGTGGATCCATCGCCGTTCCAAACGGCAGCTCCTATCAAGATGAATTCCATGTCTATTCCATCATTTGGGATGAAAATGCCATCACCTGGTACCGCGACGACGTGCAATACTATTCGCTCGATATCACCGGCTCAGACAAGACTGAATTTCACGAGAAGTTTTTCTTCATTTTCAACGTGGCTGTCGGGGGCAATTGGCCTGGCAGTCCGAATTCTCAAACCACCTTCCCTCAGCGTATGGCCGTGGATTACATCCGCGTCTTCCAGCCTTAGGGACCAAAGTCTGCTCGCTCCGCTCGCGCGGTCGGTGGGTTTAAAAGCAAAAAACCCGCAGCGAATGCTGCGGGTTTTTTTTCTTTTGCGGTGAGGGCGGGATTCGAACCCGCGGTACAGTTTCCCGTACGCCAGTTTAGCAAACTGGTGGTTTCAGCCTCTCACCCACCTCACCGGGTATATGCAGAAATGCTGAATTAGGGCTGCGAAAATACATGAAATTTCGGCTACTTCACAACCCACACCGAAGCATTTGCAGAAATTTCAAGAACCAAGGGGAGATCCTCGAACCCTATCTTCGTCAGGTAATCACAACCCCTTTTTGATTCCCATGAAAGATGTCGTCATTGTATCCGCTGTTCGTACCCCTATCGGGTCATTTCAGGGGGCACTCTCCTCTATCCCAGCCACCCAACTTGGCGCTGCGGCCATCGCAGGTGCGTTGAAGAAAATCAACCTAGATCCGCTCTCTGTACAGGAAGTATTCATGGGCTCGGTGCTCCAAGCTAACTTGGGTCAAGCGCCTGCCCGACAAGCCGCCCTTGGTGCGGGATTATCGAATGCGGTCCCATGCACGACCATCAACAAGGTTTGTGCATCTGGAATGAAGGCGATTGCATTGGCAGCACAGGCCATTCAAGTTGGCGATGCGGATATCGTGGTTGCTGGAGGCATGGAAAATATGAGCCAAGTACCTCACTACCTTCCTGGCAGCCGAAATGGATTCAAATTTGGCGATACCCAGATGGTAGACGGATTGACCAAAGACGGACTGATCAATGTGTACGACCAACAAGTTATGGGTGTTTGTGCGGATCAGTGTGCGAAAGAACATGACTACAGTCGTGAAGAACAAGATGCTTTTGCCCTAACCTCCTACGACCGCAGTGCAGCGGCATGGGAAGCCGGAAGGTTTTCTGAAGAGGTTGTCCCGGTCGAGGTCAAAGATCGCCGTGGAAATGTGACCTTGATTTCGGAAGACGAAGAATACAAGAATATTTTCAGAGAGAAGGTGGCTGGATTGCGACCCGCCTTTACGAAAGATGGTACGGTCACAGCTGCAAACGCCTCCACCTTGAATGATGGTGCGGCCGCTCTAGTCTTGATGTCTGCCGATAAGGCTGCCGAGCTTGGCTTACCCGCCTTAGCCCGAATTGCCGCTTCCGCCGATGCCGCGCACGAACCAGAGTGGTTCACTACCGCCCCTGCCAAAGCTGTCCCTAAAGCGTTAGCGAAAGCAGGCATCGCTGTGAAGGATGTTGATTTTTGGGAATTAAATGAGGCCTTCTCCGTGGTTGGCCTCGTGAATATGGACCTTTTGGGCATAGATCCAGACACCTGCAATGTGAACGGAGGCGCTGTTTCCCTTGGACATCCTCTAGGCTGCAGTGGTGCACGGATTATTGTTACATTGCTACATGTTCTCCAACAACGTAATGCACGGTATGGCGGAGCAGGTATTTGCAATGGAGGCGGAGGCGCCTCTGCCATGATTCTTGAACGTATCGCATAAACGTGACTTCCTACGGCTTTTCCCTGTACAGCCTCGCTCCCATGAGAGCAGAGCCTAGCCATCGATCTGAAATGGTAAATCAGGCCCTATTTGGAGAAGCCTTCGAAATCTTGGACCGCCAGGCGGAATGGACGCAAATCCGCCTCGGTCATGACGGCTATGTTGGTTGGATTTTGGACCGTCAGATTCAATTCATCGAACATGCGTCCTTTCGTCAGCTGATTGACGCACCTCAAGCACTCGTTAGCGATGCCGTCGACCTGATTGAACATGACTCCCCTAGTCTGACCAGAACCCTTGTAGCGGGCTCACCGCTACCCTTTTATGACGCTGATCAGCAAGTCATCCAGGTAGGCAACGAGGCTTTTTTGTTTCAAGGCAGAACAGCCCAACGACTGCGAACCCGAGAAGAATTGCTGCTTAACGCCTACCTCTACTCCAACGCGCCTTATCTCTGGGGTGGGCGCAGTGCCTTTGGGATTGACTGTAGCGGACTCACCCAAATGGCCTATCGCCTAACGGGCTTTTCGCTTCTTCGAGATGCGAGCCAACAGGCCACACAAGGAAGAACCTTAGACTTTTTGAATGAAGCCCAAGCGGGTGACCTTTTGTTCTTTGATAATGAAGACGGTCACATTACCCATGTAGGCATCTATGTTCGAGAAAATCGAATCTTGCATGCGAGTGGCTCTGTTCGATTGGATGGGCTGGATAGTTCGGGCATCTACAATGCGGAGTTGGGCAAGCACACCCACAAATTGCGTCTCATTAAGACGCATTTCTAGTTACTTCTTCGGCTTAGAAGCGGCGGGCTTGTACTTCAACACGACCGTTTGCAAGCTATCGCGGACAAACTCGGCGCGTTCCATACGGCGCTTGGCACGCAAAGCTTCGATGCGCCACACATCGCGCTCCACGCTCACTTCTTTGTGACGCAGCTGCAAGCTATCCAGCGAACGCGACACGGCTTGAAGGGTAGCCTCCGCGTTATCAAGCTGGTTGGAAACTTCCTCGTAGCTTTTCAGCAGTTCGTTCACCTGGCCTTGGACATTCCCCATCGTTCCTTTCACGAGGAGCAGACGTTCTTCAAAGGCCAAACTGTCCGATTGTAAACGCAAGACTTGAGCTTGAGCAAAGAGGAAGTCCTGCTTGGGCACCAAGCAGCTCGTAAAGAGAGAAAAGACCAGAAAGAAGGCCATCCAACGCATACCCCAAAGATACGCGGCATTCGTACCTTGCACACATGCCACTCTTTGATGTCCGCAGTCCCGGTGAATACCACCAGGGTCATGCCCCTGGAGCACTGTCTCTCCCCTTATTTAGCGATGAGGAGCGTGCCGTAGTTGGGATTTGCTATAAGCAGAAAGGACAAGCCGAAGCGATCCGATTGGGCCTCGACCTCGTTGGACCCAAAATGTCCAGCTTGGTCAAAAAAGTAGATGAAGTTGCGGCCGGCGAGCCCATTGAGTTGTACTGTTGGCGTGGTGGGATGCGCAGTCAATCGATGGCATGGCTCTTAAGTACGGCAGGCTACCAGGTAAAACGGTGGGAAGGCGGGTATAAATCCTACCGAACTGGCGTACTCCAAAAGTGGTTCCAACCCAGGCCCTACGTGGTCCTCGCGGGACTCACCGGCAGCGGGAAAACAGAAATCCTGCGCGCCATGGAAGGCCAGGGGGCCGCGCTGTTTGACTTGGAGGGGCTCGCCCACCACAAAGGCTCCGCATTTGGGCATGTAGGAGAAACATTGCAACCTCAAGCCGAAGAATTTGAAAACCTAGGGGCCAACCACTTGGATCAATTGCCAAACAACCAAGCCATCTGGCTAGAAGATGAAAGCCGCTCGATTGGGCGAATCTGGCTTCAAAATGAATTTTTCTTGCTAAAGAAAGCGGCACCCATTGTCATTGTTGAGCGTTCACGAAGCAATCGACTGGACCACTTGGTCCATCTCTACGGGCAGGCTTCCCCCGAAGCCCTCGCCGCAGTCTTTCCAAAAATTTCAAAGCGTTTAGGCCATCAAAATGCGCAATGGGCCATTGATGCCGTCATGGCTGGGGATTTGCGTTCTGCCGCTGAAATTGCCTTGAATTATTACGACCGCACGTATGCGGAAAGCATGGAAAAGAGGAAGGACCAGGTGCTCTTCACCCTCGACCTGAGCGATTGCAGCTTCGAAGAAGCCGCAACCCGCCTATTGCAACAAACCAAAGAACCCCTCGCAGCATGGCTGAAACAGCAGCATTAACCTCATTTAACCCCGGCTCAGGCTGTGGCTGTAAAATTGCCCCCAATGCCCTCCACGAAGTCCTAGGAGCTTCGGGCT
>JAHEGI010000011.1:20376-48738 GCA_024639785.1 Cryomorphaceae bacterium
TTCCCGAAGATGCCCACTGGGCAGAAGAAACCATGGCGCAATTGAATCATGTCGGTGCGGATCTTGCCTCCATAGAAGGCGTTCATGCCATGACTGATGTCACTGGATTTGGCCTAGTCGGGCACCTGCATGAAATGATGACCGCATCTGATTGTTCGGCCACGCTCAACTATGCGGCCATTCCAACCTACTCGAAGGAGCGCTTGGCCGATTTATACGCCTTGGGCTCCATGCCCACGGGTACTACAAAGAACTACGTGACCTACTATGGGCAAGTGAGTCCGGTCAGCGGAGACCAGCTCTTTATACTGTTCGACCCGCAAACCAGCGGTGGATTGCTCATTGCCGTGGATCCTAGCTCGGTTGCCGAGGTGGAAGGCTGCCTGCGCGCGTCCGGCAACCCAGTGCACGCCATCGGGGAGGTTGTCGAGGCGGCGAACCTCCGCATTCTGGTCGAGTAATCTACCTCATTTAACCGCCCGAAGACTTTCCCCCGAGTCAAATCGAAGTATATACGCGCCGGGTTCCCAAGCGAGAGATTCAGGCAATGTGTAGCCTTCTACATTTGCCCAAAGGGGACCATGGTAGACGATTCGGCCGGAGGAATCGTAGGCACACACATCCGAGGCTGATAAATCCCCCCCACCCAGGCGCAACTGACCCGCTTGGTCAAATTGAGCCCAGTTTTGAACGAGGACTTCGCTGGGCACTCCAATACCGCTTGCATCCAGCCAAACCTCATAGATTTTATCATTGCTCGTACTCAAGTTGCTGCCATTGCTAAAAAAGATATTTGGGCCGGTGCTTCGAATGCCACCCACCATATAGCCAATCAACACCGTGGCATTCGGTAGGGTTGGCAATTCAGCCGTGGATATTATCCCGTGTTGCATGGCCGAATGGATCGGAAAGAACTCCGCTCCTGCCCCGAGAAAATCAGGCATGTCCCCGAGATAATATTCAGAGCTCCCATTGGGGGTTTCCACAATCGCAGAAATATGCTTGGTAAATGGGACATTGGGATCTTGGATGAGGTTGCCATCCGACTGAACCAGATACTCACCTATGCCGCCCAAAAAGACCGTGGAGAACGTCGAATTCACCGAATCCCATAGTCCAAAGTGCGCGCTGTGGTATTGATTCAATAACTGCGACGCCCCAATGCGCAAGCTCAATCCAGCAGGACTTAAATCGACTATATCATGCCAAGGCAAATTGGCTCCCGGCTGGAATACGCCCGAAAAAGCCGTCAGTCGCAAAGCACCTGTACTAGGATCCACCGTATGCGTCATATTATAGTCCCGGCGGTGCATTAAGGCAGAATCTGTGACGGAAGTAAAGTTCATCACAGCCAAGGAGTCTCCATCGTCGACAAGGGAAAAATGAACATACCCATCATGATAATTTTGGCTGAAACCCGGTCCATGATTTGGACCCATCGGATTATAGCTTCCATGAAAGAATTGGCCGCCCGCTAAGAATACTTGTCCATTTAATTCTCGAGCCACACCACCCGTCCAGGCAAATCGAGGGTCAGCCCATGTGCGTATGGCGGCGCGCGCGGCAGCGCCATTCCCCTGCTGGATAGCTGCGATCATTTGTGGCACGTGTATCGCCGTGATACGACCGTGGGTACTGTGCATCGCGAGCGAGTTCATATAGCCATAGCCGCCCATCAAATAAAGCATAGAGTCTAGCTGAACGGATTGCATATTGGTCGAAAGGAACTGATCCTGCACTGCTATAGGAAGCGAGTCCACAGGAAGGGCCCAATGGCTGAGATTGGCTGGATCAATGACATGGAGCGAGGCGTTCGCCTCTGACACTAAAAAGGCTGCAAACGGGTGGCGTATATGCAAGCCGGCACTTCGTCCACCGACCACAAGCATCTGATTATTCCATGCGGCGGCGGAAAAGCTCTGCGCGCCACTCCAAGCGGATAAGGTTTTTTCTTCCAGACGCACATTCCAACCGGAAATTTGCCCTCGAAGGGAGGGCATGCCGAGGAGGGCCAACAGAAGAAAGAGGGTTCTTTTCATTTTGCAAACATCTCCAAAAAAGCCCAAAATAAAGGTGATATTTGTCACCTTATTCGGAACTCCAGGCCATGGCGACAGCAAAATCCACTTATCTAGGCAGCCTGCGCTGCGAGAATCTTCACGTGCAAAGCGGTGCGGAAATTCTAACCGATGCCCCAACAGATAATCATGGAATGGGTTCGGCTTTTTCGCCGACAGACCTTTGCGCACTGAGTCTCAGCACGTGCATTTTAACCACGATGGCGATCTATGCCCAAGGCAAGAATGTCGAGATTTTACATGCGGAGGCTGCCACCACCAAGCATATGGCTTCCGATCCGCGTCGAATTGCAGCCATTGACGTCCAGATTCACGTGCGTTTGGGCGAAGGCGTTTCAGACCGAAGCCAAGAGGCCTTGCGGCGCGTAGCACACACCTGCCCTGTCGCTCGTTCATTGCATCCTGCAATTGAACAACGTGTGGAAATCACCTTCCTTACCTAGTGCATTCCGATGCCCAATGGGAGGCTTGGGCCGATGCCTTGGCTGACCAAGAGTATGTCATCATTGACGACTATCTATCTCCAGCCCTGCTTCACGTACTCCTTGACTTTTTTCAACAAAAAGAAGATGCGCTCACACCAGCCAAAATTGGCGCGCACCAATCCCGTCAAAAGGTTGAAGAAATCCGATCAGATTTAACTTATTGGTTGGACAAGGAGGGCGATACCCACCTCGCCCCAGTATTTCATTGGATTGAGGAGAGCCTTTCGCGATGGAATCGCCTGCTTTTTTTAAGCCTAGGGGGCTATGAATTCCATTTAGCCTTCTATCCCACAGGGGGACATTACGCCAAACACCTAGATCAGTTTAAAGGCCGCAATAACCGCTTGATTTCATGCGTGCTCTATCTTAATCCTGATTGGAATCCCGGGGATGGAGGTGAACTTCAATTGTATGACCCCCAAGGGCATGCAGAAGCAGAGCGGATTGAACCGGTGATGAACCGCATGGTCTTTTTTCGCAGTGATACCGTATGGCATGCGGTGCTTCCCGCCAAGGCACCCCGCCGTAGCCTCACGGGATGGCTTTTGTACCGACCGAGTGATGTTGGCTCCATTCTTGGCGCCTAGTGGCCAAAAATCTTAGAGGCTTTCTTACCGCACATAGCGTTTGAAATGTCCTTTGGAGTCCCCAGAGCGCAAGCGATCGGGTGCTGCGGCACGCGTCGAGACCCCCTGAAAACGACCGATTTGCTTCCAAGCTTCCAAGCGATGACCTCGACGTTGTAGGTCCTTCATTTGGCGCTTGGTCAAGGCTCCTTCCTCATAGTACAGCACTTCGGGAAGCCCTTGCGCATGCAGTTTTTTTCGATCCACCGCGGCTTGAAGGGATTCACCATAGCGGACATAATGGAGGATTACTTGAAACACATTTGTAATGATCGTGCTGCCACCCGGGGTGCCTAACACGGTCTTATCCCCATTGGGAGCACATAGAATAGTCGGGGTCATGCTGCTCAACATGCGCTTTCCTGGCGCCACCGCATTTACGTCATAGCCAATGAGTCCAAATTGATTAGGCACCCCCGGCTGAGTGGCAAAATCATCCATTTCGTTGTTCATGAAAAAGCCGTCTACCCATTGGCCGCTTCCAAAGAGGCCATTCAGGGTCGTGGTTACCGCCACCGCATTTCCTGCTGAATCCAAAATGCTGTAATGCGTCGTCTCGTAGGATTCAATCGCCTCATGGCTTTGTTCCCATTCCGGAGCTTGATGCTTCTGCGCATGTATCTGCCCGAATCGGCCTGCCACATAGGCCGAATCCACCAATGCCCACGCTGGCACCTCCATGTAGGCAGGGTCCCCTAGGTACTGTGCCCGGTCTTGATAGGCTATTTGCGCCATTTCAGCAAAGAGGTGCATAGACTCCGTAGTCCAACGGCGTCCGAGTGGCAACATTTCGGAGGCTTGAAGGAGCTGGATTAAGGCCACGCCTCCACTCGATGGAGGAGGCATGGAGAATACCTGATACCCTCGATATGGTGCTCGTAGTGGCTCACGCCAAATGGCCCGATAGGTACCCAAATCTTCCGGAGCGAACCACCCTTCGGACCATTCGACCAAACGGGCCGCGTGGATGCCTTGGTAGAAAGCCTCCGGGCCTCCGAGGGCAATATCTTTTAATGTTTCAGCTAAGGCATGTTGCGTGAGGCGTTCGCCTGGTTGCCATTCATGCGGCGGCCAGAAGGGCCCCTCACCCACCCCGGAAAAATCTTCTTGGAAACGGTTGAGCAAGCCCGCGAGAAAGGGTGTGATTTGAAAACCCGTATCCGCCAGTAGGATGGCGGGCTGAAGGAGTTCCGGCCAGCTCAGCGATTTGGAACTAAAGCGCGCATATAGCTCCCACATGCCTGCGACCGAGCCCGGAACGCCCGACGCAGCGATGCCCCGCAGGGAAGAAATGGTTTCATAGCTGGGCAGGTAGGTTTCACGAGACGCCGCTTGAGGGGCCGTCTCCCTAAAATCTAAGGCCGCGGCTTCTCCGCTTGCGCTGTGCACGAGCGCGAAGCCACCACCCCCCAGGTTGCCTGCACGGGGCAAAACCACGGCCAAGGCAAAGTGGGTCGCCACCGCCGCATCATAGGCATTCCCGCCCTGTGCCAGTATATCCGCCGCCACAATAGTAGCCAAAGGGTGCGCCGTCGCCACCGCTTCGCTTTGACCCAGTAGGCGCGGTAGGAAGGCTAGGCAAATCCCAGCAAACAAAAGATGTTTCATGGCAAGGCAAGAATAGGAAGAATTTCTTCCCTCGGAGCATACCCATCGATGGCTGGAAAGGTGGCTTTGAGGACAAAGGTGCCCTGAGTGCCCCAAGGCGGCGCCCAACAATCCGTTCCTGATCCTTCAAATTCAAGTCCGCCCCACCGATTAAAAATTTGGTAGTGTAATGCCGTGCCATAGGATGACGACATGCAATAAACGTCATTATCCCCATCTCCATTGGGACTAAATGCATTGGGGAACCATCGCTGATCCCGGCCGGTACAGAAATAAGGAAGCTGTGCTTCAACTGTATCCAGATTGCCACATAAATCTTCGACCAGTGCCATGATGTGATACACCCCATCAAAGGGGAAGGAAATAGATGTGGAATCGCTAAACTGCGGGATCTCATTGATTAAAAAAGACTGAACTGAAGCCATGTCGCTTACCCATACCCACACCGCTGGACAATCTGGGCTTTGACCGATATACGGTCGAGGAGAGATCTTAAGGTTCAATGTCTCATACGTCAGGCAGCCATTCCCATCAAATTTCTCTAAGACATATATGCCAGGGCTACTCCACTCCATCGTCCAGCCACCGCTCGCACTCCGTAGGGCTTGTCCAGCACTCCCGAACGGCCCCCGCCAGGCAAGGCTATCAATCCCGGTAAATTCACCAATTTCCGCTGTATAAAACGAGTCGCATACGATGATCTCTGGGGGGAAATACCGAGGTAAGGGATCCGCCGAGACGACCCAAACAGTATCGGTATATGCACAGGAGTCCGCTTCGGCATAAAGCACGAGGGGGCCATAACCTCCATATTGAACAGTTTGTGTGGTGTCCCCTGTGGACCACATATAATGCTTCATTCCAAAGGGCGCGATAATTTCCGCCGGTGAATCAGGGCAACCCAGCACGGTATCCGGAAGCAAATCCGCTCCTTCAGGGTAATACGGAAAGCGCATCAAGACGGAATCTAAGGATCCACTTGCGTCTCGGGCTACCAAACGCACCCATATCTCTCCCGCAAAGCCCAAGGCGGGCTGAACGCTCAACAAGGTATCCCAAGGGTTTGCATCGGTGACCGACGCTTGACCACTCAGTACTTTCGTTCGGAGTACCTCCACCGGACGGTTACACGATTGGATTCCAAAGAACCCTGGCAAGGGCGTACTACAACGCACCGGGAAATTGAGAATGCTGGATCCCAAATTGAGGTAGGGGTCTAAGAGGTCTAAGTCAGAATCAAAACCCGAATAAAACCCTGCTAATCCCGTACCTGCTCCCTCTCCCGCGACTACCTCCACGTGGAATTGTTTCTGACAGGTAAGAGACCAGGTCGAAGTCACCTGATTATCGGGGATATAGATGGACTTCCAAAGGCCATTCGTACTAGTCTTGGTACTCGCTGAGAGGGGCTGACCATTGTACTTCAAGCTTGCCACTCCCGATGTAGGGACAATCACCAGTAGATGGGTATTGAGCCCACTCATTCGGGTGGCATAAACCGCCCGACTGCCGGTACAACCAATCGGCGGGACCAAGGACATGCCCAACTCCGGTTGGTATTGATTAGAGCCTGTCGTGATGTGGAAACAGTAGACCGGGGCACTAGCCTCTACTTGCGCCAAGTCGCCCACGTTGTTCTGGTTGCCTGCAAAAGTGAGTGTTGCCGCATCTGCACGGTCCCAATAACCCCGGACCACTCCGTTCACTTTGATCTCTGTACTATCTACCGTAGGAATGACCACTAAGTAGTCTAACCCCGTTGGGGCAATCCCTCGCGCAATCATGTAATCGCTACCTAGCAGATCTTCGGGAACCAATTGGTCAAACCCCCCGTCCTGCGAGGGTGCACCCGAATTCTGCTTGTAGTGATTGCCGCCGGTGGTCACTGCGATCGGCTTTGTGGCCGTGACACTTGCCCCAATGAATTGATAGGACTCTGCAATGGTTGTCGTGTAGGACTGCCATGCTTGCAAATTCACCGTCATTTGATTGTTTCCGGCCGTATTTACGACCCCCGCAGGCAAGGTGATCACCACCTCGGTATTCGATTCCGTGGCCACGACTGAAATAAACCCCATAGCAGCTTCAGGCGCAGGGTTTGCGGCAATAATTTTCGTTTGATTGCCTGCTAAAAAGGCCGTGCCTAAGGCCCGAGTCCCCTTGCCCGTCACCAAATCTTGATTGTAGACATGGTTGATGCGTTGCGTGACCATGATATCCCGATTACTCCGGACAAAGAGAGCCGTTCGGTTCATGGGTTGATGGGCCTTCGTCAAAGAAATGGCCCCATAGGTGCTCCACAAATTGGTGATTTGGCTAGCGAGCGTGAGCGTTTGGGGAACACCCTGCACTAGGCTTACTGTCTGAAAATAGCTGCTGTCTGAGTTAAACACGACCACTTCAGCATCTGGGAATGGGGTGCTTAGGGTAATCTCTTGGTTTTGATCTAACCACTCAGGAATGGGAGGCAAATAAAACGCCGTATCCAACTGACCAAAAGCGGAAAATCCTGCAAGGAAAGTGACCAAAAAAAACAGTGAATTCCGCACCCTTAAAGTTAAGGATACTATTTCTACTAAATCGCCCCTAAAAATGGGTTATTTCGAGTCGATAGGATGGTGATCTGAGCGGCAGCAAAATCAACCCCAAGGACCATTGGAATGGTTCGACTGCAATGCCTTGACCACAATGCGTAGGCGTTTGACCCGGTATGGAGCAACAGCAAGTTGTCCCCCTCTTCGAGGCGAGGCATGTCTACGCCTTTTTGCAGATAATCCCCCGCAAAACAGAGTGGACCAGCAATATCTGTGCGCGTAAGGGGTCTTCCTGCCGCTTCTGCCAAAGGAACAAAGTCAATGCCCCGCGGTTTGACGTAGGCATCGCGGAGCAAAAAATCCGCCCCCAAGTGCACATAGGCCACACGACTATTACCGCGCTGGACCGCATACTCTACTTGACTGAGCGCATACCCTGTATAGAAATAAGACCATTGACCGAATTCTGTTATGATTCGGTAATTCCAAAGGTCCGGACAGTTGGCACGCAAGGCTGCGACATAGCCCTCCATGGCCGAAGGCTTATCAGTCAATTCTTCAGGCATTAATCCTCCCCCTATATCAATACTGTGTATTCGGCGTGTTTGCCCGCTTTGGGCTAAGCGCTGATTGGCCTCTGCAGCGACATCTAGAATGCATCGTATTGCCGCCACTGCTGAATCCAAATTGGCCATGGAGGACCCTGAATGGACATGCAACTGCTCTACTGGATAGCGATCGATCGAAGATAGAATTGCCTCTTTTTCCGCCAAAGGCACCCCAAATTTGGACTCGTTGTGGCTCACATGGTACACGGAAGGGGCACCCGTTTCAACCATCGGATTAATCCGGATTCCCACGGGAAATGACGGCGTTTCAGGCAAGCGATCTAACTCCTCTAAAGAATTGACATTGAATCGTATACCTGGATAGAGCGCATGACATTCCTTAATCTCTCGCCGGGTCTTTACCGGGGAATCAAAAACGATACGCTCTGGAGGACAACCGGCATGAATCGCTAAATGGACTTCTTCCATTGAAGCGGCCTCTAAACCAAAGCCCCACTGGACAACCTGGGTAAGAATCGACGGATGCGGTTGCGTTTTAATCGCTACGGCATGCAGCGCATGCGCTTGCCCAAACGCTGATTGAAGATGATCTAAGTAACGCTTGTGCTGGTTCCACGAGTGAAAGAGAACGGCGGTGTCTGCCTCGGTCATGTGTCCGATAGACTCAAGCTGCGTTACGGCCCAAAGGGCTTCCTCTTTGAGCGGACTCATTATTCAAAAATATGCTTGACTGCTCGTTCGATCAGGGTTATAATCTGGAGGTCATTTGTGGGGTCAAACTGCCGCTTGGCGAGTTGCTTTCGCACACTGTACGATCCAATGGCCAATCGGATAAAACTCTTTTCCCCGTATTGCACCGGCTGGCCCAGGAAAATTCGATCGTAATCACGCAAACCTTCGTGGCGATTCAGCACGAGGTAATCAAAGAGTTTTTTGAGCTCAACATTGTTGAGTGCACGCCCATTCACCAAGACCATGAAGCTGACAATACTATCGTTGGTCAGTTCAATGTTTGGCATCAAGCGGAAGTAGTCACTTTGAGCCAATCGACCTGTGACCACTTGGCTCCATCGACGGATCAAGCCATTCGCTTCATCTTGAGAAAAGGCCATATACGCTTCCATTTCTCGCAGGGCAATCTCCCAACGCACACGAAGTCCAACATTCTTGAAATGAGGCAACTGCTCACGAACCGCCGGCAAGGCTGTAGGAAAGTCATACGCCGTAAACAATCGCTCAAATCCCTTAGCCACTGCCGCAGGCAATGGTGCCATTTTATGGGTCCATTGCTTCGGCACCAAGAGGGCGCCACAAAATGGCGGCGCTTGATAGAACTTGGACCCCGTTACCATGATCATGACGCCTTTCCCAATCAGATCATGGATCAGGGTGCGGTCGGTGCGAAATTGGCACATATCCACCACCCACATGACGCCTTCTTTGAATTCATCAATGATGGCTAGATCATCTTTGATCCCTGATTTACTACCAAATACCAGATTCCCGACCAAAGGCTGACCGGGGTGTTTGGAAATCAGATCGCGAATCGCCTGCTTCCGGTCGACGATGTGGCCTGTGGATGCGCGCGCATCCAGGAAATGAACGCGCGATTGAACTTCTTCACATACCTTTTCACCCATGGGGATCCGTTCCCCAAATTGGTTCCATTCGGCGTAATAGGCATTTTCAGCTGCCGCTTTAGATCCAGAACCTAGTTCCTCTGGGCAAGAGACAATGTTGATGATTTCCTGACCTGGGTGCATCATGGCCTGAAACAGCAAGGGCAAATACATCATGTCACTCCCACTTGGCCCGAAGAAGACATGAAACTGATCTTCATCCGTTTCATGAAGCAAGGCCTGTAAGCGCTTCGTTTGATCCTTTACGATACCCTCATAGCGGTCCTCAGAATAGGCGTCCATGAATTCCCTTGCGGTCACATGGCCGGAGGGAGTCAATGTTCCGCACGTACAGGACCCCCGATGAAAGAGGCCTTCGTACTTTAAAGGGTTGAGGTGGTACTTGTTGGCGTCCGTTTCTGGACGTAAAAAAATTCGCTCGTCACATCCTGAGGTCAGGATTTGGAGGAGCGTGGCGTCATCCGTTTGCATGTTCCCCAAAGTTACGGGATTCGTCGGCAACGCTGGCGTTCGTTTGTCGCTTTCTGCGCCAAAGTCATCCAGGCATAATGCGTATCGTGGACCACAAGGGCCTCCCCTGCCTGCCAGTCTTCCACCCACTTGGCGGGACAAGCGTATGCGGCTGTGAACTCCACGTTGCCGGATAGGTCAATGCGTACCATCTCCAAGACATCCGCACTCTTTGCTTCTACGCGGTGGTAGGCACCTTCGCCAATCCCGCCGAGGTAGACATCTGTTGGCAAAACGCCCGCGGGGCGTTGGTCGGGTTCCTCCAATTGCCCCACACGGGTATCGGGCGGCAAGTGCAAGGCCTTGCTCTTACGGAAAGCGTACGAGCCCTTCACCAGGATATCGCGCAAGGCATGCCCCATGGGCTTGCTCTGCCACTCCGCTTGTCCATTGGAATAAATGACAAATTGACCAGAGGAGGCGCCTGCCAAAACGTTGAAGTAGGGAGAGGGCGCGTAGGTGACCGGGTACTTGAAGCGACGGTATTCCTTCGTGTTGCGCCCCATGCTTGCCAGCATGGTGTTCGTTACAAAGCGGGCACAGTTGGTTTGCTTCTTATCGAGGCCATGATAGCCAACGCAGCCCTTTTCCTGAAGCGCCCGGGCGTAGGTCAAAGCCTTGACTGAATCCCCCCCATAAAAAACGGATGCAAACATGCGTCCCTCTCCATGGGTAGCTGCTTTTTTCGTCTCTAGCTCAGCGAGCAAGACTTCAAAATTGGTCAAACGCCCATGTTCATCCCAGGTTGGAACGGTATCTAGTCGAAGCTTAGGATCCGTTTCGGCACTTCGAGGACGTCCCATAATTCGGGGGGTGATATAGCGCCCAAAGTCGTAGTAGTGAAAGTGATCTGCCTCCACAATCACCATGCCCGCATGGCCCACCATCATATTGACATTTTTAACAATACCCATTTGGCGGAGGTAATGCCAAATTTTTTCGCGGCCACGCGCGGTCATTTCGGGCCATGCCAATGGAATGAGTGCGGAAGGGTGCTGCGTACCTGTAGACATTCTGCAAAGATGCGTCCCAATCAATTCGTCTGCAAGCATCCCAAAAAGTGATACAAGTCACTAAATTCCCATCCATTGCGCTCGATATTGTCTCCTCTTAACACGAATTAATTGAACCCCCTATACCATGTCAAACTTTGACGTTCTTATTGTGGGCGCTGGCATCGGTGGTGTCATGGCTGCTGCACAATTAAAAAATGCCAATGGCAAACTCCGAGTTGGATTGATCGACCCCGCAGATGCGCATTGGCACCAGCCTGCTTGGACCCTAGCATGTGGATTCTCAAGAAATATGGCCTCCCCTGGCTGTATTGGAACCGCATGATGAAAGTCAAAATGTAAGCCTCAGAGCCCGAGCCAGTCTCCGGGCTTTTTCCGTGATGCAAGTCACGCTTTAGAAAAACTCCTTCGAGCACCTTTGTACTCCTAATCTCACAGAACGCATGCTCATTCTCGCTTACCTCGCTTCGCTACTCATCGGCCTATCCCTCGGAATCTTGGGCGGCGGTGGCTCCATTTTGACGCTTCCTGTGCTCGTATATCTCTTTGACATTGATCCCACGATAGCTACCGCCTATTCGCTCTTTATAGTAGGCGCAACCAGTTTAGCCTCGATCGTCCCAAAAGCAAAACAAGGCGAAGTCGATTTTGGCACCGCCCTCTACTTTGGGGCCCCTGCTGTCGTAGCTGTCTATGCTACACGTGCTTTCATCGTTCCCTACATCCCCGACAGCATCGCCACCTTTGGCAGCTTTGAGCTTACCCGTGACACCTTCCTTATGTTGCTCTTCGCTGTGCTCATGCTCCTTGCTGCACGCGGTATGATAGTCGGCAAAAAAGCCAACACGGGCGGCATAGAAATGTCCGCTGCGAAGAAAATCGCCATTGTCCTGACCGAGGGTTTGATAGTCGGCGTTTTGACCGGTCTGGTGGGCGCGGGTGGCGGCTTCCTCATCATTCCTGTGCTGGTTCTGGTCACGGGGTTGGATATGAAGACCGCCGTAGGCACCAGCCTGACCATCATCGCCTTCAAATCCTTGTTGGGATTCACTGGCGACCTCGGTCACCACGAAATGGACTGGAACCTCCTGACTTTGGTGACTTTGGTCGCAATAGTTGGCATGGTGATCGGTACATTTGTCAGCAAGAAGATTGATTCCAAGCCGCTGCAGAAAGCATTTGGCTGGTTTGTCCTCATCATGGGCATCTTTATCGTCGGCAAAGAATTATTGTAATTGAACTTTAGACCCGAAAGGCTATGAATATCCATCCAAACGTTGAACAGATTTACACAGGCTGCTTAGCTCAAGGAGCCTACTTCATTCACTCGAATGGGGAAGCGGTTGTGATTGACCCCTTGCGTGAATCTGCACCTTATTTGGAGCGTGCCGAAAAACTCGGCGTCAAAATCAAATACGTTTTGGAAACACATTTCCATGCGGACTTTGTATCCGGACACGTAGCCCTGGCAGAAAAGACCGGCGCCACCATCGTCTACGGCCCCAACGCCAATCCCGACTTCACCTTCCATTCCGCAGCGGATGGCGAATTATTGACCGTAGGGGATCTGAAAGTCAAAGTTTTGCATACCCCTGGGCACACCATGGAATCTACCTGCTACCTGCTGATCGACGAAAACGGCACGGACCGCGCACTCTTCTCGGGGGATACCCTCTTTTTGGGGGACGTTGGCCGACCTGACCTCGCACAGAAAGCAGCAAGCATGACCCAAGAGGACCTCGCCAGCACCTTGTTTGACTCTTTGCGCACCAAAATCATGACCTTGAGTCCCGAAGTAGTGGTCTACCCAGGACACGGCGCCGGTTCCGCATGCGGCAAGAACATGAGCAAGGAAACCGTGGGCACCTTAGGCGAACAGCTCGAAAGCAACTACGCCCTCCGTGCCAACATGTCTCGTGCGGACTTCATTGCCGAAGTAACGGATGGCCTATTGCCTCCTCCCGCCTATTTCCCTGAAAACGTGGCGCTCAACAAAAAAGCTATCCCTGGATTTGAAGCCATCCTTGCCGAGGCCGGAAAGGCCTTCGAACCTAGTGCCTTCGAAGCCATGGCCAATGAAATGGAAGCATTGGTACTCGATACCCGCAAACCACAAGATTACGCACAGGGTCACATTCCTAATTCCATCAACATTGGCATTGATGGTGGCTTTGCTCCTTGGGTCGGCGCGCTTATCCCCGACATCAAGCAGAACATCCTACTCGTAACCGAAGTGGGTCGAGAAGAAGAAGTGATCAAGCGCATGGCACGCGTCGGTTACGACCGGGTCCTAGGCTTCCTAGAAGGTGGATTTGACGCTTGGAAAAATGAAGGGAAAGAAGTTGATCAGGTGGAGAGCATCACCACCGCAGAATTTGCCCAGCGCCTTGCCGCAGACCCCGCAGCGGTGGTATTAGACGTCCGCAAAACGGGAGAGTTCACCGCGGAGCGCATGACGACTTCGATCAACTTGCCTTTGGACGATCTCAACGTTAGATTCAACGATCTGCCTTCGGGAAATCCCGTATACATTCACTGTGCAGGAGGCTACCGCTCTATGATCTTCAGCTCTATCCTAAAGAGCCGTGGGGTTCACAACATTGTGGACATCCAAGGCGGATTTGGCGCCATCAAAAAGCAAGAAGGTTTGCAGGTCACCGATTATGTGTGCCCGAGCAGCGGGGTGGCTATGGCCCCTCCTTCCGCGGACTCCACTGCTGCGACTACGGCAAAATCCAACGATACGCCTCTGCTGAAACGACTCCTAAACCGTCTGTTACGTTAGAATACACGGATACCGGCTGCGTGAATGGATTCCCATTGGCGCGTTGGTATTGGTCAAGAGAACGCTGATAAAAGAAGGTGGCTTGGTCCACCTTCTTCAGTTTAAAGAGGATTTCCATTCCGCTAAATTCCCACTGATAAACGCGAATGTTCAAGGTGTGACTGCCCCCCAAGAACAGCTCATTAGACAAATCAATGCGCTGTTTCCATTGGAATTGACCAAAGCCACTCCCGGTAACATAAGGATCATCCGTTTCCACTTCGAGGGCATAATTTGGAATCGTGGTTGTGCCACGCAAGCGCTCATAGGCCTCAATAAAGTAGTAGCCGGGCCTTCCATCATCGATTACCTCGAAAGAATACGAAACATAGGGAAGAGCGATCGGCCCCGGTCCATTTAAATTCCCTTCCACCGCCTCAATAGAGTCCACAGCGCCCTCTGCCGGAACAAAAGGAATGGTCGCTCTGCCGTAGGCCGGAGTTAAATTCGGATACTTCGCATGGATTTGATAGGACTGGCCTTCTTGTCCAACCAGGCTTGCAGCGCGGTACTTCCCAGAACCTAAAAAGTAGAGTGAATCAAGAAAAATTCCATTGCTGTCCTCTGCCCAAACTTGCGCATTGTCCAAAAGCAAGGGCTGTCCCTGATCCAAGATTCCAACAGAGCGTGAAACACTCGCCTCCACGAACGAATCCGGCTGTAAGGTGGTATAAAGGGTAATCAATGGGTCGACATCCTCCGAATTGAAAGGGATAATTCGTTCACAGCTAAGCAGTGCCAACGCGGCGACCGAAGTCAAAAGAGTAATAAAACGCTTCATCTGGAATTAAAATTTAAATGCGTAAGACACCGATGGAATCATTGGGAATAGGCCATAACCCTTCAGGACGCGATTCCCATTGTCATCGGATCCAAAGTCCATAAAGAAGATGTTAATCCGATTGTAGGCGTTGTATACGCCAAATTGCCAACTAGCTTCACCCCATTTCTTCTGTTTCGTGTGTGTCACCGAAAGGTCTAAGCGATGGTAAGCAGGCTCACGGAAATTGTTTCGGCCGCTTACCTGATCGATGGTATAATACCAGGGTGCCCAAGAATTGCCATCAGGGCGAGCATAGTAGGTACGGGTGGGCAGCGTTGTAGCGCGTCCGGTGCCATAGACCCAGACTAAACCGCCTGACCACGCCTCGTTGAATTGATGACTCATGGTTAAACTCACATCGTGACGACGGTCATAGGTATACGGATAGGGATTGCCAAAATTGATTTCGTCGAACTGTCGCATGGTTTTGGCCAAGGTGTAACCCAACCAGCCGGTGGTCCGTCCCGATTTCTTTTCGAGCAAGAACTCCATGCCATAGGCCCAACCGCGTCCTGAGGTTACTTTTTCTTGCCAATCTTGGAATCCAAATAGGAAGGAAGCACCGTCCTTGTATTCAATGAGATTCTGCATGTCTTTGTAGTACCCCTCTAAGGTCAATTCCCAACCTTCGCCTAGGTTATGCGCGTAGCCCAAAGCTGTTTGCCACGCTTCTTGAGGGCGAATGTTCTCGGTCACGGGTACCCACAAGTCCGTTGGCAGGCCAATGGTTTGATTTGAAAGTAAGTGCATGTATTGCGCCATTTGGACATAACTCCATTTGATGGAGCTTTTTTCGCTCAAGAGATAGCGCGCGGAGAGGCGAGGCTGCAAGCTCTGGTAATTTACCTCATCGACTGAGAAGCCGTTGAAATGCACTCCCATATTTACCCGCAATCGATCACCAATTTTCCAATCATCTTGGAAGTAGGCGACATAATCATCCGCCACTTTGGGGAAGGAACCAAAATTGGTATCCAACGAATTGGATCCTGACGCAAAGGTGATCGTGTTTACCCCAGGCTCATAGGCATGTTGGGTATAGGATGCACCAAACTTGATCGCGTGATTTGGGCTCGGAGCGTAATCAAAGTCCCAACGAGCGCCTTTGTCCACAATTTCGGACAAGTAGGTCACGGCAAAGCGATTGTTGGTCGTAATCATCGTGGTCAAATCGGTTTGGTTCTCTTCCAAGTTGAGATCCGTCAAGAAACGATAGCGACTGTACGTGGCGGTCACATTACTGAAGAGTTTTGGCGTAACGATCCAATTCCAACGGGCCGTGGCTATCCGGTTGCCCCAATTCAAGCTGTTGTCGGATAGGGTCTGATTTCGGAAACCCGAATTTTCGTAGGAGTCTTTATAGCGGATATACGCTTCATCCAATCCATTATAAAAGCTCAGATAGAGTTGGTTGTTACGATTGATTTTGTGATTGACTTTGGCATTAAAATCATAGAAATAGTATCCCCCTGAACCATTTGGATTGTTGGCCAAAATAATTGGCTGCGTCAGGACATCCAAGTAGGTGCGACGCCCAGAGACGATCATGGACGTGCGGTCCTTCCAGAGGGGCCCTTCAACAGTCAGTTTGGAAGAGATCACTCCTACGGAACCTTCCGCTTTCCATTCCTTCATGTTACCCTCCTTCATGCGCACATCCAAAACGGAGGACAGACGGCCTCCATATTCCGCGGGAAAACCGCCTTTGATCAGTTGTACATTGTTGATGGCATCTGCATTGAAGACAGAGAAAAAGCCAAAAAGGTGCGAAACATTGTAAACGGGTACGCCGTCGATGAGAATAAGGTTTTGATCCGGCCCACCGCCACGAACATAGAAACCCGACGTGCCTTCGGTGCCACTTTGAACGCCTGGTAAAAGCTGTATAACCTTCAGCAAGTCCGTTTCACCTAACAAAACCGGCAAGTTCTTCACCGTCTTAATGTCCAGGTTGACGGAACTCATTTGCGTGCGCTCTTGCACCTCCCCGCTAATAGATCCAATGACCTCGACTTCTTCGAGGATATTGTCTTGGATCAGCATGACATCCATTTCCGTCACCGTCCGGCGGTTAAGAAAACTTCCTTTGAGATAAGGCGCGTAACCCACATAACTAACTTGGAGAGCCACGGAATCCTTGGGCAGGGTCATGGAATAGAAGCCATAGGCGTTGGTGGTAGTTCCTTGCTGACTCACCTTGTCGAACACATAGGCATTGATCAGTTTCTCACCGGTGGCCTCATCTGTTACGAAGCCATTGATGGTATACGTGCCTCGCGTTTGCGCCAAAACTGCCGTGGAGCAAAACAGAAGAAATAGGCTAAGAGTAAAATGCTTCATTGAGAATGATTATATCAGCAAAGATGCCAAAAAGCATGCCGCAGGTTGCATCCAGTTCCCGGTTTGCATAAAATTCACCTACTTTTAAACAATATAAATTCTATTCATCCTATGAAACGCTCATGGTTACTGGCAATCGCACTGGTTGCTCTTCCCGCCCTTTCGTGGGCTCAGGTCCTTACCCAAACCGTTCGGGGCACCATTGTCGACGCTGATTCTAAGTTCCCCCTGATGGGCGTCACGGTCAGCATCGGCGATCAAAAAGTCGTAACGGATGATCAAGGCTCCTTCAAACTGGTCAACATTCCAGTGGGTCGTCAGACCCTATCGGCTGGTCTGTTCGGCTACGGTGCGCAAACACGCGCCTTGGAACTGAACTCCGCGAAAGAAGCTGTCTTAACCATTGGACTTCAAGAGATGGCCACCCAGCTGGGCACCGTGGAGGTGACGGCCGTCGCATCGGGACAAGCAAAAAATGAGATGGCCACCGTATCTGCGCGGCAATTCTCGGTGGAGGAAACCAATCTCTACGCCGGTTCTCGTGGGGAACCCGCTCGAATGGCTACCAACTTCGCGGGGGTTCAGGGATCGGACGACCAACGCAACGACTTGGTAATTCGCGGAAACACCCCTGCCGGTGTACTCTACCGCATGGAAGGCATCAACATTCCCAATCCCAACCACTTCTCTATTCCGGGAACGGGTGGTGGTCCTGTGACCATCTTGAACAATAAGTTCTTGGCCAATTCAGATTTCTTTACGGGCGCTTGGCCCGCCGAATACGGCAACGCCATTGCCGGCGTCTTTGACCTTCAAATGCGCGACGGAAACAACGAAAAGTTTGAGGGTTCGGCCCAACTCGGCCTGCTGGGCACGGAACTCATGCTCGAAGGACCGCTGGGGCCTGCCAAGGATGGTCAGCGCGCTCCCTCCTTTTTGGGTGTGTACCGGTACTCTACCCTGAGCATGTTCCAAGCGTTGAACATCAACTTGGGCACCAACGCCATTCCTAAGTACCAAGACGGCGCCTTCCGCCTCACTTTCCCCCAGAAGAACGGAGGCAAGCTGGCCCTATGGACCATGTTTGGTCAGTCGGACATCGAGATTCTCATCAGCAACCAGACGGACACTAGCGGTTTTGAGAGCTACGGCTCCACAGACCGCGACCAGTACTTTGGCAGCGACATGATCGTGGGCGGAATCAACTACAGCCGCCCAATTAACAAGCGCAGCTATATGAAAGCCGGTTTGGCGGCCTCAACCGCACGAATCCGTGCGGTAAACACTAAGCTTCAACGCGAAATTGGAATGTTAGACAATGGCAGTTACGGGTGGGTGGTTACGGCCAATGACACCATGTTGAACTACACCTTCACCGAGAATAAAATCCATGCTTTTATCTCGTATAACCAGAAAATTGGCTTACGCGGCACACTGCAGTACGGCGTAAACGCAGACGTATACATGCTGAATTATCAGGATTCTGTTCGTCAATTCGATGGTCTTACCGGCACCTTGCCCCCTTGGCGTGTGCAATGGGCGAGCCAAGCGACCTGGCCGGTTATTCAGCCTTACATCTCGTATAAGTCACGCTTGACGGACAAAACGACCGTGACCATGGGGGCCACGTCACTTTATGCGGGGGTCAACAACATTTCCTTCATGCCACTTGAGCCCCGTGTGGGCATCAGTTATCAAGCTTCGGCAACAGATCGTTTCTTCGCAGGAAGTGGTCTTCACGCCCAAATGCAAGCCCCTTACCTGTATTATTACGCGGTGACGACGGTCGGCCACGACCCCCAAGAACACAATACGGATCGCATCGGATTGATGAAGAGCTTCCAAGTCGCCGGCGGCTGGGAGCGCACCTTCAAAGGCCTACCCATTAAGACGAAGGTGGAAACCTATTATCAATATTTGTTTGATGTACCCGTGGAGACCAAGCCCAGTAGCTTCTCGATGCTCAATGCAGGGACAGGCTTTGGCCGTATTTGGCCGGACACCCTCCAGAACACGGGGGTCGGAAGAAACTATGGTCTAGAGTTGACCGCGGAGCGATTCTTTGCTGGCGGATTCTACTTTCTCACCACGGCATCCCTTTTCGACGCCAAGTATCAAGGGTCGGACGGCATTTGGCGCAACACGGTATTCAATGGCCGCTATGCCTTTAATATGCTGGCCGCTAAAGAGATTAAGTTGGGCAAGAACAACCGCTTTAATGTAGGCTTGAAATACACCACCGTGGGTGGCCGCTGGTTTGGAGCGGAAGTGGACGACGACGAATCCAAGCGCACCGGAGAGATTGTATTTGTCGATGCAACGAACAATACCGTGCAAAACCGTTCTTACATGCGTTTTGACCTGAAGTTGGGGTATAAATGGAACTATCCGAATACCGCGTGGGAATTTGGCTTGGACATGGCCAATTTGACCAATCACAAGAACATTCTCACCCTGACCTATGTACCTGGATCACCGAATCCCGTACGCGAAGAATACCAACTTGGCCTCTTCCCGGTCTTTTACTTCCGGTGTGATTTTTAATCGACGGACCAAAAGAAAAAAGCCGCTCCCAAAAGGAGCGGCTTTTTTATTGCCCTTCAAACGAACGATTAAATATTCTCGTATTGAAAGATTTTCTCAATGTCATTTAGGTCTTCTTGAACGACGTTCAAGTCTTTCAACAAGCCGTCCGAGAGGCCATAGACCCACCCGTGAATACTCAGCTCACGTTTTTTCCAAGCGCGCTGAACCATGGGGATTTTTGCCAAATTTCGCACCTGTTCAGTCACATTGAGTTCCACTAGACGGTCTCCACGCTCTTTTTCATCCACAATTGCGTTTAGTTCCCCTTCGTGCTTGAGGTAAATGTCTTTAATTCGGCTTATCCAGTGATTGACCATCCCAATGTGGGTGCGCCCCATCGCAGCTAAAACGCCACCACAGCCATAGTGCCCACAAACAATAATATGGCGAACCTTTAAGACATCCACCGAATAGTGCAGGACGCTGAGGAAGTTCATATCATTGATATCCACTATGTTAGCCACATTTCGGTGCACAAAAATTTCACCACTATCTGTGCCTGTGATTTGATTTGCAGGCACTCTGGAGTCTGAGCAACCGACCCATAAAAAGTCAGGGCTCTGCCCTTGGGATAGTTTATCAAAGAATGCTGGATCCTCTTGAAGCTTATCCACTACGAATTGTTTGTTGTTTTGAAGTAAGCGCTCGTAATTCTCTTGCGCCGTGTATTGATTATTTGACATCGCTTTTTATTTAGACCCTTGAAGCCAGTTAAGTGTACCTAACTGTATTGAACGAGGCATAAATATAGGGGCTTTACTGCTAAGGAAATTCATTATGCCCGGAATGGCTCTCCGCTTGCCCCGGAGTGTCGCGTTTATCCCTGCTTTTGCCACCGAATGCGCGGTCATGATGGGCATCCACGGTCCATCTAACAATGGCATCGCGGCCATCCCTGCCCGTTCAAAGAAACGACTTCGTGTAGGGCCAGGGCAAAGCGTTGTGACCGTCACCCCGGTGCCTCGCAGCTCCCAGGACAGCGCGTCTGAAAACGAAAGGACGTAGGCCTTGGACGCGTAATATGCGGCCATGTGCGGCCCGGGTAAGAAGGCGGCTGTCGAGGCCACATTGAGTATGCGACCATAGCCTTGAGCCTTCATTCGAATAGCCATTTCTCGAGAAAACCGTGTGAGCGCTTCCACATTGAGTCGAATCATGGCCTCCATGGAATCTGGGTCCGTATCTACGACGTCTTTCCAAATCCCGTACCCCGCATTGTTGACAAAGACATCAATAGGTTCAGGCCCAAGCCAGTCCAAAAAAGCTTCTTGCCCCTCTTTTGTACTGAGATCCACCGCCAAGTATGGGCATAGACCAAATAGCTCTGAATTCTCATTTGGCCGCTCCGAACGCGTGCCCGTCATCCAAACTTCCATTCCTTGGGATAGGCAAATTTTTGCCATTTCTAAGCCAATTCCTGTACTTGATCCTGTGATTACTGCCTTCATTCCGTAGGTTTAAGAGTTACATTTGCGCCTTAACAAGGTACCATTTAGTCCTCCTTTAACGCGTATGATTCGAATACCAATTTGTGCTGCACTGCTCTGCTTTGCGGGCTCGATTCATTTACACGGACAGCTCCCTGACTATGTGATTCAGCATCCGGTCGCCTATACCTCTTCAGTCGTGCTTGATGGCGCCATCACCGAGGCGGAGTATGCCGGGGCCATCCGGCTTGAACTGCCTTTTGAAATTCAACCCGGCACCAATACGCCCGCACCGCGCAAAACCGTAGGGTACATCCTTCGTAGTGAGGAAGCATTGATTGTCGCTTTTGAATGCCATTACGACCCCGCATATTTCAGGGCAAATCTGAGCCGCAGAGATGAGGCGTGGGGGGATGATTTCATTGGGATCGCCTTAGACGTCTATGGAGATACGCGCAATATGGTCTATTTGGCAAGCAATGCCTATGCCGTCCAAATGGATATTCGAAAAAACAATCCTGCCACCCAGCGAGACGATGAATTTGACGGGTCCTACGATGTAAACTTTGAAACCTATGCCCAGCGCTTTGATGGCTACTACACGGTTGAAATGCGCATTCCCTTCAACTCTCTGCAATTTGGTAGTCGAGAAGAACAACGTTGGCGCTTTGCATTTTACCGTCAACTGTATGAAGGCGGGCAGCAAGTGGGCACTCAAACCTATCCTGTAGACCGCACGAGCCCATGCAATGACTGCCTATACAACCATGCCCTGATTTTGGATGGCCTTAAGCCCGCACTGCGCAATCAATACCTCCCCTATGTTTTTGCTGCAGCTAGTCCCGGGCAGGTTCCTGCGCAGAGCATCAAAGCGGGAGGATCCGCTTTTGTTGCCTTGAACGCGTCAACTTCGGTCGAAGCGGCAATTTTACCGGACTTTAGCCAAGTCGAAGCGGATGTAGCCCAAGTATCGGTCAATTCCGCCTTTGCCCTCTTCTACCCGGAACGGCGTCCTTTTTTCATCGAGGGCAGCGACATGCTCGAGTCCCGACTCAAGTATGCCTACACCCGAACCATAAGCAACCCCGGCGCTCTGACCAAGGTGAACTTTCAATCCAAGGATTTGCGGGTCTATGCGTTGAGTGGGTATGACCAGAATTCACCGTACCTGGTACCCGGCGAAAACTACTCGAGCTATGGTTCAAGCTCGGGCAACTGGTCCTCTATCTTTCGAGCTGAACACCCGATGGCCAATGCTTCCTCTTACGGAGTGATGACCACGCACCGACTCTATCAATCCGGGGGCTTTGGTCATACGATCGCGGCGGATGCCGATTTGGCGATTGGGGGGAATTGGCGCGTCAAAGGAGAAGTTGCCCGGACGGAGACGCTGGAACCTACGGAGGATTGGATTTCGGATGGCGAGCATTTCGCCGGCCACACGGCCGCGCTCGATGGTGAACGCTTCAATGGCTACTCGGGCTATGCGTCACTCCGCCGGACGACGCGCAACTGGAACAGCCGTTTGGACTACATGGTCCTTTCCCCCACCTTTCAGGCCCAAATGGGATTTGAGCCACGGAATAATTTTAGACGCTATGAGTTTGGCAACAGCCTGAAGTTCTTCCCAAACAAAAAGGTGATCAAGCAATATGGCACCTATGTCGAGGCCAGTCTGTATGAGAATTTTGACCGTGTCGTCAAGGAAAAATCTATGCTTTCCTTCGCATGGGTGCAATTAGCCAGCAATTTGACTTTGCGCACCTTTGGAAAGTATCGCTTTGAAGAGAATTACCTAGGCGTAACGTATCACAACCTTTACAGTGTGAATGTGGGGATGGAATGGTCCCCGAGTCAGGCCATTTCAGTTTCTGCTAATCATCTTCGCGGCCGGACGTTGAGCTACAATGACGATCCAATTCGGATTGGCTGGTCGAGCGAATACAAAGTGGACATCAGCTTGCAAGCAGCAGGGAGGTTCAAATGGTCCAATAGCCTGAATAAAGTTTCCCTCCGCGAGCTCAACGATCCGAGCCAATTTATTTTTGACGGTTATCTGTTTCAATCCGTCCTGAATGCCAGCGCGAATAGGGCCATGGACTTGCGGCTTGTGCTTCAAGTGGACAATTTCAGCGAACAGATCTTGTTCCAACCCCTACTGCAATACCGGCCTTCCGCCTTCACGCTCTATTACATTGGAGGCCTCTACAATGCCCAGGGTTGGCAGGCCTACCTAAAATGGCAGCGACAGTTCGGATAAGTCCAGGTTTTCTGTAATTTGGGAGGATGATTCGCAATGCTATCCTTCTAGTAATCACCTTACTTGCCGCCTGTGCCTATTCGTATTTTGAAGCACCGGCCTTGAGCTCCGCGCAGTGGACTTTACTTATTGATTTAGCCTGGATTTGGGGTGGCTTTACCGCTTACACCATCATTGCCGGTGAACTTACGGGCAATTGCAGCCAAGTTGATCGGCTGTGGAGTTTGGTCCCTATCGTCTATGTTGGCTATGTCGCCTATGAAACGAATTGGGATGCCCGTGCTAGCCTGATGGCTGCCTTGACTTTGATTTGGGGTGCCCGATTGACCTTCAATTTTGCTCGACGCGGCGGCTACCATTGGTTGCCCTGGAAAGGAGAAGAAGATTACCGTTGGGAAGTTTTGCGCAAGGAAGCACCGTTAAATAATGTCTGGGTGTGGAGGCTCTTTAACCTCTTCTTTATCTGCATCTATCAAATGGGACTCATTCTTCTATTCACGCTGCCCGTGGTGTATGCGTGGAGCCCCGAAGCCAACGCGCTCGGCGCAGCTGATTTTATGCTGGCGATCCTTTTTGTGGCCCTGGTCGTGTGGGAATTTTATGCAGACCAGCAGCAGTGGGAGTATCAGACGGAAAAATACCGTCGAATAAACGCAGGGGAAGCACTTGGCCCCGTGTACGGGAAAGGTTTTGTGCATGAAGGCCTATGGCGCCTATCTAGGCATCCTAACTATTTTGCCGAGCAGAGTATTTGGCTGGTTTTTTATGGCTTTTCTGTCGCCGCCACGGGGGAATGGCTCAATGCGTCAATAACCGGGGCCATCCTACTCATTTTTCTCTTTCAGGGTTCAGCCCAATTCAGTGAAGGCCTCACGGCTGCGAAGTATCCAGATTATACCGATTACCAGAAGCGAACCCCTCAGTTTCTTCCAAAATTCTGGGGAAGATGATTTTTTACTAGTCACCCCCCCCTATTTTTATCAAGGATTAGTCATTTTTTTGAACAAAGTGGACGTAGACCCCCTCAAATTCGAGGGGGTTTTTCATTTTTGTATAAAATACTATAAGTATGGCTATCAAACATCGTTTCCCCTTTCTTGTCCTCATCCTCTTGGTTGGATTGGTATTCCTTCTACCCAGTTCAGAAGTTCCTAGCCACACCACCTTCTCTTATGACTCCGGGGACGTCGCTTGGATGCTGATGTCTACCGCACTTGTACTTATCATGACCCCCGGGTTAGCATTCTTTTATGGCGGCATGGTGCGCAAAAAGAATGTGATTTCCACGATGCTCCAAAGCTTTGTCAGCATGGCGGCTATCACGGTCCTTTGGGTCGTGGTCGGATTTTCTCTGGCCTTTGGAGATAGTCTTGGCGGGGTGATTGGGGACCCTAGACAATTCTTTATGTTCCATGGCGTAGCACAGCATGCTCCGTACGATTTAGCGCCCACGATCCCTTTTTTACTCTTTGCTCTGTTTCAACTAAAATTTGCCATCATAACCCCTGCCCTGATTACCGGTGCTTTTGCAGAACGAATTCGATTCACCTCGTACCTGCTCTTTTTAGTGCTCTTTAGCCTGTTCATTTATGCTCCCTTAGCCCATGCGACGTGGCACCCAAACGGCCTCCTTGCCCAAGCGGGCGTGCTTGATTTTGCTGGCGGCACCGTGGTCCACATGAGTGCAGGCATCGCGGCCCTAGCAGGGGCGATATTCCTCAAACGCAGAAGTGAAAATGAACACCAACCAGCCCGTATTACCTATGTGCTTTTAGGCACCGGCTTGTTGTGGTTTGGATGGTTTGGCTTTAATGCGGGTTCCGCTTTTGGAGCGAATGCCCTGAGCGTGATCGCTTTGGCAACCACAACCACCGCTAGCGCAGCGGCGTCCATTACGTACATCCTCTTCGACACCTACCGCGGGAAGCGCCCTAGCGCCATGGGCGCTTGCATTGGCGCCGTTGTTGGACTCGTTGCCATCACTCCCGCTGCAGGTTTTGTGAGTGTCCCGCACTCTATGATCATCGGCGCTACCGCAGCCATCCTGAGCAATTTGATGATTGAATGGCGAAGCAAAACATCCATTGACGACACCTTGGATGTCTTTCCGAGCCATGGAGTTGGAGGCATGGTAGGCATGCTCTTAACGGGGGTATTTGCGAGTCAAGCCGTGAATCCTGACATTCCACACCAAGGACTTTTCTTTGGCGCATGGCGCCTCTTTGCAGCGGAGACCATTGCGCTTATCGGCGTCGCGATTTTTGTGTTTATCGGTACGTGGGTACTCTTGCTGATCACTGATGCCATCACCCCGATGCGCGTAACAGAAGAAGATGAAGCATTAGGCCTAGATGTTAGTCAGCACAACGAGCGTCTTTAGGTTGTAGCTTCATGGCATGAATGCTGCCTACCTACATCTTTTAGTCAATCACCTTCCTTTATTTGGAGCACTGTTTGGTACTGTGGCCCTTGTTTGGGGTCTTCTGAAACACAACGCCGGGATGAAAACAGCCGGCCTTATCTTCTTGATTTCGGCCTCTGCCGGTGGATGGATGGCCCATATTACCGGCGAACGAGCAGAACATTTTGTCGAAGAACTACCAACGGTTTCACGCCAAACGGTTCATGCCCATGAGGATGCCGCTGAAACCACCCACCTCTTCGTTGTACCCCTGGGGGTATTGGCCATTTTGGCGCTTTATTTAGACAAAAAGGGATCGCGATGGACCCCAATAACGCTCTGGACGGTTGCTACCTTGGGTGCTGCCACGTGCATCACGGCTGGCTTTGCAGCTGAGACGGGTGGTCACATCATCCATTCGGAGGTGCACGGGCCGACGGCAGAGCATGCCTCCTCAGACCACGACCACCCTGAAAACTAGGAAAAACGCTTGGAGTAACCCATGAACCTTAAACCCCGAGTGCAACGCATTGTCCTAGCGGGCGGGCTGTTCTTTATTTTGAGCACGGCCCACCTTTTCACGCCGGGTCAATTCATGGACGGCGCGACCTATGCAGCCGTCTCGCGCAATCTGGCCATGGGGCTAGGGAGCACTTGGGACCTTTTTTACACCCCGGAACTCTATGCTCATTTTGTAGAACACCCTCCCCTTCATTTTTGGCTCCAGTCCCTCTTTTTTCAAGGACTTGGGGACCAGTGGTGGGTGGAAGATGTCTATGGGCTCTTTATTTGGTTCTTGACAGCGCTCGCCATTGACCGTCTTGGCAGATGGTCCGGCTTGTCTCAACGCGCTTTACAATGGGCCTTGCTTCTGTGGACCATTATCCCTGTAGTCACCTGGACCTATGGGAATAACATGTTAGAAACCACATTGAGTGCCTGCCTCGCCTGGGCTTCGGCCACTTCGGTGTACGGTATGCGGCGCAATCAGTGGATGTACAGCTGGCTAGCTGGACTTTGGGTGGCCGCAGGCTTCTTGGTCAAAGGACCCGTGGCTTTGTTCATATGGACCCTCCCCTTCTTTTGGCATTTGACGGGGAATTGTCCTGACTCTAACCTCAAACGAATCATCAAAGATAGCAGCGGCCTAATTGTAGGTAGTCTTGTACCCTTAGGCATTTTGTGGTGCATCCCCGATGCTCGAAACTATTTAGAGGCCTATTGGTCCAAACAGATTGTGCATTCCCTGGAGGCCGTCCAAACGGTAGAAAGTCGATGGTTTCTTCCTGCAAATTTTGCGATGCAATTGATCCTGCCCACCTTGATCGCCTTGGGCGTCCGAAAGTTTAGACCCATATCACATGGACGTCAAGTCATTTCTCCGCGAACCTCGGCCTTCTTTCTTCTTGCGCTGAGCGGGGTAATCCCCATGATGATCTCGCTCAAACAACGCGATTTCTATGCAACGCCTGCGTATGCCTTTGCAGCTTTAGCCTTAGCATTCGTCTTGGACGGGCATAAAACGGCGGGAAAATCAATGCATCCTCGCATCCTATGGCAATGGACCTTGGGGTTGTGGGCCTTAGGGTTTGCTCTCCGCACCCTACCTGAAGTCCATATGTCTCGTGATTTCACCCTTCGACAGTCCATTCACCAAGCGGCAAAAACACACCGAGGGGAAACCTTATATGTCGCGGACAGCTTGCTTTCCGATTGGAACCTTATTGCCCAATGTGCACGTGCTGGTCAAATGTATCTGAGGGCCGAGCCTAGTGATAGTATCCGAAAAGGGCCCCATTTAATCTACAAGGAGGGCCGCGTTTTTGTATTTGAAGACTAAGCCTAGGGCTTCTTCGCCTTGCTCCTTCCTCGCTTCTTGACGGCTTGAATGGATTGCTCGTAGCCTTCTTGTTCCGTACTAAGCTCCATGGCCTCCTGGGTCACACCAAACACCTCCTGGGCGCAAGGCACCACGATTTTTTGAAAGACATCGCTGTGGCGATCCTCCGCGTCCATCACGTCCTCAAACGTGTACTCATCGCTCTCCAGAAGTGCGTCAATGGCGCATTGGCAGTAGTCCTTGGCCATTTGGTCTGAAATCACATCGCCCGATGGGTCTTGATGACGAACGCCCTCGAGGCAGGACTTCAAGAAGAAGGTTTGGGCATCCATGTCGCCTATGTTCCCTGTAGCTTCCGCTTCGCGCATAAGTCTGCTGAAATTGAGCTCCGAACTGTCTATGTTGGAATTATCCTGAATGCATTGCATGAGGATATTCAGATTTTCGCCTTGCAGCAGAAAGTCCATCATTTGGCCCGATTCAATGGCTTCAATGATGTCCGCACTTTCGAGCGAGGGAATCAAGTTGAGCATGGCGCATTCGCAGTACGCGCGCGTATCCACTTCAATGCCCTGCAGGACCATGGCACGGCCTTTCAGAGAGGCGTCCGCCGCTTCTTTGCACGTACGCAATAAAAAGGCACCATCCCCCAAGGGCATGCCGTCTTTGGTGTAAACGGTTTGGGCAGAGGAAGCAAGAGAAAGGAGCGCAAGAGCCCCAAAAATGAACTTTTTCATCAACTAAAAATGCTAAAATCGGTCCGTCATCACTTTGTACGTGGGATCTTCTTCGATATTG
>JAHEGI010000011.1:48838-74764 GCA_024639785.1 Cryomorphaceae bacterium
AAAACGAGTTTTTTACCCACCTGATGATAGCGTTCCGTTAATTTATGCAGGGCATCAATGGCCGACATGTCTACAATTCGACTCTCTGCAAAATCTAGTATGACCTCTTGGGGATCATGAAGGACATCGAATTTTTCATGAAACGCGGTAATCGAACCAAAGAAGAGCGGACCGTACACTTCGTAGTGCTTGATGCCGTTTTCATCCGTGAATTTTCGGGCACGAATGCGCTTCGCATTATCCCAGGCAAAAACCAAAGCGGAAATCACCACCCCAACGAGGACAGCCAAAGCCAAATTGTGAAGCACAATCGTCATGACCGTCACGATGACCATGACGAGGGTATCTGACGTGGGCATTTTGCGAAAAGTGCGCAAGCTAGCCCACTCAAAGGTGCCGATCGCAACCATGATCATCACCCCAGTCAACGCAGCCATAGGCAACTTTTCAATCAAGCCTGAGCCCATCATGATAAATACGAGAAGTAGCAAAGAGGCGGTAATCCCAGATAAGCGGGCACGAGCACCCGATGAGATATTAATGAGGCTTTGCCCAATCATCGCACAGCCCCCCATTCCGGAGAAAAATCCCGATAGAATATTCGCCGTGCCCTGTGCCACCGCTTCTTTGTTTCCTCGACCACGAGTTTGGGTGATTTCATCTACAATATTCAATGTCAGTAGACTTTCAATGAGCCCTACGCCCGCCACAATCAGCGCGTAGGGGAAGACCACCGTCAAGGTTTCCCATTCCCACGGTACGGCCGGTAAATGGAAAGGCGGGAATCCACCTTCAATCGATGCGATGTCCCCGACCGTTTTGGTATCCAAGCCAAAGCCTAGCACGATCCCAAAAATGACCAGAATAGCGACTAACGATGCAGGTAGCGCCCGTGTCAACTTAGGCAATCCATAGATAATCAACATGGTAGCTCCTACCAAAGCCAAGCTTAAGTAGAGTGCGTCCCCATGCAACCAACGGCCATCCGCCGCTTGAAACTGCCCTAATTGGGCCATGAAAATCACCACGGCCAATCCATTGACAAATCCATAAATCACGGGCTGTGGGACGAGCCGGATGAGTTTTCCAAGTCGCAAGAGACCAGCGAGGACCTGGATAATGCCCGCCAAAACCACCGCGGCAAATACGTACTCCACCCCATGAGATGCTGCGAGCGTAACAATGACCACCGCTACCGCGCCAGTCGCCCCGGAAATCATGCCGGGCCGACCACCTAAAATGGAGGTGACTAATCCCATCACAAAAGCAGCGTATAATCCCGTGAGTGGGGACAAGCCGGCCATGAGCGCGAAGGCGACTGCTTCTGGTACGAGTGCTAATGCCACCGTCAACCCAGAGAGAATCTCCTTCTGTATGGCTACAGGCTGTTGAAAATCAAAAAGACGAAGGGCAGGAAATAAACGCATACGTGGAACTTTCAAAAGAGGATTGACCCCTACCGAGGGGACACTAGACCAAAAAAAGAAACCCGCCCAGTGGCTGGACGGGTTTTCACATCAAGTGGCGGAAGAAGAGGGATTCGAACCCCCGGACCTGTTACAGTCAACGGTTTTCAAGACCGCCGCGATCGACCACTCTGCCATTCTTCCGCGGCAAAAGTACGTAACTTCGCCCTTATGCGCCGAATGCTTCTGCTTGGAATTTTAGTGTACTGTCAAATCCTTTCGGGCCAAGGGCTTCGAATGGCTACGGATGTGCACCCTTATTGGGCGGCTAAGCCCGGTCATTATCTGGAACTTACCTATAGTATTGAACCCAGTAGCCTCTATGCATCCTGGGCGGATAGCACCGCCCCCGTCGTGACGGTCGTGGCTATTTTAAGGGGGGATAGCGCCATTATTTCTGTGGATAAAATCGCCATTGAATGCCCCGCGCAAGATGTCCACGCCGAAATTCTCTACCCTATCGTCCAAAATGCCTTCATCGGAGCAGACACAGGCAATCTCCATCTGACCATCTATTACGGTTTAGGAGAGGAAATCAGTGATACGCTGCACGGCCAATTTTATATTCCGGCTCAAAAAGGGTCTGCCTTGGCTCCTTTGGCATGGAAAGAATTGCAGGGCAAGAAGCTCGCTCCGCGCGCACAGTTTGGACAAGCCGTCTACGCCAATGATAGTGATCGTGTGCATTTCTATACGCAGGCCTACCAATTGCCAAAGAATAAGAAGTCCTTCTTCACCTATGAGATTTATTCCTTGGACAGCGATCGACCTATGGCAGATTATGGCGGCGTTTTACGACTCCAGGCGAGCAATGACCCGGTAGTCCCCATTCAGGGAGGGCTCTGGGTCACCGACCTACCTACAGGCCAATACGAGCTGAGATGCACCTTGAACATTCAGGACATGGATCCGCGCTACTACCCGAAAGAAAAGTTGCGCTTTTATCGGGTGAATCCAAGTGAAATGGCTCGTTGGAATGAAGAAAGTCCCATCGACCCCCGTTGGATGGGCCAATTAGGGAGCGGTGATTCCTTGAAGCATTGGATTAATGGGTTTTATCCAATTGCCTCTATAGCTGAACGTCAACAAATCGAACGAATGAGTCCCAATGTGAGTGACACCTTGCTTTGGCGCTTTGCCCAGCGATTTTGGGAGAGTCGTCACCCAGGGGATGCCTTAGATCAATTTATGCTGTACAAGAACCTTTTGCGCAAAATTGACAGTGAATTCAGCAGCCGTGCCGTACCTGGCTATGCCACGGACCGAGGGAGAATCTTCCTACAATATGGCCCACCGACGTTGACCGAGAAACGCCCTTTTGAAACTGATGGCTACCCCTATGAAATCTGGCAGTACAACACCTTGGATGTGCCCAATGCGCCCTATCAGATAAACAAACTATTCATTTTTGTCAACTACGCGGTTGCGGGACGGAACTATGAACTTTTGCACTCCGATGCCATAGGTGAGATCTATAATAGCCGTTGGAGAATTGCTATTCAGAAGCGTTCCTACAACACAGAAGACATTGACGACCAGGGTCAAACGGGCTTTGACAAATTTGGAAGTCGCATCTACAACAACATAATCCCAGGTGGAGGGTGAAGACAGCCGTAGTTATTCTGAATTGGAATGGACGTCATTGGCTTGAGAAGTTCCTCCCCACGGTCATTGACCGCAGTCCAAATTCCTTAGTCGTTGTAGCGGACAATGGAAGCACCGATACATCCCAAGAATGGACGGCGATGCACTGTCCCCAGGCATATTGGCTTGGAATGGATGAAAATCGAGGGTACGCTGGGGGATACAATCACGCGTTGAAGGCCCTCAAGGAGAGCCACCCTTCGCTATCCTACGCCGTCCTCATGAACTCAGACATCGAACCTCTAGACGGATGGCTGGCCCCGTTGGTCGATTTCATGGATGCACATCCCAAAGCGGGTGCTATTCAGCCCAAACTTCTGAGTTATGCGGAACCAAACCGATTTGAATATGCGGGGGCCATGGGTGGTGGCATGGATCATTGGGGCTATCCTTTTGCCCAAGGCCGCATTTTTGATACGTGCGAAATAGACGAAGGTCAGTACGACCGTCCTGCTTTTCCCGAGGTCTTCTGGGCGTCTGGTGCTTGCCTCATGGTTCGAATAAAGGCTTTTGATTCCGCAGGAAAGCTGGATCCCTTGCTCTTTGCGCACATGGAAGAAATTGACCTCTGCTGGAGAATGTGGCGCGCTGGGTACACCGTACATGCTGGTGCCCCTTCCCGCGTCTTGCACGTCGGCGGCGGTACCCTTGGGGCCCTGAGCCCACAAAAAACGTATTTGAACTTCCGCAACAGCCTCTTGGTAGCGGTAAAGAATTTGCCTACACGCACCGCCATGCGCATTGTAGCTGCGCGGCTCTTTTTGGATGGGGTTGCAGGCCTGGTGTTTTTACTTCGAGGACAGGGAATGCATTGCTTAGCAATCATTCGCGCCCATGGATCCTTTTATCGTCTCTTTACCCGCTTTGTGATGCAACCTGGCCCTGGGCCCAAAGCCTGGCCAAACGCCGGATATGTTCGCCGTTCCATTGTTTGGGCCTATCACGTTCAAAAAAAACGAACGATCCCCTTCTCCTAGGTTTTTCGCGGGTGAAAGTTCAATACTGCATCCCGCAAATGCTGTTGCTCCAGGTGGGTATAAATCTCTGTGGTGGTGATGCTTTCATGCCCTAACAGGGCCTGGATAACCCGAATGTCCGCCCCGTGCTGAATGAGATGCGTGGCAAAGGTGTGACGCAGGGTGTGTGGACCCATTTTTTTCTGAATGCCTGCCTGCACGGCAAGTGCTTGTAGCCGTTTGAACACCCAGACGCGACTTATCGCCTTTCCTCGCTGATTCAGAAAGATATGCGTTTCGAAACCTTTGGCCGGTTGAAGGTGGACGCGAACCTCCTGCACATAGCGAAATAGGGCATCCAAGGCGGAAGTATAGACCGGTACAACGCGTTCTTTATTGCCCTTGCCAACCACCCGAATAAGTCCATCCTCTCGAAATACGTCGCCCGTTTTGAGAGAAACCAGCTCAGACACGCGTAACCCGCAGGCATAGAGGATTTCTATCATCGCCACATCACGTGCTCCAGAAGATTGGCTTCGGTCAACGGCTGCAAGCAAGGCATCCACCTCGGGAATACTCAGATATACGGGCAACTTCTTGCCCAGCTGTGGGGCCTCGATGCCATCCATCGGACTTTTATCCAGCAATTCCTCCTCCAATAAGAAGGCATAGAATGTTCTTAAGCTGCTCCGCATCCTCGCTTGACTGCGGGCCGTCTTGCCCGCGGTGGCTTGCATTCGAAGAAACGTCCGAAGCCCTTCATTCTCAATGAGCGTCGGACGCAGACCGGCTTCAAGTGACCAATCGGCCAGCTGGCGCAGGTCATGGTGGTATGCCTTGAGCGTATTTGCACTGAGTCCGCGTTCTAAGCGCAGATAGTTCATGAATTGCTCCAAAGCCAAATCCCAGTTCATTTTGGGAAAGTACAATGATTGTGTAGGAAGGGCATCATCACCCTAAAGTCATAGCTCTTTGGTCAAGCGCAGACAGAGGGCTTCCAGCGCCAAGCGGTAACCTAACCAGCCTAAACCGCTAATCGTACCCTGGGTGTATGGGGCTAGGAGCGAAACGCGGCGAAACGCCTCCCGAGCATAGGTGTGGCTCAAATGCACTTCGACCAGCGGTGCCTGCATTCCCGCCACGCAATCGCGAAGGGGCATCGAGGAATGGGTCCACGCACCGGGATTCAACACCACCCCTACTCCTGGACCATCTACCTCCTGCAAAAAACGAATACACGCGGTCTCATCATTGAACTGCAGCGCCTCTAGCTCAGCCTCGGGCCATTGTTGACTCATCCAACCGTTCCATAGCGCCCATTGATCGCTCAAGGTTTGCGTCCCGTATATTTCCGGCTGACGCGTGCCCAACTGGTCCAAATTGATGCCGTGAACGACGTAGAGTTTCATGGGATAAAGGTACGAATTGGCACTCAGCCACGCTTCGTATGCAGTCCCCCACCAAAAAGGGCCTCCAAGAAGCCAAAGGCGTAGCCGCTCATCATTACCATGGTGCTCGCCACGGCGAGTAAGCCAATGTGCGGCGAACGGTATTTCACCCCTGCAAGGACCAAAGGCATGGTAAAATACCCCAGGCATAACCAAAGCATTGGGAGTTTGGCCAGCGCAAATAAGGGGATGGAACAGAGCGTTCCAAGGGTAAGAAGAACCGGGAAAATATGTGTGACTTTAAGCTGTCCCGGGTGGCGGTTTGCCAGGGCCCATCGGGCCGAACCGAAGCGGCGCACTTGCTTGAAAAACTGGACTAGGGTGCTGCGCCGTTTGTGCCAAACCACCGCCTTGGAGATCAGCCCTACACGGTATCCCGCCTGCTGAATTCGGATACTAAGATCCATATCCTCGCCCGTTTTAAAATGGACATCGTAGCCCCCAACGGCCTCAAAGACCGAACGCTTCATGCCCATGTTAAATCCACGGGGATAGTAGGTTGCTGTGCGCTTCGTGCCTCCACGAATTCCGCCGGTGGTCCAAAAACTAGTCATGCTAAAGCTGATAGCCTTTTGAAGGGGACTGAAATCTTCAGGGGCGGCATCGGGCCCCCCAAAAGCATCCCATCCATGGGCGTCCAAACCATCAGACACCTGCTCTAGGTAGTCCGTTGGAAGCAAGCAGTCAGAATCTAAAAAAATCAAATAATCACCCTGGGCATGGCGGGCGGCGAGATTCCGAGCATCCGAAACGGGCAGATAGTCTTCCTGTAGAAATACCACCGGAAAGTCTGCCGCTGAGGACGCTTGTGCTACCGTCGCACGAAGGCCATCCTTTGGCGTTCCATCCGCTAATAACACCTCAAATTCCCTTCGATCAAAACGAAGTTCCGCCGCCGAAGCGATGAATTCTCGCACCTCCTCCGGCCGATCAAATGTGGGGGAAATGAGGCTGAACTTCAAGAGAACTTAGGACGCTTGGTTGATGTGCCCGCCAATGGAATACTTTGGCTTCTTGCTGGATTGCCGCACCATTAATTCGGCCAGCAAACCGGTCACGAAGAGCTGAGTGCCCAAAATCATGGTCGTCAGGAAAATAAAGAACCATGGATCCTCTGTGACTAACCCAGGACGCAACCCTTGCGCTAAATGATAGAGCTTAAGTCCTCCCATGACCGCTAGGGCTAAGCCAGATGCTACAAACATCAAGACTCCCCAGGTGCCAAAAAAGTGCATCGGACGGCGCTGAAAGCGGCTCACCATGGCAAGCGTAATTAGGTCCAGCAAGCCATTGACAAATCGATCCATACCGAATTTGGTGCTTCCATACTTCCGAGCCTGATGCTGCACGACTTGCTCTCCTATATTGGCGTAACCGGCCATTTTAGCCAAAACAGGGACGTAGCGGTGCATTTCACCTTGCACTTCTACGGCTTGGGCAACTTCTAGTTTGTACGCTTTTAAACCACAATTAAAGTCATGCAGGTAGATCCCCGACATCTTGCGGGCGGCCCAGTTGAATAGCTTGGTCGGCAAGGTCTTGGACAAGGGGTCGTAGCGCTTCTTTTTCCATCCACTAATCAAATCAAAGCCTCCTTCTCGGATGCCTTTCACTAGTGCAGGAATCTCCTCTGGAGAGTCCTGAAGATCGGCGTCCATCGTGATCACCACCTCGCCTTGCGCCTGTTGGAACCCAATATAGAGGGCAGCCGATTTGCCGTGGTTTCGTCTGAATCGCGTACCACGAACCGTTGGAAAGGTGCTTGCTAATCCTTCAATCACCTCCCATGAGTTGTCTGTTGACCCATCATTGATGAATACAATCTCATAACTCAACCCCTCTGCCTTGCATACACGATCAATCCAAGCGCTGAGTTCGGGCAATGATTCCGCCTCATTAAAGAGGGGGATGACCACGGATAGATCAAATTGGAACTTATTCAAACTCTGGTCGATTTTTCTTCGTCACGGCCGCTACGATCAAGCCAAGGACTGCAAAGAAAGCAATCCCCATTCCACCCCCTTTGAGTTGGCCGGTAAAGCTCTTGGTCATCTCGGCTTGCTCCATAATCTTCTCGTGCAATTCATCCACTGAACTCACACCCATGAACGTCATTACTCCATCCAATTTCTCTTCAGGCATTTCAAGCATGGCATCAAATTGGCGTTCCCCATTGCGTGCGGCCAATTCCGCATCAATTAGGTTGTAAAAGGTCAGGTTAAAGACCATGCCCAAAAGGGTGGCCAATATAAAGGGCAACATGAAGGCCGAAAAGGCTTCACGAAAAGTGGCATATCCCCCATTTTGCTTTTTGAATTGAAGCACCCCAACAACAAAAATGACCAAGGAAAGCAATAAGACGATGATTCCTCCCCATTGAGAGGTAAACATGGATTCGTCAATGATGTAGACCGTCAAGACGTAGAGTACACTAAAAATGGTACTCAGAATGCCAAATTGGACGGCGATTTTCTTCAATAGAGGGCTCATAATTTTGATGTAGGAGGTTAGTCTGCTTTGACAAATTTAACCATTTGCTCTTGGCCATTAACTGTGCGGCACAACCAGCCTGATTTTGGAATCTGAATCATCCATATAAAGGGCTCTGAACTGGGGGCAATTCTCTGTGCCATCAAGCGTCCATTAAAGTCGAGCATTTCGAGTAATTCGCCTTCGTGCGCCCCATGGATTTGCAATCCCCAGGGCACGGGCCAAACTTCAAGTTTAGGACCCTTCTGTTCTTCCGATAGACCGATTGTAGCAACCGAAACGATCGGCACGGTAACACTAGGCACATTGGGATGAGACGTCGAGAAGGAAAGCTCCTCACCTACGTAGGAGAGCCCTGAGTTGTAATCGATCTCAATTTCAATGAACCCACCAGCCGGGCAGGTTGTTGAGCCAGACCAATTCGATTCATCGCTCATCGATGCGCTCGAAAGTTGGACATTCGAAAAAACCAAAGGAACATTCCCATCATTCACGACAATCAACCGACGCGTTCGTGTTCCAGGATTGCTCAGATTCGTGTAGTGTCTTAGATGCAAACTGTCCTCCGTTAGGTAAAAACTCGGCGCAGCCGTCGCTGAAGTCGGCCCTACAAGCGTAGTAATGCGTTCTAAGAATTGCGGGTAATCTACGTAGGGGTTGCGGTTATTCTGCAAGGCATAAATCCCATCATTCCGATAGCGATCTAGGCTATCAGGTAAAAAAGCTTGATGCCAGGCGTATAGAATGGGTTCTTGCGGCAAGTAGAAATTGGAATAATCCCCATACCGCGTGACGAAGTATAGCATCGCGCGAGCACAGTCGCCTTTGTGGGCATCGCGTGGCTCAAAAACACCATTTAAGCGTTTACTCCCTCCCTGCGTCCAAGCTGGGGTTCCCGTAATGACCCCAAAAGGATTATTACTCCGTTGGGTATTAGCCATGGCGTCCGAAGGAAACAAATGGTGAATGTCACTAACCATGGGAGCTGCACTGCTAAAAAAACTCTGAGGAAAAGTGTGCTCACAATTGAAATTGTTGGAATTGGCCCCCGCTCGGGTATTGAAGGTCGCTGTCCGGCCTGTGTACACACACTCCACATCCCCTCCGTGATTATCCAAGGTTGCGTACATATTATCCCTTGCCACGTTGTACGACAAGGAGGACTGATTGGCGGATAGCGTGTTCGTCAAAGCAAGGCGCAATGGCCCTTCGGATAAATTCTGCGTACCTGCATAGTAGGGCATACTGTAGCTGCCATCCGCTTCAAACTCCAATCCAAAGGCCCCTAATTCGTGACTCGTTGTTAAAACAATCGGCAGCAAATGTTCCACATTGTGCACCGGCGTGAAGCAGACCGACAGCATCGCCGAATCCCCCGCCGCAATGGTCCAATTGGAAAGTTGAATGTCTAATAGCGTATCTCCATAAAACGGAGCAGTCCGAATCGACTCGATATCCAGGACTTCATTACTGGAGTTGTAGATCCAAACCACAGCCGAATCCCGCTGCAACTCCGTCACCGTCCCCCGGCTCAAGCTGGTTGAACTTAAGATTTGCCCCTGAAGGCTCAGTGACCAAGTTGCCAACGTTAAGCAAGTCAAAACGTAGCGTGTTATTCGTGATTTCATACCCATTGTCTTACAAAGGTCGACTATCTTTGCACTCGGGCAAGGATCAAACAACCAGCTCCTGATGAATCCCCCAGGACGGAAACGTAGCAAGGGTAGTTGGTCGTAGCGGTGTGATTTGACTCCTTGCCTTTTTTCATTCCCACCTGTTTAGCGCGCCATGACTTCGAGGACCTTATCCACGATGTCTTCAATACTCGGTTTAGAGAAGTAATCTCCATCGCTTCCATATGCAGGTCGATGCGCCTTCGCCGTGAGCGTTGCTGGAGCCGCATCCAAATGACGGAATCCGCCTTGTTCTTCCAGAATTTTTTGCAACAAGAAAGCCGAGGCTCCACCGTCGACATCTTCATCAACAATAAGCAAACGGTTCGTCTTCTGGAGCGATTGAACACATTGCTGTGTTAAATCAAAAGGAAGCAAGGTTTGAGCATCAACGACCTCGACTTGCACATCTAGCTGGGCTAAGCGCTCCGCAGCCTCGACTGCCATGCGGCACATCGAACCATAGGTGACTAGGGTTATATCACTCCCCTCACATAACACCTCCGCCTGTCCCAAAGCCACAGTAAACTGCGCCAAATTGGTCGGCAAGGATTCCTTCAATCGATAGCCATTGAGGCACTCGATTACGAGTGCAGGCTCATCCGCCTGAAGCAAGGTGTTATACATTCCAGCCGCTTGCGTCATATTTCGAGGCACGCAGACATACATTCCTCGCAACGAGCCTAAGATCAATCCCATAGGAGATCCAGAATGCCATATCCCTTCTAAGCGGTGTCCCCGCGTACGAACAATCAAAGGAGCTTTTTGACCCCCAGCCGAGCGCCAACGTACCGTCGCACAATCGTCGCTTAGAATTTCGAGAGCATATAAAAGATAATCGAGGTACTGAATCTCAGCGATCGGGCGCAGACCGCGCATGGCCATGCCGATGCCCTGACCCGCGATCGTGGCTTCGCGAATTCCCGTATCGAAAACACGCGTTTCGCCGAAGGCTTCTTGCATGCCCTCCAGCCCTTGATTCACGTCGCCTATGGTGCCAACATCCTCACCAAAAATTAACGTTTCTGGATACCGATGAAATAAGGCATGAAAATTATCTCGGAGCACGACCCGTCCATCTACCGCGGGTGCGCCTTCTTCGTAGACGGGCGCTATGGTCGGCACGGCCAAGGCAGTACCAGAGTAAAGTTGGGCACTATAGGCCTCTGCTCCTCGCTCTTGCTGACTTTCGATCCAGGTTTGAACGGACTGCACGTCTTTTCCCATCAACCGCGCCTGGGTGACGGCTTGACGCACCAACGATAGCGAATCTCTCCACATCGCCGTTTTATCCGAACGCAAGCGCTGAGCTTCTGCCGTTTGTCCCAAAATATCTAGCCAATCTGCCGCCTGATCCCGAATTGCCTGCAAAGGGCTCAAATAACTTGCAAAGGCCGATTGCATGGCTAGCTTGGCTTCTTCTTTCGCCGCTGCCTCAATTTGATCCAAGTCCGAGCCCGAGAGCAACGCGTGGGATTCAATAAACTGCCGGAACTGACTAATGCAATCATAGGTGAGCTCCCAAGCCAAGCGCTCGGGGCTCTTGTAACGCTCATGGGATCCCGAGGTGGAATGCCCTTGAGGCTGAGTCATTTGTTGAATATGAAGCAGCACAGGAACATGCTCTTCGCGCGCCACGCGCTCAGCCTTTTCAAAGGCAGCGACTAAGGCCGGATAATCCCATCCATTGGCGACAATAATCTCAAAGCCAGGCTCAGTGGTTTGGCCTTTTTTATCCATTTGGCGCTGGAATCCAGCCAAGGCTTTGGAAATGCTCTGCTTGAGTGTCTGATACTTCGCATGTACGGAAATTCCGTAATCATCATCCCAAACACACATGACCATCGGGATTTGCATCACCCCGGCGGCGTTCATCGCTTCCCAAAAATGCCCTTCTGAGGAAGATGCATTGCCGATGGTGCCCCAGGCCACTTCCGCACCCGCTCGGGAGAATCCATTGGATATACCCAGAGCCTTATAGACCTTAGAGGCCTGGGCCAATCCCAAGAGTCGAGGCATCTGCCCGCCTGTCGGCGAAATATCTGCCGAAGAGTTTTTCTGATCCACAAGGGATTTCCAATCACCGTTCGCATCCAAGGAGCGGGTGGCGAAATGCCCATTCATTTGACGTCCACCACTCGAAGGTTCCCGCTCCAAAGACGTATCCGCATAGAGGGAGGCGAAGAACTGTTCAGGACTTAAGGCGCCAATAGCCATCATAAATGTTTGATCCCGGTAATAGCCGCTGCGGAAATCACCTTCGCGAAATACCTTGGCCCAAGCAAGCTGAGCAAGCTCTTTACCATCGCCGAAAATGCCAAACTTGGCCTTTCCTGTCAGGACTTCTTTTCGACCTAAAAGACTACACTCTCGGCTCAGTACCGCGAGTCGATAATCTTCTTGGATGGAATGAATGAAATCAGGATTGTGCATGTTTACAAAAATAGGGTGACCTTTGTTCTCGAATCCCATTAAAACCACATTCAAGCCATGAAATTCTTTATCGACACCGCCAATCTCGCCGAAATCCAAGAAGCACAGGATATGGGCATCTTAGATGGCGTCACTACGAACCCCTCTTTGATGGCCAAAGAAGGCATTGCCGGGACAGACCGCGTCATGGCACACTACAAGGCCATTTGCGATATTGTCGAAGGAGACGTGAGTGCCGAAGTGATTTCAACAGACTTTGAAGGGATGGTGCGCGAAGGGGAGCTTTTAGCCGCCCTAGACCCAAAAATCGTCGTAAAGATTCCAATGATCAAAGAAGGCGTCAAAGCCATCCGCTATTTTTCGGATCAAGGAATCAAGACCAATTGCACCTTGATTTTCTCCGCAGGTCAAGCCCTTTTGGCCGCCAAAGCTGGAGCCACCTATGTTTCCCCGTTCATTGGCCGCTTGGACGACATTTCGACCGATGGCATGGCCTTGATTGAGTCGATTCGTTTGATTTTTGACAATTACGGTTTCGAAACAGAAATCTTAGCCGCTTCGGTGCGCCATCCTATGCACATCCTTCAATGTGCCGAGATTGGTGCCGACGTGATGACGGGCCCTTTGAGCGCCATTCATGCCCTCCTCAAGCACCCATTGACGGACATTGGCTTGGAAAAGTTCTTGGCCGACCACAAAAAGGCGAACAGCTAAAGCATCAAAGTGTACAAGTTCACGGGCCAAGAGGGATCTCTCTCTTGGCCTTTTTTTTTGGCTCATTGCGTCAAGCACGAAAAATTATGGACACGCGTTGAAGCGTTCCATTCGCACTAACTGGGTGTGCTAGGACCCTTTCCTCCTCCACTTTCCACTGGCCGTCAAGGGCAACGGGCCCTCCACAATGCGTTTGGGCCGTAGCCAGGACTCCATGGTTTCAAAGACTTGAAGCATATCCTGTCGTTCGACCGCCGTTAATTCTTCGGAGTACCAAACGAGGGCTTCGCCCCAGTGTTCGTCTGGGATGGAGCCGGCAAAACCGATGGGATGCCCAGGCAACGCATCGGCTATGACGCGATCCACGGCTTCAGGAAAGATTTTCTTTCCTCCAGAGATAATCACCCCATCCAATCGCCCAAGCCACTCAAACTCCGTATCGTTCAAGACCTTTGCAGCATCTGTTGTTCGCATGTGGTATAGCCCCCGTTCAGGCGCATGAATACAGAGAGCCCCCTGATCTTCCGAGACAGTTACGCCAGGAAGGCAGTGGTAGCTTGGTCCTCTCCCCAGTTCACGAATGGCCACGTGGCTCAAGGTTTCGGTCATGCCAAATCCGTGACTCAATCGAATAGCATGCCCGCTGGAGCGTTTCAATAGCTCGCGCTCTTGTTCAGCAGCTAGGGGTGCCCCTCCAAGCAATAGGCATCGCAAACGGCTCCATGCACCAGCGTCCAAGGCCATCGCCTGCTGCGGAATGAGTGCTAAAAAGTCAAGCTGGCCCGCCCATTCAACTTTCCGCTGAACGGGTAAAATCTCACAGTGCATACCGAGGTGCAGGGCCCGCCAAAGCATCAAGCGCCCCCCCGTGCCATGTACATCCATCGCCAAGGCCGTCCGCATTCCCGGCATAAGACCAAAGGTGCGTGCCGTTGCTTCGATACTCTTTATAATCAGGGAACGGTCCCGCATCGAGGTTTTAACTGGGCCCGTACTTCCACTACTCTGCAGGGCCAGCACCACCTCGTCAGAACACCATTTTTGGGCTTGTTCCATGACCGAATTTCTGCGGCTCTCGTCGCAGCTAGGATGAAAGGTGAGCAAGGTCAAAGCATCCATAGGAAACCTGATCGTACTTCCGTCCGTGGAGGAAGATTATTTTGGTAGAGACTTCCCGTGCCAAATCCCTGATACCCTTGCAAGTTTTCGAGCGTGGAAGCCCATTGTGCGATCGCAGATAACCCAATGGAACCCTCCAAGGCAGAAGTAACCCACCAAGCAATTCCGCGCGCTTCTGCGCGAACAATCCAGTCCTCACAACTTCTGGCTCCTCCCAGAAGAGAGGGTTTTAACACGATATATGAAGGTTGGATCGCATCTAACAAGCGGTCCCGCTCCTCCGCCGTATGCACCCCAATAAGACTTTCATCTAAAGCTATCGGCATGGCTCCTTCACGCGCCACCCGCGCTAAGGCCTCCCGATCCGCAGATGGGCAGGGTTGTTCAATGGAATGCAATCCAAAAGCGGCTAGGGCCTCCATCCGTGCTAGGGCTTGGTTTGCGTCCCAAGCCCCATTGGCATCCACCCTAAGTTCAAGTTCCGCAGGGCCGAGGTGGCGCATATCCTTGAGCAGTGCACATTCTTGGGCAAAGTCTAAAGCCCCTACCTTCATTTTTAGACATGCATAGCCGGACTTCAAGCGCTGTTCCATCTGTTCACTCTGGTAACAATGGTCTCCCATCCAGAGCAACCCATTGATTGGAATGCCCATTTCTCCCCGACAAAAAGTGGTGTCAAAAAGCTGCTTGGCTCCGCGACCTGCTTGATCAGCCGCCCATGACCAAAGGGCCTGTTCCAAGGCAAATAATAGACTTGGCCAAGGTTGCCAAGCTTGATAGACCTCGTTGGGTATTCCTTCCTCTGCCCAAGCAGACCAATGGTCGGTGCCAAGTGCTTGAATCTGCGCGCAGAGTTGCTCGAGCGCCTCCACGTAATTTGGTCGGTCATCGAGGGATAACCCAGGCAGCAAGCCACACTCGCCCTGCCCACGAAAACCCAAGGCCTCGACTTCAAGAAAATAGCCAGGCTTTTGATGAAGCACCCCCCGGGAAGTCCCAGCGGGGCGAATAAACTGATACGTATAGGGCCAGTAGCTCGCCTTCATCCGATTAAAACAAGGGCTTAGCGCATTGGTTGGCATCGATCAACAAGCCGAGTCCAAGCAACAAGGCGAAGAGCACCGATTGCAGAGCCGTCGGCTTGAGCAGCGCATCGAATGCGGCGGGGCTTTTGGCCTTCCACATCTTGTACACTCCTTCCCCGAGCAAGGGGAGGGTAGCCAAATAGAGAAAACTGCGACTACAGGTCATTTCTGTTTGAAGAAAAACATAGGCAGTCGCCGCGATGTAGGCTTCCAGAATCAACACCGTTTGATACACCCGAGCCATGGGGAGCCCCATGCGCAACGCGAGGGTGCGCTTTCCCGCCAAACGGTCGGTTTCCACGTCACGCATGTTATTGAGATTGAGCACAGAGGCTGCTAATAAGCCGATCGCAAGACCGGGTAAGAGTACGATGGATTCCCACTGGTGGCTCTGAAGGACATACGATCCAACCACCCCTACGGGTCCAAAAAATAGCATGACAAAGACATCGCCCCAGCCGCGGTACCCGTAGGACCAACCCAAGGTGTATCCCCGCGCCGCCACGATCGCCATCAATCCAAGCAGAGCAAATGACATTGTCGCAAACCAAGGCATGCCTTGCGTGCCAATCCACACCGTCCAAGCCGTAAAAAAGACACTAATGGCTGTGAGAATTTGAACCGCCCGACGCATTTGAGTGAGCTGAACTTGACCGCTGCCCACCGCTCTTTGTTCCACGCCATGCGCTCCAGTGCGATGCGCATCTGCTCCTGAAAGTCCATCGCCCAGGTCATTGGCTAAGTTGGACAGAATCTGATAGGCCGTCGCCGTGAGCACCGTCGCGGCGAGTACCCACACATTAAAACTCCCATGATCAGCAGCAATGAGCGTTCCGAGGGCAATGCATGCCAACGCCAAGGGCAAGGTCCGTGGACGCGCCGCTTGAATCCAAATGGCCCAATTTGACATTAAGGGAAGATCGGGAATTTGCCGAAGTCGGGGTCACGCTTTTCCAAGAAGGCTCGTTTGCCCTCCTGCGCCTCTTCCATGAGGTAGTACATGAGTGTGGCGTCGCCCGCAAATTCCATGAGCCCTCGCTGGCCATCTAGTTCGGCATTCAAGCCGCGCTTGATCATACGCAAGGCCATAGGCGAACGCATCATCATGATTTGGCACCACTCCACCGTAGTCGCTTCAAGATCTGCCAGGGGCACAACCTTGTTGACCATACCCATTTCTTCGGCCTCCTTTGCGGTGTATTGCTGGCAGAGGAACCAAATTTCACGGGCTTTCTTTTGACCCACGTGGCGCGCCAAATAGCTCGATCCAAAGCCAGCATCAAAACTTCCCACTTTCGGACCCGTTTGGCCAAAGCGCGCGTTGTCGGAGGCGATGGTCAAATCACACACTACGTGCAATACGTGCCCTCCTCCAATCGCATATCCATTCACCATCGCCACGACAGGCTTAGGGATTTCGCGGATTTTCTTGTGTAAATCAAGCACGTTTAAACGCGGTACGCCGTCTTCACCGACATATCCTCCAACCCCTTTCACGTTTTGATCCCCACCGCTACAAAAAGCTTTTTCCCCTTCACCGGTCAGGACCACCACACGGATGTCGGAGCGCTCCCGACAAATGTCCATGGCCTCCAGCATCTGAACATTGGTTTCCGGACGAAACGCATTGTATACCTCTGGGCGATTGATGGTGATTTTGGCAATGCCATTGAAAAATTCAAAACGGATATCCGAGTACGTCTGGATGCTCGTCCAAGTAATGGGCTGATTCATGGGGTAAAATTAAGGCTGAAAGCGCTGCTTCCAGGATTGTTCACTTTGATTGGGGTCCGTAAAAAGTTCGAGGATACTCGCTTCGGGTTGCGACCAAAGCCAAGCGCAGCCCTCTTCTAAGTCTTGGGATTGATGGACGGCACGGTAGGGCAAGCCCAAATGCGCAGCCAGGTGCTCTGAGCTGCGACCATGTCCCCAGCGATAGTGGCTATCCAGCCGGGCAGATTCCTTCGGGCCCTTGAGCCACTGAAAAATATTTCCTCCCGAATTATTGAAAATGATCACTTTTAAGCCGGGTGGAATTTCGTCATGAAGCATCCCATTAGGGTCGTAGAAAAAAGCTAATTCGCCCGTCATCATCAGACTTGGGCGATTGGATACGATGGCAGAACCGAGCGCCGTAGCACTACATCCATCGATGCCACTCGCCCCGCGATTGGCAAAGTGGGCATAGTCACCCACCCACCCCCCGTGGGACCAGGTATGCACTCCGTACCGCACGGAAGTTGAATTTGCCCAATGCACATCCATGCCTTCTGGCGCATGCTGAGCGATGAATTCATGTGCCCAGAGATCTGACCAATTCTGGCAAGGGTAGGCTCGCTGCTGCACCCAAATCCGCGCCCAAGAGGGCTCAAAGCTCGGCGAGATGAGCGCCAAGGCTTTCAAGGCTTCATAGGGCCGCATTTCTGAAGACTCTTTAAGGCTTCCAAAAAGATCCGGATGGGGCGCTGAAGGCCCAATATGCCAATGGGGGGTGCCGGCAAGACGTTTCTTTGACTCCTTGGCGATCCACGCTCCACCCAAACTAACAATAGCGTCCACGCGTGCCGCAGGGGCATGAACCCAGGCATCTTCCAAGTTCAAAGCCAGTTTGGCCGGAAGGTTGGATAGGTGCTCTGCGGCGATGAGCCATCCTTTTGACCGTAATTGCTCCACCAAGCGCAGTGCAGAGCCCCAAGCGGGGTTCCATTGGCCAATAATTAACAGCGGCCGGTGTGACTCTTTGAGCCATTCGGGCAGGATTAACTCCAAGGGAGCCTTCACAGGCGAAGGCCCGAATTCCGTCTGGAACTCCTGTGGAAGGCTTGGACGACCATAAAGTGGCTCTTCAAAGGGAACATTGATATGTACTGGACCTTCCTCCAAACCCAACAACGCGTGCTGGAGCAGGCGCATATTCTCCGCCAAAGTCAGGGATGGGTCCAGATTGGCTTGGCCACGCACATGGGCCGTAAATAGGCCCTCCTGACGTATGCTCTGTCCATGCCCTTGATCAATCAAATGCTTTGGGCGATCTGCGGTAATGACCAGCAAGGGGATGCGCTGATAAAAGGCCTCGGCAACCGCTGGGCCATAGTTCATTCCGGCCGTGCCACTGGTGCAATAGGCCACCGCTGGGTGCATGCGACGAATCGCCGCCCCCAAAGCAATGTGGGCTGCCGAACGCTCATCCAGCACCACGATTTCATCTCCAGGCAATTCAGCGAATGCCTCAATCAATGGGGCATTCCGACTGCCGGGTGAAGCCACACGAAGGCATGGTTTCAGTTCAGAAACAGCCTGGGCGATTAGCGCAGCAAGTGGTTGAAAAGATGAGGTCATTACCCGAAGATAACGCGCTCGAGCGTCTTAAGTTTTTGCTCTGTTTCCTGCCATTCATGGCGAGGATCACTTTTGGAGGTAATGCCACCGCCTGCATAGCATAGCAGGCCGTCTGCAGCCCATTCAAGGCAGCGCAAATTCACATAAAAGACGGAGCGGTCTCCCTGGCTATACCCAAAAAATCCCGCATAAAATCGACGATCATAGCCTTCGCGTTGGCGAATAAAGGTAGAAGCTTGCGCACGAGGTAAACCTCCCACGGCGGGTGTCGGATGCAAGGCACGCGCAATCTCTTCGGAACTCGAGCCATTTTTTTCACCTTGAATGATCGAACATAGATGTTCCACTGGGCCCGCATTCATGACGGTAGGCCCTTCAATGGTGAGCTGCTTACACCCAAGGACTTGAAGCATGTGCGTTATGTCTCGCGTAACTAGATTCTGTTCTTCGCGTTCTTTTGTACCCCAAGATCCTGATTGACCAGCCAGGCGCGTTCCTGCCAAACTCATTGTCTTGACATTGTTTCCGAGCGTTTCGACTAAGCACTCCGGAGTTGCACCCATCCACAGGCTTTGGCCCATTCGAAAGATCATGTACACGGTGGCTCCGGGATAACTCGCACAGAGGCGATTGAAGGTTTCCATCGGCTCAATTTGAACCTCCGCATAGGCTTGACATCGAGAAAGAACGACCTTTTCCAAAGCGCCCTCATCACAGGCTCTGCGGGCGGAATCTACGAGGGCTTCATAGGCCTGCTGGTCATGCGAAGATTGGATGCGGATGTCCGGCCAATGGGCGGCCCCGAGGGCTTGCGTCGCCTGCTTCAAGGCAGATTCGCCTTCGCTACGCGACAAAACCTCATAGCGCTCCACGGGGCCAGAAAACGGCGCAAATAAAAAGGCTCCATGCGTATTGGCTTGGAGTTCAAAGTGATTGGCTGGGCCACCTGGCTCGCGAAGTAGGGCAAAACCGTTCATGAACGCGCTTTACTCGTACGTTCCACAATGGCATTGGTCATCTTGACAAATGAAATCAACTTGCCTTCATCATCGACCACGCGAATTTCTAAGACATGGGAACGGCGTCCCTTGTGCAAGAAAACGGCGGTGGCATGAACGTAGCCAGAACGCGCAGACCGGACATGATTGGCTGCGATCTCTTGGCCAACCGCCACAAAATGATGGGGGTCTTCGAGAAAAATATGGGAAGCCGCCGAGCCGACAGTTTCCGCTAGACTCACGGTGGCACCGCCGTGTAGCAACCCGATGGGCTGCATGTGGGCTGGGGTCACGGGCATGCGGGCCGTCAGCGTTTGCTCGGTCATCCCGGTGTACTCTATGGAAAGGGTTTCCATCAACGTGCCTGCGCAGCGCTCATTTAAAATCCCCAGAATTTCCTCGTGTGTCATGGGGCAAAGATACGGGGAAGGCCTACCTTTGCGGCCGAACTTCATTTGTACCGAAGACATGATTGATATCACATTACCGGACGGTTCCGTCCGTTCGTACCCCGCCGGAACAAGCGCCCTTCAAGTGGCTGAGTCGATTTCCCGCGGGCTTGCCCAAAATGCATTGACCGCGAAATGGGAAGGCAGCACGGTGGAATTGAACGATCCCCTGCCCGCTTCTGGACGCCTGGTGTTTTATACCTGGGAACAGCCTGAGGGGAAAGAAGCCTTTTGGCACTCCTCTGCCCACGTTTTGGCTCAGTCCATTTTGCATTTTTACCCGAATGCCCTGCTGACCATTGGCCCCGCCATTGAGAACGGATTCTACTACGATGTCGATTTTCAAGGGGAATCCTTTGGCGAAGGTGATTTTGAAAAGGTCGAAAAGCAGATGTTGGAATTTGCGCGCGAAAAAGCCGAATTCAAACTGCGCCCAGTATCGAAAGCAGAGGCTTTAGCTACCTATGCCAACAACCCCTACAAGACGGAATTAATCCAAAATTTGGAAGATGGCACGATCACTTTTTGTGATCACAGCAACTTTACCGATTTGTGCCGTGGTGGCCATATTCCAAATACAGGCGGGATCAAAGCAGCCAAAGTCATGAGCGTGGCCGGTGCCTATTGGCGAGGCAACGAGAACAATCCTCAGCTGTCTCGCGTCTACGGAGTTTCCTTCCCTAAGGCCTCCATGCTCCAAGAGCACTTGACCCTGTTGGAAGAGGCGAAAAAACGCGATCACCGAAAGTTGGGTAAGGAGTTGGAACTCTTCACCTTCTCTCAACGCGTCGGCCAAGGATTGCCTATGTGGCTTCCTAAAGGTGCCGCGTTGCGCGAGCGTCTCGAGCAATTCTTGAAGAAAGCACAGAAAAAAGCGGGATACCAAGGGGTCATCACGCCTCATATTGGCAATAAAGAGCTCTATGTGTGTTCGGGCCACTATGAGAAATATGGCAAGGACAGCTTCCAGCCTATCCGCACCCCGGAAGAGGGCGAAGAGTACTTCCTCAAGCCTATGAACTGCCCGCACCACTGCGAGATTTACAAATCCTCCCCACGTTCATATCGGGATTTGCCGATTCGATTTGCGGAATTTGGAACGGTTTATCGCTACGAACAATCGGGTGAATTGCACGGTTTGACGCGGGTTCGCGGATTTACGCAGGACGATGCGCATTTATTCTGTACGCCCGATCAACTTCTCGAAGAATTCAAGAAGGTCATTGACTTGGTACTCTACATTTTCAAAACCTTAGATTTTGAGAACTACACCGCCCAAGTAAGTCTTCGTGACCCGGAAAACCCGGGCAAATACATCGGTTCCACGGAAAATTGGGACAAGGCAGAAGCGGCAATCATCCAGGCGGCGGAAGAAAAGGGCTTAAACACGGTCGTCGAATACGGCGAAGCCGCTTTTTATGGCCCAAAATTGGACTTCATGGTCAAGGATGCCCTCGGTCGCCAATGGCAATTAGGGACCGTCCAAGTGGATTACAACCTTCCTGAGCGATTTGATTTGGAATACAAAGGCGCCGACAATGAGATGCACCGCCCGGTGATGATTCACCGCGCCCCCTTCGGTTCTATGGAGCGTTTCGTCGCTGTACTACTCGAACACTGTGCGGGAAACTTCCCACTTTGGCTCACCCCAGATCAGGTTATTGTCCTCCCGATATCAGAACGTTTTCACGACTATGCCGAACAGGTTGTCAGTCTGTTAGAAATGTCCGATATTCGCGCCCTCATTGACGATCGGAATGAAAAGATCGGTCGGAAGATCCGCGACGCGGAAGTGAAGAAGATTCCCTTCATGATTATCGTTGGTGAGAAAGAAGTTGAAAGTGGCCAACTGTCGGTTCGCCGTCACGGTCAAGGAGACCTTGGAACATTTGATATTGAGGCATTTAGCTCTCTTATCAACGAAGAGATTTCCAGCCGTTTGGCCCAGTTTTGACGCATGTTAAATAGTAATTAAACTCAAAAACTCTGGCACAGCCCTTCCGCAAAAGTGGTGGACGTGGACGAGGTCCTTACCGACCCGTTGTTCCCGAAAACCCGCACAAAATCAACGACGCGATTCGCGAATCACAGATTCGTTTACTTCGCGAAGGTCAAGAACCTATTGTCATTTCTTCCCGTGAAGCAATGGCCATGGCCCAAGCCGAAGAACTCGATTTGGTCATGATTGCAGAAAAGGCGGATCCGCCCGTTTGCAAAATCATCGACTATAAAAAGTTCCTCTACGACCAGAAGAAAAAGCAGAAGGAAATTGCTGCCAAGGCGCAAAAAGTAGTCATCAAGGAAATTCGATTTGGACCCCAAACCGATGACCACGACTACGAGTTTAAGTTGAAGCATGCACGTAAGTTTTTGGAAGAAGGCGCTAAGCTGAAATCCTTTGTGTTCTTCCGGGGACGCTCCATCATCTACAAAGAGCAAGGCGAATTGCTCTTGTTGCGCTTGGCGCAGGATGTTTCGGACCTGGGAAAAGTGGAGGCCCTCCCCCACTTAGAAGGCAAGCGGATGTTCATTCTGATCGCTCCTATTAAAAAGAAATAATCAGCAACCCCAAATCGAAGGAACTATGCCTAAGATGAAAACCAAGTCCAGCGCTAAGAAGCGTTTCAAGCTAACCGGCACTGGGCAAATCAAGCGCAAGCATGCCTTCAAGAGTCACATCTTGACCAAAAAGGCAACCGATCGCAAGCGTCGTTTGACGCATGCCACGTTGGTCCACAAGTCCGACGTTAAGTCTATTAAGGAGCAGTTGGTTCTGTAATCCTGTTTGGTAACCATTCACCCTGTGCAAACGCCCCTAAGTGTAGAGTCTTCTGCCGCGCTGCCAAAAAAAATGTAAACTATGCCACGTTCAGTAAATAATGTCGCCTCTCGTGCCCGTCGCAAACGTGTGATGGCCATGGCCAAAGGCTACTTCGGCCGCCGCAAAAATGTGTGGACGGTCGCTAAAAACGCCGTCGAGAAAGGTCTGCAGTATGCATACCGCGATCGCCGCAACAAAAAACGCAACTTCCGCGCTTTGTGGATTGCTCGTATCAACGCTGGAGCCCGTATCAACGGTATTTCCTACAGCCAATTGATGGGCAAGCTGCACGCCAACAACATTGAACTCAACCGGAAGGTCTTGGCTGATTTGGCCATGAACCACCCCGAAGCGTTCAAAGCCGTTGTCGATAAAGTGAAGTAAGTAAGGTTCTGCTGATTATAGAAAAAGCCGGTGCATTGCACCGGCTTTTTTGTTTTCTGGCAGCCCAGCACGGGCTGCGATTCGGTTACAAGCGCGTATACCAGGGACCGGACGGGCTAGTCCAAATCTGAAGAGCGGCATGACCGCTGCGCTCTACCCGCTCACGTTGGGCCGCTTGAGGCACTTCGGTTTCGGACAGATGCTCTGGACGCAAATACCACGTTTCGTCAATGACAAAGGCCGCCGGATGCTTCGCCAGTGACTCGGAAATCGCTTTCAGCGGGCGTTCATTTATTCGTCCGAAGGCATGTGCCATCGCATGCGTACGCGGGCGACTATAGATCGACTCCGGGCTACCGCTTTCTACGAGGCTTCCATCTTGCATGACATCGATACGATCCGCCCATTCCATGGCATCCCGCACATCATGTACGACCATCACGACCGTTGCCTTAGAACGGAGTTGCCATTCGCGGAGTAGGTCCTGCAAACGACGCTTGTGGAAGGGATCCAGATGGGAGAAGGGTTCATCCAGCAGTAACACCCCTGGTCGTGCAATTAACGCCTGTCCAATTGCCAAGCGCTGCAGTTCACCTCCAGAAAGCCCTTTGGCTTTTTCCGTGAGCGCTGGCGCCAAATCAAGGGTACGAATCCACTTGCGAACCGCACGATCCTCGGCAGCTTCACTGCGGATGCCTGCATATTCTAAGAGATTGTCCCGCACCGTCTTGTAGGGCATTTGACCAAAGTCTTGACGCACCATTTTAATTCGCGGATGACCCGGCACTAGAGGAACTCGGAGATGTGGGGTACTTCCATACCACACTTTGCCCTCATCTGGGACCATCCGTGCACCGAGGACATTCAAGAACGTGCTCTTGCCCGAACCCGAAGGTCCGAGCAAGGCGACAATTTCACCGCTTTCCGCCTGCCATTCAGGCACTGAGAGCAAAAAGCGCTCAAAGCCATGGAGAATTTCGGAGGCACGAAGGCGGATTGGCATGGGCTTATAGGTGAATTACTTCATCATAGGCTGCAGCCGTGGCTTCCATGACGGCTTCACTCATCGTTGGGTGCGGGTGCACCGTCTTGAGGAGGTCCATACCCGTGGTTTCGAGCTTTCGAGCCGCTACGATTTCTGCAATCATTTCGGTGACATTGGCACCAATCATGTGAGCCCCTAGAAGTTCACCGTATTTGGCGTCATAAATCATTTTTACAAATCCTTCCTTGGCCCCAGCAGCAGACGCCTTGCCGGAGGCAGAGAATGGGAACTTGCCCACTTTGATTTCATAGCCCGCTTCTTTGGCCGCCTTTTCCGTCATGCCAACTGAAGCAATTTCAGGCGAGCAGTAGGTGCAACCAGGAATATTGCCATAGTCCAACGCCGCCGGATGGTGGCCTGCTATGGCCTCTACGCAAATGATGCCTTCGGCCGAAGCCACGTGCGCCAGGGCTTGCCCTTTTACAATGTCCCCAATGGCATAGTATCCAGGAACGCTGGTGCGGTAGACATCGTCTACCACGACGCGACCTTTTTCCGTTTTGATGCCAACGGATTCAAGGCCAATGTTTTCGATGTTGGTTTCAACCCCAACAGCGCTTAGGACCACATCGCATTCCATGGTGTGCTCGCCTTGCGCATTCTTATAGGTCAGCACGCAGCCTTTACCGGAGGTGTCCACCTTGGTAACTTCTGTGCTCGTGTGAATGTCCATTCCATTCTTTTTGAACTGACGTTCCAAGGCTTGTGAAACATCGACATCCTCATTCGGCACGATCGCGGGCAAATACTCCATGATGGTCACCTTGGTGCCCATGGCATGGTAGACATAGGCAAACTCAACACCAATGGCCCCAGAGCCAACAATAACCATAGACTTGGGCTGCTTGGCCAACGTCATCGCCTCGCGGTATCCAATAATTTTTTCTCCATCCTGTGGCAGGTTGGGTAGTTGACGCGAGCGTCCGCCCGTCGCCAAAATGATGTGCTTGGCAGAAAGAATCTGGGTGCCGCTTTCGCCTTTCACCTCGAGTTTCTTGCCCGGAAGAACTTTTCCGTAGCCCATCACTACATCAATTTTATTCTTCTTCATCAAGAATTGAATGCCTTTGCTCATGCCATCCGCTACATCGCGGCTGCGCTTGACCACTTTGCCAAAATCGTGCTTGGCTTCTTTCACGGTGATTCCGTACTCTTCGGCATGTTGGATGTATTCAAATACCTGGGCGCTTTTAATGAGAGCCTTCGTGGGAATACAGCCCCAATTCAGGCATACTCCTCCGAGGTTTTCCTTTTCTACTACCGCAGTCTTCAAACCCAATTGGCTTGCACGGATCGCAGCCACATAGCCGCCGGGGCCAGAGCCCAAAACAATCACATCGTATTCCATCGTGAAAAGATCAAAATTTTAGATACCTACAAAGGTAGGTAGGCCGTGGCAGAAATCTCGACTCGAACGCCTTTAGGAAGGCCTGCGACCGCGACGGTCTCACGCGCTGGGGCCGAATCCCCGAAAACCTGGGCGTAGTAGGTGTTGACTTGCGCAAAGAGGGCCATGTCAGATAGAAAAATGCTGCATTTGACCACATCTTTTGGGCTAGCTCCCGCGGCATGTAGCACGGCACAAAGGTTTTTCAGTACCAATTGAACCTCTTCAGCCAGTGTAGCCATTTTTAAGTCACCCGTCTCGGGATCAAGGGCAATTTGGCCCGAAACAAAAATAAAATCACCGGCACGAACCGCTTGGCTGTAGGGGCCGATCGGCTCGGGGGCAAGAGAACTGTGGATAATCTGACGCATGAGGTTCAAGTTAATTCATTCAAAATCGGTAATCTTGGGTATATGAAAACTTTTCCACGTACCACTTCAGCCGCACAACCCGAGCAGCGTCATGTTTCGTTTAC